>NZ_CP077717.1:1436345-2157690 GCF_019175345.1 Saccharolobus shibatae B12 | reverse complement strand
TAGTATTTTGGAAAAGTTCTTTAGACTATGATTTAGTGGTACATCCTTAGTCGAAAGCTATAAACTTTCTGAAAACATTAGTGTATATTTTTAAACCATTACATAAGTCACCTTTCAGCGCTTGAAAGCACTAAAGGGCATTAAGTTCTGAATTCAAGGAGGAATTCAGAAACTATTGTCTTCTTATAACATATCTACTTAAAATGACGAAAATGAAACCGAAAATTATTATCCCTAAACTCCATAGTAAGGAAATAGGATTACCTAGGAAAGCGTAATATAAGGCTTGAGAGACGTAAGTAGTAGGTTCAATATAAGTCAAATAGCGAAATGGTAATGGTATAAAGGTTACTGGGAAGTAAACTGGGGCGAAGAAGGAAAGTACGAAGCTTATAATTGTTGAGTATTGATTTACGGCGTATATGTTCCTAATTCCTAAGCCTAATGTCATACCTAACATTGAAGCCATGAATAGAGACGATACCAATGCTATAAGTAGAAATGGAATTGATTTTATTTGTACATGAAGTAAATAACTACCTAGGACTAGGATTATTGGTATCATAATTAGTGTCGCAATACCATTACTAAGAGCTATACTTATTGCATAGAACTCCCTCGGTATACCAGTTGCTATCATTAAGGAAAATCTGCCAGCATTTCTCTCAAATGCAAGAGATTGAGCAACAGAAGTTAAAACACCAATTGAAACGTAAAACGTTATTGTCCCAGCTACTATGAACGGCGTCAATGATCTAATTGAGATATATCCAAATACTAGCATAAATCCTATTGGGAAAAGTATTGAGAAGAAGAGAAATACCGGTAAGTACGCCTTTATCATCTTTAGTTGCATCACAATTAAGTTAAGAAATTCACTCAACATCCTTCATCACTTGAAGATATATTTCCTCTAAACTAGGCATTCTAACTTCAAATTTGCCGTTAATCGACATTATGATTTTCTTGAGCTCCTCCTCACCCTTCACCTTATACACCTTACCGTTAGTGTAATCAGTTACCTCGTACCAATCAGCGAATTTCTCCTTTATTTGTGTAGGTGTTCCCTCAACTATAATCTTCCTGCTTAGAAAATATATCTTATCGGCTAGTCTCTCTGCCTCATCCAAATAGTGAGTAGTAAGTAACATACTCTGACCCTCCTTTCTCATGTTAAGCAATATTTCCCACACCTCCCTCCTGGCTTCAGGATCTAAACCAGTCGTGGGTTCATCAAGTATTAGGAGTCTAGGATTATTTATCAAAGCCATTGCGATTAGAGTTCTCCTCTTTAAACCTCCAGATAGATCCCTAGCCAGAGTGTTCCTTTTACTTCTCAAATCCAATCTTTCTAATAATTCCTCTCCTCTCTTCTTAATTTCATCCTTAGAAGCTCCCTTTAATCTCCCCATGTAATATATATTATCCCATACTGTTAGATCACCATAGGGTTCACATTCTTGCGGGATTACTCCTAAGAATTTCTTAACGTGTCTATCAGTTGGTTTCTTACCTAGAACCCTTATTTCACCCTTAGTTGGGGTTAACTCACCGTAAATTTGCTTAACGAGGGTCGTCTTACCAGCGCCATTGGGTCCCAATAACGCTACTATTTCTCCCTCCTTAACTCTCATCGTAATGTCCTCATTGGCAATAATCTTACCATAAGCCTTCCATACGTTATTTACCTCAATGACATACATTACATTCCTTTTTTCTGATTGAGTCCTTTTAAATTTTTCGTTAATAGTTAAAAAAATAGGAGAAAAAAGTATAAACTTCTCTAACGTAGTAATGGCTATGAAAATACGAATAGATTTGCCTCAAGATGAAATACCCACACAATGGTATAATATCCTACCAGACTTACCGGAGGAACTACCCCCACCACAAGATCCCACTGGCAAATCCTTAGAACTATTGAAGGAAGTTTTACCGAGCAAGGTGCTGGAGTTAGAGTTCGCTAAGGAAAGATACGTAAAAATTCCAGATGAGATTCTGGAGATATATTTACAAGTTGGAAGACCAACTCCAATAATTAGGGCAAAAAGGTTAGAGGAGTACTTAGGAAATAATATCAAAATCTATCTGAAGATGGAGAGCTACACTTACACTGGTTCTCACAAAATCAACAGTGCCTTAGCACATGTATATTACGCTAAATTGGATAACGTGAAATTCGTTACGACAGAAACTGGAGCTGGTCAGTGGGGATCATCAGTTGCGCTAGCCTCAGCCCTATTTAGGATGAAAGCACACGTCTTTATGGTTAGGACTAGCTATTATGCAAAGCCTTACAGAAAATATATGATGCAGATGTATGGAGCGGAAGTTCATCCTTCTCCTTCAGATTTAACAGAATTTGGCAGGCAATTATTAGCTAAGGACCCTAATCACCCTGGATCTTTAGGCATCGCAATAAGTGATGCAGTAGAATATGCTCATAAAAACGGTGGAAAATACGTTGTGGGAAGTGTGGTAAATTCAGATATAATGTTTAAAACAATTGCCGGAATGGAGGCTAAGAAGCAAATGGAGATGATTGGTGAAGATCCAGATTACATTATAGGAGTAGTAGGAGGGGGATCAAATTACGCAGCATTAGCTTATCCATTCTTAGGAGATGAGCTGAGAAGTGGAAAGGTTAGGAGGAAGTATATTGCATCTGGATCCTCAGAAGTTCCAAAAATGACTAAGGGTGTTTATAAATACGATTATCCAGATACTGCGAAATTGTTGCCAATGTTAAAAATGTACACAATAGGGTCAGACTTTGTACCACCTCCAGTTTATGCAGGTGGGCTAAGATATCATGGAGTAGCCCCAACTCTCAGTCTATTAATGAGCAAGGGAATTGTACAAGCAAGAGATTACTCTCAAGAGGAGTCGTTCAAATGGGCTAAATTATTCTCAGAACTGGAGGGATATATACCAGCTCCAGAGACTTCTCACGCATTGCCAATATTGGCTGAAATAGCTGAAGAGGCTAAGAAGAGCGGAGAAAGGAAGACAGTACTGGTGAGCTTCTCTGGACATGGACTACTAGATTTGGGCAACTACGCCTCAGTGTTATTTAAGGAGTAGAAAATGAGGACTTTAGTAGGAAGTATACTCTTAACAATTTCCCAATGGTACGCCTTCTTTTTATTTTCCCAGCTCTCTTTCATAGAATTTAACGTTATAATTGGCTCAATAATTTTCGTTCTGGGTTTTATAGCAAGAATGCTAGGGAGCATAATATTTGGGTATATTGGGGATAGGGTAAATAGGAGAGTTGCCTTAATCTTAACTGGCATTACGTTAGCAGTTTCATCCCTAATAGTGTTGATACCTAATGTCTATCCTTTAATTATTTCAAGACTTTTGCAAGGTCTTAGTTTAGGCGGAGAATGGGGTGGAGCTAGTACTATCGTCATAGAAGCGTATTCTGAGCACAAATTTAGAGGGTTTATTACAAGTTTATTGCAATTATCAGTCCCAATTGGCGTTATATTATCTTCACTCACTATCCTAGTAATCTATAATTACTCTGTTTACTGGCCTTACTCATTTCTCTCAATAACCTTCCTATCACTTCTCTCATTATTGTTAGTCAAGGATGTAACTGCGCAAAAGGTGACTAGAAGTGAAACACAACCACTATTAGAAGCAATGAGACACGACTGGAAGAATATTTTAAAATCAATAGGGATTAAAGTGAGTGAAAGTGCAAACTTCTATATCTTTACCTCCTATATTTTCATAAACTCATCCTCAATTTCCTTCCTCTCGTTAATAGTACTAATCTCTATTTCCTTTCAGCTCTTCCTAATCCCGTTCTTTGGCTACTTAAGTGACCTATTTGGAAGGAGGAAGATCGTAATTATCGGGTCAATACTAATGATCCTAGCCGGTATTGTGCTATCAAGAAGAAATTTACTCCCAGGGGAAATACTGATGTCGGTTTCGGATTCAGCATTATATGCTCCACAATCTTCAATATTTACTGAAATATTTGATAAAAGATATAGATTTACTGCATCAAATTTTTCCTATCAAGTAGCGAGTATACTGGGAGGTTCACTGGCTCCAGTGATACTAAGAGCTAATCAATCCTCTTTCTTACCAGTCACATTATTATACATATTGGTAACGTTCATAAGCGTAGTGTTAATTACCGAAACCAAAGGGAAGAAGATCTAATTCCTCTCTATTACAGCTGTCATACAATGAATCCCACCAGCACCACCAGTCAAATTCGAAACCTCAACCTCTATTACATCATACTCTTTTTCAAGCTTCCTATTTGCGGAATTTTTAGGCGATAAAACCTTACCGTCATCTATGGTCAAAAAATTAGTTACGTAATTTTTGGCCTCACCCACACTCACTTCAATTAAACTAAATCCCTTCTCCTTAATCACGTAGTCGTATAGCGTGGTTTCCCTTATAACTTTTCCATCGTAATAAATTACAACCCTACTCTCTTCCATGAAACTCCTAACACTAACTACTGAACTAGAAGATCCAACGTTGAAGAAAGTATCCAAATGGATGAACTCTTCCCTATTCCAATACACTACCCCTATCTCTCCATTCAAAACATTAAATAGCTCACTTACACCCTCTAAATTACTTCTAACCCCAACACCTATTAGGCTGAAATCACCCATTGGAAAGAAGTCCCCACCCTCGAGTTTACCTCTACCTATCTCCCTATATTCCATATTTAACGCTTCCCAAAACAACTTCATAACCTCGATTTCCTTCTCTCTCTGATGCGTAGCCATCCTTCCCATTATTATTCCCTTCTCTGTAGTGATCTGCTGATCCCTCATGAAGTAAAGATTAGATAGAGGGTCAGTAAGTTTAACCTCTAAGTGTACACCTTTCTCCCTCTTCTCGTAACCAAGAATGGGTCTTAAGATCAACAATTCCACAAGGAACTCGGGATCATCACTATTAACTCCAACTTTTCCTATCACCTTCTCCCTAAATTTACTATCTCTTCTAATCCTGTTCGCAATTGTTTGCCTAAGCCTATGTATTTTAACTCCTTCTTCTTTTAACGTTCTTCTAAGGTTGTCGTGTTCTCTCTTTGCCTTACTCCAATTGAATCGCCTCTCATAAAGGAAAGACGAGGGATCCAGAAGACCAAACATTACCTCTAAACCAGGCTTATGCATTCCTACAGCTCTAAGCTTCCCCCACTCAGCAATCATTAAAATAAGATTGACGTGAATCAAAATAAACTTAAGGAGACAGATTAAGGGCCGCATTTAATATCCTTTCCAGTGCGTGCTCAGTACCTTCCATGAAGTGACCTCTATTCCAACTCTCTGTTAGTTTTAAAAGACCACTCATAGTAACCCTCCATTCAGAAGAGATTTTCCCTTTGGAAATTTTCACCTTATTATATCCCCTTATTGGTCCATCTACATACTCAAAGGTTAACGTCCTTTCGTCGTCATTTACAATTATTCTAACTTTACCCGAAGATGGGAACGCGAACCTTATTTTTCCCTCATAAACGTTTTTATCCACTTCCTTAATTTTCAATTCCCTAACACCCCTCCAGTAGTTAGGAATGGAGTTTACGTCTCTGGCTATTCGCCACACTACATCCTCTGGCATATTGAAACTCTTCTCAATTACGAACTCTATCATTATGGCAATTATCTCGTTCAAGGATAAAAACATTATAATAATAGGACTACTTGTTCTCTGTCTTCCATCCGAATCCTTGTTATTCTAATTAATAATGATTTTAAAACTTCCAAATCATAAAAGATATTATGTATCTCATTGCAACTAACAATGGATTATACAAGTTAGACAACAAATTGGAGAAATTAACAGAAGGCTATGAGGTTAACGATGCCATCTTACCATATATTTGCTCATCGGAAAGAGGAGTAATTTTCAACAAGGAGGTAATAATAAATGAAGGGTGTTGGAGATTATGGGAGTTTGACAATACAGTTTACGCTTCAATTGAGGGACCTAAGATATATGAAATTAAAGACGGAAAAGTAAAAGAAATACTAAACCTAACAAAAGAGGCAGAAAGATTAGGCTGGGAATTTCCCTATGGCCCAGCACACATAACAGATTTCGCATTATTTAGAGATAAGATAGTTGCAACTGTTGAAGAAGGGAATCTACTAATAGGGAAGTCCATAAGTGAATTGAAGCCCTTGGATTTCTTCGCGGACATGCACAATCTTCTGGTTAGTGGTGAGAATCTGTTAATAGCTGCAGCAAATGGAATTTACGTAACTGAAGATCTGAACAGTTTTAACAAAGTAATGAGTGGTTATGCTCACGGATTGGAAAAATTAGGAGGGATAATTGTGGGACATATAATGAGTCAAGAGCCCCTAATAATTTCTAGAGATGATGGGATTAGTTGGGATAAGGTAAGTGTGAAGCTACCAAGACCTACATTTGGTGTTACTGCAATAGCTAAAAAAGATGAGAAAAGGGTAATTTACTCTACTACTGCAATATACGAAGTCGATGTAATAGAACAAAAAGCGGTAGAGTTAGTTAAAGATATATCAATGACAAGAAGAGTAATAAGGGTTTAATTATAAGATAGTGAAGTATGAAGCTAAAAGGAAAAATTTAAATTCCAAAAAGCGAAATTAATAATTTAAGATAGAGATTTTACCACAAAAATTATTTTTTAAAATTTTTCATATAAGCTTCTAACACTCTCCGTAATACCCACCTTATGACTAGGTTTATACTGGAATATTTGTTTATATCTTAGGTATTGAAAGTAGAAACTTTTTATTGAGTTGATTTTAGCTTAAACTCTCAATTTCCAATAAATCTTATTCATTCAAATACTCGTGTTTATGGGAGGTATTACGTTTTCACTAACTGATTAAAAATGAAAGTAAACATGTACACCCTAGCCTCAAGTCAAGTAGTAAGGTATGCAATAATAATAGCGGCAGCTTCCCTACCATTAATCCTAGCAGCACTACACGTAACACATGCTGAAGAATCGATTGGTCCAGTTACTGATTAGATACGTTAAACTCTTTTTAGAATTTTGAAGATAATATTTTTATTCATTCACACAAGTTATAGGAGAGAGTATGACTGATTTTTCTGATATACAAAAACTTGCGAAATTGTTGCATTATGTTCAGAGGTTTGGTGATCACAATCACGAGTTATTGAGTGAGGTAGCTGGAATAAAAGCCGTCAGAGATGTCTTGTCCAAACTTAAAGTTATAGTTATTCCATCTCCAAAATTTCATACGCTAGGACTATCCCTCTTTCATACTACCATTAGACTATCAAAAGAGTCTAAACTTCAACCCCTAGCTTTTTATTACCTCCTTGACGGTATGATTACTGCCTCACTAAAGGACGTTTTAACTAATGATACAATAATTTTGACCGCAGTATTTCCTAAGGGTAGATGGGATTTCGTTCAAATTTTAGAGATGATAAATGAAAAGGGGTTAATCAAAGATTATAAGACATATCTAGAGTACAAGAAGGAAGTTTACCCAGTCGATTACTCAACATTCAATTTCGATACTTTAACCTTTGAAAATGCCATACTGGATAAGCCTAGGGAGCCTTTCCAATTACCGGATTTGACTGATGATTTTAAGCCGGACTGGATTGATATTTACACACTTGGAAAGAAACAAGCGAATCCCTTAAGGTCATGGGATGAGATCGCTAAGTCTTTGGACATTTCAACAGATGAAGTGGTAGATCATTATTTTAATCACGTTGTTGGTAAGGGTTTGGTTGATGCGTTTTACACTTATTTAGGTAAGACTGACTTTAGAATGTCGTTGATCGTAAACGATACTAATGAGGAGATTGTTAGGGAATTGAGTAGGATCGTGACGCTTTTACGAATATCTTATTTACATAACGATAAAATATATGCAGCTATTATAGGTCAAAAACATATGTTGCTTGATATCATGGAGTTCATTAATAAACTATCCTCAGCATATCACTTTTCATACGAAATTTACGTCCACCCAATTACGCCTTTAAGGGATTTCGTTAGAACGTATTCCATACCTTATGAACACTTCACAAAGGACAATAAGTGGTCAATAACTTTACGCGAATTAAAGGAGAACTTCGAGAAAGAATTGAATAGAGTATTGGAAGAGAGGAAAAATACCTAAAATACTACTATGATGACATTCTTACTACTAAAAGTTTCGCCTTTAATGGGAAAAAGTAAAAGTGTTAATGTGAAGACGAAGTTAGAGTTGGCAACCTTTTTATTCGACTAAGTTTATATCATAGTATGACTGATCTGCAGTCCCTTTACGATAAATTCAGATATCCTTACGTGGAAGTTAGGAGGCATGTCATGTCGACGTTTGGGATGTCTTTTCTTAATGGTAGATTAATGGGATCGTTTAGGTTTAAAGATGATGGTTATTCAGTTAGATATTACAAGGAAGGCGTACTATATTTCGCTTCATCAAATAATCCCAACGATTTAATCAACGGCAATAATAAGGAGTATAAGATAGAGGGATGGGAGGGAGGTTTTGATAACACTGAACCTAAGGAGGGTAGTTATGAGGTTAAAGAGGGTAAACCTTTTGACCTTATGTCAATTGACGAGAAGATAAGCTTCTTTAAGAACCTATATGAAGCTGTAAAGGACTTTCGTTCACTTAAGAGCGTTTCATTTTTCTATGACGAAAGTATTGAGGAGAGGGAGATCATAGTTAACGGCTCACGTATAATTGGAAGAGTCCCTAGGCTTTACGTAGGAATGAATTTAGTCCTCAACGAAAACAATAGGACAGCTACTGCATTCTACGAACTTGGAGGTAGTGGTGGGTTGGAAGTGCTAGATAGAATGAATTTGAATGAGGTTATAGTGGATAAAGTTAGGTCCGTTACTGAGGTCTTGGCTAAGGGTAAAAGCCTTGGTGAGAAGACTACTGATGTAGTTTTAAGCAATATGTTAACGGGGATAATGGCTCACGAATCTGTTGGGCATCCATTCGAAGCTGATAGAGTTTTGGGTAGGGAATTCGCTCAAGCCGGTTTGAGTTACCTAGCTGAATTGAAGGATAATAGGATAGGTAGTGATGTAGTTACTGTCATAGATGATCCTACAATACCGAATAGTGGTGGTTATTACACAATAGACGATGAGGGCGTTGAGGCTAGACCCAAATATCTAATTAAGGATGGTAAGGTTAACGAATATTTGCAAAACAGGTTTAGTAGTAGTAAATTCAAGGTTAAGAGTAATGGTTCAGCGAGGGCTGCGAACTTCGATAGGGAACCTTTAATTAGGATGTCTAATACTTTCTTTAAACCCGGTAACATGACCTTTGATGAGCTTTTAGAGGACGTCAAGGAGGGCGTTTACATAAAGAGTTACATGGAGTGGAATATTGATGATATGAGGTTAGGTCAGCGATATGTTGGGTTGGAAGCTTATGAGATTAAGAACGGTAAGATTGGTGATCCAGTTCTATTCCCAGTTTTTCAAGGGAAGACCACTGAATTGTTAAAGGCAGTTGATGCAGTTGATAATACTTTAATATTTTATCCGGGTACCTGTGGTAAGGGCGATCCGGATCAAGGTATACCCGTTTGGCTAGGTGGGCCTAATATGAGATTGAGAAATGTTAGGATTAAGGTGATGGGAAATGAATGAGGAAATGGTAAAATACGTTCAAGAAGTAAAGGGAGAAGAAGTAGGATTATTAAGAGTAAAGATGAGGAGGATAATCATTAAGCTAGTGGAGAGTAAGGTAGCTACAATACAGAGAATGACTAACAGTTACTATTTCCTAGCGTTAAAGAAGGACAGCCAAGGGTTCTTGGGTAGGATAAGCGATCTAAATGAAAAACCTAAACTAGCCCCAGTAGACTTCTTCCCTGTTATGAGTAAAAATGAGCGAGAATACAAAATGGTAAGGAATAACACTAGCATTTTATCACTATTTGACGATTTATCGCCTCTTCTATCCCTCATAGAGTCTGAATATCCACTTTACGGTATAATATCAATAGATGATGTGGAAAGATCATTGGTTACATCTAAGGGATTTAATGGAACGGAAAACAATCAAAGCATAAGCGGTTACTTTAGGACTAAGAATAGGGACCATAGCGGACAATGGGCTTTTTCTTCTACTAATTTCTCTCCATCTCAAGTTAAGGATAGTATAAAGAAGGCTAATGAGTTGGCATCAATTACTGGCAAATACGAGATTTCTGAAGGTAAATATGACGTGATTCTCTCTCCTTTAGTAATGGGTAATTTAATGGAGAGCGTTGCGAGGATGGCTTCAGGTTACGCTATAATGTCTGGGATGTCGATGTTGAAGCTTGGAGAAAAGGTGGGATCTGATAAGTTTACCTTATTAGACACTCCTAAGGAGGATAGACCTAACTCGTGGGGATTCGACGATGAAGGCACGTTCACATATAACAAGGCTATAATTGAGAAAGGTGTATTTACAACTCCTTTACTAAATAACGAGTTGTCAACTGTCTTTAAATCACCCAGTACCGGGAATGCGGGATGGATATACCCATCAGCGTGGAATTTAGAGGTTAAGGAGGGTGATACAAGCTTCGAGTCATTACTTTCCGGCAATTTAGTTTTCATAAACAATGTATGGTACACTAGATTCCAAAACTACGCTGAGGGTGATTTCTCAACAGTTGCTAGAGATGCCACTGTAGTTTATAAGAACGGAAATCCTGTTGGAGTAGTGGGCAGGGTGAGGATAGCTGATAATTTAAAGAAGATTTTAAAGAATATAATAGAGTTATCAAGAGAGAGGTACTCTGTAAGATGGTGGGACGCCCCTATGCAAGGAGTTTATCCATATGCTTTGGTCAAGGATGTTAGACTAAGTGTAGCGTGATGAGCCGTGTTTCAGCCGATCTGTGACGATAGCCCTTCGGCTGAGCAATTTTTTATTTTATAATTACTAATTTTTACTTGTGAATGAAGAGGAGTATAGGTTAAAGTTAAGGGAATGGATAAGAAATAACGCTTCTGAGTCGTTAAAGGGAAGAAAAATCCTATTTGAGACAGTAGAGTTTGATGATTATAATGACTTAAGGTCTTGGCAAAGGAAATTGGCTGATGCCGGATATTTGGGGATAACGTGGCCTAAGGAGTACGGGGGTCAAGGCTTAGATCCAATTTACGAAGTGATCGCTTATGAGGAGTTCATAAGGGCGGGATTACCATATGGTAGAAGTTTAGGTTCAATTGGTTTGATGGTAGTTGCTCCTGCCATTTTAAAGCATGGAAATGAAGAGCAGAAAAGAAAGTATCTGCCTAGAATATTAAGAGCTGAGGATATATGGTGTCAAGGTTTTTCTGAACCACAAGCTGGTTCTGATTTGGCTTCAGCAACTACTAGGGCTGAGGATAAGGGTGATTACTTTTTAGTAAATGGGCAGAAGATTTGGAGTAGTTACGCTCACATTGCCAACTATATGATTCTCTTAGCGAGAACTGGTGAGGATAAGTATAAGGGCTTAACAATGTTCATTCTTAACATGAAGCAAGAGGGAATCAGAGTATCCCCCATAAATCAGTTAACGGGAAAGAGCGATTTTAACACTGTGTATTTCAACAATGCTAAGGTTCCTAAGGAGAACATTATAGGTAACGTAGGTGATGGTTGGAAAGTTGCAATGACAGTTTTAAATCATGAGAGGTTCATGTTGGGAGTTACCATGTTATTTACGTCGAAGATTGCCCTAGAGAGTTTGAGGGGAGTGAAGGAGAGAGAGGAGTTGGAGGATGAGGTTGAAGGTCTGGAGGCGTTTTATAGGAGAATTTTGGTAAAGCTAAGGAGAGGAGAGGATATAGACGTAGAAGGTTCTATGTTGAAGCTCTTGGCATCAGAATTATTGCAGAGGATATACGAGATTGCGGTTACAAATTACGATTTGGAGACAGTGATGAAAGAGAAGTGGTATTTAGGTATGTTAGCTTCTAGAGGTAGAACAATAGCTGGTGGTACCTCAGAGATTCTCAGAAACGTTGTAGGTGAGAGAGCTCTTAAACTTCCGAAATAATTATATTACATTTCTCCTTTCTTATAATATGTTCTTCGATGATTTTCAAGTCGGCCAAAAGTGGGAGAGCAAAGGAAGGACTATAACTGATGCAGATGTTGTAATTTTCACCGGAATGACTGGCGCGCTTAACCCATTATTTTTAGATGAGGAGTACGGTAAAAAGACTAGATTTAAGGGTAGAATAGTGCCGGGGTTATTAACCGCATCAATTGCAGTTGGTTTAACTTATCAATTATCATCAGATCCTTTTGGCGAGGGTTTCGTGGCTTTAACTAGACTAGAGATGGACGCTAAGAGACCAGTGAAAATAGGGGATACGTTAAAAGCTGTAATTGAGGTTACTGATAAGAAGGAAAGGGAGAAGGATGGTAGAGTGTATCTGACAATAAGGACGTTAAATCAGTTAGGAGAAGAAGTAATGACACTAAAGATGGAAATATTGTGCAATAAGAGAAGTTAAGGAATGGAAAAAGTGAAGGGACAAGTTAAGTTTTTGTCATCTTACTTTACGTTAAACAATTTATAATTAATAAGAAATACATTTAAAGAAATCTATTCTTTAAAATACTATATTATAACGGGATTATTCTCGTTTGTTTTGATCCATACTGTGGATCAAATTCACGTAAAAATGATCCATACTGTGGATCAAACTTATTAACATTTAACCGTAGATTTTCTTAGTGAATAGGGAGTTAATATTAAAGGCGTTAATAGACTGGAATTTCTGGTATAAGAATCAATTTATTGGTATTGAAAGAGATTACTCCAATCAATTGTTAAGCTTATTAGGTAAAGGTTTTGCAATATCAGTGATTGGCGTAAAAAGATCTGGGAAGTCAACAATTATTAATCAAGTTGTTAAGAAGCTAATTGACAAGGGGGAAGACCCATTTAATACGTTAATAGTCAACTTTGAAGACTCTCGCTTTGGCGAGATAAGGACTGCTAATGATCTGTTTTCATTGTACGAATTGTACAAGGAGATAAGAAAGAAAAAGGATAGTAGACCTTACGTCTTTCTTGACGAAATTCAGAAGGTCCAGGGATGGGAGGGATTTGTCAGATCAGTAGTGGATAGAAAGGAGGCTAATGTAGTTATTTCTGGTTCCACGTCATCAGTAAATAATAAGAATGTTAGAGAAGTATTAGCTGGAAGGCACTTAGTATTAGAAGTTTTTCCTCTCTCGTTTAAGGAATTCTTGAGGTTCAAAAACATCAGGTTGTCAACGGAACTAGATATGATAGCCAAGGAAAATGAGATAAAAGGACTATTCTCAGAGTACTTAAACTATGGAGGATTTCCGCTAGTAGTATCTAACGATAACGAGAAAGATAAGGAGAAAATACTTTTGCAATTGTACGAAGATATAATGCTCAAAGACGTAATTAACGAATGCAACATAAGGAATGAGGAGGATGTCAAAAACCTAGCCTTATTTTACATCTCAAATGTAGGAAATAAGATACGTTACAGAAAAATATCTAACTCTCTGAATATTCCCTTGACTAATATTTTGAGATTCACTGAATGTATAAAAAATGCCTATCTAATTTTCTTCGTGAAAGCCTTAAGCCCAAAGCTGAGCGAGATGGTAAGATATGATAGGAAGGTATATAGTATCGATAATGGTATATCTAACGTGTTAGGATATAGGCTAAACCAGAACGTTGGTAGCTTATTTGAGAATCTAATATTCCTAGAGCTCTTGAGGAGATATGGGATTAACAACATTTTCTATTACAAGGGAAGAAGAGGCGAAGTGGACTTCGTCGTTAAAGTAAAGAATGAAATAAGGGAAATATATCAAGTAACTTATGAGTTAAGCGATCTAGAGAGGGAAATAAAGAGTATCGAGGAGTTTCTAAAGATTAGGAAGACAAAGGCTTACATTATAACTTTTGATAACGAGGGAGAGGTAAAGATTAACGATAACGTGGTGAAAGTAGTTAAAGCTTGGAAGTGGTTACTGATGGAATAATTTCTCTAGCAATACAACCCTCTTCAGATGAAGGTGTAAGTCAAGATCTGCAGTAAACCCTATTCCCCCATGCGACTGAATTGAGTTGAGAATTGCTTTGAAGGCTCTAGTATAGGCGTGTTTAAATATCCTTACCGGACTTGTTGGATTAACCAAATATCTAGACCTAACTAACTCTATTCCTAAGGCATCGTCAACAATCCTGTGTTTTATTGCTTGGTAAGAACCAATTGGTTTACCAAACGCTACTCTATTCTTAGAGTACTCAACAGTCTCCTTGAGTACTGCAGTTGCATGACCTATAACTTGAGCTGATGCAAGTAAAATTACCTTATCAAAATCCACATCTGATTGTCTCCACTTACCATCAATTACCTTATAAACTCTCACTGAGGGGTCTGGTGACTCTATTTCTTCAACACTTACATTATTTTTATCTGAAATGCCCTTTGGTGTAACAATGACTTCTGCCTTATCAACTTCAGCAACGTAATTAATACCAACACTTATAGGATAATCAACTCCTAACATTGAGCTAAAAGCAACTATTCCCGGCAAGAAGTTCTCACCAATAATCTCATTTATTAACAAGGCGTTTGTTAGGCTAGTTTCCTTAATGAACTGAAAGATACCCAGATCCCTAACCTTATTGAATATTTCCAAGATTTTATCTCTACTAACCTCATGTTTCTTAGCTCCATACTTATTCCATTCCCTACTTAAGAACTCATTAAGTGAGTTTCTAACTAGTTCTAAATCCTCATTTGTCTCAACGTCTAAAAGCAATTAACCTTCACCACAATTCATAATTATGAATCAAGGTTTAAATTATTAGACTAAAAACTTAGAGGAACTAACGCCGTGAGAGACGTAGACAATTGATGGGTTAAACGCCTTTATCTTCTTAACGCTTTTGCTTAGCCCCTCAAAATCCTCGTAAATATTGGGATACTTTAATCCACTCTTATCGCCTTGCAAAGTATCACCAACTATAATAGCGTTCAATTCTGGCAAGTAAATTGATACGGAATCATTGGTGTGACCTGGAGTCTTAACTATTTCAACACCCTTAACGAGCTCACCTTCCTCCAGAACGAAATCAACGTTTACACCGTTAAATTTTCTAAAGAGAAAAGGTTTACCAATTGAGAAAATAATCTTAAGTGCCGACGAATGCAGAACTGGCTCCCTTATTTTACCGTTCTCTAGATAATCGATCCCGTTCCTATCAATCCCGAACTTAACGTCATTAACAAACCTCTTCAACTCAGATGCCCCTCCAATGTGATCTGCATGGGAATGGGTGAATATTATACTTTTTATCTTGTTAGGATTCTTACCAAGTCTAGTTATTCCCTCGATAATTTTTCTCCCACTACCAGGAGTACCACTATCAACTAGGATAAGTCCATCCTCGTTAGTCTCAATTAAAAATGCCTTAACGAAACGTAAAGGGATTTCAAAGACTTTCATAAAAGATGATTGTAAGACATAAGTATAAATTCTCTGGGCAACATAACTAGTTTAATTTTCCCTCTTACTACTTTTTATTTAATGGCAAAGTGGTTTGAAAAGAGCGAAAGGGAAAGGGAAGTTGCACTTCTCCTCTTCGATAAAGGATACTATCCAGAGACATGCTTTCATTGCCATATGGCAGTTGAACTCAAGTTTAAGGGAATTCTAGTTGAGAAAACTGGTGCAGTAATTTACACTCGCTCGTTAAAGAGAATCTTACAAGAAGTTCAAAAGGTTAAAGATATAAAAATTACCGATGAGATATTAGATTGTGCAAATTACCTATCAATGTTATATACTGGCTCTAGATATCCAGAAGAAAGCCTCATTGATATGGGCAAAGAAGAAGGTGAGAAGTGTGTTAAATGCATGGAAAAATTACTCTCTCTATGACGACTTAATGGGGATTTATAGGGAAGAGGAAAGGGAGGCTAAGGACTACATTTCCACAATTTGCAAGAAGGAGTACACAGTTATCCTCTTCGGTTCAAGAGCTAGAGGGGATAATAAGATCTACAGCGACTGGGATATTTTAGTCATAGGAAAGGAGAGACCACCAATACCTCCTGCTTCAATTGATTTACATTACGTTAGCCTCGATAGGGTTGATGAAAAGATCAAGGATTTCAACGCCATTGTTATTGATGCATTTTATGAGGGGAAGGTTCAGTGTGATAACCTTTCAATATATGATAATGTAAAAAGGAAAGTTCTTGAGAGGATAAGGGGTTATAGAAAGACTAAGGAGGGATGGTTTAGGGAGGACAATACTAACTTTTCCTTAACCACTCATATAACTCCTTGAAATCCTTTACTACAACATCTGGCTCGTAACCCAATGGGTCAACCTGTAAATTCCTCCTATTAACATATATGGCTTTCATTCCAGCATTTTTAGCGCCAATAACATCAAATGGATTTGACGAGACTAAATACGCCTCTCCTTTAATCGCTTCAAGGAAGTGTCTATACACTTTAGGTGAGGGTTTATATTCCTTTACCTTTTCTGCACTGAAGATCCCCTTAAAGTAATTTAACATGCCGTTTAATCTGAGAAGTTCTTCAATGCTCCTAGTAGTGCCATTAGATAGGATGTAAATATCAGCTATGGTGGATATGTCCTTTAAATATACTGCATCTGGATGTGTCCTTAGACTTCTCCATTTATTTAATTCATCCTCCATTTTGCCCTCTCCTATGGTGTATCTTATTGCCATTTTAGTTACCTCATCGAAATCCACATATCTCCCCATAATGGTTAACAGCCAAGTATATTCTAACTGTTTCCTCCTCATTTCTTGTGAGATCTCAGATAGATCTAAAATTGTACCGTATAGATTAAACGCCAAAATTTTCTTCTCTTTTCCCATATCTTCTCTTATGCTTTTATGTATATAAGCAATTGTAAATATCTCTTAACCAACTCTGTCAGCTACTGCAATATTAAGACGTAATGGTTGTTATAAATATTATTGACTGGTATTTTACAGTAGGATACAAACATTTCATCTGTATAAATAATTCTAAAAAACTATTGCTTATTTGGGCTATATCAAATGGCTAAAGTTTGTGGATAAATGGTAAGGGGAGTATTACTTTCAATTTATTGTGCGATCGAAAATACCACTATTTCCACTGGAGTTTAGGCTTTAGTATTAAGTTGTTCGGTTAACTGGAGGTTAACTCGTCAAATTCACCTAACTCTTTTCCAGAAGTCTTTGAGTGCCTAAAATTAACGATATAACGTGAAACTATGCTCAATACCCCGTTCTGGCTATTTCCTATGCATCTAGTAAAAATAGTAACACAGGAGAGTAAAAACATTAATTTCACAAAAATATTTCTCTATATACTTAAAACTGATTATTAATCAAGAAATATTCTATTATACTCTCTATTCCCTAAATTTTCCCCTAAAACTTAAGGGAAGTAGAGTCTAGACTCACGTTAAAGAATGAAATTATCTCATCATTATTTTTATTTGGTTTCACGTGAATATGAAAAACATAAATAGTTAGAGTCTTAACTATTAATTATGAACTCAAGCAATCTAGCACTTCTAGTTCTCGTCTTCGGAACTTTGATGTCAGCAATTGATACCACGATAGTAGTTTTAGCGATCCCGTCGATAACTGAAGAACTTCACGCAGATCTATTCATTATGATCTGGGTAATAATTTTGTATTTACTAGTTATAGCAGTATTCACTACACAGTTGGGGAGGTTGGGCGACATATATGGAAGGGCGAAGTTTTACAATTTGGGTTTCG
The DNA here is from genome assembly GCF_019175345.1 of Saccharolobus shibatae B12. Lineage (NCBI taxonomy): Archaea > Thermoproteati > Thermoproteota > Thermoprotei > Sulfolobales > Sulfolobaceae > Saccharolobus > Saccharolobus shibatae. The sequence goes on along the minus strand of NZ_CP077717.1, from coordinate 2,139,869 downwards.
CAATCTTCACATTAGGTTCTGCGTTATGTGGAGCATCTCCCAATGCGATTTCATTGGTCGCATTTAGGGGAATTCAAGGTATTGGGGCGGCGATGATGCAAGCCAACGCTGGGGCAATAATAGCAGATATTTTCCCTCCAAATAGAAGAGGGAGGGCTTATGGATATACTGCAATTGGTTGGAATGCCGGGGCAACATTGGGTATAGTGTTAGGAGGATTTATTACTACCTTTATTGGATGGCGTTACATATTTTACATTAACGTACCGATAGGAATTATTGCACTTATCTTAGGTTTAAGGTATATTAAAACCTTAGAAACTAGGAAAGTTAAATTGGACATGGTTGGAATGATCACTCTACTAGTTGCATTGTCATCCATGGTTTATGGTGCTGTTGATATCGCTGGATATGGAATTAGGGCTTTAAATATTGTCTTGATTTCTCTAGGTCTAGTGATTTTGCTAATATTCTTCTGGTTAGAGAGAAAGCATGAGTTTCCAATAATTGACTTAAGGGCTTTTAAGGGAAATAGGGTCTTCACGTTTTCGTTGCTTGCGTCTTTCTTACAAAGTACTGGTTATTTAGCTACAGCGTTTATTATAATAATGTATTTACAAGGCATAAGGGGGTTATCTCCTCTTAACGCATCCCTTCTTCTCGTTCCCGGTTATGTCTTAGCCAGTCTAGTAGCTCCATTTACTGGCAGATTATCTGATAGGATTGGTGCTAGAATCCCTGCTACTATAGGAGTTGGTTTAATGCTAATTGCTGTCTTAATTTACCTCACTCTCTCCTTGAATACGTCTCTTTATATTGTGATATTGGCTTCTACAATCGGAGGCTTAGGATCTTCGTTGTTTTTCCCGGCTAATAATAGTGCAATTATGGCTAATGCACCTAAGGGATTTTATGGTGGTGCCTCTGGACTAGCAAGAACATTAGCCAACTTAGGGAGTATAATCAGTTATACAATAGCTATTAGCATATCATCTATTGTTGTTCCTAGATATGTGGCCTTTGAGGTTTTCCTTGGGACTTCAAATTTAATAGGTGGTGTTGCTTCAGCATTTCTTACCGGGTTGAAGGCGGCATTTTACGTTTCCTTAGGAATATTAGCATTAGCGTTAGTGCTATCTGCAATTAGAGGAAAAGAGGTTAGGACACAAATTGCGAAAGATAGTTAATTTATTAATTTCCAACGTCGATAATATATTATGCTAAAAGAGATTCCTCAGATAAGGTCTTCTACTACTGCGAGCAACATTATATCCATAGATTATCAAGCTTAACCTAACAATTTGATCGTCAAGTTGTATACTTGCTTATAGTCTAAAGGGCAACGACATTTCTAAAATTACACAAAAACCTTTCCTTATATTAGGGAGAAAGTCTTGCCCTTTAAAGTCTCAGGGAGTATAAATAATTTATTAACAGTAATGACGGATAAACCTAAGTTTGGCCCTTTATGTGATCCTGGCGAGATGTCTTCAAAGCCATCAAAAATAAGATCTTTTAAAGAGGAAAAAGAGACTAAGGTTAAGGTTAACGATAAGGTAATTGAGGCAAAAGTTATAGTAACAAATATATCGGTTTACGGTGAGTACAGAGACCCATTCGGATTACCTTGTGTCGTTGTCAACACGGTGGTGTTATATTAATAAGATATGCTTTACAGTTCATTCACAAAAGAGGTTAGTGGAAAGAATTGAGCAATTAACTAATACATATGGTCATTGAATAATTGATGAGATTTCAAGAACGTTAGAAGAATTCTCAATGGACCTTGATGATAATAGAGCAAATGACATGCAAAAGGTTAGGTAATGATGAATTAGTTTTAATCATAATTTTTACAAAAAATGGGGGTTAAGGGGACGGAAAGCCCCCTTATAAAGTTTAAATGTTAGCTCTTTTAATTTTCTCCTAATGGCTAGGAGGGTTAAAGCGATCAGAGCTACTGTTTCGATGAAGATCGCCCTATCTGAACCCCTCCTAGCTCTTGTGAATAACTACGTTAAGGCACTACGTTTCACCCTATTTTGGCTAAAGGAGAATGTTCCAAATCCGGAAGAGAAGGGTGTGTTAGGAAGAGTCCATGAGGAGTTATACGATAAGTTAAGAGGGGAATATAGTCTACCATCAAAGGTTGCTGAGGACTGTTATAGGGATGCACTCTCAGTATACAAGGGTTGGTTTAACAATCCAAGGAGGGGTAGGTTTCCTAGAGTGTATAAGCCAACTGTATGGTTAACACCGAAAGCAAGTTATAACGTAGACTTAGAAAGGATGACTGTTAGGATTGCTGGTGTCGGTGAGCTCCCAATCCTTGGTTATCCTAGAAACATTAAGGACTACATGAACTGGAAGATGAAGGAGGCAAGGTTAGTAGTCAAGGGTGATAAGGCTTTTCTAAAGGTTGTTTTTGAAAAGCCAAAAGGGAGTATAGAAGCTAAGGGTAGTATTGCTGTCGATATTAACATGAATGAGATAGTAGTGGGGGAGGATGATACTCATTACGTTAGGATTCCAACTCGTCTTCATGAGGTTCATCATTGGAAGTCTCTAGCTGAAGCTCTGCAGAGAAAGTATTCTAAGAGGTGGAGGGGTAACAAACACATACTTGTAAGGATTAAGCACTTCCACTCTAAGGCTAAGCGAATCATGGAGGACTTTGCTAGAAAGGTAGGGAAGTGGGTTGTTGAGGTTGCTGAGGGTTTTAATGTTAATGTTATTAAGTTAGAGAACCTCAAGAACTTGATTAATCATGTTAATAAACTACCACGTGAGTTTAGGGATGAACTGTATCTTATGCAGTATCGTAGGATTCAGTACTGGATTGAGTGGCAGGCTAAGAAGCATGGCTTGTTGGTTCAATATGTTAATGCTCACTATTCATCAGTTTCATGCCCTAAGTGTAGTAAAAAGATGAAAGAAGTAGGTTATAGGTACTTCAGCTGTCCGTCTTGTGGTTATGAGAATGATAGGGATGTTATTGCTGTAGTTAATTTGAATGGGAGGGGGTCTCTGACCCTCTCGACTGCCCACCAGATGAGAGATGTAAACCCGAATCAATGGTGGGAACGATGAACCCTCTGGGAGGGAACCCTCACCCTTCCACGGTAGACCCAAAATCATTTTACAAAAATAATTCCGGTAAGGTACTATTAATTTTATAGAAAATAAATGGAATTTATAACTATATTAGGAGTTCAACAAATTGAAGAAAAGCTTAAGGTGAGGAAGACGGTATTATCACGAGGTGAACCAAGGTGATAACACCTTGTCTTCCCCACCAAAATAACATTCAACAAATAGGATATAAATTACTTTCCATGTTAGACTTCCAAGGAAAAAAGGCAGAGAACGTAGAAAAAACGCTAGTCTCCGCGTGTTTATGGAACGACTCCATAGAAAACAAGTCAAGCGCATACAACGTATCACCACAAACCGTGAGGAATTACGCGGAGGAGCAAGGTGTGGAAGTAGTTGAGAAACTCTTGGAACAAGTGAGGAAAATATCCTTGGATACGCTGAAGGGAGAAAAGGAAATAGACATTTCAATAGACTGGACCACCAAAACTTGGTACGGGAAACCGGTGGAAGGACTCGGAAGCTCGGAAAAGGGAAACTCGTGGAACTACGCAACAGCAACGACTAAACATGATGGGAAAGTACTCCTACTGGCTTTCGTCACACATGTGAACGGGATGACCAAGGATGATATCGTGAAGATCCTCGTGGAGCAAGTTGTTGCAATGGGATTCAAGATAAGGTTAATAGCTCTTGATGCGGGTTTCTACACAGTTGATGTGCTTAACTTCATTTCGCAGTTCAATTATATAATCGGAGTTCCCGTTGGGGACGTGAAAGTCTATGAGGAGTTTGATGGAGAGTACATGACAAATAGTAAGAGGCATAGGAGGGATGAACAGGTTAAGTTCAGGCTGATCGTGTATCGCAGGGAGAAAATCAAGAGGAAGAAGAAGGTTGTTTACTTCGCTAGGGCGACTAATCTTGACCTACCGAAGAAGGAGGTGTTGAGGTTGTACAATAAGGTAAGGAGTCCCATAGAGACCTCTTACAGGAACATCAAGGCTTTCCTTCCCTTCACCAGTTCCACTAAGTTCGTCTTCCGCACGTTGATCTTCGTGCTGGCCATGGTTTTCTACTCCTTGTACACCATATTTAAGGGTGTGGTGAGGAGGGAAGAGTTCAGATTATTGCTTATCCTTTTGTTTCCTGGTGATTTATTCAATCTGGAAAATTTTCTATTTAAACTAATAAATATGCTTATTAATGTAATAGATTTATTTTTAGGGAGGTGATTTTGGGTCTACCGTCCAGGGTGGGGAGGAAGTCAGGATAGAAAACGACGTAATTAAGATTATAACACTTATCCCAACTAAAAAACTTAATATAATCAAGAGGAAACGTTCTCTTCATCTTCTTCTTAATGTTATAATTACAGATATTATGGCTACTATTGCTATCATGATTCCTAACACATAATATCCAGTTAGTGTTGTAGTCTGACTATTGGTCACGGGTCTATAATTTAAGGCTACCATGACGAACATTGCTGATGACCATGTTAACGGTGAAGTTGTAGGTAAGGGATATGCATATTTAGGATCTATAGCTTCTGGTAAAAGGCCATGTTGCGAATGATCGTACGCCCAATACATTAAACTAAGAGCTTCATTGTATTTGCCTAACTCTTCTAAGTATAAAGCCTCAAATAGTGTGGTTATTATCCATGGAGGTTCTGGCGAAGTGGCGTCATATAGCGATTGAGAGTAATGATATATATCATTAGGAAATCTAGCTAGTCCACCAGCTGTAAGAAGCGTTTTGTTTATAATCTCGAAGTTTGAAACGGAATAGTTAGATGTAGGCGGAAGATAGCCTAAATTAATAGGTAACAAAGCGGCTGAATCTACTGACGGAGGTTCCGGAGACAGTATTGTCTCACTTTTCCCTCCTTCAAATACAACTGAAACTCCTAAAGCTGAGGCGAAATAGTCATCATTCCAGAAATTCTCTATGATACTTTGATTTAATTCCTTCTCGTAGTATAGAATTGCGGTATAATTACTAAAGTTCAATGCCCTATATATCTCGGCTACACTCTTTAATCCAAGGTCATTAATAGCTTCAGTCCAAAAGTGATAGGCCTCTCTGTCTTCCCACACGCTTAAGTCTTGGGGCAGTAAATGATATTTTGACTCGTTAATCATTTCAATTTGATATTTCACAGATTTATATATCGTAGGTAAGATTTGCTTGAGAAAAGTTACATTACCAGTAAGGTTATAATATTGATAGATGCCCATTTCATATAATCCTATTCCATCAAGTTCCGGTATTCCAAACGTGGTGTCAGGTTGGCCATCATAGAAATTATATCTAGTATACCAGACCCCCGGCTGTAATTGACCAGCATTACTCCACCATAGCCAAAACTTCAAAGCGGAGTTATAGTGCCCAGCTAATTGTAATGCCATGGCACTAAAAGCAGAATCCCTTACCCAAGAATAAAGATAAATTGGAGAAGGCGAAGCGGCGAACGTCCCTAAATATGGGTTTTGGTCATCTTTAATTAGTAATAGTGAGAGATAGTACTCTTTCAATAAATTGGTTGGTAACCCTCTTGGTAACTTAGATGAATTAAGCCACTTTCCTATCTCCATGTCGTTTAGTTTAGTCAACCCCGATATGTTGAAATTAGGCTGAGCACCAACACTTAGCTCCACAAACCACTTTCCCTTATAAACGCTTATCTTTTCTGTATTGTTCTGAATAATGTAACTAGCGTTAGTTGAAATGTAAATCATTGGAATAGTGTTTATTCTGACTAAAGAACTATCCACATGCAATATTGTAGTATTAGTTTTAATGTAAATTGAAGTTGATGAGTTAGTGTTGAACAAGATAAGGATATATGGTGTATTTGGGGGTGTAAGTATAGAAATATTTCCATTAGTGCTTATCAGATTAATAGTGTTGTTAAGGTTTAAATAAGCGGAAGTCGTTAGGATATCAAAGTTCACAGTGAGGTTAACAATACCGTATTTTCCTACGTAAAGGTTTCTTATTGATGTATTATAAAGAGGGAATCCGTTAAGTTGAGGGTTTGGTATTGGTATACCAGTTACAACCCAAATTGACTGATTTACCCAATTGTTCAATAGCAAATACGATGGTGAGCTGTATTGAGATGAAGGCGTAGCAGAGATTATTAAAAGTGGACTTGTAAGGAATAAAAACATAATAAAAATGGTAAAAAATTCCTTTCTCACTTCTTCTTCACTTTCTCGTATTGCTCAAGTAGGTTTCTTTCGCTTGAAGCATCAAAGAGTACTACCTTACTAGTATCAATGGATATCCTTACTTTTTCTCCCCTTTCTCGTCTAGATAGTGATTTCTCTATGACTCTAATGGTAGTTTCCTCACTGATCTTTAAGTGAATTATACTATATGGTCCTAGGTCCTCTACCATTTCAACCTTTCCCTCTATTTCTCCGCCATCGCGTATCTCTATATCTTCTGGTCTTACTCCTACAAGAACTTTTTGACCACTTTTCACTAGATTTTTGTATTCTTCCGGTAATCCTACTCTATAGTTGTCTATTATTATCGAGTCACCCTCTATTTCACCCCTTATAATATTCATGGGGGGATTTCCTAGAAAGCTCCCTACCCAAGCGCTATTTGGTCTCTTGTAAATTTCCATCGGATCACCATAAGCTTGTACTACACCATCGTGAAGTATTGCTACTTTCGTTGCTAAGCTCAAAGCCTCAACCTGATCGTGTGTAACGTAAATTATTGTAGGCTTAAGATCACGCTGTAGTTGTTTGAGCTCTTCTCTAGCCACTACCCTAACCTGTGCATCTAAATTAGATAAAGGTTCATCCATTAGTATTATATCAGCTCCCTTTACTAATGCCCTTGCAATAGCAACCCTTTGCATTTGGCCTCCACTTAATTGGCTAGGTTTTCTCTCTAGCAAATTGTCTATTCTTAACATTTTAGCTACTTCCAATATCCTTCTCCTTATCTCCTCTTTTGACAAGTGCATTACTCTTAACGGGAACGCGATATTATCGTAAACTGACATAAAGGGGTATATTGCGTAGTTTTGAGGCACCATCGCTACTCTTCTATCTTTAGGAGGTAAATCATCAACAAGTTCTTCTCTCAGATAGACGTGTCCCTTGTCTTGTCTTAATAATCCAGCTATAATCTTCAAAATTGTAGTTTTTCCTTCTCCAGATGGCCCCAAGATTACTACAAATTCTCCCTTTTCTATCTCTAAATTCAGTCCCTTAAGAACTTGCACTTTCTTTTTCTTTTCCTCATACTCCTTCCAAATATCCTCCAATTTAACATAACCCATCATTGCTTCACCCCTGCTAGATTACTATATGCACGAGTCATCATTCTTTGCGAAACAATGAATAATGCCATTAACGGTATCCCCATTATAACTGCTCCAGCTGCAAATATATTATATGCTGGAGCGCTTGCTTGATTTAGCAAACCAGCCATATAATATAGCCCTATTGTTGCAGTCCACTCTTTTATATTGGGAAGGAGAAACGAATACGCTAATGCGAAATCCAAGTATGTTCCACTAAAGCCTAATAGTGCCGTTAAAGCCACTACTGGTAATGCTAATCTCATCACTATTCTTAAAAATGCCCCAAATCTAGATAGGCCATCAATCATTGCTATCTCTTCATAAGATGCTGGTATCGAATCTATGCTTAACTTTGCAATGAAAGCTGCAAAAATTGACGTTCCCGGAGTATAAGCTAGAATTAGACCTATGTAGTTAAGCAAATGGAACTTAGCAAATAATAGATATAAAGGTACTGCAGAAGCTGTATATGGGAAAAACGTAACAATATAGATAAACGTTGCCAAAATTTTCTTAGCGGGCACATTAAGCCTGGATAGAGCATATCCAGTTATTAAGGCTAATAGAACTGATATGATGGCTGTAGAACCGGCTAATATCAAACTATTTCTAATCCATAACGGGAAGGAGCCTCCATATAAGTTTGTAGTAAATAAGTATTCGTAGGCTGTGAAATAAATGTGTTTAGGTAATAAGTCTGATACAGCCAATGAAATCAGGTTTGGAGCATTACTAAATGAGGTAACGAAGACATAATATAGCGGGAATATGGAAAAAGCAGCCATTATTATTAATACTGCATACGAGATGGCTAATCTTAGGATTTTAAATAACTTGTGTTTTTTTATCTGCGTCACGTGGATCACCTCATGTAAACGAATCTAAAATTCTCGTGTATTTGATAACTATTATTCCCAAAACTATTACAAAAATAGTTGATATTATGGACCAGGCAGCTGCTAAAGCGAAATTACTATAACTAAATGCCTCTTGATAGGCATAAACTATAAACGTCTCAGTAGAAATGCCTGGGCCTCCACCAGTTAAGACGTAAATCGGATAGAAATTATTCCAAGTAAATACGAAGCTGGTTATGAATACGAAGGCAATAGTCCTCCTAAGAGAGGGCAACGTTATAGTTAAGAATTTAGTAAAGGCATTAGCTCCATCTAGATCTGCTATATCGTATAGCTCTCTAGGTATACTTTGCAAGGCGGAGTAGAACACTGTCATAAAATACGGGAAGGAAAGCCAATCATTAGTGAGGATTAACTCTATCCAAGCATCAGTGGTTGAAGTCAAAGAGTTTACTCTAGGTAAATGAAGTAACGGCAAGATTAGTCTATTCATCATTCCGTAAGGGTCAACCCACAATCCTTGCCATATTAGAATTGATATGAAACCTGGAAAAGCCCAAGGTAATATTAATATAGCGTAAAAAATTGACCTTCCCTTAAGGTCTGTTTGATTTAGAATTAGGGCTAATACGAAACCTAACGTCATCATGGTTAATAAACTACCTATGGTCCAGATTAACGTATTCTTTAACAGCTCTAAGAAATACCCATATTGAAACATTATGAGATAGTTCCTCAATCCCACATAGCTGTAGGTTAAGAAGTGCAACAAGCTTAGATTAGTAAATGAAATATAAACTGAATAGAGCAATGGAAATACGAAGAGGAAAAGTGTCACAATAACTATGGGCAAAATATAAAAAAGGGAAAATAACTTATCTTTTTTCATTTCTTAGTTCACCATCTTTTTTTAGGACTAATTATCACAACCATCGGTGTTAATATCGCTGAGATTAACGCTAGCATATATTGCAATGGAGGAATTATGGGTAAAGGTAATAGTGAAGACATTAGACCGTTTTGTACAAGAGCCTGGATAAAAGCTTGTTCCATTCCTTGCGATGCTTGAGTCGCATTTACCTTATTAGCGAAGAACTCACTAGCGTATTGGTGGAACGAGTTCCAATAATAGGCCATTTGAGGTATGTTCGGGAATTGTTGACCATATTGGGCTTGTTCTAAAATACCTTCCATTATTTGATTAAGGTATGCTGGTTGTAACATTCCTTCCTTTAATTGGGTTAAAGCCTCATTGTAGGCTTGTAGATTAGCTGGTATATCGTGTGCAACTTCCCATAATCTCAAATCAGCTTGATAGTTAGTGAAATAGAGAACGAATATTAGCGCTGCCTTTATTTGCATTTGCGTAGCGCCACTAACTTGAGGTGAAGATATTAGAAAGCCTGTAGAACCAATAAATGGCTCTGCCCTTAATCCAGTCTGGCTAACTACTGGTAATGGTGCAGCACCTAAATTAGGCCCCAATGCTTGGAGATACGCATTTAGATCCCAAGGACCATCAAATATTATGGCAGTTTGATTCGCCACAAATAACTGACCCTCAGCACCTCCAGCACCAGTAGAAGGAGCTAAGTAATTGACCTTAAGATTATAGGTTAAATTGTACCAGAAGTTCAATGCGTCAACCATGGCAGTACTGTTCAAAGCAGGAACTATCTTACCATTATTAGTAGAAAATATTTGCCCGCCAAATCCAGCAAACCACGCCGCAAATCTATAACCGTATTCATCACTTGCTCCATACGCTATTCCCCAAACGTGGTATGTCTTATTAACGCTTTCGGCTATTTGTACTAGCTGTTCAGTAGTGTTTGGAGGATACGGGACGAACTTCTTATTGTAGAACATTACAATATAGTTCACATTATCCGGTAGTCCGTACAAGGAGCCGTTTAATTCCCAATCTTTTATTGAAGTAGGTACATATAATGACGTAATGCTCTGAGGCAAATACTGTGATAAGTTTAGTACTAATCCAGCTGCGAATAGTGCACCTCCAGAATCGCTAGTGTCTCTATATACTATTGGAGCTTGTCCAGCCTTCGCAGCAGTCTCAAATTGGGAAGTACCAACTCCAACTCCATATGTTACCTGGACGCGAATCCATGGAAATGCTTGCTCGAATTGTGCTAGTGTCTCATTAAACGCTTGATTTTCGGACGTACTATAACTGTTCCATACCGTTATCGTAACTGGCGTAGAAGGCGCAGTTGAGAGACCAACTAACTGCATTAAGGCTTGAGGATTACTAATATTTAAAACACTTGAAGTTGTTGTGGTTGACGTCAATGACGTAGAATGTTGACTACTTAAATATGCATAAATGCCACCTATGGCTATCACAATTACTACAACTATTATTACTGCTACTAGTGTCTTTGAAATTGCCTTATAATCTATCTTTTTTCCTTTTCTACCCAAGGCGATTCACCTTACTTATTCATTTATTTCTTAGCAAGGTATAAAAGTTTAGCTTGGCGAATTTTGCCTTAAATAATTCATAATGATAATTAATCCCAATTATAGGATACAAACTATTAATATGAGATCTTTTTAGTTATTGATATAGGAGAGATATCTATAAGATTTTATGTAGTTGAGTAACTTTGGAATTAAACTAAATCTTAAATAGAAAAGTTTATAATGATAAAAACCTCATGTTTATCAATGGTTAATTTCCCTAAAAAATCAAAGACACTTTTACTTCTATTTTTTGTCACAAGTTTAATCTCAGCGCCACTCTTCATTTCAACGTCACAGTCGATAAGCGTAAACTTCACCGTTTCGAGCAATGGTATGGTGACTATTTACATTGGAGGCATACCACAAAATAATACTGTCATTTTGCATTATGGAATCGAAAGCGGACCACAACAAGCGTGGACTGAGATATTCAATGTTGCAATGAAATGGAATGGGCAGAATTTCAGTGCAACAATAGGGCCGTTTGCAAACGGAACCTGGATAGCTTGGGTATTTTACGACAATACTACTGGGCAATGGATAAATTACGATAATCATCCATTCTGGAATTGGAATTTAGAAGTTAACCCCCCAAATCTAGGACAAACATATGCTACAGTACTTCAAAACGGTTCCATATTGATAACAGCAATAGGAAGAGCTCCCGACGAGTTCGATATACATTATGGACTAACTACTGGACCTCAGACTGGATTATCATGGAGCGATATAACTGATGAGTTGATGACCTATAATCCATTATGGGGTAATTACACAATAGTGATAGGTCCGTTTAGTCCAGGCCAATGGGTGCAATGGGTTTATCACGATCTGACTCTAAATCAATATTATCATAACGCATCTGGTCAAAACTTCGCAATACAAGACGTTTACTCATTCATTCAGTACATTAATGCTTCATATAATAGATACGTATACGTCGAGGGCCAGCCAGCAAATGTTACCATATATCTGCAGAACACCATTTCACAAGCTATTAATTCCTTAATTTCAATTCAAGTAGCTGGTCACGTTTACAATTTGTCATCAACGTTGAAACCCGGATACAATCCATTATCCTTAACATTAGATACATCCCAAATACCGCAAGGAATCTATTATCCACAACTTAACGTTTACGTGAATAATAGTCTTCAGAGGCAAGCAGCCTTACCACCATTATATGTCCTAAACACTACTGGGAAGAAGCCCTTAAGTTTAGTAATAGTCTGGAATATGCATCAGCCCCTTTATGTAGCTCCAAATGGTAGTTGGGAACAACCTTGGGTATGGTTACATACTGGGCAGGACTTCAACTGGAATGGAAGTTTAGTTGGAGCTTATGAATTGCAAGCCTTGTTAATAAAACAGTTTAACGTTAGCGTAACGATAGATTTCACGCCAGTCCTATTATATCAATGGGAGACAATACTTCACGAGAAGAATTATAGCTTTACGTCCAATTTTGGGATTAATCCCAATCACGACATATCTGCAGTAAATTACACCATAAATCTTTATAGGCAATTAATTAATGAGGGTAAGGTAGACGTCCTCACAGTACCGTTTTATCATCCTTTACAGCCATTGCTCCTCCAAGATGGTTATTGGAGTGACGTCCTAGCTCAAATCAGAATGGGTGAGAACTTCACTCATGAAGTATTTGGAGTATGGGCTAATGGCACGTGGACTCCAGAAATGGCATTTGATATGGATTTAGTGGGGCTTTATAATGAGAGTAACATATCCTATACGATACTAGACCAACAAGGTTTTTTACCTTACGTTACATTGGTTAGCGGTTCATTAAACCCAGATCAACCCTTCATAGTGGAGAATAACCTAGGTCAAACTATTATCGTGCTATTTAGAAATACCACTCTATCTAACGAATTCGGTTTTAAGTTCTTCAGCCAATCTCCTAAGCTTACTGCTCAAGAACTCATACAACAATTGGCTGAAATATATATGAATAACCCTGGAGGTGTTGTAACAGTCGCTTTAGATGGAGAGAACCCTCTGATCTTTAATCCTACTACTGGCCCAGCTGATCTATATGCAATATACCAAGCTTTATCTCAATATCAAGGACAATGGCTAATAACTCAAACTGCAAGTGAGGCAATAGCAACTCATAAACCTTACAGTGTAATAACCAATCTACCAGTAAACTCTTGGGACCTTAATCTAAACTATTGGAACAATGGATACCCTGGTAAGACAGAAATATGGCAGAACGTTTCACTAGCTAGGGAATATTTAGTAGCTTATACAGTAACTGTTGGAGCTAACGTTTCACCATTGGTCTATCTACCTTTAAATGAGACGCCTAATTCAACTAACCTAGTAGATACATTATGGAATTACCTATATGTTGCAGAAGGTAGCGATTGGACTTGGCAAACTGGCCCTCCAGCAAATGGTCCACAATGGTTTAAAGAGCAAGCAATACTATACACTTCTACGATAATTTCAGAGGTTAAACAGCAGTTTAGTCTAATAAAACTACAAAGCGCGAAGTTAGATGGAAATAACTTAAAGCTCAGCATATACAACGGAATCAACACTACAGTACGTTTATTGCTGGTAATCACTAACGGTAAGCAACAAATACAATTACCTATAATGTTGAGTCAAGGGCAAAACGACTTTAAGATAAAATTATCTAATGCGTCTAGTCAGCTCCAGATAGCGCTATATTCTCCCGTCTCTACCTCACAAGTGGGCTTAACATTAATTCCCATTAATAGTTATGGATTCCTAATAGCTCAGTATCAAGTTACCCTAAACAAATCAACGAGTTCCATGGTAACTTACTTGTTGACGTTAATTGGTATACTAGTAGGGTCAGCAATAATAATAGTTATAATGAAGAGAGGTCATATTTAGTTTGAAGCTAATCTTCATCATTTTTTCCATTACTTCCAGCTATTTCTAATACTTCTGCATAGATAAATCCAGCAATTATCCAAGCGAAAAATATGTAGTTAATTATGGGAGTGTTTTCCTGCATCGAATACACTAATATTATTAATGATAATATCGTGGAGGTTGTTGCAAGCGTTATTTCCATTTTCCTCTTCCTTATTTTCTTTAACGCTATCCTAAACAGCGAAAGATTGGCTGAAAGCGATATAATTAAATAACTTAATACCGTAAGTCCTCCTAATACTAGAAAGGTTGTATATAATCCAACGAAGTGAATTAAGAAAAACAAAGCAACAGTGTAGATAATGAGCGATATGGCCTCAGCGTTAAATGGTCTATTATACTTAAGCGATGAAATAATTGATGGCATAAAATTCCTTAATGACATTGCATGAAGGATCCTAGACATTGCTATGATATAAGCTATTCCACCTAATATCCCTCCATTTAAGGCTGAGAAGATCAAATAGGGGAAAACAAATCCAACCTTATTCAATAGAATCTCTATCAGATCCGTTCCGTACAGTGCGCTAGCGTAAAACAGCAAGGCTGATAATAACCCACCTAAAAGTATCACTACAACTGTTATTATCCCCACAATTTTCTTCGCATTCTTTATATCCTCGCTCATTGGGTTCAAATTCCCGTAACCTATGGGCATTCCTATGGAGTAGAGTATAACTAGAAAGGGATTGGCTGGAATTGTAAAGTTAAAACTTGGTTTCGTTTCTAACAAGAGCACAACTGAGCTGATAACTATTGCAACGATTTCAGCAATACTTATGAACTCAGCGTATTTAACGGAAACGTCTAAACCCCTTATAACCAAAAATGCCGAAAACAATAGGACTAAAAACGCTATCAAGTCAGCATTTATCTTCAGATAACTCGTTATAATGTAAATTGAACCTGCCAGTAATGTACCGCCATAAGTAAAAGCGTAAAGTAAAAATAACCATCCAGTTACTAACCCTAGCCTTTCGGTAAGCGAATAGAATGCATAGGTGAAGTATCCTCCGTGCTGTGAATACCTTAAAGAGAGCCTATATATGACTAAACCGTTCATTAACACTAGGATTGTCCCAATAATAGTTGCTATGGTTAAGAATGATCCACCAAGTTGTAAACCTATGGTACCAAATGTGATTATGGAGGTAAATGGTGCTTGACCTCCAAAGGATAGTGAAAACGCTTCAAAAACTGAAAGTTTTCTACTACTCACACAGTCAGTTTAATGTTAACCCTTTAAAAATTCGCTCTAGAGATAGAAGGAGAATATTACTATAACTACGTAAACCCCAATCAAAATTGTAGATTCAATAATCTTAAGCCTCTTGTCGAACAGTACGTATAAGGCTATTATATTTGCAGCTAAAGCTGAAATGTATTCTGGTAAGGCTGACTGTAATTCGTAATCCGTAAACAAGCCTATAATTCCTAAAAGTATAGTAGCGTTCTCTATCTTACTCCCCACAAAACTTAGAATTGAAAGGGATCCCCCATCTTTTGACATTTGAACTAACCTAAATGCAGATATTTTCTCTTCAAGCTCCCCCGCTATTGGAGCTATTATTAGCGAGAGCCATATTGCAGGAACGTTAAGCATTGTTGCTATCTCACTTATATACTCCACGAAGTAATGAGAGAATACTACTAGTAGAACACCTCCAGCCATAATGAACATAATGGGCTTTGCTAAACTTCCCCCTTTTGTCCTCCCTCCCTCTCCTCTGAATTTAACAACCCTGTACACAACGTAAATTATGTAGATTAAGATAAGTAATAGACCAGAAATGATATCCAATTTACCGTAAATCAAAATAAGTAACATTGCAATAGTAGTTAGTATTAGAAAAATATTTTCAACACTATATTCACTAGAAATTTGAAGAGGAGTCTTCCATTTTAATGCGTAAAGCACCCCAACCAATCCAATACCTAGTGTAAATAACAACACGTTACCCCCAATGGCTGAACCCAATGCTATATCAAAACTCCCTTCTAAAGACGCTATGATAACGAATATGGTTTCTGGTAATGCTGTTAGGAATCCTAGTATTATACCACCAGTTATACCTTGGCCTAGGAAATCCTCTAATTCGTCAGCGCCCTTAGCTAAAAGCTCTGCAGATATGAAAATAGCTATGAAAATTCCAACGAATTCCAACCAAAATAACAGCATTTTCATAATTAATAGAGTAATTATCTTATAAGCTTAATCGAAGGAAGCTTAAAATACCATCATGTGAAACGTCCTAAACTAAGTTGATTAACGTAGATATTACTAAAAGATTTTTTAAGGATTCCTCTGTGGATAATACTCAGTGATATGAAAATGAGGGCAAAGTACCTACTTCCCCTAATAACATTAATCCCATTAGTTGCTTTAATAACAAGTGCAGCCTATTCCTCGGGTGGCATAACTTTTTACAGTCCAAGCTACAACGGTGAGACATATTATGTAGGACAATCAATAACAATTGACGCAGTACTCCCACAACAGTTCGCAACAGATGGAGCGACCATAAACTTCTTCTTCCCTAATTCCTCATTGGCAGCGACAATACCAGTTCAAATTAATGGGAGTGGCGGAATTTACGTACTTAACGCCTATACTTTCCCTAATGTTCAAGGAACTTGGCAAATTACAATAGAAGTTGCTGGTGGTGCAGCAGTTGGTTCAATTAACGTTAACGTTATCCAAAAAACTCCACTAGTTACAGTACACTTAGGTTACAGCGTTGTTGGTCAAGCAATACCACAAACACCAAGTATAACCTTAACTTTCCCCAATGGCACAACAACTACAGTTCCTCTTCAAGGTACCATCTCTGTTCCTTCTGGTACATCATATCAAGTTCAGTCAGCAATTACTGAAGGTAATGTTAGATGGGCAACCAATTACGTAAGCACTGGAACCATAACTCCTGCGACCACATCCATAACACCTACTTACTATCAACAGTATTCAGTTACCTTTAACTACACAGTCCAAGGCGGTACCGGTTACACTCCACCCACAGTTTACTATCACAGCCTTGGAACAAACGAAACAGTACAAGCGCCAGCAACAGTTTGGGTAGATGCTAATTCGGCCTATACTTATTCACCACAACTTCAATCCAGTGTTCAAGGAGAAAGATGGATAACAATGAACTACACTGGAATCGTAAAAGCACCTGGCGAAATTAATGCGTATTATATTAACCAATATCTAATTGTGTTACAATCACAAGTTCCAGTTTACGCAATAGTAAATGGCGTTAACGAGACCTTAAACTCCACCAACTGGTTCACTCAAGGCACTACAATTAAACTAGAAAACATAACCCAATATGTAAGCAGTACAGAAAGATACGTAATAGCCAATTTCTCGCCTTCAGCGTTAGTAACAGTAAATCAACCAACTACGATAAAAGTGACTACAATAACCCAATATCTCATTAACGTCAACTCTCCAGTTCAACTAAGCGCATTTATAAATGGCGTAAACGAAACTCTCGTATCTGGTTGGTACAATCAAGGCACTACGATCAAAATAGAGAACATCACTTACTATATGGGTAATGGAGAGAGACTAATCCTAGGTAAAGTTTTTCCAGCTCCTCAATTAACTGTTAATTCCTCTTACACAATAACCGCAACGACAATAACCCAATACTTCGTTAATGTCTCCTCCCCAATACCAGTACAAGTACTAATCAACGGTTCTAAGACCACACTCAACTCCTCATGGATAAACTCTGGGACAACAATACAAGTGCTAAACTACACTTACAACGTTAGCCCACAAGAGAGGATTATAATAGTTGGCGTATCACCCTCACAATCATTTGCAGTGAAATCTCCCGTTAACCTAAAGCTCCTCACAGTTACACAATACCTAGTGACAATTAACGGTGTATCTAAATTCTACAACTCGGGATCGAAGATAGTCCTCAACGCAAGCGTGCCATTCTATGAATCTGCCACATTTAAAGGTACTTACAACGTATCTCCGGGTGCAACAATTACAGTAAATCAACCAATAACTGAAACCCTAGTAGTATCACCAAACTACCTAGTTTTAGGAGGAATCGCAGCTGTCATAATAATAGTAATAGCCGTAGTGGTAATAATCCTCTTAAGGCGTTAATATTTTTTCCTCAACTTTCTTTTCCAATATTTTAAAAAGGTTTTCCATGGGAATCGTATTATCAATTGTGACTACTATATCCTCAGCCTTTTCTGGAACAAGAACCCTCCACTCATGAATTTGTTTAAACTTCACAGCTATTACCGGTATACCATTCATGGTAAACATTGAGAGGAAATCGAACAACTTCTTCACCTGATGTTCCTTAACCTTTACCTTACTTTCCCAAGTACTCTTACATTCGATTGACAACAAATTATTTCCCTTGGTTGCGAAAATGTCCGGTAATGGATTTGGAGAAGAGTTGGAAGTTGGAATCCTAACAGCGTTAAATCCCTCTCCCCTCAAAATAGACACCAACTCCCTCTCAGCGTTCTTACCAATATCCCTATTCATCAGATTTACATAGATTTCCAAGAGTTAAAAAACATGGAACCTTTTAATACGCAAAAACAACACAATATCACAATGTATCCCGAATTTTGCCTAGAAAGATGGCAATCCTTAAGGGATTGGAGAGCCAAATACGTCCTTTCAGAGAGCGGAGTAGAGCCATTAGATCTAAGTGAGATTAAAATACCTAACGTTAAGCTGGAATATGGTCATACCAAGGGATTAATAAAAGTTAGACAGCTAATAGCATCTCTCTATCCCGGGAAGAAAGAGGATGACGTTATAATAACAGCTGGAGGTGCGGAAGCCAACTACCTAACTATCCTTTCCACCATAAATCCAAATGACGAAGTAATTGTGGAAATGCCAAACTACATGCAAATCCCCGGATTATTAAGGGGAATAAACGCAAAGGTAAAGTACATTTGGCTTAAGGATGATTTTAGGTTAGACCTAAACGAGCTCAACGAAATGGTTAGCAAAAACACTAAGGCAATAGTCATAACAAATCCAAACAACCCTACTGGTATGGCACTTTCAGAAAGTGAAATTAAGGGAATAGTTGAGATAGCTGAGGATAATCACGTTACCGTAATAGCTGATGAGGTTTATAGGGGTCTAGAGCATGACGGCAAAATGAGACCTAGTTTTGTCGACCTATACGATAATGCCATAAGTACTAACAGCATGTCGAAAGTTTACGGACTACCGGGAATAAGAATAGGATGGGTTGTGGCAAGTAAAGAGTTAGTTGATAGGATGTGGAGCGTTAGAGATTATACGTCAATTTCCCCTTCAATTATAGGGCAAGAGATTGCCTATAACGTACTCTTAGAGAGGGAGAAATTCATGGATAGGGCAAGGAGAATTGCGTTAAATAATATGAGGTTAATGGAAAGGTTAATTAGTGACCTTGACGTAAAGTGGGTTAAGCCTAATGCCACAGTCCTAGCATATCTTAAATTGAACGTTAAGAACACTTACGATTTCAGTGAGAGACTATTTGAGAAGTATGGCGTGTTGGTGAATCCTGGGGAGTGCTTCGAGATGCCCGGTTATGTCAGGATAGGTTTAGGAAGTACAAACACGGAGTTTTTAAGTGAAGCATTATCATTATTCGTAAGGTATTTAAGAGAATATAAATAAAAAGGAGTGGTTTTTAATTATTGTTAAGTAATACGTCAATTGATAATACTCGAGAGACTCTCTTAATTTGGTATAGCCCAAAGTTCCTAAGAAGCTCTAGTATTTTTATTTCTACAAACCTAGTATACTAGTAAGTGTACTAGTATATCAACTAGTCTTTCTCTTCAGCACTAATCCAAAGTGATAGGGTGTTGGTGTGAATCTCTTTTCCACTGTAAAATCGCTAAACCATTTCATGTAATCTTTCTCATCCATTCTAACACTTAATGGTGGACCGAAACCAGTGTTCTCTTTCCTCCAATCTATAATGATAACCCTACCATCACTCTTTAGGATTCTCTTAACCTCACTTACAACGTATTGCTTATCGTCCATATCGTGGAATGAATTGGCGAAGAAAACGAAGTCAACTGTACTATGTGGGATCTCCTTAGGGCTCGTAAGGGTTATCGCACTGTTGAACTTCTTTTTAACCTCCTCAAGCGCAATAACGTTTATGTCTATGCAGTATAGTTTTGTAGCGTACTCAAGTAAGTATCTAGCGTAGAACCCATTTCCACAGCCATAATCTACTATAACACCTTTCTTTCCCTCAAATACCTCTGGTAAATATTCCTCTGGTCTCTCGAAGGTTCGTCTAAAGTCTTCAGGAGGGTAATAATGCCCATGATGGTGGTTCATATTTATTATACCTATATATTTTAATTATAAAAGTCTAATCGTAACGTAAGGACCAAAAACCATTAGGGTAAAAAGGTTTAACTTAAGCTTTTACGAACTCTATTTCTCTTGAAGCTTCTTCTAGAGATTTGCCTTTAGTCTCTGGGATGGATAGGAATGTTAATAATGCAGCTATTCCAGAAGCGAATGCAACGAATACTACTGCAAAGGATAGTCCATACTGAACGTAAAGTGAGGGGAATACGAAGGAAGCAAAGGTTGCTCCTAATCTACCTCCGACTACTGTAATTCCTTGCGCTATGCTTCTTATCTTAGTAGGAGCTAACTCAACTCCTAGTACTCCAGATGCAGATACTGAACCTGGCCCAGATTGTGACGAAAATTGTTCAAGTCCATACAAGATGATGGCAATTAAGGGGATATAGTTTGGTGATTTTATATAAAATGCGAAGGAAGTTAAGGCTAAAGTCATTCCTATGAAGCCAATTATTTGTAATGGTTTTCTACCAACCCTATCTATAAGTAAAAGTGCTATTAGCCCACCGGGAATGATGAAAAATGCCTCGTTTACTAGTTGATAAGTAGCGGGATCTAAACCCAACTTACTCGCTATTAAGCTTGGACCAAATAAGATTCCAGCGTATGCTGGAATATCGTACAAGAACCATAGTATAGCAGCAATTAATATCGGCCTCCAATTTGTTTTGAAGTAATCTAACGCTTTAACGTTATCCTTAACGTTTGCCATAATGCTAACTTCAGTTTTAGTTACTTCTTTAATCACCTTCTTAACACCATCTATATCACCCTTTATCCTTCCTAAATACCTAGTAGTTTCTGGTATCTTTCTCCTAAGGTATATTACTGCTGCAGCCGGGATAGCTCCAGTAGCTAGTATAATTCTCCATATAAGATCTAAAGGTATTCCCATTGCTTGTAGAATAAGATATAATCCAGCAGCTGTGGATGCACCAAAACCCCAGAACAGCCCAAAACCTAAGGCTAACTTCTTACCCCTATCTATAGCATTACTGTGTTCAGCCATTATTAATGGGGAGAGAACGTAATCTGCACCAATTCCTAACCCTAAAATGAATCTCACTAATACTAATTGCATAGGATTTTGTACGAATGCTTGTAATAAGGCTCCAATTGTCATTAATGCTACGTCAACCCCATAAAATGTCTTCCTACCCATGTTTGCTAGGAAGCCAAAAATTATCGCACCTATTGCAGAACCAATCAGCGCTGCACCGGTTAATAGAGATGAAACTATTGCGAAATCTGGACTACTTTTAGTTATTCCAAAGGACGTTAATAATGCCCCTAATACTATACCAATTGATGACAAGTCATATCCATCGGTGAAAACTCCCATGCCCGTCGTTATCATTGACTTTGCGTGGAACCAACTGAACTTTGCCTCATCTAACGGTTTGAATACATCCCTTATGTCCATGTGTGAAAGTTCTTATGAGAAATATTAAGAATATCGTATAGTATCTATAAATTGATGTGTTTTATATATAATCTATATAGTTTCGTTACTTTTCCTTCTCTTTATCGTGTTAGTCAACTTTTTAAAGAGTAAAATTAAGTAGACTATATAGAAGTATAGAGTAAGACTTTTTTACTTAGTTCTATTATTTGGGTTGATGGAAACGAGGATTTTACCGTATTGGTTTCTCATCTTCACCATAGGCTTTGGATGGTTTTCATTAGCACCCCTAGTACCGGTCTTGGAAAACTACTTTGGTGTTCCCTTAAGTTCAATCCTTTTTATCATATCTGCTTATGGATACAGCATGGCAATTCTGGGTTTGTTGGCGGGTTTCTTATCGGCTAAATTCACTACCAGAAGCGTTTTATTGATTTCATCTATCCTATCGTTTATAGGACTTTTAGGTAGGGCATTATCTAATGACTTTTCTACCTTCTTCCTCTTTGCCATAATAGCGTCACTAGCTTATCCCTTAGCAATTGCACCAGTTGGAAGTATTGCAAAATCCATATTCAAAGGAAGGGCTAACACTGTTGTCGGGATAAGTGTTGGAATTCTATTTATCGGAATGGCACTAGGCTCGTTTTTTAGTCCATCAATACTTTCCTTTATAGGCTTAAGAGGAACTTTATTGCTTACGGCAATTTTAGCTTTAATCGCAATGGTTTTAATTATCCCATTATTGAGGAGCTATCCCAGTCATTACGAAAGATCTCTTAAAGGCAGTTTCAATCCAGGGATGATTAAGAATTGGTATGTCGGATTAGCTGTTGCCTCTATTTCAGTAATGTTTGGTAGTATTTCCTCAGTAATTTTGCAAATTCACGGTGTAGTTACTTTGCTAGCAGTCAGTATGGGAGGTTTCTTAACAGGTCTTAGTTTTCTAGGCTCTGGGCTCGGTGCTATAATATTGCCATCTTTATTAGAAAATAGGTTAAGGTTAGGTTTAATATTGACTGGTTTATTAACGTTTTTCTCAGCAATTACTGCTGTAATATCCATTTCCTTTACTGTTAATTTTCCATTAATAGCATTAGGTTACTTCCTATTTGGTTTCTTTGGGAATGCCTATTGGTCAATGGCTATGGCTTCGACAACTCTATACGTTAATGACCCAGCAAAGGCTGGTTTCGCTACTTCCATGTATAGCGTGATAACAAATGTTGGAGTCTCAGTAATTCCAGTGACAATTGGAGTCTTATTTAACGATAATTCGACTATTGCTGAGGGAGTGATAATAGTGGTTATAATCGAGTTCATAGCTGCTTTGTTATCGTTTTTCCTGAAAAGCTAGAGGAAAAATATATCCGCATTTTTGAAAACATAGAGTTTTAATGAGGTAAGAGGGCTAAAGCTCCTTTTTATGACGGTAGGCCCAAATATTTTTATAAAAATAATTCTAACTATCTAATATTAAATTTGTAGGAAATAATAAGAATTTAGTAAATTAGAAAAATTAAAGTGAAAAAACCGTATTACCACATGTGAGTCCAACAGTGATAACTTCAAGTTTTCCTCACCAAATAAGATAAGGTTTTTATTATTATTAACAAATACTCAACCTGTGAAAGAGCCTTATAAGAGTTTATTGGAAAAGCTCATTAAATTACTGTTAGAAGAATTTGGGGATAGGCTGATTTCTGTGGTGGTCTACGGAAGTGTAGCTCGAGGAGATAATAGAAAGGACAGTGATGTTGACTTGTTAATAGTCATAAGTAGATTACCTAAAACCTTAACTGAGAGGATAATGCTATTCGAAAAAGTTGAAAATAAAATCGAAGATTATATAGAAAAACTTATGAATGAAGGATATTATATTAGTTTTTCCCCTATTATAAAGACACCGGAAGAGGCCATAAGATTTTCTCCTATTTACATGGATATGACGGAAGATGCGATAATCCTTTATGATAGGGATAACTTCTTTAGAAAGGTACTTGAAGAGACTAGAGAAAGGTTACTGAAATTAGGTTTCGAGAGAGTGTGGATATCCAAAAAGACATGGTATTGGAGGAAGAAAGATTACAAATTCGGGGAGGTGATTGACTTTGGGTGATACTTATGAATAATAATGACCTTGCTAAATCTTACGTTAGACAAGCCGAAGAAAGGATAAAACACTCTAAAGAAGCATTGAATGAAGGTAATTATCCTTATGTAGTGAGACAATGCCAAGAGGCTGTAGAACTACTCCTTAAAGCTTCCTTAAGATATGTGGGTATAGAACCACCTAAACTTCATGACGTTGGATATCTCCTTAGGAAAGAAAAGGATAGATTTCCACAATGGTTCCAGGACAAAATAGATGAATTTGCATACTATTCCAGAGTTTTAAGGAGTGAAAGAGAATCAGCGATGTATGGAGATGAGGAAACTGGAGCTACACCAGAAGAATTATACTCAAAATTTGATGCTGAAAATGCTATTAAGATGTGCGAGAGTGTTCATGTATCTGTGAAAAAGCTAATCAAAATAGACTAAAAACAATATTTGGGTCATAAACGTTTATCTGATTTGCATCACGGATTAACTCATTGCAGTTAAAGAATAGCGTTTACCCTAAATTTACGTTTAATTTATGGTGTTCAATCTTTCTGCACTTCATAAAAATCTATGATAAGTCTCTACAAGAGCTTGTTTAAACATGCCACCGAATATCCGTTATAGAGAATTTAACTTCTTTTGAGGTATAAGGTATGGATATTTCATTTAAATCGTTATATACAAAAGCTCACAATTTTCTCATGAGATGCTTCCCCTTTAAACTCCTTTTTTAGAATAGTTATGATTAAAAGGCCTAGATGCTAATCTAAATAGATGAGAGAAGAAGCAGAAAAATGGTTCAGACAAGCCTTAGAAGATTTAGCAACTGCTAAAGATACTATTACAACTGGTCATTATTATGCCTCAGCCTTTTGGGCCGAACAAGCTGCTGAGAAAGCTCTAAAAGCACTCTTAATAGAGGGAGGAAAGATCGAGAGGACTCATGACTTAAATGCGTTGTTAGAGAGAATAAAGGAAGAGATAGGATTATCCGTAGAGGAGATAAGGAGTGAAGTAAACAAACTTACTTTACATTATACTATCTCTAGATATCCTGATGCTGCAAATACTATACCATACTCGTTATATAGTAAGGAAGATGCTGAGGAGTTAGTGAAAAAAGCAGAAAAGGTGATAGAATGGGTAAAGCGAAATCTGCATTAAAAAGTCAAGTTGAATTGGTAAAAGTTGCAATAGAATTTATTAATGATATAAGTAATGAAATTAGAATTGAAGATATATACGTAGTGGGTTCTAGGGCCAGAGGAGATTACTTAGAGACAAGTGACATAGATTTAGTCATAATATCGCGAGACTTTGAAGGCTTAAGGTATATTGATAGACTTGAAAAACTTGGAAAGTACATGAGGGCACGCGTAGAATTCTTCGCTTTTACTCCCGAGGAATGGAATGAGTCTGCATCTCTTTTCGTTAAACAAATGAAAAAAGAAGCTAAGAGGCTAAAGGACTTAGCAAAAGAGATCGGGCTATCTTTTTAACTTAATGGGAATTAGAGGCAAAAGTTGCTTCCGTGAGGAGACATGTAACACCATTTAGCAGTTATTCTAATTTTCCTCGGTAATACAAAATTCCCGGTACTACCGATAAAGTTTTTAGTTTAGTGTTTAGTTAATTAAAAATATGAGGAAAAACTCCTCAGATTAGTTGAGATGTGTTTAGTTAATGCACTAGGTTTGCTGAAAATCTTTAAGCTACGTTAAAGTAGAACAACTGCTAACCATTATATACTTTATAGAATTCTTCAGTTTCCTTAGATATTAAGTTGTTACTCTTATAAATTCAAAATCAAGCGTTAGATTAAAAGTAAGTTTAACGTTAGCTTTGATAAAAATTAAAGCAATCCACAAAGTACTATTTACTTGTTTAAGCCTTTTAGATGATTATCCTCTTATTCCAAGAGTAGAGTCCTAAAACCTCTCGTTGTGAGAGGAGTTTTTATGATACTTTTATATTAAATTTTTCCAGATATTTTTCACATTTCTCCTTTGCCACTTTCCTTTCACCAGAATAAAATATCAAGTTAACGAATATTTTTTCTCTAACTGAATACATGAAATTGTCTATTTTACAGAGTCTTTCAAAACCTAAATTCTCTAATAGTTTCTGAGATTTAATATTCCTCTCATCTACCCATGCAGTGAGAATTTTCACATCTGTAACTTTCAGCAAGTAATCGAATAGAGTATATATAAGTCCCTTTCCCCTATAATGTTTGTCTACCGCATATGCTATCTTACCTACATGAAATTGTCTTTCTAACCCAAAATATCTTCCTTTAGTTAATTGAATACTTCCAATAACCTTATCGTTGTTATAGGCTAAAATCATTAGTACTTGTCTCCCCCAACTTTTAGATCATTCAATTATTCGATTTTCATTAATATCACTATATCTCGTCAAAGTATAGTTATCCTCATCTTTAGATAACGAGATGATAAAATCTAAGTAGTCATTAATATTTTTCTCTGTTGCATTAACCAATAAAACCTGATCACCACTAATTTCAACTCGCACGCTAATCATAACACATATAATTTTCAAGAAGTACATATAAGTTCTTGTCTCTTTAAGAAGCATAAAGTTAGGTGTCACTGCAGCATATAGAATCATGTAATTTATAAGCATTCTGAAGTATTATATCCAAATTACAACTCATAAACTAAGGAGGCTAATAATTTTTCATTATTAGCAAGTAATATCTCTAAATTATAAATATTTCCCGGAACAAACATTACTCCAGATAGAGCAAATTTTATATATATTTTGTTCTCTCCCGCTACAACTGTTTTGGGACTAATTTGTAATGTCTGAAAATTGTGGCCCATAATCTGAGCTGAGATTATTTCAGAGGACTCTTTAGAATAAATGACTACATTTGCATCTCCGTTGCTTTTCAAAATTCCGTAACCTATACTCTTATCGCTAGGAACTATTAGTAACTTTTCTTCCCTAGGGGCTTGAGATGCTTTTCTCATAACTTCATCAGAAGCAAAGTAGGAAATTAAGTAACCTATGAAAGAGGCTATAGATATCATTATCAGAATTCCTGCAATTTTCTCTGTATTTACTTGAAATCTCTGTCCTATCTTATATATAGTATACCCTATCATTACGTCACCTATAAATACTAGGGAACCTCCTATGTAAATTAAAATTGGTAAGATAGCACCGAATAGCAGTGCTATTATTCCGATAATAAATATGTTAACTCCAGTTATGCCTATGCGTGCATTTATTGTCTTCGATAACTGAAAAAATCCCATCCTCATTCTTGAAAATCCTATCAGTAATATCCCGTATGTGACTAACTCAAGTATTAAGACGAAAAAGCTACTAACTAGTGATTTTTCGCTCAATATAATTACTTCTGTTACTAAAGCTATAATTGTCGCTAAAAAATAATATAGCGACCCCGTTTTGATGTTTTTCAAAGCTTGAATACTCGATTCCATAATTACAGTTTAATTTTAGGGTAAAAAGAGTGACTCATGGGAAAGTTGATAGTATATTCAATAAATTATGAGTTAAAGGAGATATAACATGTTCCCTGGACTAAGAACCTTGATTAATATAAATTTTGGCTAAAATAATGAATCTATTTTGTTAAAATATAATTCGATCTCAGCGAGTATTGGATTCTTAACAAAGAAAGATTTCTAATACTTTTTATAGTCAATTTCTTAGTAAGTGCGAAGAGATCTATACGAAATATAGCCAGTTAAATCCCTTAACTCACTCATTCCCCCCATTTAATAGCCCTTTTTAGTCCTTTGCAATTATTATGAAAAAGACTATATGATTTAAGAATCGAAATACCTTGCTAAATACTTTAATTTTCTCAGATACTATGCTATTAATTTTCTTAAATTCCAAATCAAATAGCTAAGAACAGACTTACCATTTATTTAGATAAAAATTGAAGCTAATCACAAAGCAAATCTAAAGTCAAGTTTTCTTCATTTATCACTTGAAAAGTTATAATTTGGCATAACGTTATATTAGTGTGCATGAACTACACGTATCGTTTTGTAGAAGGTCTCTAGAATATCTTCAAGCCGCGAAAGAAGCTTTTCAAAAAGGTTTCTATAATGCCAGTAGTCTCATGTCCCAAATATCCGCCGAACTAGCAATCAAGGCTACTATTGCTTTTTTAGGTTATTCCTTTCCAGAAACCCACGAGATAAGGAAACTTTTATCAGTATTATCTACAGTAGCTATGACGGAGGAAATTACAAATTTCGTTAGAGAAAAGAGGGGAGAACTAATTGTATTAGAAGATGCTAGTCAAAGGGGGCAATATTTCACTTATGGTTTAAATAAAGAGGATGCTGAAGTTTGTTTAAATACTGCTAAAGAGATAATTAATCTTGTAAAGAGGATATGGGGAGATAAGTGGTGTTCGGATTAGAGAGAATAAGATTTTTAGAGGAGAATTGGCGGAGAATAACACTATTAGTCCTTAATGCTTCCCGTAAATTTATTGATGTTAAAGAGGCTGTTGTTTACGGGTCAGTGATAAAAGGTAAGGCTATGGGGAGCAGTGATCTTGATATTGCGTTGATTGTTAGAAATTTAGATGTGAAGAGGTTAACCGATATTCTAGTGAAGATTCATCTTTCCTTACCGGAAGAGATTTCAGAAATCGTAGATTTAAACCTTATTGATGAGAAAGATGAGGAAGACTTTTTGAAATTTGTAGGAAAGTATGTTATACTAAATTGATAAATTCTTAATATAGCAGGTATGAGGCATACTTGAACTTTGACTTTTTTGCTCCCTCTCCACCTCACAGACATGAAGGGTCCTCTGTGAATAATTCATCGTTTCCATCATCGATTCGGAGTCACATTTTTACAAAATCGAGGGATTAAGGGAAAACTACTCATTCCGTGAGGGATGGATAGTCCCCTTATGCAAAGGCTTTTATAACACAAAAACGATAATAGATTTTTGTGTTAGGCTGTAGGAGCTGAGTCGGTACCCTCGGGACTGGGAACTTAAGCTTGTGGAGAGAAACCCTCCGTAACCTCTCTTCCACACGGGGCATTAGAGAACTGTTCCGTTCGATGGAACCTCCGTTAGGGATTGAGGTTTCTCCGAGGATCAGGAAATCTATACCGCGAGGTATAGATACTCCGTCCGTAAGAATGGGTAGTTTACTGATCTTAATCTTACCTATCCTTCTTCTTCCGTAAATTATTATTAACTGAGCTTTTATCCTCGGATATCGCCAGTAGTTTAAATTTCATATAAGTCCTACTAATTAGTTAGAGAGGAGAGTCAAACATAACGCCTTTACGCTATTTTCTTCGCATTTCCTCAAGAAATAATCTTCATTGAAGTCATGTCTTGCTAAAGAATAGATAATTATATCTTTAGCCTTAATCAAATCTTTAACTCCCCTATTTATAGACGCTACTACGTAAAGAGTTGCTAAATCCTCCGGAGATAATATTGGGACTTCGCCCGCTCCTTCTATTCTTACTATTCTTCTCCTCGATACTACCTCATCATCGAACTTATATTGAGGTGGTTTTACGAGGTCAATCCTTATACCTTTAATAATTATCTTATATTGCCAGTGTCCTACGTCATTAGGAAATATTTCGTAATGAGACGATATGTATTCTATGAATTCTGCCAATCTTTCGATATCATCCAAATTCGCTATAAAATCTATATCTAGAGTAGTTTCAGGATTGGCGTAAAAGTTCCTTGCAAATCTTCCTATTATAGCAAATTCTGGATAAAACCTTCTTATCTCTTTAATTGCTATTCTAAACGCATTCTTATATTTCCATTCAATTCCCAAAGCTCCACACCCAGACTTAAGGAGAGAATAACGTATTCTATCTTGGTTAAGTTAATCCTCTTGTCAAAATAGTACTCTAAATAATCGGTAATTTCTTGCTTAGTTATTCTATATTCCTTAGCTATTCTAAACAATTCTTCCAATTTTTTAAAATCCTCTTTTCTCCCAAGATAAAATCTCCTAGGTTTCTTTGCTTGTTTATCCCAAAGTGTTATGTAAATGTAATTACCATTAACTTGTAACTTCATTAAGATATACTATGAAATAATAGTATATAAGCTAAATTCTGAATAGGTCTTTTATTTTACCTCAACTAATCACAGTATTTGAGTTTTTAATTAAATATGATGGTTTATCCTCAGTTTCTTCAAAAATTTTTAGTATATAATCCGAGTATTAGACAAAAGAGGTGCCTTCTTCTTTATAAACCGTTTTTACCCAATTGAATTCGTCATAATATTTAAAACATAATGAATTCACAATGAAAACTTGAATGATCCTAATCTTGTAAGCTATCTATTTTAGCTAGAGGAACACTTATAAATACTATATATTTATGTTTTAAGTAAACGATTTCGGGTCTACCGATCATGGGGATTTCTTGCTTTTTCGCTCTATCCTGCTTATAGTGACTCACAACAAGTAGATTACTTGTAGGAGAGTAATGGTTATTAAGCTATAAATAGTCGCATGAAGGAATTCTTTGTCTAGAGAGAGTGTCCAGAACGCAAATAATTCAATAAATATAATTCGATAGAAATATTATATTATAGTCTACTAGGAGTAAAAGTCAACTTTATCTTTCAATATAAGGAGCGATTAATAGTTTATTGTAATATAAAATAGATAATTATAGGAAAAATGGAATTTTAAACATATCCTATACTACCTTACGTGTTTTATGAGTATTACATCTTCACAATTCCCTATTAAGTATTACTAAAGTTTTCACTTAAAGTGAAAATTCAGAATTTCTTAGAAGTTACATTTTCTTTCGAATCTTATCTATAAACTTATACATAGATTTATTCAATTATTTAAAGTTGGAACAGTTTCTCAAGCAAGGAAGAGGGTTCTAAGGTGTGAATTCATGGCATTCGAGCTTATCTTTTAAGGATGAAGCAAGTTGAATAAGGTTAAATCCCTCCAAGGTCTTGATGTATCTTAGCCCATCATCGTTACATAGGAGTTTCTTTACTTCCCCAACTTTAATCGGTAACTTAGCATCAATGATCTTGTCCAAATTATAAACGCTGAAAAATCCCCACCAACCGCCAAATAAGAAGTACTTCTCATCCACACCAATTTCCTTGAGATTGATTAACTTATCCAATGCCGACAATATTACTCCAACTCCATTATTATAATCCTTATAATTTCTATAAATCCCCATAAGTTTAGCAAGTATATAGGAAGGAGAGTTCACTAAAATCTTGTATGCAATTGGGTGTTGAGAGTATACAATGTTTATATCATTCCAATTATATCCTAAACCTCTTATAACATCTAACTTATTTCTTAAGCGTCTAGTATAATAATTTAGACCCTTTGCGTATCTCCTTTCTCTGGCTAATTCATTATGCAACTCCTCATGCATAAGCGCAGGAATAAAATAGTCGAAACCAACTCTAGAAACTACCTCCCAATCCTCAGCTCTATTTAAATCCCTCCAACTGCCTTTCTCTAACATTATCTCCTTCTTGACAACAAAACCATTAATTAAGTTTACTAATGTTCTACTGTTCTCTGGAGCCCATTCTAGGATTTTATGAAAGCTCTCATTGTACTTCATATCCAGGTCGAAGTAGGTAGTCATACTATTCTCCGGACAATACTTCAAGGAATAATCTCTACCCTTCCCCCTAGTGGATCTTAATCTATATAACATCAAATTATAATCCTTTCTTAACTCTTGCAACCTCTCCCAAGTACCGTCAGTGGAAAAATTATCAGTAATAACAATAGTAGCATCACTTCTCCAAACACTCTTTATACTCTCCTCTAGCGTTAATGCATTATTGAAAACAGTTGCATAGATACAGTACTTCACGTCCTACTGTTTTAAGATTCCATAAAATAAGATTTTCCATTATCGATATTTTGTGGGATCGTTCAATATGTCTCAATATAATCATTTTTATAGTAGTTATTTACATAGAAAATAAATTATTATATAATATTTTATTAATCTAAGCCTTAACCTTAATCACCTTAACAAATAACGAAATTAGCCATTTCGCCTAAGAGTAACCCAAAAGCTTGAACTTAGCCTCAACTGCCTGATTATCATTGCCATAAAGTCTTCACCGTTTAGCTGTAGAGAAGCGAGACTCTTTTCTAAAGTAATATTTGATTAAAATAGTTGTAGCGTAGTCACTGAGATGCAAATTAATATAAGCTAACTAGTCTTCATAAAGTGAAGGTGTTAAAATTGATACTCTTAATATACGTTTGGAATATAGGAAGAGAGTTTACAGCTTAATGGCGACACTATGAAGATGGTCACGAATTATTTTGTGTAATTCAGTAGTGGCTAACAATGCCTCAAAAATTAAAAGCTATACATTAGGTTTATAAAAGTTCTTAACTGAAAAGTTATTGTGGACTATAAGGATTGGTTAGTACAAGCAATTGAGGATTTGGACGTTGCTCGAATATTGATAGAAGGTGGGAAATACTTTGCATCTGCATTTTACTCTCAGCAAGCAGTTGAAAAAGCTCTAAAGGCTTTTATACTCTTCATAGGAAAAGATCCTGGGAAAACCCATTCATTAACGGAACTTCTTTCAATAATAGAAAACGAAGGATTTGAAATTCCACAGAAGATTAAAGAAGATATAATGGTAATTTCTCCACACTTTATTATATCAAGATATCCAGATGCAGCAAACGGGATCCCAGCTAAGCAATACAATAAAACAATATCCATAGACATATATAATAGGAGCAAGGAGGTGATAGAATGGTTAAAGGAAAGTCTGCGATAGAAAGCCAGAAAAAGATGTTACAATTAGCAATACAGATAGTAGAGGAGGTAGCTAAAGAATATCCATCATTAGCGAAAGTTTACGTATTTGGAAGCAGAGCAAGAGGAGATTACTTAGACACGAGTGATATCGATTTAGTTTTCGTAATGAGAGGGATAAAAAATATAAATGTCATAGAGAGAATGTATTTAGTATCAAAATTTGTTAAAAAAGGTAAAGTAGACTATATTGTTATAGATGAGGAGGAAAAACCGCCCAAAGACTCTAAACTCTTATGGAGTAGAGAGAAAGGATTTGTGAATATTGAAGGGTTCTTAATTTAAAGAGAAAAAGAGTACACTCCACTACGATCACTGACTCCTTATATAAGCATATTAGTCAGGTCTGAATAATATAGGCTTGACCGAGACGTTCAGTAATAAAATCTTTCGTTCAAATTCCAAGCATAGTACTAGCAAAGATTGTCACGTGAGTCCTTTCAATTCACGTGATTAGGAGAGGGTTTTCCAATCACCTGGGCTCATAAGGCTTATTATTATACCAAACACTCCATCTATCCTTGGGCAACTTCCTAGCTAAAGCAGTTATTAGGTAGAATGTGTACTGAATGCAGTAAATAATTTAAACTACGGTACCGATATAATATCGGTACCGTATGGTCAAATTCATATTCGGTAGAGAGTTAACTGAAGAAGATGAATTCTTTGATAGAGAGGATTACGTTAACGTTTTACTTAGCTATATAAATAGAAGACAGCCCGTAGCAATATTAGCTCCCAGAAGAATGGGCAAATCTTCACTCCTAAATTATATTAAAATTAAATTAGGTAATGAATATATAGTAGCAAAGATAAGTTTGGAAGGAATAACATCAATAGAAGAATTTGCTGATGAGCTCACTAGCAAGCTAGTGTTGGAGGCATTATCTAAGTCGCTTAAAATGAGAACTAAAAATACGATATCATCTCTAGTGGCGTCATTAAATCAGTTCCTTGGCTCAATCAAAAGCTTAAGCATTAGAATGCAGAATTTAGAGTTATATATTGATCGTTATTCTCTATTTAAAGAGAATAAATTAAAACCCAGTGAAATCTTAGATGATGTGTTACTTTTACCTCAAAGAATCGCTGAAGATACTGGGAAGAACGTAGTAATCATGATAGATGAGTTTCAAAAGATTAGAGTTCTTAAACAACCATATCC
This sequence comes from Saccharolobus shibatae B12, assembly GCF_019175345.1. Lineage (NCBI taxonomy): Archaea > Thermoproteati > Thermoproteota > Thermoprotei > Sulfolobales > Sulfolobaceae > Saccharolobus > Saccharolobus shibatae. The sequence goes on along the minus strand of NZ_CP077717.1, from coordinate 2,106,252 downwards.
AAAGATCTTAGAGTTAACTAGGAAAAGATTACAAGAAAGTAAAAACGTTGAAATAATAGTTTCTGGATCGGAAACAGGTATAATAGAGGAAATGATAACTGAGGCTAAAGAACCATTTTACAACTATTTCAAAATAGAGAGACTTAAACCATTTGACAAAGAAACGTCAATAAGGTTCTTAAATGAAGGGCTTAAAGGAAAATGTAAAGAATATTACGAAAAAGTCTATGAATTAACCGAAGGTATCCCCGCGTGGTTGAATTTAGCCGGATTGATATTTGAGAGGGAATGTAACATTGAGGCCATTCTTGAAGATCCTAATGTAGAGATAGAATTGAAAAAAGATCTAGATGGGCTTACAAAGAACGAAATTAAGGTATTGAAAGGCCTGGCAAAAGGTAATAAATTAAGCGAAATCAAAGTATCAAATATATATAGAGTAATAAAAATACTAAAAAATCGAGGACTTGTAGATAAAATAAATGATGAATACAAGATAATAGACCCTATTTTGTCTTTTTATTTAAAAAAATAATATGTATAAAACTATACAAAGCCTTATGTATTAAAATCTCATTATCTAAAGTATAAGAGAGTGCTTTGTTGATATTTTGAGCTTAATATCCCTTCTATAAACTATGAGTCTTGAATAATTATTTAAAAATTATCTAATATTTTTCCAGCACTTTATGAATGTTTTGTGTTTACTTTTTATAGTTAAAGAGTATGAACGTAATAGGAAGAGGAAGTCGCAAAACGTTAATCTCATTATCCTTGTGGAACGACTTAATAGAGAATACGTCAAAGACTTATAATATATCACTGCAAACAATGATACTTGGAAGATTAAGGTATATAAGTTATAGAAAAACTACTGAACAAAGTAAGAAAAACATTACTTGAAGAATTAAAGGGAGAGAAGGAAATAAACATATCAATAGATTGGACCATAATACAGTCTTTTTCATAATAGGCACCACATACTACGCCTCTTATATAAAACATATTAGTCAGATCTGCGTAATACAGATCTGACTGGGTGTAGGCCGTGAAAGCCCTTGGGCTCAAAGCTCGATGAGGAGCTTGGCCTCCTCCAACTCGGACCGGAAGTTGGGCTTGAAGCCCGAATAAAACATAAGGGTGAGTAAATTTGGAGGACCCAGTCGCGGGAATAGGTATAAGATAAATTAGTAGTGTATTATAATAAGCCCTTTGACGCTAGTGAGTAAAAGCAAGTTTCATCACTTGCTAAGTAGCGTGGACTATGCTCGATTTTCAAGGAAAAGTTTTTATACCGGAAGCTGACAGACCTGGGTTTGCAACCGTAGGAGTTGCAACATACTCTATCACGTAAGGTTTACTAAAGATCTTGGCAATAATTTAATAATTGTTGTAAAGAGTTTTTTATCTTCTAGTTCAACACATTATTATGGCTGAATACTTGAAGAGGAATGCTTTAGACTTTTTTGCTGAGTCTGAGAATGATATCAAAAACGGAAAGTATAATTTAGCTATGTTTCATCTTGAACAAGCATTGCAATTGGCCCTTAAGTATATTTTATTTCAATTTAAGGGTAGTTTTGAAAAGACTCATGACGTTATAAGACTATTGGATGAAGTTATAGAATTGGCTAAAAATGAGAATTTAAGGAAGATTAGAAACGACGAAGCGAGCACGCTAGAGGTAATTAGAGAATCCTATATAATCTCTAGATACTTTCCTTATTCTGTAGATAAACTCGTAGTTGAAAAAGCATATAATGTAACTAAAGTGATTTTAAATGAGCTTAGACTGGTGGAGTAAGAGGAAGGAGATTTTAGCCCACGCAAGAGAGTACGTTAAGAAAATAAAGAAGATATGTGTAGAGGAGATTGATAAAAATTGTAGAGTAATTCTCTTTGGATCCATTGCTAGAGGTAATTACAGAGTAGATAGCGATATTGACGTACTAATAATTACTGAACTTGCAAACGATATATGGAAGAGGGCTGAAATTGCTGTAAAAATCCACAAAAGGCTGGGCTTTAGTGATCCTTTAGAGCTTCACATAGTTACTCTCAAAATTTATGAAGAGTGGTATAAAAGATTTATAGACGTTTATGAGGAATTTTGATTACAAAAACGGGTTGCGAGATTCACTATGTCTCTAAAACCTCGTAATCCTTGTACATAAATGTTTGTTTTAGAAGTAATTTTTAGGTCATTCTAATAATTTCACATTTAGTCCTCGAATAAGATGACTGCATTGGAACACCCCTATACACCTTAATTACCATACTATATTTACACTTTTTCTTTTGAAGTCTAGCATGAAAAGTAATTTATATCCTATGTGTTAAACGTTATCTTGTAGGAAATGTTGTTATCATGAGTCCTCATAGCAATTTCGATTCCCTTACCTTAAATCTTTTTTCTAAATTCATTTAACTCTTGATATCATTATAAACTCCATCATTCTCTATAAATCCAATATTGTTTAGTTAGAGTTATTTTTATAAAACAATTTTGGGTCTGTTGAGAAATAATGCTTCTACCGATCGTGGTCATCCTTCTAGGCGTAAGGCTGTACGGGAGTCGAAGAAGCTGGATTATAATCGTGGGAGGTAGGATATGGAGCCAGGTAATGTATTGAATCCTTGTTCTAAGTCGTAAAGCGTACTTTTGGGTAATCGATTAAGGCTACTAGCTTTGTAGGTCAAATAATTGAGGCTAAGCTTAAGTTTTGGACTTATCCAAGTGGTTTACTTAGCGAATTCTATAGTTAGTAGAGCTTCTGGTATTAGGGTGTGAGCTTGAAAAGAATGTTGAGATAAATATTAATTACTGAAAAATTCTACTTATATATGTTATTCATATGAAATAAATTAAATACGACCACAAAATAGTTCTTTACTTAAAATTTATAATCTATAACGTAGTATATTTTAAAAAAATACATGCGAGAAATGAGGATATCACCGTTTGAAAGTTCACGTATATTAATAGTATTTTATACGTTGATTGTCTATAATATATACACGTCTAATTACATTTCTTAGAGTCAAATCAGTTATCATTAAAAATTCTTCACATATATCGACGTTTAAAAAAGATAATTTATAACAAATATTTATAAGCATATCATTCTTAAATATATTTATGAGAAATGGTGGAGAATATAACTTCAAGAGATTAAATGCGGAATTCTACTCTGAAGGTGTTAAATTAAAGGGTTGGCTTTATCTCCCCGAGGGATCTGAAAAGTTCCCAGCAATAGTCATGGCTCATGGTTTCTCTGCAGTTAAAGAAATGTACCTTGATAACTTTGCTGAAGTTTTAGCTAAAGCAGGTTTCGTAGTTCTAGTTTATGATAACAGGAATTTTGGAGAAAGTGAAGGAGAGCCAAGACAAGAAATAGATCCTTGGCAACAAGTCAAGGATTATAGATATGCTATATCCTACATTAGATTAAGATCGGAAATAGATCCAGAAAGGATAGGAATATGGGGAACAAGTTATAGTGGAGGGCATGTAATAGTAGTAGGCTCTTTAGATAGTAGAGTTAAGGCTGTAGTTGCACAAGTTCCTTTAGTTAGCGGTTCTGAAAATTTAAGGAGGCTTGTTAGATCCGACATGATGCCCCAATTAAGGGCTATGTTCGCGGAGGATTATGAGAGGAGGATTAAGGGTGAGAAACCCTTAACCATTCCGGTTGTTTGTAAAAGTCCACCTGAGATGTGTGCTTTACCTACTGCAGATTCATATGAGTGGTTTATTGAAACGGGAAAGAAAAAGGCTCCTAATTGGAAAAATGAGGTAACCTTAAGGAGCGTAGAATATTTGTCCATGTATGAACCAGTAAACTTTATTAAAGGTGTTAGTCCAAAACCCATAATGTTAGTAGTAGCTCAAAATGACGTTTTAACGCCTATGGATTTAGCTTTAGAAGCTTATGAGAGAGCTTTACCACCTAAGGAGTTAGAGATGCTTTCTGGAGGACATTTCGATGCATATGTTAAGGAGTTTGAGAGGTCTAGTAAAATAGCTACGAATTTCTTCCTACAACATCTCGGTAAAAGGTAAAACATGCTTAACCCACTTTCATGAAAGTTCCTAAAGCCTTAATACAGAGATTCCCCTTATCATTATAAATTTCGCCTTCTACAAATATGGTTCTCTTACCCTTCTTTAAGATCTTTCCTATTACTCTAAATTCTTTTCCCTTTAGAGGTTCTAGGAAGCAGAACTTTAGCTCTAACGTTAAAACCTGGGTATCTGAAACCAATCTCGCTACTGACCAGCAAACTGTATCTAAGACGTACATGGAAATCCCTCCGTGAACCATATCTCCAGGAATACTTATTAATTCTTTAAACGGAAATTTAACTACAACGCGATCCTCTTCTATCTCCTCAACTTTCAGCTCTAAAAGTTTAGACATGGGATGGGATTCTATATAAGTTATGAGATCTTGCTGTGTTACGCTCATTACAATCTCCCTTATGGTAATTTATCTACAATATATACTTTTTTAAGCCTCTTATAAAATGCTACCTTAGAATTAACTAAATTCAGTAATTCTTCTTCTAAACCACTTCTCCTATCCTTAACTATTACATAGGCTACTGGTTTCTGCCCTAAATTACCCTCATCCTCTCCTAATACTTTAGCGTCTATAACCATTTCATGTGTTTTTAATATGTCTTCAAGGTCTCTGGGGAATATGGGATAACCCTTATATTTTAACATCCTCTTCTTAACCCCTCTGAAGTAAAGTAAGCCCTTCTCATCCATGGTGACTAAATCTCCTGTCTTAAGCCAGTCTCCTTCAAATACCTTTCTTGTCTCGTTTTCATCTTTATATCCCAACATAGTCCAAGGGGATTTGATCCATAACTCTCCGACTTCCCCTATTTTAGCTTCCTTTCCGTCATCTTTAACGATTTTTATCTCTACACTGGGTAATGGTTTTCCTATTGTTAATATTCCAGCGTATTCCTTTGGTTGATGAGTTACTCCTAGGCACTCAGTACACCCGTAAGCTTGCAATATATCCTTCCCGTATTTTTCCTTAAAGGACTTTAAGGTATTCGGGAGTAGGGGTGCAGCAGAGCTTATGCAAAGTTCTAGGCTGCTTAAATCAGCGTTTTCTGAGAGTAAAGAGTCGTAAATCATTGGAACTGTAGACAAGTAGTTTATTTTATACGTCTGTATGGCGTTAACCAACTCCTTGATGTCAAATTTCTTCATTATATAGATTGCCCCACCAAATTTTATGGTTATTCCAAGTACGCTATTGCCTAAGACGTGAGTCAAGGGGACTGTTAATATCGATCTTACCTCTTGTATCTGTGATATGTTATAACTCTCCTCAACGTTCTTTATCACCCTTCTGGGACTGTGTAATACTTGCATGGTCTTTCCTGCTATCCCAGCATAATAATAGACTAGTCCAACCTCATTATCCTTATATTCATAAGGTTCCCTTATTTTCTCCTTCATTTGTAGTTGTGTGATTACCTTATAATCCTTTAAAACGTTTTTTTCTCTATTATAAATGTCGTTATCTGTAATTACTGCTTCGGGTTTTGCGTCTTCTAAAGTGAATTTAAGATCTTCTGCCGAGGTTAATGGGTCTAAGGCAACTACCTTTGACCCAGCCCAGAATGCAGCTAAATAAGCGAGAATTGAGGGAATCGAATTATACATTAAGTGTACTACAGTATCTCCTGGTGAGAAGTTTGAGGCTATACTCGATATTTCCTCTATTGTTTCATGATAGGTTAGGATTTTTTCTCCTATTAAGAACGTTCTAGATGACTTACCTTTTTCATAAAGTAAGGTAGCTAAGCTCACATATGTTAATTGTAAAATAAAAATAATAAACTTAATTATTCCTCATAAACGCTTTCAAAGTATTTGTTAGCTAATGGTTTAAGAGAATCATAAACGTTTTTAAATAATTTGTATGCTTCGTAGCCTATCCAATTATTTGGTAGGAGTTCCTCCGGTAACCCAGGATCTATATGAAGGAATTTCCTATACTCATGAAGTATTGTTATCTTATTTACGAAAGCTTCAGCGGGAGATAGCTTATCGATTTTATCTAAAAGTTTTACCCACTTGCCTATAAATTCCTTGTACTTTAACTCTATTTCACTTAAGTTCCAACACTTCCTTATTATAATTTGCGGATCTTGTGGAAAGTAGGCTATGAATAAGTAGACCTTTCCTCCGTCCTTCCAGTACTTCTCTATCATCTCATTTACTACATCTTCTAAAGGATTAGGAGAAACCCAACTTGATGAAGCCAAGGCTCCGAAACCCAACCACTTTAACTCTCTTCTTACTTTATTCCTTAACGCCTTATTATCCTCGCTGAAATTATATACTACTACTCGCCATTTTCCGTCCCAATGTCCGAATCTCCACTCCATAACTCTCCTTATTGCAGTTTCGAATTTTAACAATGTCTCTTGAGAAAACGTATAACTACCCCTATTTACGCTAGTTATTAATCCTTCACGGCTTAGCCTGTGTAGCGTAGTTCTGACTGCACTATTGGTAAAGCCAAAGGGTTCGACCAATTTTACTAGACTTCTAGCCCGGATTGTGCCATTCTTTTTACTCAAATTGTAATCTCCCAGAATCGTAAAAACCAAAGTCTTTAATTTCATATTGCGTCGATATTATCTTAATCCCAACAGATTTAAATAGTTGCCTCTATTCTATGGCAAATCGTATTTAAAAATATTTAATATTCTCTACATGCCATAAACACTGGATTAATAAACTCTTCTGATGAGGCACCTATAATTTCATACCCGTTTTTCATCAGCCTTGAAACTCTATTCTTAGCTACTTCAAAATTATCACATGTTAATCCTATCAATTCCTTAACTATTTCCTCATCTAAGTCTGGAGGTACTAATCCAAAGTCGCCTGTAATCATCGCATCTTTAATTCTATTATTATCTAACGCTAGTGAAGCCTGAACAAGCTTTCTGTACTTCTTCTGGGCGAATCTATACTTATAACTTGAATTCTTAGTCATAAATTTTTCAGTAGACCTTCTGAAGATGAAAGCCTCTGATTTTAATATGTTTAAGTACTTCCTCCAAACGTTTTCCTCCTCATCCGATAATTCGTCCATTTCTACCTTTGCATTAAATTCCTTACTTACAGCCTTCGCTAGGGCTTCTCTAAAGTCTCCTAATTTCGGGGTTGAGCTTCCGTCTATTTCTATTGCCGCAAAATATTCCTCTGGCTTTTTAATTGCCTTATCCGTGAATTTCTCTGGAGGTATGTTAAGGATCTTGAAGGGCAATTCTGGGTCAGGTTTCCATAAGTTAGTGAAGCCATTGAAAAATACTACTTCTCTTTTATCACTTAATATGCTAACTCCGGTTCCGCATAACTTCTTCCCCTTTACCCTTATATCGTTAGGGCTAACGTATTCGGCGTTTGTAACTCCGAGACTTTTCACCACATCGAGGAATACTTTACCTACTAGGATATCGTAAGCTTCTGGAGAGTTCTTGAAGATCTTTTGTGGAAATATTATAGCCCATCCGCCGGTAATCTTATCCATGAAGATATTGCCCATTCCCAGTTTCCATCTTCTAACTAGTTCCACATTATATTTCATAACATTATCTAATTTAACTTCTCTATCAACATCTTGATAATAGCCTAAATAAGAGAAAGGTCTACTGAATCCTTCCATCACTATTAGTGTAGGAGGTATTTCTTTTAGCTCATTTGTCGAATATGCATATGAGAGTATTGAGGCTAGATTAAAAATTTGGGGATCTGCTCCCTCGAAATACAACAATCTTATATTCATATAGTTTAATAATTACGCTATCTTATATATTTTATGGGCAATCTTTATTAAAATAAATTCTATATTTTACAGTACATTAAATTATATAAAAACTAGTCTTAAGTAGATACTATGAATTATCCTAATTCCTTCAGCTTATACTTCTGTATTTTACCGCTCTCGGTCTTAGGAAGCGATGCGACGAATTTCACTTCCCTCGGATATGCATGTCTTGAGTACTTTTCCCTTACGAAATTAATTATTTCATTTGCTAGGTTATCCGATGACTTATAATTTGGCTTTAAAACTACGTAAGCTTTAATTATCTTTCCCTTAACTGGATCATCTACTCCTATTACCGCTGCTTCCATAATTGCGGGATGTTGTATTAAAACGCTTTCTATTTCAAATGGACTCACTCTGTATCCTGACACTTTTATTACTTCATCCTCCCTCCCTATGAACCAGAAATAACCATCCTTATCTATTTCCGCAACGTCACCAGTTAAATACCAATCCCCTTTAAATACCTTCTTAGTTTTCTCTTCATCATTTATATAACCTAAGAAATAGAATCCTTCACAATTCTTGTTAATTGCTATTGCTCCGTCAATTACAGTGACCTGATATCCTGGTGCTGGCAGTCCCATACTTCCCGGTTTAACGTCAGCCTCATAGCCCCAGCCGTTATATACTATCATTCCAGATTCCGTTTGACCGTAATGGTCCTTTATCATGAAGCCAAAATTTTCCTTAAACCACCTTATAACTTCTGGATTTAATGGTTCTCCTGCAGAGCTAGCTCTAGTAATCCTTAAGTTAAACTTCTTAGGCTCTTTCACAGTTCCCATTATCATTCTGTAAGCAGTTGGCACGAAAGCAAAATTAGTAATTTTAAAATCTTCAATAAGTTTCAGAGTATCCTCGGGAGAGAATAACTTATCGAAAAATATCACTGTTTTCTCGAATATTATAGGAGATATTATCCCTACTCCAAGACCATAAGCCCAACCTGGATCTGCTGGAGTCCAGAATACATCATCATCCCTTAAGCCAATACCGTATTTTATGTAAACGTATAGACTATAAAGTGTTCTGAAGTTCTGTAATGCTCCCTTAGGTCTTCCAGTAGTACCAGAGGTGTATTGTAAACCCGAGGGATCGTTGGACGAGATCTTCTCCCAGTCCTCTCTCTTTAATCTATCATAAGATATGGCTTCATCAAAGGATATAGAATTTCCCCTCTTTCCTGGAAATGTGACTATATTATCAAACATGTCCTTAATTTTATCGTATTGATCTTCTTATGCTAATATAACCTTAGGCTTCCTATCTCTGGTCCTCATCTCTATTGCGGCTGAACCGAAAGCCGTGAATAAAGGCTCATATATGGCTCCTAACATCCAGCTCGAAATTAAATAGATCACTTGTTCGATTTTCTTAGACGCTAGACAAGCTACTACGTCACCTTTCTTTACCTTAAATTCGTGTCTTAAGAACGTACTTAGTCTCTGAGCCTTATCCTTTAATTGAGAGTATGATAGAGACTCCTTATCCCATTTGCTATCTACTCTAAGGACCGCGATATCGCTATTATCCCTTATTAACTTATCCCTAAAATCATTACCAAAGTAATTTTTTACCTCATTCCAACTAAAATTTTTAACTAATTCTTCATATTTCATTAAACTAGTATTTGATAAAAAACTTAAAAAGCTTATGTTAACGCTTTTCACATAATTTCCAGATTACTTGTTAATCCCCTAGTCCTTATTATATTTGCTATGTTAACTGCAGCTCTAATATGTCTTAATAAATTGAGCTTGTCTCCCTTAACTAATTTAAGCTTACCGGTTAGTAAGGCTACTGCTAAGTCTAATTCATTTAACAATATGGACTTCCATATTTTATAATCCCCCTCGATTATGTAATCAGCATCTTCACCTTCTTCAACTCCTAGACATTTTCCTGCTTTTATGATTACTTTAAATTTCATGTCATTATTTTTCACATTTCTTAGTATGAATAATATATCCCAATTCCATGACCTCATCTCATCTATCTCAATATTATTTATCTCATTGCATAATTCCTCAGCCCATTCGAGACTAGGGAATTTCATTATTTATTACACCTTAATGCCAGATCTCGAAGTGTCTTAATATATTCTCAGTAAGTACTTCCTCCCTATAGTATTTCTTATAGAATTCTATATCTAGGTGATGGACTTGCACAGCCATGGGTATCCATATAGGATCGACTCTGGGGAACATTCCATATTTTGCTACTGAGTAATCTATAAACGATATCACAGCTTCCTTTATATCTTCCTTAACTTTAATCTTCTCATCCCTTCTGAGCATTTCGTAAATGTCTCTCTTCCACGCTACTAGATTAGGATCCCTATTGGGGCTCCATATCCCGTCATATTCTAGTTTATTTGGCTCCTTATACTTACCGTACTTTATATTTAGGAAAGCCTCTACCAATTCCCTACCGTTTTTATAGGGCGAATCCTTACAGCCTTCTATTATAGAAAAACTCATTTTAACGTTTTTTATTCCGACCTTATATGGCCAGATTCTCTTACTTTTCTCTGGTGGTTGGCAAACTACAGCTCCTGCTTCCTCTAAACCCCTAAATTGAGGTGCAAATGCACCCATCATAGTATAGTCATAGATCCCACCGAAGATCCAGCTACCAAGGCCTATAGCCTCACTCATTAGTCTACCGTTTTGAACTGAAGTTCCTACAACTACCCCAGCTACTGCCCCTATTGCCCTATCTAATAAATCCATCGTCATTGGTATTTGGGAGGATAAAATTCCCTTGTCTACTAGCCTCTTCATTGCCCCGTTTTGATCAGCAAGCTGACCCGTATTATCATCAATTATGGGAACTCTTTCATATTCAAAATAGTGGAATAGTATGTTAACTATTACCCTCGATGCATCATATATGGGGAGTAGTAGAGTACTACCATTTTCATTAAAGTTCTTATTAAATACCATTGCAAAGGGTAATGTACCAGCTAAGTCAGTTCTCCCGTTAGCTAACTTAATGGAGTAATTCTTATACCACTCCACTATCTTTTCCAGATCCTCCTCACTTCCAACTTCGTATATTTTTGAAGCTTGTGGGGGTTTGTAGAAGTAAACTCCATCATCAATTATATAAATTAGATCTAGACCTTGATCGTTATCTGGACCAGGTATCGTTCTTCCTGTAGCATAAATGAAGGTTGCAATATTATTACTAACGCCTAAATCTGCTAGGATTAGCCCATTTGGGCCTGCAGCAGCCCAGGTAATTAAAGCATTCTCGATATCAGATAAAGGTATGGGCTTCTTTTGGGACTTAAACTCTAATAATCCCTTAGGGTATTCAACTACCAGATTTCCTTTTCTAATATTCTCTCCAGTATCATATCTATATCCTAGCCCGAATCTCCTACTTCTAACATGAGCTAATTGCTTCATTAAGGATTCATTCCACACTCTTCTTAATAGTTCCCTCTCTTTTTCAGATGCCATATATTTAGTTAAGCAAAATTCTTTTTAAAACTTTATTCTTCTCCGAGAATTTATGATTAAAGTTTATTAAGTTAAATAAGAGAAATATATATGGGGGAATATGAAGGGTAAACTAAATGTAAATCAAGTATTTGCCATGCCTGGTAACGCTCCTCTATATTTAAAACCGCCAGCCTATTATAGGGACTGTCTAATATTGATGGGAGTATTTAAGGGAGATCCAGATGGAATTAGTGAAACAATACCAGATAACTTAGACCTAGTAACGTTAGGAGATAATAAGCCATTATTTCTTTATTTCCAAGCATATTATCCCTTCTCAAGTCTTTACGGGTCATATAACGAGGTTGTGTTAGCTCCCTTAGTCCTTTATCAGAATCAGCCTCATCTCTTTGTCTCATATATTTACGTGGATAATGACTCTGCTCTTACTGCTGGTAGGGAAATATGGGGATTCCCTAAGAAGTTCGCTAATATGAAATTAGAAATAAAGGGAGAGAGTATAGAGGCAAGTCTAGAGAGACCAGCTGGAAGGAAGTTAATAAGTGCTCAAATGAGGATTGAGAGGCAAGCGAAGTTAGAAGAATTGCAGGCAGCTGGAATTGGCTCATCACCAACTCTTCTCCTTAAAATAGTTCCCAATCCAGATGCGGAATCTAAACCTTCAATAGAGTTAGTTAAAGTTGAAGTTAAGATGATGCCTAGACTTTCAACGAGTGATAACTCCCTAGAATTATGGACCGGGAAATTGTTACTAAACTTCGTAGAGGAAAGTTTAACAGATCCTCTATCTAAATTCGGTCCAGTAGAATTAGTAGGTGCTTATTTCGGAAGATTTGATATGATCCTGCCTGTTGGAAAAGTTATATATAAATATATTTAAGTATTTAATTTTTTATTTATAGACTTAAGCTTGATAGTAAACTTTATATTTTTTTGAACTATTATTAATATAATGGAGTTGTATTCATTATCTAAAATTAGAAAGTTTATAAAGGAAGTTGAAGAAAATCCCCTTAGATTTTGGTGGGAAACTAGGAGAATGATAAAATGGATTGTGGAACCTAGATATGTCGCAGAAGGGGATTCACCAAAAATAAGATGATATATAGGAGGGAAATCAAATATATGCTGGAATGCAATAGACGTTAATCTCGATGAGAGTAAAGATAAGGTTGCATTCTATTATATGAATGAAAACGGGTTTGTCAAAGCGATAACTTACTGGGATCTGTTCTACGAGGTAAATAGAGTAAGTTACCTCTTAAAGGAGTTGGGTGTTAAAAAGGGAGATACTATATCCTTATTAATGCCTAATGTTCCAGAAGCGTTATACTTCGCCTTATCCATATATCGATTAGGAGGGATAATAGCAATGCACTATCTTGGTTTATCGTCACAATCTTTCGCTGAAAGGTTAAACGATAGTGGGTCTAAAATTCTAGTAACTGCATCAAAGGGATTTAGAAATGGAAGTGAGGTAAGGATTAAGGATTATGTCGATAAAGTCTTAAGTGAATATAAAACTCCCGTAGAGAAGATAATAGTAGTAGGTAGGGGATTTTCAGATTTCAATCTAATTCAGAATAGGGATTTATTATATGAAGATGTAGTTCCTAAGGGGAAGATTTATGTTAAGCCAGAAGAGGTTGAGTCTAACGATCCAGTGATAATTGCCTATACCTCCGGTACTACTGGAAAGCCTAAGGGCATATATTCCTCTTTAGCATATATAGTAGCCTCGACGTGGGCACTTAAGGCAGTTTTAGGATTCCGTGAGAAAGAAGACGTGATTTGGATTCTCTCAGATTTAGGATGGCTGACTTGGGGAGGTAATATTCATTTCCTCCCTCAGAAAAGGTTAATTGGAGTAATATTTGAGGGATTTATAGGTTACAAAAGGGAGTTATTCTCAAGGATTATTGAGAGGTTCAACGTTAATTTAGTATGGATGCCTACTACACTCCTTAACATGCTTAAGAGTTTAGGTGAGGAGTCCGTAAAGGCTGGAGATATAAGCTCACTAAGGTTGATACTAAATACCGGAGAGCCTCTTAATCCTGGGACGTGGAAATGGTTAAGAGAGAACATGCCCAACGTAGTTATTGCAGATTCCTATTGGATGACTGAATATGGATTTCCAATAGCTGCAACACCTTTCGGGCTAGGTGAAATTCCCTATAAGCCCGGTTCCGCTGGGTTAAAGTTCTTCGGCGTTAGAGTTGTTGATGATGATGGTAAACCGTTGCCTCCCAACCAGAGGGGATACATTGTTTTAAGTACGCTTAATCCCTCAATGGGTAGATTATGGAACGATCCTAACATGGAGAGATTTATAAAAGTATATACTTCGAGATTTCCCAATTACGTCTATACTGGCGATTACGGATTTTATGATGATGATGGATATCTTTACGTTTTAGGAAGAGTTGATGATATAATATTGGCTGGTGGAAATAGAATAGGTACTATGGAAATTGAGGGGATTTTAGCGAGTAATCCCGATATAGCGGAAGCTGCTGTAGTTGGTTATAATAGGGATAACAGTTATAGAGTAGCCGCCTTTATAGTATCCAAGGCTGGTATTAACATAGTAATAGACAATGTTAGAAATTATCTGAAAGACAAGGGATACTCAGTAGACGACATCTTTATAGTTAGAAGATTGCCTAAAACTAAGAGTGCTAAGATAATGAGGAGGTTACTTAGGGCTTTACTTTCCAATGAACCATTAGGGGATGTATCGGCTTTAGATGATATTAATATATTAAATGAGTTAAGGGAAGTAATAAACAATACCACCACTCATTAGATTTTGCCTTTTAATATTTTCGAAAAATTTTTAACTTTTTCTATTACGGAATCACTATAATTAGAAAACTGGAAGCTTATTAAATTTACTACCTTAAGGTAATACCTAACGGAAAGTTCCATAACTGCTACAAATAAGTTTCGTTCTAAATTATTTCGCAAATATGTGTAACATTTATTTGTGTAAAATTTCTTTAATAGCTAAGGTAATTATCCTATAAAATTAAAATGCTTCTATTTCATCATATTTATGATACTTATCAGATTTATCGTAATAAATACCTTTAAAAACATTTTTTGTAGTAATAATTAGTATGGGGTATGTAGATTCCCATGTTCATATTTGGGTAGAAGAAGTCCTATCTGAGGAAATGAAAAGGAGAATAAGCGGTATTGCCCAAAATGCTGGGAATAGAACGAACGTAAATGACGTAATTAAGGAAATGGATGAGGCAAATTTAGATTACGTGGTTAATATAGTATACCCATCAAGGGAAATGTGGGGATCCAATGAGGAAATAGTGATAAGGGCAATTAATTTCTTTAGAAAATATTCCGATAGATTTTCTATAGTTGGAGGAGTTCAAGTAAATCATTTATCTGAAAACGAGACTAAATACTGGATAGAGAAGCAATATGAGGTTGGAGTCTCTGGCTTCAAGGTTCATCCTCCCCATATGTGGCTTAAACCTAACGCCTATAGGCAGGAAGAGGGAGGATTAAAACAGTTGGAAACATTATATGAATTTGCACAAGATCATAAAATGCCCGTTATAATTCACACCGGGACGAGTTATTTTCCATTTGCCAGAAATAAATATGCAGATCCAGTATTTGCTGATGATATGTCAGTGGATTTCCCAAAGCTTTCAATTATATTAGCTCATGCAGGAAGACCTATTTGGGTAAATACAGCATTTCAACTGGCTAGAATTAGGAGGAACATATACTTAGACCTATCAAGCGTACCACCGAGGAAAGTGTTAGAATATTTACCTAGGCTAGAGGATATTAAGGATAAATGTCTTTACGGTAGTGATTATCCAGACATAGGAGTAAGAGGAATTAAGGAAAACTTACTTGAGTTTTTACAGATAAAAATTTCTAAGGAGGCTATGACTAAAATAGTTCAAATAAATCCGAAAAATTTCTTCAAACCGTTAAGTTATACTAGGTAGTTTTGAGCCCTACTGAGGTTTCTTCTAAGGGCTTTTTCTTAGTTTCTTTAGCCATGAGTAAAGATATTATAAATGCTAAAGTGCAAATAATTCCAAATACTACTAGGGAAGTTGAAAATCCTAACAACTTAGTCATAGTGGGAAAGTACGTTACACCTAAGACTGCCCCTACTCTGCTAACTGCAGTTGCGAAACCTTGCCCACTAGATCTAACTGAAGTAGGGAAGAGTTCTGTAGGATAAAATAACGTTACTGCGCCCGCCCATTGTTCTAAAGCTACAAATGACATGAAATAGGGTACCAGAAGCGTTCCCGTAATCTTAACCAATCCTCCTAATATTAGTAGGAGAGACATAGAGCCTAATCCTACTAAAAGGACCATCTTTCTGCCTAAGGAATCAATGAAGAATTCTGCAATTATATAACCTATAATAGCCCCTATACCTATTAACATAGTACCATAAAGTACTTCGTAATTTGAAGGGAAAGCGAATTGTCTTAATATAAATGGATAGTAAAGCCCTATTCCGTAAGAAGCTACATCAAAGAGGAACCATACACTAGAGACAAATAGCGTAATATATAATACTTCTCCCTTAAATAAATCTAGATATCTCCTAACTCCCTTATTCTCATCCTCTTGTCTAGGTAAACCGCTGTTCTTTATAATTCCCTTAGAGATTAACCATCTTGGGGATTCACTGAGGCGTATTCTGACCAGAATTATGGGAACGGATATTATAGCCCCAACTAAGAATACCCATCTCCAGAAATAAGGTCCTAATGGCAATAGAAATAGCGTAACTACAGCTGAGAGAAGGGTTCCTATCCAATACATTGATACGCTACCGGTCAAATATCTTCCTCTACTTGGGGAAGGGGAGAACTCAGCCATTAGAGTACTACTAACGGGATAATCACCACCTATTCCTATGCCTAAAAGCAATCTGGAAATGAAGAGTTCGAGGAAATTTTGAGACAATGCGGCAGTTAATCCGAAGAATGCAAAGAAAATTAAATCTATTCCCATTATTCTACTCCTCCCCATCTTATCCGACAACAAGCCGAAAAGTATTGCCCCCAATATCATGCCCATTAATGACGATGATGTGATTAATCCCGTTTGTATTGATGCTAACTTAAATTCACTTGAGATGAAATAAATAGCGAAAGATATTACAGATAAATCATATCCATCTAGAAAGAAACCCGCAGATGAAACGAAGAACGATTTAACCTTAATACTCGTGGGAATGTTATCGAAATGTCCCATAATTGTATTAACGATAAATGAAAATAAAACGTTTACTCGCTTATAGTTAACTGATATATTAAAAAGGTTTATCGAAAAGCTTAATTTTTACGAATGTTTAGAAGTTAGTGATGAAAATAAGCGATATTAAAACATATAGAGTTAAAATACCTTTAAGGGAGCCCACACAATTCTCATGGGATCCGTTACCTAATACCCACTTTGAATTTGCATTAATAGAAGTTACGAACAATAAGGGTACTAAAGGATATTCTGCGACACAGTTCACAGCACAGACTGAGGTTGCAATAAGGGGTTTAAAACCATTATTGAAGGGATTAGATGTAGAGGATTTCTTAGCTAATGATAGGCTTCTGGAATTGGGTAGTTGGTTTTTCGGAAGAGTAGGAGCTATTGAAGTGGCTCTATGGGATCTCTTAGCTAAGGAAGAGAACTTACCGTTATATAAACTATTTAGAGGAAATAGAAAGATAGTTAAAGTATACGCTAGTACTGGAAGATTAGCTAAGTCTGAGGAAATCATCGATTTAGTTAAAAAATACTACGATATGGGTATTAACGTCATTAAAATAAGGTTTCACAGAACTAATATAGACGATGATTTAAATATAGTTAAGGGAATAAGGAAGGAGTTTGGAGAGCAAGTCAGAATCGCAATAGATGCTAATCAAGCCTGGGGATTAGTTCCCCCGTTCTGGAATAGACGTGATGCATTAAAGGTGGCTAAGGAGTTAGAAAGATATGACGTAGAATGGTTAGAAGAACCCCTTTTTAAGGACGATATAGAAGGTTACATGTGGTTAAGGAGAAACGCTAACGTTAAGATAGCTGCTGGAGAACTGGAACATAATTTGTGGATATTTAAAAGATTTATTGAAGAGAATGCCTTAGATATAGTTCAAGCTGACGTCATCTACTCTAATGGCATTAACGAGTGTGTTAAGATAGCTTTATTAGCACAGATTAATGGCTTATTATTCTTACCTCATGCGTGGGATCCAGGATTAGGATGGTTGGCTAATTTGCATTTGACTGCAAGCTTGCCAGAAAGTTTAACTCCTTACTTGGAAACTCCCTTAGATCCTTTGTGGTGGTTTAATGACGTAATCCAGTTTGCCTTTAAGAAAGAGATAGAAATAGAAAACGGTTATGTAAGATTACCAGAAAAAGAGGGACTTGGGATTGAGCTAGATATGGAAAAAATTAAAAAATTCATCATATAATTATTTTTGACTTAAAATATTTGAATATCTATCTCTTAAAACCTTCTTATCCGTTTTTCCCGTACTCGTCTTAGGAAGCTCTCCCTCTATAATTATAACCTTTTCTGGAATCCACCATTTTGGAATAGTACCTTGGTTTACAAATTTATTTAAATGCTGTATTATGTCGTTTTCAGTTAATTTCCCCTTATATTCCTGCTTAGGAGTTATAATTGCAACTGGCCTTTCTACCCACTTTTCGTGCTTAGCTGCTATTACTGCAACCTCAGCTACTCCTGGATGTGTAGATATTAAATCCTCAAGCCTCGTACTAGGTATCCACTCTCCTCCGCTCTTTATAACATCTTTTACTCTATCAATATAGGCAATGTATCCCTCCTCATCCCAGACTGCTAAATCTCCAGTATGCATCCATCCCTCTCTCCAGGTATCCTCTGTCTTTTTAGGATCTTTATAATATCCTCTGGTGATCCATGGTGCCCTAACTATTATTTCACCCATGGTTTTTCCATCTTTAGGAACATCGTTCATATCTGGATCTACAACTCTAACGAAAACTAGTGGGGCTGGTCTTCCTGCTCTATATAAAATATATTCCTCTTTCTTTTCTTCAGGCCAATTCTCCATTTTGGGTTTAAAAGTTAAACCTCCCATTAGAGGAGCAGTTTCAGTCATCCCCATTCCTTGAGATATTAATATTCCTTTCTTCTTAGCCTCCTCATATAAACCTTTAGGAATTGCCTGCCCAGCAACAATAAATTTAAACCCCCTGAGATCATAGTTCGCCAGTTCTGGGCTGTTAATAATTAAATAGAGCATAGTTGGTACTCCCGCAGTATATGTTACCTCTTCCTCCTTAATTATCCTTATAATGTGATTCCAGTCATACCTTCCTGGGTATACGGTTTTCATTCCCAATAATAAAGTAGAGTAAGGAGATCCCCATCCATGAGCGTGGAACATGGGCGGTATCTGTAGCCAAACGTCTTTATGAGTTAAGTTTAAGGGTGGTGCGTTCCATACACCGGCATTTACTACAATACTGTGAAGAACCATATCCCTATGTCTGAAATATGTTCCCTTAGGTAAGCCAGTAGTCCCAGAGGTGAACACTAAAGTAGCAATCGTGTTCTCATCAAGTTCTGGAGGAGTGTAATTCGGGTCTCCTTCTCTACTTAACTTCTCATATTCATTTACTTCAACATTTGGCAATTTTACGTTAATGTCTTCGTTTTTATCGCTCATTACTATAACCCTCTTCACTGTAGGTAGTTTAGGAAGTAAGGAAGACAATAAAGGAAGGAAATCTTCGTTGGCGAATATTATCTCATCCTCAGCTACGTTTATAGTGTATGCCATTTCTTCTGGCGATAATCTTACATTAATTGTATGCATTACTGTCCCGGTGATGGGTATTGCGTAATATAATTCTAAGAATCTACTTGTGTTCCAATCCATAACACCTATCCTAGTGCCCAAATTTTCCTTATTCCCTTGTCTTATCTTAAACTGGCTTAGCGCACTAGCTATTCTCCTCACTCTTTCATGGAGTTTAGAGTAAGTCAGCCTAACTTTGGGAGCCTTAGGAGGAGCGTAGACAATTTGTTGGTCTGGATAGGCATAAGCGGCCCATTCTATTATCTTATCTATAGTTAATTGGTAGTCATAGATAGGACTTTTCATTCTTCCTCAAAAAATATTCGATTTAACCTATAAAAAGTTTGATAGATATAGAATCGATATTTTTATTTAATATATTCTTACCCTTGAAACTAAAAGTTTAGACTCAGATTCTACTAGGACTTCGTTATTTTGGTTTTTTATAAGTGATTTTATGGTAACTATACCACCATTGTATTTTTCAACTGGTCTTTTATCTATTACTTCAGCTTCTCCATAAATCGTGTCGCCAACTCTAACAGGTTTTAAGAACTTAGTATACATTTCTAGAAACGCTATTGCAGTCCCAGCAACTAACATGCCCATATGTCCAGAAAGTAAAGTTATAGTTAATAGTCCATGGGCAATTCTACTTCCAAATACTGTTTTCTTAGCAAAGACATCATCTACATGCAGAGGATTAAAATCACCGCTTAGTCCGGCGAAAAGGACTATGTGAGCATCTGTTACCGTTATTCTAGGAGATATGAATTTCATTCCTATTTCGAAATCATCGAAGGTTAAAGGTGGTGCTTTATTTGAGGACATACTTATAAGCTATAAAAATCGTTTAATAAACTTTTCTATTGTAACTTGATTTTCCAAAGTAATATATAGCTAATAAAAAATTAAAAATAGCTTGTCTTACTAGACTTTTCTTAACTCGTATGTGAAATAGCCCTCTGGTTCTCTCCTCACTACATTTACCTTCACCTTCATTCCTACTTGTATATCCTCAAGTTTCTCATTAACCCACGCTAAAATATTTATTCCCTCCTTCAGCCTCGCTATACCAACTATGTAATCTTGGTAGTGCATGAAACTAACAGGTTTCACAGTTATAACTGTGTAGGTCAATAGTTCTCCCTCTCCAGAGAGCTCTATAACATCGAGACCAGACACTCTACACTTAGTGCAGTCGTCTTGAGGAGGAAAGTAAATTGAACCACATTTAGGACATTTGGTTCCTATAATTTTTCCCTTTGATAGTTGGTCAAAGAACTTATATATTCTCCCTATGGGAATCATAAACCTCTGCGTTAGTTCCCTAACATCCACCCAAAGGGGATTATTAGTCTTTAAATCTCTCATTATAGGCATTTTACTATTCTTAATTAGTAGATCTATCTGCTCTAAAACCTTTTTGTCAATCTCATTAAATTGTCTCTCTCTAATCTCGGTAATGCCCATTACGATCACGCTGAAGGCTTCTTTAAGGAGAATATTGTTACATATGCGTAATGTCCTGTTCCTCCTACGTTGTGCGCTATTCCCATTCCCTTTTTGATGTCTGCTTGTGTTCCTTTTGCTGCTCTGTGTAGTAGTTGTCTTGTTATTGATACTGCCATGCTTACCCCAGTTGCCCCTATTGGGTGTCCTTTTGCCTTTAATCCCCCATCTACATTTACCGGTATTCTTCCTCCTACATATGTTTGTTCTTCTCTTGCTAGCAAATGTCCTTCCCCTCTTTTCGCAAAGCCCAAATCCTCATATGCCATTATTTCAGCTATTGTGAAGCAATCGTGAGCTTCAGCTACATCAAAATATTTCCAAGCCTCATCAAAATCTACCTTAGCCTTCTTATAAGCTTCCTCAGCAGCTAATCTTGCGACATCTATTGATATAAAATCGTCTCTTTTAGATAGATTAGCTGTCCCGGATTTAAACCCTTGTGAGACTATCCATACTGGGGAGTCTGTTATCTTTTTAGCGACCTCTTCTGATGCTAAAATTAGAGCTGCAGCACCATCAGTTATTGGGCAAGCATCGTATATCTTTAATGGGTAAGCTACAACTCTGGACTTTATATACTCGTCCATTTTTATTTGTTTTTGAAACATAGCATAGGGATTAAAGCTACCGTAATAGTGATTTTTAATAGCTATTTGTCCTAAATCCTCTTCCTTCATTCCAAACTTTGCCATACGACGCGTTGCATAGAGTGCATAATATCCAGGGAAGGTTAAGCCGAAATTCTCAAATTCCCAGAAGTAGTTCCCAGCCCTTCCCATCATTTCTACGGCGACTGGATTGGGCGATTGATGCATTTGCTCTACTCCAATTACCATTGCTATTTTAGCTTCTCCTGCCTTAATTGCTTGGTAAGCTATTCTTAATGCAGCACTGCCAGTAGCACAAGCAGCTTCAACTCTCATAGTTCCTTTAGGTGCTAAATTACAATACTCTCCTATTACTATTGCGGAAAGGGATTCTGAACTCCATCCACCGGCATTGCCTACTACGAATGTATCTATATCCTTTTGGTCTAAATTCGACTCCTCTAAGGCTTGTTTTACCGCCTCCCATGTTAGCTCTTGGAGATTAACATCTGTTCTATTTCCGAATTTACTATGACCAGTACCTACTATCGCAACATCTGTCATAACTATATGTATATGTTAACTGTCTAATTAACTTTTCGTTGTTTCATAATATAATTTTTATTTTAAGCTAACTTTATGTAAGGTATATATCTCAGAATCATAAAAGATTTTTAAGTTATTAATTATAAACTCTAATAGTGGTAGCAAATGTTATTGGGTTTTTCAAGTAAATATGAAAAGGTATATCAAGGATCGGTACTCGACTTAATAGCGGAAACGGTAGGAGAATCGTTAGATATGGCTAAACTGGAACCTAAGGATATAGATGGGGTTATAACTACGTGGTTACCATGGATTTTCGATGGTACGTTAGCAATAGGCTTTCCAGAGAATTATATTAGTGAGTATTTGGGAATAAAGCCTAGGTTCACAGACCTAGTTCAATACGGAGGAGCTTCTGCTGTGGAGATGTTTTATAGGGCCTATAAGGCAGTAAAAAGCGGTGAGGCAGATAGAGTTTTATGCATAGTAGGAGGTAAGGGTACTTTAATGAAAAAACAATTAAGAGAAGGAGGAGTAGAGAAACTTTCAGAAGTTGAACTGCTAAACATATTAAGGAATAACCCATTTGATGAATTCATAAGGATATATCGAGATATGGATCCTATATCCTTTTATGCGATGGTCGCTGCTAGACACTCGAAGTTATATGGAACTACTGATGAGCAAAGAGCATTACTAGCAGTTCAGCAGAGGTATAATGCAAACTCTAACGAGAGGGCTTTATTTAAAGGTCCTCTTACAGTTAAGGACGTTACGAATTCGCGAGTAGTATCAACTCCTCTTCGTCTTCTTGAAATAACTTATCCTATAGATGGCGTTTTAGCCTTCATAGTAGGTAAGGGAACTTCACAATTGAGGTCAATGGATATAATATCCTATGGAGACGTAGTATGGCCTGAATTCTTCGCTGAAAGGGATATTGATATCGTCTATACCCCCACAGTTGAGAGTGTTAAGAAGATAGATTTCAATTTAAATAAGATAGATGCCTTCGAAATATATGACGCTTTTACAATAATGGTATTAACTGAGCTGGAAGATTTGGGCTTAATCGAGAAAGGAAAGATAGGGAAATTTGTAGAAGAAAACGATCTGACGATAAAGGGTAACATACCAGTTAATACTGGAGGTGGTAGTTTGAATATGGGACAGCCTGCATATATGAGCGGGATAATTGTACTTGAAGAAGCGTTCCTGCAATTCAATAATATGGCTAAAGGAAATCAAGTAAGTGGGGCTGATCATATACTAGTTAACGGTCTGGGAGGGTGGAATACACATGCTATTACGCTAGTAATAGGTGAGAAAAAATGAATTTGAATGAGATAATTCAAACTTATTACGAATACTTTAATAAGGAGAAGTTACCTTATATTAAGTGTGCAAATTGTGGATATGTGTTTTACTATCCCAGAGGGATATGTCCGAAATGTTTATCTAAGAAATTATCCATTATGGAGAGTAAGGGGGAAGGTGAAATATACTCTGAAACTAAATTTGTAAACGAAAGAGGACAAGTTGTCATAGTAGGCTTAATAAAGCTTGAGGAAGGGTTTATAGTTTACGCTAATATATTAACTGATAGGTTAGAGAACGTTAGTATAAATAGGAAGGTTAAAGTAGAATTTAAGGAAGCTATTAAAGGGCAGAAATTCCCGTTCTTCACTACTATAAGCTAATCTTAACGTTTTCCTTTTGTTTAACATACTTAATTATACCGTCACTTATCATTGTCCTTACAGCGTTTATATTCTCTAAATATTTCAGATGCGCTAAGGTCTCTCCCATAGCTAAGTATTGCTGAGAGGGATCTAACTCATCCCAACCGTCATATTTCAACTTCCATTTGATCTTAGTTGCAATCTCGTAAGCTGTTAATCCACTATTTCCCATCACTTCTAATATTTCATTTAACCTCTCCTCATGATGTCTTATTAACTCTCTTATCCTTTCCTTAGTATTCTCTATAATTCTTCCGTGAGCTGACAGTGATTTTTTTACTTCAAAACTGGAAATTTTCATTAAGGACTTTAGATAATCGCTTAATGGATTAGAATTCTCTTCGTACAAACTTATATTAGGTGTTATGTCTGCTAATAAGGTATCACCAGATAAGAGTAATTTATTCTCTTCATCATAAATGCACATATGTCCGATCGTATGTCCAGGTGTAAATAAGAACCTTAAGTTATATAGTGACTGATTATTGTTAACTATTTCAATGTTATTAAGCTCTCCTACTCTGGAGTAAATGTTAGCTCTAAATCCGGAGGTAAAATCAAACGCTATATTTAAAAGTTGCTGAGAAGCACCATTCAATTTTAGGATTTTAATCATCTCGTCATATCTATATTTAAACCTCTTTATGAAATTATATTCTACATTACCGATTATTATTTTAACATTAGCTAGTTTACTTAGGAGATATGCTAGACCTATATGGTCTATGTGAAAGTGTGTTATTATAACCTCGTTAATCTCACTAATTTTCATGCCTAAATCTTCTAGATCTTCAACCAGTGACGATATTGAACCGTATGATGGACTTCCAGTGTCGATTAATATATTTTTATCACTAAGAGTTAATAAGTAAGCGTTTAGACTTCCAATTTCCAAATCTGGTAATTTAATCGAAAGTTTGAATAGATTCTTAGTTATACTTTCTGGCATGAGATAATCTAATTGCTTTATTATAAATAAATCTTTCCTTTTAAGATAAATTTATAGGCTCTTATTACGTCCTAGTTTATTATGAGTTTAAAAGATAAGCTTCGTGAATTATTTGAAAGTATAGACATGAAGTCCTTAGAGGATTTACCGAAAAAGGGATTAAAAATAGGAATAAATTTTGGGAATGATCATATTACTGTATTTTTAGATAGATCTAAGACTAGCATAGTGGAAAATAAATTAGATAATTTAGATAATGAAATAATAACTGATGAGGAAAGTTTAAATCAGCTCCTTGAGGGAAAAGTCTCATTAATAGACCTTATTATGCAAGGTAAATTGTATATAAGCGGGAAGTTAAGCAATTTATTGAAATTAGTTAACGTATTTAAAGCTAAGTCGATCAGCTTAGGGTTTGAGGGGTCTAGTTTATATGATGTTTTGAAAGCTGTTTTTGAGGGAATATGTAATAAGAACGAGGAGATTTTAAGACAGATAAGAAACTTTAATGCTACCTTTCAATTTAGCGATTTTGAGGGAAGTGTTTGCTGCCTTATAATAGACAGAGGTAAATTCATTGTTAAGGATGGGAAATGTGAAGGGAAACCTACTGCTTCCATATCAGCGGAAAGGGAAGTGTGGAATAAAATATTTAACGGTGAGGAAAGTGTAGGTACTGTTGCAATGAACGGTGAGGCAAAAATAGAGGGTAACTTAATCCAAGCGTTTAAATTAAAAACAATAATTGATAAAATATTTTAGAATATATAGTTACTCATTTTTTCCTTAAACCACCTTGGGAAGTACATATAATACTCCCTTGGATAAGCCTTTTTTAGACCGTCATATGTAGCCTTAACTAGTCTAGGCTTATCCCTATCCTTTAAAACCTTTACTAACCCCCTGGTCTCTAAGGAATTTATTACCTCGACTAGCTGCTTTTCATCACACTCTATAAACCTCTTAATGTCGTTAAGCTCCATGAAAAGTCCTGGATTTACTAAATAGTCTCTAGCTAAAACTCTTAGCACTTGCATCTCTCCCTCTTCCCCTCCTTGAAGTTTTTCCTTAGTTATGGACTTTTCAGAAACCGTAATTGGTACTTTAAGTTCTTGATGAGGTATCCTTATCGGCGTTTTTAGATCGTCAGCCATAGCAGTTAGGGCATATCTAACTATAAACCTCTTCAAAACCTCACTAGTACCCCCACCTATGGTTCCCAGTTTAGCGTTCCTATATATGGCTTCAACTGGATAAAACTTAGTCCATCCGTCTCCTCCCATCGCCTGAATAGCATCTCTAGAAGCTTTTTCTACTGCTTCAGTAGAGAAAACTTTCAACACGTTTGCATCTATTACCGGGTCTACTCCTTGATCCATTAAATAGGCATTATAATAGGTTAATAGCCTAGTAATTCTATATGATATTAAAATATCAGCTAGCTTATATTGATTAGCCTCATACTCAAATGTAGGCTGATTAAACTGAACTCTTCTTCTAGTATAGAATGCTACGTACTTAGCTAATTCCCTTAATAGACCGACCTGCTGAGCACCTATGACTAACCTTTCGAAATTAAGACCAGACACTAAAATCCACCATCCTTGCCCTTCTTCGCTTAACCTATTTTCCACTGGAACTTCAACGTGATCTAAATCTAAATAACCGTTTAATAATCCGTCAAATCCTTGAAGTTCATTTATCTTTTCCACGTGAAAACCTTTCATTCCCTTTTCCAATATGAAAGCAGAGAGATGAGAGTATGACTTTCTCGCTTTAGAGCTAGGATCAGTAACTGCATAAACTACGTAAATATCTGCCATGCCCGTATTGGTTATAAACCTCTTTTTACCGTTTATAATATACTTATCCCCTTCTTTAACCGCTATAGTTTCGGCACCTGCAGCATCGCTACCGACATAAGGTTCGGTTATACATACAGCTCCTACAGTACCCTTAGCGAATTTAGGTAACCATTTAACTTTCTGTTCCTCATTTCCGAATCTTAAAATCTGATAAAGTCCTCCGAAAAGCGTAGTAGCAAAAACTCCCCCTACAGATCCTAAATTGCTTATATACTCCGATACTATCGCAACGCTTGTATAGTCTCCTCCCATACCACCATATTCCTTAGGTATCACAACACCCCACCAGCCCTTTTCTACTACCTTTTTATGTAAATCCATGGGATATTCGTTCTTCCATAACGCTTCTTCTGCCCTACTCGTATTTTCCTCTACGAAATTTTGTACTTCTTCTGCTAAACTCTTATGCTCTTCTTTCCACCAAGGTAAAGGTTCTACCAAGATATGTCACTAATCAATTTAATAGAGAAACATTAATAAACTTATTTTAAGCAGTTAAATCATTCTATAAAAATCTGAGTTAAAAAATTATTTTGATTTGACGTCTTCTATTGCCATTTTTATTGATGTTAAAATGTCCTCTTGAGTTACCATAGGTATTTCCCATCCCTTCCTAGAATATAATTCAGAGATCTTTTCACTAATTTCTTCTAAATTATTTATTTCAATTCCCTTTAAGCTATTCTCGAAGTCAAACAAATATTGTGTAGGACTACAGTAGAAGTCTCCGCTTATCATAACATCCTTAATAACCTTTTTATCAGTTAATAAGTGAACTACGAGTAGCTTTCTGGCCTTATATCTTGCAAACCCCAAAACGTGATTTGGCGGTATGTTGGCAAATCTCTTACCACTGGACCTTAAGTATAAATGCTCTTCAGAAGACGCAATTCTTCTGTACTCCTCCCTGATCTTTTTAGCATCATCTGAAAGTTCGTGCTCTTCAAAATCTAACCTTAAGGTCTCTCCTAAACTGCTTACAAAAGCATTGTAAACTTCCTCCATTGATGGCCTATAGCCAGTTTCTTCTTCAACCGAAGTCACGTAATCTTGGGGACCCTTAGCAGTCTTGTCCTTAAACTTTTCTGAGGGAATTCTTAAAACCTTAATCATTTCTTCTACGTTTAACTTACCTATTCCTATTATCATGTTAAGAACTAATGTATTGCCTAATGTAGTAAATCCGAAACCAGTTATTTTCTTATGGCTTCTAGGAGAACCAACCCTAACATCTCCTATATGGTCATACCATGCCCCTTTAACTCCTAATTTATAATACCCGTGAACAGTAGCTGATCCTATTTGGCAAAACGCCTTATCCATGTTAGAAAAGAAATCTGAAGGCATTGCAATGTAGAGTGCCATACTTGAATTTTTATCACTATATATGGTACCTCCTCCTACGCCCAGTCTTCTCACCACTTCAATGCCTCTTCTCTTAGCTTCATCTAAGTTTACTTCAGTATCTAAGTCTTGGAAATACCCTAAACTTACACCGCTGACTTTACTGCCCACAACAGCCATTATGGGAACGTTTAGTCTTCTAGACTCCTCGACTAATGAAGCTGGGATTGCTACAGTATCTAAGAGATCTCCGTTTTTAATTAACATACTCTTTCCTTTCATATTAAAGCATATATCGTTAAATTTCCTAATAAAACTTTCTTTAGACACTTTACCTGAAAAGTAGAGGTGAGACTATTCGTCCTAAAAATTAGATAAAAAATATCAATACATTGATCGATTAAAACCTTTGCTATTAAATAAAATATTCATTCTAAAATGTTTCAAATAGATGCGTAATGATTAAAAATGAAATATCATATAAAAAATTCAATTAAATAACTTTATCTAATCTACCTTCCAATTTCAATCAAGATTCAAATAAAAAATAATGAGCCCATATAAGCTCACAGTTAAAACCCCCAACTCTCGTTTTTAAAATAGCACCCATTGGCTAATGCTCCCAGTATTTTAGAGTTATACATAATTCTCCACAAAACTTTCAATAGTATTCTTAGTGAATTCCCAATAGGAAAGTTTAAGTAACGATGAGCCCACTATGGCAGTAGCCGAAGTGTCTTTAATCACTTTATCGTTGAAATTTCAATAGGCTACGTAATCCTTTACCTAAGGTTTGCTAAGGATCTTAGCAATGGTTTAATCAAATGGTAACGTTACATCTACAAAGAAAAAGACTATTTAAGCCGAAATTTCTTAAAACAATGTCTAAGTGTTAATGTTTTTGCAAACATAGGCTAGAAGACTCTAACATATCGTTAGATGTAAAATTTATTAGCTTATATTAAGTATTTAAAACAATGCCGATTTTCTCAAAAGTTGGTGTAATAGGAGCAGGAACAATGGGACATGGTATAGCAGAGGTAGCTGCAATAGCTGGATACCAAGTATATTTAAATGATGTATCTCAAGATATCCTTAATAATGGGATTTCAAAAATTAACTGGAGTTTACAAAAACTAAAAGAAAGTGGAAAACTCAAAGAAAGCCCAGAAATAATAATGAGTAGAATGAACCCCACGACTAATCTTAGGGATTTCATGGATGTCGATTACGTAATTGAGGCTGCAGTTGAAAATAGTGAGGTGAAAAAGAAAGTTTTCTCAGAGCTAGATAATATAGTAAAATCTAGTACAATATTCGCTACAAATACATCTACTATTCCTATTTCTTCTCTAGCAGAATCAACTAGAAGACAAGATAAGTTCATAGGTCTACATTTCATGAATCCCCCGGTTCTTATGCCCCTAGTTGAAATTATAATGGGTAATAAAACAAGTCAAGAAACGTTAGAAATTACAGTGCAATTTGCTAAAAGTATAGGTAAAGATTACGTCATTGTTAAAAAAGATGTTCCGGGGTTCTTAATAAATAGAATAAATGGTAGAACCTTCCCTGAGGCAATTTTACTTTATGATGAAGGTCATCAGAAAGAGGATATAGATGCAATGGCAAGATTTAGACTTGGCATGCCAATGGGATTTTTAGAACTCTTAGATTTCACTGGAATAGATATTTCATATAATGCAGCATTAGAAGCCGTAAAAAGAGGAGAAAAAGAACCACCACATTTTAAGGTTTTAAAGAAAATGGTCGACGAGAAAAGATTGGGAGTTAAAAGCGGTAGAGGATTTTACACATATACTAGTAAAGTTTACGAAAGACCTAAAATATTACCTAATGACAATATGTACTCATTAAATCCCTTAAGAATAATAGCTCCAGCCGTAAATGAGGCTGCGTGGCTAATAAGAAATGAGATAAGTAGCCCACAGGACATTGAAAAAGGAATGGTAAAGGGAATGGGATGGCCCCAAGGACCTTTAACCTTTGCAGATAAATTTGGAATCGATAACATTATGAACTTTTTAGAACAAAGATATCACGAAACTGGTAATGATTATTATCAGCCAGATCCATTACTTAAGGAAATGATTGAAAAAGGAAAAATAGGGGTGAAAAGCGGAGAAGGTTTCTTTAAATGGAATTACGAGAGAGTGGACTTAGGCCCAGTAAGATACGAAAAACTACATGATTACGCTAAGATAACTATGAGAAGAGCGGATAAGCTAAACGCACTTAACGAAGCAATGTGGACTGGACTAGCTCAAGCTTTTAATAAAGCTAAAGAAGATAGGGAAGTAAGAGCTGTAATTATAACTGGTGAAGGCAGAGCTTTCTGTGCTGGAGATGATATAGAAATGATGCATTATTGGGAAAACACTGCAAGCGTAATTGAGTGGAGCCAGAAGGTATCTTCACCATTAATAGATACTCTATCTAATTATACTAAACCCGTCATAGCGGAAGTTAATGGATTAGCTTTTGGAGGAGGAATGGAACTCCTTATATTGTTTGACATAGTTATAGCTAGTGAAGATGCAATGTTCGCAATTCCAGAAGGTCTAATAGGTGCTTTACCGCCTTTAGCATCGTCTGTAGGTGTTGGTTTCGTAAGTAGAAAAATAGCTAGATATGCTTTGACCGGAGAATGGATGAGTGCAAGACAAGCTAAAGAGTTAGGATTAGTAGATATCGTAATACCTCCAGATCAATTAGAAATAACTGGCGTAGAGATCGTAGAAAAAGCTAAAAGAGTTCCGCCATTATCTGCTATGTCCATTAAGAAAACAATAAATTCAATTAGAAATACATACCTAGATAAGTTACAAATGGCCTCTCAAGAACTAGTATTACTATCTACAACAGAAGATTTTAAGGAAGGAATGAAAGCTTTCATTGAAAGGAGACAACCTAAATACAAAGGAAAATAATGATAATATATACTTTCTGAGACTTTAAAGGGCAAGACTTTCTCCCTAATATAAGGAAAGGTTTTTGTGTAATTTTAGAAATGTAGTTGCCCTTTAGACTATAAGCAAGTATATAGTAGGGTTTTCGCTTATGGAGAGATAAATGAATACTGTATAATCTTTAATCGTAATAATAGCAACATACTCTATCACTTAAGGTTTGCTAAGGATCTTAGCAATAATTAAATTAAATAGTAACCTTGAATTTACTAAGAAAAGGAGTACAAGAACTTACACTGATATTAAGTCCAATAGTAGTATTACCAGAGATTTGAGAGTAAGATTTAGGGAACTATATGGATGTATTTTAAGGGGACATGCTTATGGTTTAACTAAGTCTCACAGTATCTGCACTATTACTGAAGGCTTTCATGTGGTAGTTATAGGAAAATCGCCACATTTAAAGATTCTCATAAAAACTATAGAAAAACTTATACTTTTTTCTAATTATTAGTAGTAAATAACAGAATTATAGCTTGATATTTTTTAACTTTTACCTTGATTTTCAGATATACTATTAAGCTCTTGAAATTTCTCTAAGGCTATTCGTGTTAATAGCGTTGTATTTTGAGATCAGAAAAAGTTAGCGATGCTTCTTACGGCATCCATGTCCAGGTATCTTGATTAAAATTATTGATGAAAATGGTAGAGATTCTAAGTTTGGAGGGATCATTATTAAGTCTCCAGATCTAGTTGGTGGATATTTTAATAATCTTGCAGAGACTGAAAAAAGGCTTTTAGGGATAGTTGGTTTTATAATGCTCAAATGGAAATTATTGAGAAATGGATTTATGCATTTGGGGGAGTATATGATTAAGGTTTATGGTCTTAGTGTTTCCCCGGGTTTTCTGGTATATGTTAGTTTAAGATATCCTGCTATTGAGAAAGTTTGGGTTACCGACATTTCTGATGCGGAAAAAGATGATGTCCTTATTGCTTTTGTTAAGTTAAGGTCTAGCGTTAATCATGAAGATTTGTTAGAATGGTATAAGAAGAATATAGTTTTATCTTCTTTACCTTTAACTGAAAGCGGAAAAGTGAGAAGAGAGGAGCTAAAAAGATTATACAAGGAGGCTTATAGACAAAAATAAATATCTATTGATAGATTAAAATAGAAGAAATACTTAAATTTCTTAAACAGTATAAATTACTTATGGGGAAGGTATTTATAAAAGGTTTGCCGTCAACTATGATGGATGATTTTCAGCTTGATGTAATTAATTTACTTCAACATGCAGCGGAAAATTATGGGGAGAGAGAAGTAAAGTCGAGAAAGATTGATGGTACTTTAGAGAGATATAATTATAGAATAATCTATGAGAGAGTAAAGAAATTAGCTAATGCATTAGAAACCTTAGGTGTCAAACCTATGGATAGAGTAGGTGCGTTAGGTTACAATACTCATAGATACTTTGAACTTTACTTTGGAATTAGCGGGATAGGTGCTGTTATGGTAGAAATGAATTTCAGACTATCTCCAGAAGAGTTATCATATATTGCTAAGCACTCTAAAATTACCGTAGTATTTACTGATGAGCAACTATTACCTATTGTGGAAAAAGTTAATGATAGAATAGGCCTCGAAAAGGTAGTAGTTATGACAGATAAGGAAAGCACCCCATCTACAAAAATTTCTAAAGTATATCACTATGAAGATTTATTAAGTAATAGCTCACCAAATTATGAATTTCCCATAATAGATGAAAAGTCTGCTTGTTTTGCTTGTTACACATCTGGTACTACTGGAATGCCTAAAGGAGTATATTACTCGCATAGGGCAATAGTATTACATACAATGGCTGTAATACAATCATTACCTATTAATACTAATGACGCGTTGCTACAATTAGTTCCAATGTTTCACGCAAATGGTTGGGGTTGGCCTTTCACTGCTACTATGGTAGGAGCAAAACAAGTATTTCCTGGCATTTACAGTATAGATAATTTAAAACCAATAGTTGATCTATTGATAAATGAAAATATTACAGTATCCAATGGGGTTCCTACTCTTTGGATTGCCATTCATAATTATTTATCATCGTTAAAGGAAAGACCTAAATTTGCTAATCTAAGGGTACTTATAGGGGGAAGTGAGCCACCACTATCGTTAATAAAGGGGCTTAGAGAATTCGGTATAGAAGTAATTCACGGCTACGGTTCTACGGAAACTACTCCTCTATCGCATATAAATGTAGTAAAGTATTATTTAGGTTTAAGTCAGGAGGAGTATGAGGAAATGAAATCTAAGCAAGGAATTCCAGTATTTCCTATTCAAAGGAGGATAATTACTCCAGATGGTAAAGATGTTCCATGGGATAATAGAACCGTAGGTGAACTTTTAGAAAGGGGCCCCTGGGTAGTTAAGGAATATTATAAGGATCCCAGAACTTTTGATTCATTCATAGGTGAGGGATACGATCTGTGGTGGAAAAGCGGAAATGCGGTTACCATCGATCAATATGGATACATAAAAATTGTTGATAGGTTAAAGGATTTGATAAAGAGTGGAGGAGAATGGATATCAAGCGTAGATATGGAGAATTACTTAATGGCATATCCAAAAGTATTAGAAGCTACTGTAGTTGGTGTACCTCATCCTAAATGGCAAGAAAGACCTTTAGCATTTATAGTAGTTAAGCCAGAATATAAAGGAAATATAACTAAAGAAGAGATTTTAGAACACTTATCTAAAAAATTCCCTAAATGGCAACTACCTGAAATAATATTTACGGACTCTGTGCCTAAGACTAGTACAGGTAAATTTGATAAAAAAGTATTAAGAGAACAGTATAAAGAATATTTCATTAAAACTGTGAAGGAATTGTAATAAAATATTATAGAATCTTTTATTAAAAATATTAATTATTATTAGGTCATTCAAGTTTCTATTGTAAATTTGCTATATTTCAAAAACTATGACGAATTTAATTGAGTGAAAACGGTTTATAAAGGGAATACATGCTTAATAATGTTGACACCTTTATGTCCATACTATTCACAAATTACAATTCGCAAAGGAGACCTGAATCGCCCCTTTTCCGGCACTTTCTATTAAATTTAATTTCTTAGCGTCAATAAGGAAATCCTTACAAACTACGGATCTTCTGTGCCTTCTTCACCAGTCTTCCATGTAAAGTATTAGACTATAATTAAATAAGATAGTAACCCGCGTTTTCCTTAATTATTACTAAATCCACTTTTTAAAGATATTTTCATAAATCTCTTCACCTCTTGACAATATCTTAATGATTTGAGGCGAAATTTCGTAATATGATAAAAAGCTGTTCACTTATTTGATACAAAAATTATGATTGTTCAACGCGATGAGAAATACTTAGATTGTTATAAGTGTTTTTTAGCTACTAAATTAGTGAAGATTTTCCTAAAAACACACTGAAAATTATTTTTCCTATGGATTTTACCGTATATCTATGGACTTCAAAGAAGTTGAGGAACTCACTAGGGGTCTAACTGCCTATGAAAGGAGATTTTCTGAGATTTATTATTATCTATACAGAGCTTCGGAAAATAGCTTAACTAAAGATGAGCTGGACGAGTACTATAAGATCTTAAAGAAGAGATCTCATTCTGCTGATCACTTAGTTAAACTGGCTGAGGTTTACCTAATAATGGGAGATAAGGACACTGCATCTACAATACTTCGGAAAAGTAGGAGAGAAGTAGAGAATGATGTTTTAGTTTCTAATACACTCATTCTACTCGAATGCGTCAGTGGAAGGAAACCTACGTATACCAGGTTAGCTTTAAATGGGGTAATCGCAGAATGTTCTCACCTATTAGACGATTACGATCCTATGGAGGATTTCATGAGATTGTTAAGAGATAATCCATCTTATAATAATGAACCCAATATTTCCGAATTCCTGAGGAGTATAGCAATTAGGTTTGATAAGGAACCAGGAAGACCAGAATTGGTCGAAGACGCTCTTATACTTAATGAACGAGTAAAAAGAGAAAAAACGGAGAAAATTAAAAATAGTTATACTTTGGCAGTAGCGTTAAGAGGTTTAGGAAGAATTAGAGAAAGTGAGAAGTTCGTGGAGAGTTTAAGGGAAGGCTTAAAGAAACATAGCTACGAGTTCTATTTATCTGCTTACTCGTTAGTAGCCTATCACTCCATCTTCAATGAAATTGACGAGGTTGACAAGTTGATTGATAGTATGGAGAGGATTGAACATAGAGACAAAGGTACAAATATTATGCTATACGCACTTTCCGCTAATACAGCTTATGCATACACTAAAAAGGAAAGATACTTAGACATTGCTTTGGAAGCCTTTCGGAAGTCAAAAGGTAACGTGAAAATTGAAATTGGGATCTCTTTCATAGGTTTAGCGGACAAGCCGGATATTCTATTTAATATAATAAATGAAGTTCTCGCAGAAGGCAATTGCTTATTTTATCTAGATAAAATCTCTGCGGCTCTGGGAATAGCTTACGCTAATGTTAAGGACGATAGGATTCTAGAGCTTATGAGCCATGCACCCTTCTACCGTTTCATATCAGCTTTCATCTTGAGTATGGCGGGGCAATCACTATCTGAAAGACTTAAAATATCTTTATCCTTTTGGTAATCACATTATCTATTTTAGGGAGATGTTTGGGTAAGCGGGTAAATATCCCCAAAGTATACATTCTCAAGAATAAATTTATGCTCAAAGATTTACACTGACTTCAACACCTTAAAGTAGGATACTAAGAGGTTCTTACGATTCATATCCAAGAGGGTTAGTAACTTAACTCACAGCATGAAAAGGCGTGGTGAACCTTGGATATCAATATTGAGTGAAATTATCTTGCTTTTTAAAGTCTGATTGAAGAATGTAATTCCCAGCATCTTCCCACTAAATTTATGTAGTATTTTATTAATACACATCTCCCTCATCTTAAACAATTGTAATACTCTTTTATGTGATAAATACATAATTTTCATTGAATCCCCTGTCTTTTCTCCTTACTATCAATATATTTTTAATAGATTAAGATAAATTTTTAGAGAGTTTTTAAGGTTACTTTAGGCTGTAAGGATTTTCCAATAGTCACTATTTGAGATAGTCCCTCGTAATACTCTTTGTAATTATTATGAAGATAGCAGTTGTTCTAATTTTCCTCGGCAATACAAAATTCCCGGCACTACCGATAAAGTTTTTAGTTTAGTGTTTAGTTAATTAAAAATATGAGGATAAACTCCTCAGATTAGTTGAGATGTGTTTAGTTGATGCACTAAATTTGCTGAAAATCTTTAAGTTACGTTAAAGTAGAACAACTGCTAATGAAGAGAAGAGTATAAGGCTCTTCCGGGCTCATAACTATGCATTGATGAGTAAGAATATTTTTATATTAGTCTAACTCATTTTAAATTATGAAGACTAAAGTACGTGTAGGTAAGAAGCTTACAATTCATATTCCCAAGGCTGTAGCTGAAGAGCTCAGCATAAAGGAAGGCGATGTTTTATCCTTAAACGTTAAGGATAATAAGATAATTTTGGAACATAATGACGCTATACTGCTTTCATTAAAAGGCAAGAAGTTCACTAAGATCACATTAGATGAGGTAGAAAAAATAAGTGAAGAGGAGCAGAGTAAGTATGAGAATCCTAATTGATACTAGCTTTATACTTCCAGCTCTGGGCATAGACGTAGGCGAGCAAGTAGTAAACCTCATAAGGGAGTTTTATAATCATGAGGTTTACTTTATAGAGTTGTCCTTACTTGAAGCAATGTGGGTGATTAAGAGACTAATAAAACAAGGAATTGAAGTAGATTTTAGTGCAGTGAGGACTGGATTAAAAAGCATAAACAAAACTTATCATTTGCTGAGAATACCTACAAGAGCTTATATAAATGCTGTGAATGATAAAAGACATAGTGACCTAATAGACTTGATCCTTTACTACACTGCAAAGGCCTACAACCTTAAGCTACTTTCTTTAGATAACAAGTTAAAAGAGATCGATAGAGAGAGAATTATTATACAAAATCTAGATGAATAGATATTATTATATCTTAAGATTTTATTCTCTCTTCTCTTCAATAGTCTGACTTTTATATAAAACATATTAGTTAGGTCTGATTATACTTGCTTATAGTCTAGGGCAACGACATTTCTAAAATTACACAAAAACCTTTCCTTATATTGGGGAGAAAGTCTTGCTCTTTAAAGTCTCAGAAAGTATAAGTTTAGCACTGATATCGAATAAAAAACAACCTATATTCTTTATAGAATAGCAGATAATAATTCTAATATGAAGACTTTACAATATTTTTCGCAAAAAATAGTTACGTTCTATTGAGTATCCAACATGCAACTGAATTGGAGAGAAGTCTCGAATAATCGCTAATAATATGATCTAAATATTTTTATTTCATATATTTCTCGTACGTAAGATGGACTTCGTTCCCACATTCGCAAATTTTTGCATCAATTAACTTGAGTCTAGGCGAATCCTCACCAATAAATCCTTCTCCTTGTGTAAAACTGACTCCATTTCCAAAAATTCTAGGAGAAATTGTTATCCTAATTTCGTCGTAAAGATTGTCTTTTATAAACCACCATATTAAATGTCCGCCTCCTTCAACCATTAGTCTTCTAATGTTGAAGTTGTTGTATAAGTCCTCTAAAAGGTCATCTAAATGAAGGAATTTCCTAACGATAACTCCTTTCCTATTTAATTCCTCGGCTTTTTCGCTTTCGTAATTAGAAGTATAGACTATTGTTGAGGGTGGTGTGGTGAATATCTTGTATGAAGGGTCTAGATTGAAACTTCTAGTCACCACTACTCTAATGGGGTTTCTCCTATTTTTACTATACTTTACAGTTAATGATGGGTTGTCTACTCTTACCGTATTAGCTCCCACCATTACTGCATCAACCTCACTTCTTATCTCATGTTGTCTTTGCTTATCATAAGGGCAACTCAATTCGCTATAACCAGTTTTCGTTGCGAGTCTACCATCTATCGATACTGTGCTAAATATTATTACATAAGGTCTCATAACCTAAAGGATCTAATTGGAGTAAAAGAGTTTTGTGGAAAACTGCTTTGTGGATTACTCAATTTTCTATCTAAACTAATGTTAAACTTACAAAATTGGGATTAAGGGGCGAAAAGCCTCGCCAAAGAGATGGATGGTCCCCTTATATGTATATACCCCTTTATCGAGATATTTTTAATGATGTTGATGACGCTCTTCTCCAGCTCGATTGAGGGTTTAATGAGACTGTGGGAAGAGCATCCATCATTCCCCTTCTCTTTATCTCTTAATCGACTAGACGTAATGAATGAAAGTCCATACCCTTTAAGATGGGAGTGGATCTCTGATCCACTCGACTGCCCACCAAATGAGAGATGTAAACCCGAATCAATGGTGGAACGATGAACCCTCTGGAGAGGGAACCTCACCCTTCCAGGGTAGGGAGAAAGTCAGCTTTAACACAACGATAGATTCTGAATTTGAGAAAATTTAATGAACTCAACATCTAAAGAAATTGAAGGATTTACCTTAAACAGTGGAAAACACTATATACTTAAAGTTATACATTATCATATGAGAGCGTACTACATGTACCCCGACATTAGAGGGGATCTAATATCATTTACTTCAGATGATGACGTTTGGCTTCTTTCTTTAAAAGACATGAAACCGCTTAGGATAACAAGTGGTTTAGGAGTTTCCATAAGGCCTAAAATAAGTCCAAGTGGTAGAAAAGTTGCGTTTACTGTTGTTTGGCTTAAGAGTGGTAAGCAAGGTGGAGATATCTACGTTGTTGAAGACGGGCAAGCTAGGAGGGTTACCTATTTTGGTAGTAGGAATAGTAGGGTTGCTGGTTGGATTTCTGAGGACGAGATTATTGTAATAACTGACTTTCACACTCCTTTTGTTCAATGGACTGAGGCGTATAAGGTGAATATAAATAGTGGAAAGGCAGAGAAATTGCCTTTTGGTATGTTATCCAACGTTGTAATAAGGGATGATATAATAGTAATTGCAAGGGGTTATCAAGACTTACCAAATTGGAAAGGGTATAAGGGTGGAACTAAGGGTGAATTATGGATTTCTCGTAATGGTGGTAAAACCTTTGAGAAGTTTGTTAGTTTAGATGGTAACGTTAGTTGGCCCATGATAGTTAGAGAAAGGATTTACTTTCTATCAGACCACGAGGGAGTTGGTAATCTCTATTCCGTTGATTTGAACGGTAAGGATTTAAGAAAACATACTAATTTCACCGATTACTATTGTAGGAATGCCAGTAGTGACGGTAAGAGGATTGTTTTTCAAAACGCTGGTGATATATATTTGTACGATCCAGAAAAGGACGGCTTATCTAAACTGGATATCGACTTACCTACTGATAGGAAGAAAAGGCAACCGAAATTCGTTAGTGTAATAGAATACATGAATGAGGCTGTTGTAAATGGTAATTACGTTGCTTTAGTAAGTAGGGGTAAGGCATTTTTAATGAGGCCGTGGGATGGTCCCGCAGTTCAATTGGGCAAGAAACAAGGTGTAAAATATAGGCAGATTCAAGTTTTACCTAATGGTGACGTGATAGGAGTAAACGATGAGGACAAATTGGTGATTTTAGGTAAGGATGGGAGTGAGAAGGTAATAAATAAGGACTTTGGTAGGATAGAGAGAGTTAAGGTTTCTCCAGATGGTAAGAAAGTATTACTGTCTAACAATAAACTTGAGTTATGGGTTTACGAGATTGATAGCGATAACGCCAGATTAATAGATAAGAGCGAATACGATCTAATTTTAGAATTTGATTGGCATCCAAATAGTGAGTGGTTTGCCTACTCTTTTCCAGAAGGCTATTATACTCAGTCAATAAAGCTTGCCAGCGTTGACGGGAAGATTGTTAGGATAACAACTCCCTATGGATATGATTTTTCACCGTCATTTGACCCTGATGGTAGATATTTATATTTCTTGGCTGCAAGGCATTTAGACCCAACTAACGATAAGGTAATATTTAATTTAAGTTTCCAGAGGGTTGTTAAGCCATACCTAGTAGTTCTAGGGAATTACTATTCCCCATTTAATCAGCCATTAGATGAGGTTAGTAGTAACGACAAAAACGTGGTAATTGAGGGAATTGAAGATAGAGTAATTCCGTTTCCGATCGAAGAGGAGAATTACATACAAATAGCTGGAGCTAAGAACAACAAGATCTTCCTATTCTCTTATCCAATAAGGGGGCTGAGGTCACTGACTGGAGATGTATTTGGTAGGTTAGAGGTTTATGATCTGGAGAATAAGGCAAAGGAGTTATATGCAGATAACGTATCAAACTTCTCCTTGTCTAGCGATAAAAGTAAAATACTTTTAATGCTTAAGGATAATCTAAGACTATTTGACGTTAACGCAAAACCAGATTTTAACTCAACTGGAAGGAAAGGTGGGGTAATAGATTTATCTAGAGTTAAGGTTTACGTTGAGCCTGAGAAGGAATGGAGACAAATGCTCAGGGAAACGTGGAAGTTGATGAAGCAGAATTATTGGAATGAGGAGAGATTAAAGAATTGGGACTCCGTTTTACCCAAATATGAGAGACTTTTAGATAGAATAAGTACTAGGTTTGAACTTTCCGATATAATTCAAGAGATGCAAGGTGAGACTAGGACTTCTCATTCCTATGAGACAGCTTACGATTACGATACTCCAGAGCCGTTGTCAGTTGGAGGTTTAGGTGCTGAGTTTGAATATGACGAGAACAATAAATGTTATAAGATTACAAAAATTTATGTTGGGGATTCTACTAATGAGAATGAGAGGAGTCCATTAAGGGATCCTGGTGTTCAATTGAATGTTGGAGATTGTATAAAGGCTATTGATGGGGAAGAGGCGAACGGCAACATTTACTCTCATCTAATAAACAAGGATCAAGTGATTCTTGACGTAATAACTAATGACGGTAAGAATAGACACGTTACGGTTAAAGTATTAAAAGACGAAAGGTTCTTAATATATAGGTATTGGGTTGAGAAGAATAGGGAATACGTTCACGAGAAGAGTAAGGGTAGGTTAGGGTATATTCACATACCAGATATGATGTATCAAGGGTTCGCTGAGTTTTACAGATTGTTCATGTCCGAATTCCACAGAGAAGGGTTAGTGGTTGACGTTAGGTTTAATAGGGGTGGTTTCGTCTCAGGATTACTCTTAGAGAAGCTACTCTTAAAGAGGGTTGGCTATGATCATCCTAGGAATGGAAAACCAATACCTATGCCGTATTTCTCATCTCCTAAGGTTTTAGTGGGAATAACCAATGAGCATGCTGGGTCTGATGGTGATATCTTTTCGTTCTTGTTCAAGAAGTACAAGCTAGGAGTACTTATTGGTAGAAGAACTTGGGGAGGTGTTGTTGGTATAAGGCCCAGATATAGATTAGTTGATAAGACCTATATCAGTCAACCAGAGTTCGCTGTTAACTTCGAGGATGTAGGTTTCGGTATAGAGAATTACGGAGTAGACCCAGATATAGTTGTTGAGATTAAGCCAGAGGATTATGTAAATAATAGGGATACACAATTAGATACTGCAATAGAGTTAGCATTAAAACAACTTTAACCACTTTTTAGTTAATATAACAACTTTATGTTCCCCAATACTTTGTCAGCTTGCTCAATATTTATTTCAACGTTTTTCCAAAGTTTACGCTTTAATACTCAAAGCAGTAATAGTGGAAACCATCCAGATCTTGGTTTGCAACTCATTTACATCCACTTCTTAAGCATTTTCCTTGTGACTTATAAAAAAGGCTCTCACCACGTAGGCTTTATTTAATGTTCAAGTCGTAAATTGTTATGTTAGGAATTATACTCCGTATTGGAAGGTTTCGCTGGTTTGATATCGGATCTTGTAGTTTCCTCGTTTGCTTAATCCACTCTTGACTCTGGCGTATTTCTGTTGTTGAAGGTTTAGTCTATGATGATTACTATGGGTCAGTTGATTGTTTCGCTTAGTGTATTGAGATATTTGTTCCACTCTTCATTTACTCTCTCCAGCGCTGAGAAGCGTTGTCCGATCTGAGTAAAATTGAGAAATAATCATAATTCAAATGTTTTATATTATATAATTATACATTATATCAAACTATAAAGAATGACATAATTTATATTCATCAAGTAATATCGAGATAGCTGTACTGTTTTGCAGAGAAATTTGTCAAAAACCAACCAGGCAAGCTTTGTTCTGCTGTTCTTTAGGTATACACTCAAATGTGAATTTTTAGTGAATTTAACAGTAAAGCAAATTTACACTACATTCTCTAGTTTCTGTAATAAACATGTTTAATATGTTTTAAAAATGCTTGTCTAAATTAGTTTTAAGCCGTATTTCTCTAATCTTTTAAAATGTTTCTTATTATGTGTCATCAGAGAGAAGTCATTAGCTATGCATATCGAAGCTATTAATAAATCTGGATCTTCAATTATTTCTCCCTTCTTTCTAAGTTCTGCGTAAATTCTTGAAGCAGTTTTTAGGGAGTTATTATCAATACATACTACGTTAAGGTTAAGTTCTATCCACGATTTGAACTCATCTATATTTTTCCCAATAAAGGCTAATCCTCTTAAGAATTCGTAAAGATTAATACATGTAGTATAATAACCTATGAATTTCTTAATATCATTTCTAAAAGCATCTATAAGTACATCCGTATCTAAACAAATTCTCTTATTCTCCAATTCTTCCTATCCTCCTTAGTCAAATCCTTAAGAATCTCAGCCTCTTCCTCAGTTAATTTCGGTATTCTCTCCTCTTCCTCTCTAAATATGTTCTGGAAAAATTCGTCCCAACTTAACGGTTTGTTTAACTTAATTTCCATTTCCTTCTTCTTCCTCTCAAGGACTTCCTTAACTTTTTTACTGACAGTTATTGTTGACTTCACACATAGTTATATAATTACATGATTATATAAAGTTTATCATACACATGATATAATTTCTATAAAGTTGGGGGCGGCGAAAAATCTCGCCTATGGGATGGATAGTCCTATATTTAAACACCTCTTTTTTCAAAATATTTCTTAGCAATGTTAATGGCGCTCCTCAGCTCGATTGAGGGCTTAATGGGACTATGGGAGGAGCAACTATTATCGTTCT
Organism: Saccharolobus shibatae B12; assembly: GCF_019175345.1. Classification (NCBI taxonomy): domain Archaea; kingdom Thermoproteati; phylum Thermoproteota; class Thermoprotei; order Sulfolobales; family Sulfolobaceae; genus Saccharolobus; species Saccharolobus shibatae. The sequence continues at coordinate 2,063,383 of NZ_CP077717.1, read as the reverse complement.
ATCTTCTATCAGGGATACGGGAGTATTCTATAATACTAAATTAAAATGAGTCGCATAATAAGTTAGCGATGTGATTACATCAAAGTGTTCAGCCGGTAAGTTGACTTTGCGATTAATTGTCATTCCTATCCAAAACTCTGGCACTAAAATCGCTATCAGTAGTTTATAGGCATTCAAATTCCAATAAGATCTCTATAAAGTTCATTAACGTTATTATTTGATTTTCTTCTCATCGTGGATATCCTCATTCACTGTAATTACTCCTCCGTTTACTGATGCAATGATCTTTAAAACACCGTTTTTCCCTATCCTACTTTTAGGTAACGTGACAACTCCTCCATTAATATTGGAATTTGTGATAACAGTCATATCTTCTGGAATTGTTATTGACATATTCGAAATCCCTCCATCAATCTGTATAGAAAGGTTAGGGTTAGTGTTGGGTATGAAAACTATTTTACCGCCCATTTTTCCTCCATTTAAGGATAACCTGACCTCATTTTCCGATACAACGTTAATATCCACTACTCCCCCATCAACTTCTATTGAGAGATTATTTATTTTTAAATCAGAAACGTCTACAGTTCCTCCATCCAAAGAAATCTCTAAGGAATTCAGATCCGGATAAGTGATTTTAAGATAGCATCCGTCAGCGTTTATACTATCCTTCTGGATTTCCAGATCCTCTAAATCGATGCACTTAGCTAATAAATGAGGATCTCCTCTTCTAATTTTTACTACACCACCATCAAGATGAATTCTCAAATTGCCCGAATATTGGAGAGGGCCATTATAAACAATATTAAGTTGTCTCTTGGGTAAGAATAAAGAGATTAAACTATCTACGAAACTCTTTCTCTCGTTCTCGTCATTAGTGCTGATCGAACCTACGTTTTTAGATTTGTATGAAACGATTTCAAAAAGATCCTCTGTACATTTTATAACATTTACATTTTCAATCAATTCCAATACCTCACTTAAAAGTTTAGGTTCTATGTGTTTAAACTCTACCGTATCAACGTCTTTTATTACAAGCTTTCTTCCCTCATTTCTTAATTTTATAATCATATTTTCTGTTACAGTGATATTATCTGCATATTGAATTATTAAGGGAGGGGGATTGTTATTAGTAGTATAAGGAATATTGAAGTTATTATATTGACCTTCGATTGAATTTATGATTGCTAGAACCCTCTTTCCTTCTTCTGTAAGCATATAATTACCTTGGGAATCTTTGGTTACTAATCCTTCCAGTTTCTTTAAATGAAATGCCAAAGCAGCACTCTCAATGTTAAGCTCCTCAACGAGTTGTGAGAAAGATTTGGGTGTAACTAGCGTTTTTAGTATTCTCCTTCTGATGTCGTTCGAAATAGCTTCAAATGTGTCCATGATCATATAATTGTAAGCGGTATATTTAAGAATTTTGTAAAGTTATATCAAGTAAAGAGAAATTTAGTCATGAAAATTTTGTGGCAATCTCCTAAACTGTTGAGAAGATTTAAAAGGAAGTTTATATTAATTTAATTTAGTAATTAGTAAAAAACTTTAAATATAATATTAAATATTTTTAATTAATTAAGATAGATTTCAGTATATCGAGACGCACAATATGCTTCGCTTCCAATAGACTCATGGGAATCGAGATATTGTCCAATGTGAGTAAAACTAAAAAAATAACGGTAATCACAATATTTTATATTGTATAATTATACACTAGACTTAGTTGTAAAGAGTAATATGATTCATAATGATAAATATAATAGGAATAATTATGCAACTCCACAAAAACTTATCAAAAATACAGCTAAGTGAACCTTGTTATGGCAGATTTCTTAGAGGTTACAACATAAATACAGCAGATAAGATATTAAGTACTCACTAACTCAAGTAACACCTTAACGTTTAATTCTATTTGGCATAATGTTATCTAATTATAATTCTTATTAACCCTACTCATGAGTTTCTGTTTTAATCATCTTCGATAACGTTACATATAATTGTTTACCCCAAAGCCATTTCCCAAATGAACTCTACCTTTACTATCTGCCTTTCTTTCTTCCATACAATAGATTAAAAGCTTTTCCCACTTTCAGTTCCAACCCATAAATGAAATTTTTAGATTTTTAAAAAAAAACTATTAGAGAATGTTAATCAGGTCCTCCAGGTGGTTTTGAGGTATCGTGGTGGGTCCGAAGATCTGCACTTCTTTTATTAGGCTTCCGTTTAATAATATTATCTCCGATATGTAAGAGTGTAAGAAATCACTATAACGGTACATCACAAACTCATTATTTGATAACACGATCAAACTGGCATTAAGGTAGTGCAACGCTCTCTGATCGTTGAAAAATCCTTGTAAGCTGAAGTAGTTTAATGCTTCAGACGAATTGCTGAAGTACCACAAAGTCAAGGTCATGTTATAAGTCCGCTCATCTATTATACCTCTGAGGCTCTCCGTGAGACCTTGCGCCATCGGAGTTTGTTGATTAGAACCGACTCCTATCACTAAGCTATTCGTATGGTTAGAACTCAAGTTCATCACAATAGGTTCTGAAATTATCATAGCAGTCCTTCCCAATCCCACTACTTTCCACGTACCACCTAAAATCGCCGACACTTGAGATGGAGATACCAATTCTTTAGCATATATACCGAGAGTAGCTGGGACAAGTACTGTCATGGATGCTATTATAAATACAGTGATGATAATGCCTGCGATAAATGGAACGACAAGCCATTTTCTGGGTCTGCGGGACGGTTTCATGTAAGGTTGCTGGGTTGGAAGTGGAGTACCACATTTGATGCAATAAAGTGCGTCATCGGAATTTTCGAAATTACATATAGGACATTTTTTCATGTGAAACGGTATCTCAATTTGAAATAATAAAACTTTTCTCAATGATGTTCGATATTTTCATTATTAAGCTATAAATTATCGTACAAAGAAGTTCTCCCCTTAGAGTAAGAACATAAAATAAGAATTTACATTATTTTTTATAAAGCAAAAAGAGAGTTTGTAGTCCAATAGTGACACTATGAGGCAATTAATCAAATTATTTCTTGTGAGGAATGTAATGTCTCTCTTTCAAATAAGATATTAATTTAGAGTAAATTAAGAGAACAATTATGGAATATAACAAATTTAAACAAACATAGCATGTAATACCTGAATAAGGAAAATTTCGATTTATTTCATGTCTTGAAAAAACAACATGCATACTCAAGAGGAATCACATGCTTCATCTCTTATATAAAACTTATACTCATATCTGAGTAATACATATCTGACCAGAGTAGTTCAAGAATAAATCTATATAGATAGTTCACTCACTTTTTTCAGTTAATATAACGACTTTGTGCTCCCCAATCAACTCGCTCAAATTGTATTCTCCACTACTAATTTCCTCATTTCTGATCCAATCAACGCTTTTTTGCCTTATACTAATCTTCTCTTTAACCTCCCTAGTCACTATTGGTGAGAAAAGGACAGTTACTTTTCCCCTTTGGAAGCCAAAGGGTAATGGTTTATAATCGTTTAGTGAATACTCTCTTCTAAGCTGTAGCAATTTCTTAACATATAACATTTTGGTTCTTGGATCTGAGAGTTCTAAGTTCTTTTCAGTCAAGTTGTTTAATAATTCCCTTAGTTTTCTGAAATCCACCGCCATTCTGTTATCAGGGTCTGTAAGTAAGAATCTCCAAACTTCAGTTCCTTGGTAAATATCTGGTACACCGGGCGAAAGGAACTTAAGTGTCGTTGCAACTAATGATTTCATATAACCGAAATAAACTATTTTCTTCTCAAAATTATCAAAATCATTTCTAAAACTACTGTTCTCGAACACTTCATCTATGAAACCCAGAACCTTCTTTTCATACTCTAAATTTGGATTTTCCCACGTTGTATGTACCTTAGCTTCTCTTATGACCTTAATAATGTGGTTCTTAATTCTCTCCTTATTATCAAATCCCTCGTAACTTCCCACAAGTGTTTGATAAAATCTATACTCATCATTTTTATCTATATTTGGCCTTAATAAATCATGCCAGTATTTTACCCTCTCCTCCCACTCCTTTGGTATCTCAGATAGTACTGATATTCTCGCTCTAACGTCTTCACTGAATTTAGTATCATGAGTGGAAAGAGTGTTCATTGATATGGTATTTACTCTGCTTAGGTTAAAGTTATGAAAGTCTTCGATGCTTAAACTGAATCTTCTTAGGTCACTCCCAACCTCGTTAAGGGAAATTAATCTATTGTAGATGAAGAGGGTAGTATCCTCATAGCCCTTAGCGAAGATTGCTGGCATGTATTGTTGGAGTCTCATGATTCCCTTTTCATCTTTTAACTTTCCCTCCTTATCGCATTCCCTTATTCCGTTAATATCCTCAAATGGTAAATACGTCCTGTATTTTTTCATACATGCTAGAAAATCTACTAAATAATCGTAATTAACGTTCAGTAACTTGCTTAATCTTTCAATGTCACCTTTAAATAACTGATTTGCAACTAATTTTTTACTTTGTATTATTAACTCGTCTATATTGATTTTCCTTCCAATGAAATTCTCATAAAACTTAGTTAACTCCTCCTCACCACTTCCATCTACTAATAGCATATTAACGTAGTTCAAGAAATCATATCCAGTAGTCCCATCTACTTTCCAATCATCTCTTAATTTCTCGTTGATTGACAATATCTTCTCTACGTATATTATCTTATCATTTCCTACTAACTGTCTTAGCTTATCTAAATACTCCTTAGGGTTATATAGTCCATCTATGTGATCAATTCTTAAACCGTCAACTGGTAGCTTAGCAATTATCTCGTGAGACTCTCTAAACACTTCATCCAATTCTATCCTAACAGCTATCAAATCATTTACTGCAAAAAATCTCCTATAGTTTGGATAACCTTTCTTCCAGTAAGTTAGCTGATAATATTGCATTAATAGTAATTTCTTTATATCCTCTTTCTTTAAACATGAATTATCAAAGCAATTAATCCTTTTCAAGAATTCAACTCCCTCATCATTTATAGGTAATACAAGCCCTCTGTACTCTATATTATCCTTCTGTAGTTTTATCAATCCCTTATCTATAACGGTATCCAACTCGTCCTCAAGTATTGGGAGGATTATCTTGTCATCATCGTAGTGATCAAAATAGTTATAGTATTTACTATTCTTCCAACTCTTTAACAGATCCATAAGCCTCCAATTAGTATGATGTACCGCCATGTGATTTGGTACTATATCTTGTATGATTTCTAAACCTCTACTCTTAGCTTCCTTAACTAGTTTAAAGTACCCCTCTTCTCCTCCTAATTCCTCATTAATTTCACTATGATCTACTACATCGTAGCCGTGGGTGCTCCCTGGTCTAGCCTTAAGTATTGGAGATAGGTATAGGTGTGATACTCCTAATTCTTTAAAGTAATCCAAATTTTCTATTGTATCATAAAAAGTGAATCCCTTATTGAGTTGCAGCCTATATGTGCCTATTATCATAGTTCTGTCCTCCTATAAACTAATGCTGTTCTTCCCTCAATTTCCAATTCCTTCTCACCATCTACAATTCTTTCTTCTGGTTTTATCTCTCTCAAATAAGAACCAACAACTAGTTCCCATTTACCTTTTGGAAACTTCACTTTTACGTTATTGGGATTTGCGTTAAGTATTATTAAGAATGAATCATCCGCAATTCTCTCTCCGTATATGTTAATCTCATCCATTACGCTCCCCTCTAACACGAAAATAACTGTTTGCGTTGGAGAATTCCATGTTTTCTCATCAACTTCCTTACCGTCTGAAGTGTAAAATGTTACATCTTTTAGTGGCATGCCGAATAATTTCTTTCCTTGAAAATATCTTTCCCTTCTGAATACCGGATGTGCTTTATAAAATTGGATCATTTTTTTAACAAACTCCAAGAATTTTGATTTCCTCTCATCCAAATTCCAATCAAACCAAGTTATCTCGTTGTCCTGGCAAAACGCGTTATTATTTCCTCTTTGTGTCCTGCTTAGCTCATCTCCTCCTAATATCATAGGAGTTCCTTGGCTAACGAGTAATGTTATCATGAAGTTCCTTTTTTGTTTCTCTCTGCACATAATTACGTTTTGGTCATTTGTAGTTCCTTCTGTACCACAATTCCAACTGTAGTTCTCGTTCATTCCATCTTGATTATTAAATCCGTTCGCTTCATTGTGTTTTTGATTATAACTAACTAAATCTTCTAATGTGAAACCATCGTGCGAAGTTACGTAGTTTATACTTGCAAATGGTGTTTTATTATTACCTAAGTAGATGTCTGGTGAACCTAATAGCCTGTTAGCAATCTCGCTATAGGGTAACGCTTCTCCTCTCCAAAATCTCCTTATAGAATCCCTATACTTTCCATTCCATTCCGCCCATTGATATGGGAAATTCCCAACTTGATATCCTCCTTGTCCTACATCCCAAGGTTCAGCTATCAGTTTTACTTGTGACAATATTGGGTCTTGCTGTAGTGCAATGAAGAACGTATTTAACATATTAACGCTATACAATTCCCTAGCTAAAGCTGCAGCTAGGTCAAATCTAAAGCCATCTACGTGCATTTCCGTAACCCAATACCTTAAGCTATCTAGGACCATCTGAATAACTCTAGGATGGCTAAGGTTTAACGTATTTCCAGTGCCAGTGAAATCTAAATAATATCTCTTATTGTCCGGTTGGAGCATATAATATGCCGTATTATCAATTCCTCTGAAACTCAACGTTGGTCCTAAGTGATTTCCCTCAGCGGTGTGATTGTAAACCACATCAATTATAACTTCAATTCCTGCGTTATGCAATTTGTTTACCATTCTCTTGAAACTGATTACTTGTTCTCCTAAACAGCCGCTACTGGAATATCTACATTCCGGGGAAAAGAAGTTTATTGGATCATATCCCCAGTAATTTGTTAGTCCTTTATCTATTAGAAATCTTTGATCAATAAAGTGGAAAACTGGCATTAATTCTACAGTAGTAATCCCCAAATCTTTGAGATAGCTGATCATTTGTTCTGAGGCCAAACCTTCGTAAGTTCCCCTTAAATTTTCCGGCAAATCTAATCTGAGTTTTGTAAACCCTTTCACGTGAACTTCATAAATTACGGTATCCTTTAATGGAACTTTCTTTCCCTTAATGAAATTTTCATCATCCCATTCAAAGTATGGATTAATCACAACACTTTTAGGGACATATTCGCTTGAATCCCTCTCGTCATAACTTAAATCTTGATTTTGATCTCCTATCTTATATCCAAATACCGCATCGTTCCAAATTACATTACCATTTATGGCCTTAGCGTAAGGATCTATTAAAACCTTATTTGGATTAAACCTTAATCCTAACTCTGGTTTATAAGGACCATAAACCCTATATGCGTAAAGTTGCCCAGGTCTCAGTCCTGGGATGAATACATGCCAAATATCTCCAGTTTTGTTTTTAACCTCTATTATCTCCTTTGGATATTTTTGATTTGTCTGGGAGTAAAGGAATAATTCAACTTTTTCTGCGTTTTCTGAGAATAAAGAAAAATTTACGCCATCCTCATCTTCTATCCAATTTGAACCTAATGGATACGGATCTCCAGGACGTAAAGGTCTATCCCTAGTTCTGAAGAATATCGACATGGTGGTATTTATTATTATATTTAGTTTTTAAAAAACCTTATCTTAACATCGCTAGGAGCATTACTAATCTTTTGACTTCTTCTCTTCTCTTTTTTTCTTCCTCATCGATTTTGCTTTTACTCATCATCTAAAGTATAATCATTAATAGGAATTTTTAAACTCTCCTGCCCTAAAGTTTATATAAAGCAAATCCCTTATCAAACTCATACTTACCTTCTTCAATATGCTGAGGGAATGAATTATTTGAGGACAAAAGTAAAGTTCCACTGTACTTAACTTCAATAGATGATCTAGAGAAAACGCAGAGTGATAAGTACTCTCTTCCCTTTATGATTAACCAATTTTCGCCATTCTCGACGTATACTCTCCTATCACACGCTATGCTCAACTCATTTCTCATTTTTATTAAAATCTTGTAAAATGAAAAGATTTCCTCGTCAATCTTCCAACTCAGTTTAGAAGCGTTAAAAGTTGACTCATCTTGAGGGTCAGTATCTTGCCCATTTTCCTTTTTTCTCCCTTCCCTTAATCCTTGTATTAGTTTAGTGTCTGAAAAATCAGAAAAGAAATAAAATGGATTTTGCTCACCGTATTCCTCTCCCATGAAAATCATTGGAATGTATGGAGAAAGAATATAGAGAGCTGCAGCAATCTTATAGCTTTCCTTGTCGACTAATTTAATTATTCTTTCACCTTTACCTCTATTTCCGACCTGATCATGATTTTGTATATAAACTACGAAATTGCATCCATCTAGCTCACCAACTGGTTTTCCGTGAGTTTTCCTTCTAAATTTGGAGTACTTACCATCATATACGAAAACGTCCTTATATGATTTAACTATATTGTCAAGGTTACCGAAATCCAGATAATAGCCTTGCCTCTCACCAGTTAAGTACGCGTGAATAGAATGGTGGAAATCATCCACCCATTGAGCATCAATATTATATCCACACTTTTCCTTGGGATTAACGACTCTAGGATCGTTTAAATCACTTTCGGCTATGACAATCCTATTATACTTATGCACAACGTCAGCTATTTCCTCCAAGATATGCTTAGGAGAAGTGTCAATAATTGAATGAACTGCATCTAATCTAAACCCATCAACGTTATATTCCTTAATCCAGTACTCAACGTTTTCTAAGATGAACTTTCTAACCTCATCGCTTTCAGCATCGTCAAAGTTAAAGGTTAATCCCCATGGCGTTTTGTATTTCTGTGAGAAATATGGCCCCAATTTAACCATATAGTTTCCCTCTGGTCCAACGTGGTTGTATACTACGTCTAAAATAACTCCTAAACCTTTCATGTGCGCTTCATCAACTAACTTTCTAAAACCTTCTGGCCCTCCATAAGAGTTCTGTACGGCATATAAATAAACTCCATCATAACCCCAATCCCTTTTCCCAGGGAATTGAGCTATTGGCATTATCTCTATTGCCGTAATTCCCAAATCCTTTAAGTAGTCAAGTTTCCTTATCACTCCCTCAAACGTTCCCTCTGGAGCGAAAGTCCCCACGTGTATTTCATAAATTATCAAGTCCTCTTTCTTCAGAAAAGTCTCGTTGTTGAACTCTTTACTTTCTTGTATAATTTGTGAAGGCCCATGTACACCTTCTGGTTGATATCTAGATGCTGGATCTGGTATTTCACTAGCATCATCTAAAACGTATTTATACCTATCTCCAACCTTTACGTTGTTTAAGGTAATGGTGAAGTAACCTTTATCATCTCTTTCCATTTCGTAAAGTCCCTTCTCTAGAACCTTTAGTTTAACGCTCTTTTGATAAGGTGCCCATAAGGTAAAGATTACCTCATTTCCATCTATTTTATAACCAAACGTCATTAAATTTTTCTTTACAACTCTAACTTATAACTTGTGCTATGGAACCAGCAAGTATCATCATGGCTAAGGAAAGTAATAAGAAGATTAAACTAATTTTAGATAAATTGGCAATACTATTCCTCAACTCTAGGATTGTAGCGTCACCTTCCTTAATACGTACCATAAGCCTTATCCTATTGCTTATAACTATCCCTGCCCCAAAAGCCAATAACCCAAACGCTCCTCCTATTAAGTTTAGTAAGGCCCTTAACCTAATGTCAAGGCTTGAACGTAGAATTGCCGCTACTAGAAATAAATTCCCTTGATAAGGGGCTAGGTAAATGTAGGCGAAAATTATTATCCCAGTTATTACTGTAATGACTGAGGTTATCATGAAGAATTTCCCTATTCTCTCAAATTGCCTCTTATCTTGAGGCTTAACTAAGAAGTTAAGTAGAGCTGCTCCCGCCCACAGTGCACCAAAAAAACCATGGATCTCGTTTAATCCATCGAAAATTACATTCATGGGTTTACCTCTGCATGTTCCAAAAATAAATTTAAATGATATTAAAGTCCTTATTCAAAAAGGTCTTCTAGACTCACTGGAACCCTATTTATCCTTCTCTTTATAACGTCTTCGATAGCGTTAGTTACTGCAGCTGCAGCTATTCCAACCGGAATCTCCCCTATCCCCTTAGCTCCATAAGGAGTTGATGGAGAGGGAGTTGGAACTATGTTAACCTCTATTTCCGGTAAATCAGCAGCAGTTGGCATTCCGTAATCTGCTAAGCTAGTAGTCAACAAGTTAGCGTTATCATCATATACGTAATGTTCATATAACGCAAGGGAAATTCCAATTGCAGTTCCTCCTATTACTTGTTCTCTTACTAGATCCTCATCTATTGGAGTTCCAGGATCAATGTAAACTACGTGCTTTATTGGCCTAATCTTACCATCCTCTACTCTAACTACTGCCAGATCACAAGCGAATGGATAGGCATTGAATCTATACTTACCTTGCAATGTGTAAGTGAAGTCGACCTCTTCTCCCTCAAGTGACGTAATCCTAACTTTTCCTCCATTTTCCCCTATAAAGTACCCATCTCTATAATCAATAACCTTATCGTTTAAGATAACCTCAGCCTTCCTCCTTAATCTAGCCTTTAACTCTTCCACTGCACCAGAAACTGCCCCAAAGGTGTAAATTGCCATTCTACTTCCTCCTGGACCAAAGGATGTTGGTAATTCAGTATTATCTAGAATCTCATATGTAACGTCATCTGGACTTATCCCTAATAGTCTTGAGGCCATTACTACTGCTGAATGCTCATTACCTTGTCCTTCTGGACCAAATCCTAAACCGATTACAACTTTGTTATTCTTAACCTTAATTTTCACTCTCTCGCTACCAGAAGGCGTACTGGGATCTGTTGATAATGCCAAACCCACTCCAGTGTTCTTATTCCTCAATGCAAAGATATCGTTTCTTGATAACGCTAAGTCCAGTAAGCCTCTCGGATTTCCAGAATCATAGTATGCGAATCCAGTGTCATATGGAAAAGAATCTATTGCATTGATCTTTCTCACTTCAGCCTTACTGATACCTAAATCATCAGCTATGGCATCCATGGTTCTTTCCAGTGCCCAAGTATGAGGAGGTGTACCAGCACCTCTAAATGCTCCAGCCGGGTTCTTATTTGTGGCAACTAAGGTTCCAGTATATCTTATACCTCCAACCTTGTATGGTCCCGTTAAGAACCCTAAAGGTTTAAAAGGTTGACCAGCATCTCTAGAGGCACCAATGTCTTCCCATATGTGAATATCTAAACTATTTACTCTTCCATCGGAGGAATAGTAAGCGTGAATTTTGAATTTCCTTTCCGGTCCACTTCCATTTGATGCCATTAAATGTTCAGTTCTTGTCTCAATCCACTTTATTGGTACTTTGAACTTCAACGCTGCAAAACCTAACACTGTCAAGTATCTGACTAGAGAGAACTTCTCACCAAAGCTTCCTCCTTGTCTAACGTTCTTATGGACTACTTTAACTCCTAATGCCTTCTGGATTTCATTGGATACTACGTTTCCTGCTTGTTGATTCGAAATTATGGTCAGCCCATCATCTGTTGGAATTACGATTGCCCCATAAGGTTCTATTGGATTTCCAGAACTTCTAGACCAGTACAAATCTAATTCTAAGTGTCTGCCTTGCCTATTAATCTTTCCAAATTCGAAGGTTTGTTCTCTTACTACGTTTGTCTTCAAATCCTCAAATACAATTACTTTGTTCTGTAATGCTTTTTCGATGCTTCCTATACCTTCTAACGGTTCGTAGTCAATCTGAACTAATTCAGCTAAATCCATAGCTTCGTAGGGGTCATTAGCAATAACCAAAGCTACTGGTTGACCAACGTATAATGCCTTATTTATTGCCATTAGTGGAGTTGTTAAACTGGCTCCCTCTCTTTCACCGGACTCAACGCTCCTAGATACTAAATCTTTACCGGTTAGAACTAGTGCTCCTCTTCTTTCCGCATCTTCTTTATTGATATTAATTACTCTCGCGTGGGAATATGGACTTCTGATAAACACTGCATATTTTCCCATATACGTTATGTCGTCTACGTAATTACCCTTTCCTACTAATAGATCATATACATCTATTCTTCTCATTGCTTGTTTGTTAGCTAACTAACATAAAAATTTATCCAGTTGTTATAAGGAAGTTATTTATTATGGTTAGATATAAGTAAATTATAAAATGATTTATAATCTAGCTTTGTAATTTATGATTATGAGTATACTAGAACAGATAAGAAAGGAGTTAGAAGGACTAAATGAGCAAATAATTAATCATCCCTTATTAAAGGAGAAGGTGTTGAGAAAGGAGGTAGTTAATAGTTTCGTTGTAAACCAATGGTACATTGTAAATCACGATTTAAGGTCATTAGCAATAGGTCTATCCAAGAGTACTAATATGGAGGAGCTTGATAAAACGAACTACAAACCTCGTCTTTTTAAGGCAAGGTAAAGCTTTTTAACCAACTTAACAAACGCTCTCCTATGACACCTCCTTCCGGTCAACTTACTGAGGATGAGGAGCGGGAGCCGACCATTACTCCCGCAATACCAGAAGGAGGTGTCTACGAAGTTAAGTTCGGGAATAGGAGGACAAACGTACTTCGTCTCCTACCAAACGGTCACCAACACAAAAAATTACTGAAGTTAGCAGATGTTTCAGCCAAGTTATTCAACGAGATAAACTACGAGAGGAGACAACAATTCTTTCACGGAGAAGAAGTAGACTTCAAAGGAACGTGGAATAAATATTACGAGAAGTATAAGAACATACTGGGTGTTAACGCTCAAGCAGTAATGCAGAAGAACAACGAGGCGTGGTCCTCCTTCTTCTCCCTACTTAAACTCAAGAAGGAGGGAAAACTACCACACATGGATCACGTATCTCCTCCACGTTATTGGAAGGATAGGGAAAACAAGAAGAGAAAAAGGATTCTCATGGTTAGACAAGACCGTTATGAGGTGGATGAAGAGAGGAAGAAACTTATCCTCAAGGACTTTCATATGGAGATCGATTTTGAAGGTAGGTTAAGGTGGTACGGTAAGCAAGGTAGGTTAGAGATTATTTACGATGAGGATGTGAACAAGTGGTATGTACACATTCCCGTAGATGTTGGTGTTGAGACTACTAAGAGAGGTAAGCAATCAAAACACGTAGTTCATGGTGAAAGGAAGTCAATTCAAGTAGTTTTACCACAAGGTAATAAGGTAGCTTCTATTGACTTGGGTGTAAACATCCTTGCTAGCGTAATAGTAGATGATGGTACTTGGTTGTTATACAAGGGAGTTAGGGCAAAGGAGGATTACTTTTACTTTGAGGGGAGGATTGCTGAAGTTCAATCGCTTGCAGATAAAGCTAGGAGCGTGGATGAGTACGAGGCTTATGAGGAGTTAACGGGAGAGAAGAGGAGGCTATTCGAGAAGTTGCAAAGGAGGTTTCTTCATTTATACAGAGCTCTAGCAAGTGGTATTGTTGAGGAACTTCACAAGTTGGGCGTTTCCACAATCTACTTGGGCTATCCTTATAACATCTCTCAAGATAGGGGTAATAAGTACACGGTGAATGTGTGGTCTTATCGTAAGCTCATTGAGGCTATTGAGCTTAAGGCTCAGGAATACGGTATGAGGGTATACGAGGTGGTGGAATACAATACTTCTAGGTTCTGTGCTTATCATAACGTGGAAGTGAGGAGGCAGCCGAGGGGAGTAGTTTATTGTTCTCTAGGTCATAAGCTGCATAGTGATTTGAATGGTGCATTAAATATACTAAGAAAGGGGACAGGGAAAATAATAAATAGTATAAAGAAGCCTCTTTCCTTCATAGTAGACCATAATCGAATAGCTCCCATAAAGGGGAGTAACGCTCTAGACCCAAGCAGAACCCTCGCCCCATTTAGGACGGGGGGTGGGTCAGATATTTAAGATATTAGTGGATGGAGATTATGCTGCGTTGAAGGAGTTGGTAAAACTGATGAAGGAGTTGGGAATTGAGGTAAAGGATCCACTTTTATATAATGTATCACCTCAAGCCATAAGCTACACTCACTATTTATCCTGGTTAGCTAATTACGCGGAACCCTCCGAGTTCTTGTTTACTGGGATTGTGAATTTACCAGTATGGGCTAATGTTGTAACTAGATTTGGGGAAATGATAAAGGAGAGATTTGGGATTAGGGAGACGGGATTCTTTGATGCATTCAGAGGTTCTTATAAGGAGTTGGAGGATAGGATCGTTAAATTGATAGAAGGTAATCAAGTTGATAGACTTAGAAGGATTGCTTACACTATTCAGTACTACGAGAAGTCCTTCTGGGATTCAATATATGTTGCTCATCAACAATAATTGAAATATGAATAAAGTTTATATTAAATGATATAGAAAGCATATTATGGAAAGTGGAAATGTAATATTAAAAAGGTTAATGTTACTTCTAATATTAGTTCTAAGTACTACGACTTTCCTAGCAACTATAGCAGAGAGTCAAGTACAATATTATTATATAGAAACATCTTCTCCACAATACTCAATACTTCCGGGATCAGAATTTGTGGAACCTCTCAACAGTAGTCAAACACTGTACATAGCAGTTCTCTTAAATTTCACTAATTTACCTTCTCTTCAATCATATCTTAACGAAATTTACCTCTCTGCCTCACAATTCCATCACTGGCTAACTCCATCTCGATTTAGAGAATATTACTATCCTTCCGAATCCTATGTGAACTCACTAATAAAGTATCTAAAATCCCATAATTTACAATTTCTAGGCAATTATGGTCTAATACTAGTATTTAATGGAACTGTAGGGAATATAGAGAGGGCATTTAACACTTACATTAACGTTTACTACTATCCATTTAAGAACCTCTATTGGTTTGGTCTACTAGGGATTGAAGATATAGGTCCATTTTACTACTACTCTAATAACGTTACTCCATCATTGCCATATAATGTTGGAAAATACGTATTAGGAGTAGTTGGGATAGATAGTGTAGATCCCAAAGTAATTAGCGTAGTGACGCAAGCGTGGCATTTAGATATGGTTAAAGCTCAAAGTGGACTAGTTTCAAAAGCCATAATTTCGCCAATAACAATAGGGCAATATTTCAACTTTACCTTGGCTTATGCACACGGTTATAACGGCAATGGTAGTAACATTGCGATTGAGGGAGTCCCTGAGTCCTTTATAAATGTATCAGATATCTATCTGTTTTGGCAATTTTATGGTATACCTAGAACTGGTCATTTAAACGTTATATATTTTGGTAACGTTACAACTGGAGGCCAATCTGGAGAGAATGAGCTTGATGCAGAATGGTCTGGTGCCTTTGCGCCTGCAGCCGACGTTACGATAGTCTTCAGTAATGGTTATGTGGGCGGTCCCCAGTTAGTGGGTAATTTACTAAACTATTATTACGAGTACTATTACATGGTTAACTACATAAATCCTAATGTTATTTCAATCTCTGTAACGGTTCCAGAGAGTTTCCTAGCAGCTTACTACCCTGCAATGCTATATATGATTCATAATATAATGATGCAAGCAGCTGCAGAAGGAATTTCCGTATTGGCGGCCTCTGGCGATTGGGGATTTGAAAGTGATCATCCTCCTCCTAATTTTCATATTGGAATTTATAATACGATATGGTATCCTGAGTCAGATCCCTATGTAACGTCTGTTGGCGGGATATTCCTTAATGCATCATCTAATGGCAGTATTGTGGAAATAAGTGGCTGGGATTATAGTACTGGAGGTAATAGCGTAGTTTATCCAGCACAAAGTTACGAGATAACTTCACTGATTCCGTTTACTCCTACTGTCGTTAGGACTTATCCAGATATCGCATTCGTCTCAGCTGGTGGTTATAATATTCCAGAATTCGGTTTCGGTTTACCTTTAGTATTTAACGGTCAATTATTCGTATGGTATGGAACTAGTGGAGCAGCACCAATGACTGCTGCGATGGTTGCCTTAGCGGGTACCAGATTAGGTGCACTCAACTTTGCATTTTATCACATCTCATATCAAGGTATAATAGAATCTCCACTAGGCAATTTTGTCGGTAAGGTTGCTTGGATCCCAATAACTAGTGGAAATAATCCATTCCCAGCCCATTATGGATGGAACTACGTCACTGGTCCAGGAACGTATAGTGCATATGCGATGGTTTATGATTTGCTGCTATATTCCGGCTTAATTTAAAGTTAATTATTTTTTTATCTAACAAAAATAGATAGTTAACTTTTAAACCATTTGCCAGTAAAGGTAAATATGGAAAAGGAAATATTTTACGATTCAGAGGGTGCTAAAATAAGGGCTTTCCTAGCTTCTCCAGAAAGTCCTAAATTGGCAGTAATAGTAATACATGAAATATGGGGTCTTAATGACAATATAAAAGACATCTCAAGAAGGTTGGCAAACGAGGGTTACATGGCATTTGCTCCACAATTATACACTAGAAATGAGGACGTTCTGAATCAAGAGAACATCCAGAACGTAATGATGAAAGTATGGAGTATACCACCAGAAAAGAGGAATGATCCAAACTCTTATCAGCAAATAATGTCAGCGTTAGATGAAAAAGGCAAAAGAGTAGCTGAGTTGTTAGTTTTAAATAGGCAAAAGACGGAAGAACAGATGATAAAGGACGCGATTAAGGCTTACGAGTACGTAAGCTCTCAAGGCGTTAAAAAGATAGTCAGCATGGGCTTCTGTATGGGTGGGGGTTTAGCATTCCAGTTGGCAACTGAAGTGCCATTAGATGGGACAATAGTTTTCTATGGCAGAAATCCCCAGCCATTGGAGGCAATTCAGAAAATAAAGGGGCCAATATTAGGTCTATACGCTGGAGAGGATCCGCCAATAGATGCTGGGTTACCAGATTTAATATCCGCCGTGATAAAGTATAAAAAGGATTTAGAGCTCAAAATTTACCCTGGAGCCTATCACGCGTTCTTTAATGATAGGGGACGTTCATACAATAAAGAAGCATCTGAAGACGCATGGGAAAGAGTTAAAAACTTCCTAAGGAGGGTTTCAAAGTGAGTGAGGAAAAGAAAAAGCAGCAAGTAGATCCTTGTTTTTTGGCGTGGGTTTACCTGTTGGAGGTAATTGAAAAGAAGGAGAAAAAGGACTAATTAATTTTTTAATTTGTAATTACAAATTTAAGATAGGATGGTCTTTAAATTTAAGATAGGATTCTTTACCGATGTTCACGGGTCGGAGTATTCATTTAAGAGATCACTAAATATTGCAAAAGCTAGGAAAGTTGACTTTCTCATTGTAAGTGGCGGATTAATGGCTAAAGAGATACTGTTTGTAGAGGATACTGGAGGGAAGTATTTCCTAAATGGGAAGAAGGTTAATTTGAATAACCTCAACGAAGAGGCGTTAAGGTCTGGTAAATATATAGTAGTAGATAAGAAAGAGGTAATTGAGGATATAAAGAGTGATAAGAGTAAACTGGAGAAAGTAATTAGTGAAAAAGTAACTGAGCAAATGTCAAGATGGGTTAAAATAGCAGATGAAGTGTTTCGTTTAGAAAGGATATTTTGGTCTGCAGGGCACGGCGATATTCCGCAACTTGACTCTATCCTTAAGAATTTTGGGGGTAAATTGATTAATGAGAACGTAATAAATATAGAGGAAATTCAGATAGTCTCGTTAGGTTATGGTTCTCCAATGGGAAATTCATATAGGGAAATTCCAGACTCTGAATTATACATAAAGGGTAAATCATTACTTAAGGACGCTGATAAGGAAAGATTAATTATGAACTTTCACATGCCTCCTTTAAATACTAAATTGGATAACGCAAAGGTTGGTTTAAGGAAATCTCATGTTGGTTCAAAGGCAGTACTTGATTTAATTACCGAATTCCAACCACTTATTTCACTTCACGGTCACGTTCATGAAAGTACTTCAATGGATAAGATAGGGGAGACCATTGCATTAAACCCTGGTAGCTTATACCAATTGGGTGATCCTTCCATAGTTACGTTTGAAGTTCATAAGGAGCTGAAGAGTTTCGGTAGTGTAAGTGTTAGCAAGTACATTATAAAGAATATCGAGTTCGTGTCCACTAATCCTTTAGACGTGGTATAACTTTTGAAAAGACTTAATAGTTTCCTTTAACTTTTTAAATTATGGCTATAGGTAAAACAGTTCTGATAGTAGGGGTAATAATACTAATAGTCGGCATTGCACTGTTCTTTATTGGAGGATATTTAGCATCATCTGGACTCGTTAAAGTGATTAACACACTAAGTACTGTGACTCCAACTACTTTACAACCGGGGACATCACAAGACTTAGGTGTTCCCACTAAGTTGGCAATATTGCTTTACAATACGAGCTCTGGACAAGTTTTGAAGATTTTACAAGAAATAAATGGGACGAACCAATCAGTACCACAAATTGCAGAAAAGGGATATGTAATAGCGTTATTAAGTCCTAAATATGATGCTATAATGGTAAATAACCTCACTACTCCGATTTCAGTGAAATACGTTTTAAGTCAAGAATTGGCCTCTTCATTGGTAAACGTTGCACTATATACTGGCCTTGGTTTCTTTCTAGCTATTATCGGTGTAATCGTGTTGCTAGTTGGTTTAGTACTATTCCTCAGAGGAAGAGGTAAAAAACAGTAAAAATAAATATTCAATTAACTTTTAACTCATAACATGGTTAAACTAGTAGCTACTTTAGGAACCTCGCCGGGAGGAGTAATAGAGTCTTTTCTTTACCTAGTAAGAAAGGGACAAAACATTGACGAGATAAGAGTTGTAACTACAACTAATGCAGAGGTAAAGAAGGCATGGAAAATAGTAAGATTAATGTTCATCTGTTGTATTCAAGAGAAGTTTCCTAAAGTAGAAATTAGTGAACATCCACTTGATATTGAAGATATTTACAGTGAAGAGGACTTGAAAAAAGTTAAGGAATTTATTGAAAAGCAACTAAACGAAGGAGACTATCTGGATATAACAGGAGGGAGAAAAAGCATGAGTGTTGCAGCTGCCTTAGCTGCGAAGAATAGGGGAGCTAAAATAATAACTTCAATAATCTCACAAGATGACTACAATAGGATTAGCAAGAGAGTTAGGGAGTTAAAGGATATAGTTGAAATCAAGAATAGAAGTGAGTGTAGTGAACAAATAAGGGAAACCTATTGCAGTTTAATCGTGCAAAATGCTAGAACAATAGAATTTGAAATTTAAACTTCTACGAAAATGTCTTTACCCTTAACCTCAACCTTGTAGATCTTTAAGTTAGGTGAGAAGTACCATCCATCGGATTTCCCATAGGGATTGTACACTAGCTCACCGGTTTCCATATTATACTCGTACCCGTGTAAATGACATTTTATCCTATATCCGTTTACATCACCATATTCCATATTTCCTCCCTTATGAGGGCAATAGGCATCCATGACGAACACCCTATCTCCAACCTTTACGACTACTACTTCTATATTATTTAATGAAAATTTCTTTGGTTTCTTATCTTCTAAGTCTGATAAGCTGCACACTCTTACTAACATTAAATAATCACCAAAATATAAAAATAAAAGAAAGAAAAAGATAGTATATCTTATTGTTTCTTGGAATACGGAGCGTTACCTGGTAGACTTCTTCTGAAGTGTCCAGATGGTCTTCCATATAGTAGTTCTAAGAACCAAGCTTCGTGCTCTATTTCCTCTTGAAGTATTCTCTGGGCTAGATCGTATGTTCTAGGATCTTTTCCGTATGTCATATCACATACTTCTTTCCATGTTCTTATTGCACATTGTTCTGCTTCTAATAGAACCTTCAATATTTCCTTAGGGTCTTTCCAATTCTCTGGTAGATATGCATCTGAACAAGCTGAAATGTCAGCTAGTTGTCTTAAGTCTCTGGGTAGACCTCCTCCTAGTTCGTAAATCCTTTGAGTCATTAGTTCAAAGTGAAGTCTATCCTCAAGCCTAGCATCCTCAGCAATCTCCTTAAGGCCTTCTCCTTCCATACCAGTTAGATGCATTCTCAATATTGTATAGTAGTAGTACGTAGTGAGCTCTGCAGCCGTAGCTCTTACTAGCTTATCTATTAACTTTTTCACATCTAATCCGGATTTTTCCAAGATTTCTACTCCGACTACCTTTGGTTCTTGGGGTTTATCTGGCATTTGCACACCCTAAAAGACTATACTCATTTCTAGTTTATAAAGTCTTTGAATTAAAAGTCATTATAAGTCTTAACTCGAAGTTATTTTAATTTAGCACTAAAACTAATCCATGTCTCTACTCCTTAAGCTTAAAATGGGATATTAAGTAAGGCAATAACTGAGATTTTATACTAATTAAAAGCAATTTCTAAATAGAAATCTTTATAAGTTAGAGCTTCATAGAGTATACCATGTACTACATAAATGGATGTAGGTTTTGCATTTATCTTCGTTATAATAGCTTTTTACCTAAAAAAGAAATTTATAATTACTTATGTGAGGTGATCTAAGACGAGTATAAGAGATACTGCGAAACTCTTTGGACCAGCATGGATAGCATTGTTGGCAGACGCCGATGCTGCAAGTATATTAGGAGGATTGTCCACTGGGGAGGAATACGGATACAGACTAATATGGTTCGTAATGCTGTTATCTCTACCCATTTTTATAATACAAGAAGCCGCAGGAAGATTAGGTGCAATATCTGGCAAGGGTATTGGAGAACTCATAAGAGAATACTATTCTAGAAAAGTATCTATTTTATCTATTTTCCCAATTTTCTTCGTTGATTTCTTTACATATCTAAGTGAGTATGCAGGGATTGCAATTGGATGTTACTTAATTGGAATTGATCCTTTACTAGGCTTAATAATATTCTTCATCCTTCACGTTATAATAGTGCTAACTAAAAATTACGAAGTAACTGAAAGATATCTAGTAGTAGTTTCCGTAATTCTATTATTATCAGCCTTAATTATAGTTGGACCTAAGCTGAACTTTACAGGACAAGACATCTTTTACTTCTCTACCTCAAAGAACTTCCTATTCTTCATTGCCGTAAACATTGGTGCAGTGGTAACTCCACCTTGTATGTTGATTTATCAAAGTTCCGCTACAGCAATTAAATATCCTAAGATAGATATTAATAATTCTAAAAAGATATCATGGATAACCATAGAGACGTTACTAGGGTCTATAATAACTGAATTGATAATAGTATTATCTGAGATGATAGGAACTTCAATTGGTAATATAGATCCTAGTGATCCAACTCAGTTACTATATAATTTAGGAAATGTCCATTACATATTTGGAATAACGTTAATAAGCGCTGGGTTCTTAACGCTTATAGTTGTATCTCTAAGCAGTGCATGGGGTCTGCTAGAAGCTTTAGGGAAAAATACCTACAAAAACTCCGTGAAGATCTACATTATGGAGTCAATACCAGCTATGTTAATAGTTTCCTTAATGCTGGGTAACTATTCTTCCGTTATTAACTTCGCTTTGACTCTATTATCATTATCACCCATAATTATTGTCATACCGGCAGTAATGGTGGGTATATTGATAAGCAATAAAAAGATCATGGGTAAATACGCTTATACTAGGACTAGATTAGTAGCGTATTTCTTTACAATAGTTATGATTGCAATAGGGGGACTTGTGGGAATACTACACTTGTAGATAATATAACTAATAGATAGCCCTTTAATTCTATTTGGCATATTGTTGTCCAATCATAGTTTTTATTGACATTGCTCATGAATTTCTGTTTTAAACATTTTGGATAACGTAGCATAAACACGGCATCTAGAGGTACGTTAAGTACTCTGTAGAGTTCTCAATACCATTGGAATTCAAAACCTTTTCCCTCAACCTGTATAGGTTTATTACTGAACGCCCGCACATCTTGTATAATATCTTGCTACCTTTCGGGAAGCCCATCCACATCTGGTAGCAAGCTTTCTAAAAAATACTTTACATATAAAATAATATAAACTTTACGGTTTATCGAAAACTGTTAGCGACGGCGATTCACGGATCCTAGTTAGGTTTAAGGGTTTGTTCCCTTGCTATATAATGTAAATCTATTTGTGGATATGAGAGATTAAGATCTTGCTATTAGTAAGAGAGCTACAACTTGCAATATTCCTACTATCAATAAAGTATACTCGTATCCATAAAACGAATAAAGTAACGGTAGTAATAAGCCCGCCACACCATAGCCACTATCTCTATATAACCTATAGTAACCTAACGCTTTTCCCCTTACACTCTCGTTGACCTTATCGTTAACAAAGGCTATTAAGTTGGGATATACCATACCCATTCCAATCCCCTCCAATATTGAAAATAAGATGGGAAAATCTGAATATTTTATAAAACCTATAAACATTAATAAAAACCCTATTACGAGTATTTCTCTTCTCCTGTTATATATATCAGCCAAGTACCCAAATAGTGGTTGCGAAAGTGACCAGGTGAACGTGTAACTAGATACGGTAATTCCTATCAAAAATAGGGTGTAGTGTTGTAATAATAGGAATGTTGGTATGAGGATAAAGAAAGAAGAATCTACGAACTTCTCCAGGTGTCCTGCAATACTTATTTTAGTTATAGAAAAATAATTTACACGATTATTATCCTCCTTTAGAGAACCATTATTAATTGTAATTAGTTTCTTAGTCTCCATTACAGTAAATGACGAAATTAACGCTATTAAGCAGATTATACTAATTAAGATGTAACTTACATTAAATAGATAGCTGGCAAAGAGACTTCCAAAGGAGACTCCTAGATACCCTGACATTTCATTAATTCCAGTAGCTAATCCCGCCCTCAATTTACCGCTAATGTCTATTTGTGAAGTTACAGTAGTAGTCCACGTAAAAGCTTGATTTATTGCAAGTAAAATCGAAATTATGATCACAGTATATATGTTAACCGAGAGAAACAAGGGGACTGTCATCAACGCAACTATCCAGCCTATTATGAGTACTCTTTTTCTTCCCAAGTCATCAGAGAGTTTCCCAGCGAAAAAGTTAAACGCTCCTTTTACAAACCCAAAGGCTACCAAGGGTAATAATAAGCTAAGTGTTATTGCAATGTTTAATTGCTTCTCAAATACCGGAATGGCTATTCTTAGAATTCCTAAATATAATCCTGTGAAAAAGACTAATATTGTAAACATGATAAATTGCTTATTCATTATAAGTACTAAGATTTAAAAGTAATAAAAAGGATTATTCACTGTGGATAGTGAATTAGAAATCAATTTGAGAAAGTTAGGGTTTTCGGTGTATGAGGCTAAAGTTTACCTAACATTATTAGATCTTTGCAATTCCACGATGAAAAGGCTTTCAGAGAAGGCTCAAATACCTTATCAGAAAGTTTACGAAGTTGTAAAGTCCTTAGAAGATAAGGGTTTGGTTAGGGTAATTGAAGGAAGGCCGAAAAAGGTCAAACTAATAGATCCGTCAATATCCTTAAAGGTGTATAAGGATAAGATCGTCAACGAGTTAGATTATGCAATAGGTAATGTTATCTCGTTTTGGAAAGAAAAGCGAAAAGGAGAAGTTGATCGTAGTTTGCACATTAAGGGTAAAAAGACTGTAATAAGGATAATAAAGGAATTCGCAGAGAAAAGTAACAAGATGAAGGTAGTCTGGGATAATTTGCCGGAATGGTTGATCAAGGTTCTTAAGCAGTACAAGGGTAATTTAACTTTGATAACTTCTTCCAATAATTTAAGTCTGAATAATGCTGAGATTAAATACACTGAACATATCAAATCGAAATTTATTATATTTGATGATTCAGTATTGGTTACTTTCAATGATGAAGATGAGATTGTTGTAGATTCATGTAGAGGATGTGTACTTCAAGCAGAAGAGCATTTCGAGTTATTAACTTATAAGAGTGAATAACTCTTATATTTGATACTTTTAAAAAAGTAAATGATGATATTCAGGCAAATTATAAGCAAAAATGGTGGTTGCGCTACTTACATCTTTGGCTGTACTCAAGCTGGAGAATTGTTTGTAGTAGATCCTAAGTATGAAATGGTAGATGAAATAATTAGATTAGCCCAAGATTTAGGCGATATGAAGATAACTTATATAATAGATACACACACTCACGCTGATCACTTATCTGGTGTGAAGAAATTGCAAGCATTAACTAACGCTAACATTTACTATCATGAGGAATCACAGGTCAAATTTAAGGTGGAGAGGATTAAGGATGGAGAGGAGATAAAGGCAGGAAATGTGAAGATAAAGGTAATCCATACCCCTGGACATACTCCAGATAGTATTTCAGTTCTAATATATGATAAAAGAAGGGATGAGAGTTGGAATGAACCGTGGGCTGTATTAACTGGGGATACTTTGTTCGTAGGAGGTGTTGGAAGAATTGATATAGGTGGGGAAAGTGCGGAGGAGAATTTATACTATAGTCTAGCCAAGTTGAAAGTATTGCCAGATTATGTTGAAATTTACCCAACACATACTGCCGGTTCAGTATGTGGTGTTGGGATAAGTGGAAAACCTAGTTCCACAATAGGCTTTGAAAAGAGATTCAATACTTTATTTAGAATAAACGAGAAAGATGAGTTCATAAATAGAGTTAGAGAAGTTAAAATGTCTAAACCCAAAGAGTTTGATGAGTATATAAGGAAGAATTTAGAAGGTGTAATTTAAGAGGAAAATATTTAAAAATCATTAGAAATATTTTTAAATTATACTTATAACAGTACTTTTACCGGCCCGGTATCATTTCCTCTCCTCCTTGTAATAAAGGGTAAATTGCCATTTAGATTTAGAAAACTCTTGCAAAACCATGAACTGGGTGATGTAATTCTGGACTCAATTACAATTAATGGGTTTGAATTGGAAAGAGCCAAGAAAGTTCATGAAAGAGTAAAACTTGAATTAAGTGAGTTGGACATAAGAGTTAATCTCTAAGTGAAATTGTTTATCGAACTGTGTAAAATTAGAAAAATTTATAAGATAATCTTTTTACCGCAATTAGATATATCTAATTTATGGTTAAAGTCGGAGATAAGGCACCTCTTTTTGAGGGAATAGCGGATAATGGTGAGAAGATTTCCCTATCCGATTACATAGGGAAACATAACGTAGTCCTTTATTTCTACCCTAAAGATGATACGCCTGGCTGTACAAGGGAAGCTTGCGCTTTTAGGGATAACTGGAATCTCCTCAAGGATTACGATGTTGTGGTAATAGGAGTTAGTTCAGATGATGTTGACTCTCACAAGAAATTTAAAGAAAAATACAAGTTACCCTTTATCCTAGTTAGCGATCCAGATAAGAAAATCAGGGAACTTTATGGCGCTAAGGGGTTCATATTACCAGCAAGGGTTACATTCGTTATTGATAAAAAGGGAATGATAAGGCATATTTATAATTCACAAACTAATCCAGCCAATCACGTTAATGAGGCTCTTAAGGCGTTAAAGCAAATAAAAGCGGAAGAGATCAGTTAACCGATTGCTCTCTTTATTTCCTCTAAAGCCGATGGATTTTCTAGAGAAGAGGTATCCCCTAAGGGTTTATTTAAGTATATTGCCCTTATTAGTCTTCTCATTATTTTCGCATTTCTGGTTTTAGGTAACTCCTTAACGATCTTTATTTCTGCTGGCGCAAATGCCTTACCTAGTTTATCCTCTGTGTATCTTATCAAGTCCTTTTCAATCCCGCTAAGCTTTGACACTACGAAACAGACTATTTTCTCTCCCTTCATTGGATCTGGAACTCCGACACATGCTGATTCAACTACATTTGGAAATGAGTTTAATACGCTTTCGATTTCGGCTGGACCTACTCTCTTTCCTGCAACCTTTATCGTATCATCACTTCTACCAACAATGTAAAAGTACCCTTCTTCATCTCTATAAGCCAAATCTCCATGAACCCATACATCCTTCCAAACTGACCAGTAAGTCTCAATATACCTCTCTGGATTCCTCCAAAACCCTCTAGTCATACCTGGCCAAACACTCAATATAACCAATTCCCCCTCAACATTTGGTGGAGCTTCTTTCCCCTCCTCATTGAATACTGAGGCGTTAATCCCCGGGGAAGGACCATTGAACGATGAAGGCTTTATCTTCTTTATAACGTAATTCCCTAAAATACCTCCAGAGATTTCAGTACCTCCAGAATAGTTTATTATAGGATTTTTTCCACTGGCATTAAATAACCAATACCAACTTTCCGGATCAATGGGTTCTCCAGTATTTCCTGTTAGCCTAACGTTTAGTTTAACTTCACCTTGACTTCTTAACGCTCTAACCAGACTAGCTGAGACTCCTAAAACATCAACTTTCATATCTTCAACGAATTTCTGTAGCACTTCCCCACCCGTATATCCTTCAATCATCCCCATTTTAGCATCTAGTAAGAGTGATCCAAATACCATCCACGGTCCCATCATCCACCCCATGTCAGTAACCCACATTAAGGTCTCATCTTTTTTCAGATCGAACTGAAAGTAAATATCAGCAGAAGCCTTTATGGGAAATCCATCGTGAGTATGAACACATCCCTTGGGTTTCCCCGTAGTTCCAGAAGTGTAAATTATCATCATTGGGTCTTCAGTACCAGTATTTTCTACATAGTCTCCACCAGTTCTTATTACATCCTTATAGTCATAAAAATCACCTCTAGTTCCTCCCCTATTTAGTACTACTTTAGTTATGTTCAGTCCTTCCAGATTTTTCAACATGTCAACTTCTTTTCCTCTTCTAATACTCTTATCAACAGTGAAGATTACTTTAGCCTCACTATCCTCTATTCTAACTCTTATTGGCTCTGGACCAAACCCAGAAAATAGAGGTACGAGTATCATCCCTGCTCTAACTGCACCTAACATTACCGATACTATTTCCGGGATCATCGGCATGTAAATAGCAACCCTATCTCCTTTCTTCAAACCTATTTCCTTTAACCAACTTGCAATCGACTTGCTCTCATTTAGTATTTGAGAATAAGTTACCGTTCTAGTGTTGAAGCTCTCATCCATCCACTTAATAAACACATCAGAACTATCGCGTAATTGATCACCAATGTTTAACTTTCCCCCTATGAACCATTGGGGCCATTGTTTTCCCCTACTTAAATCTAAAACCTTAGTGTAAGGTTCTTGAAATTTCACATTAATTAACCTTATAAACTCATCCCAAAATTCTGGATTCTCATATGTGTACTTAATGAAGTGTTCTAGTTTGTCAAGGTTCTTTTCAACCATGAACTTGTATACATTGCTATTTTCTATCCATTCCTTATCTGGATTAAATGCCATTAATATCTATCCCATTAATTTTTATAACTTGGGCAATTTTAAACGCTTTTATATTGCTCTCGTATTTTAAGGCTTTGATGAAAGATTCCTCGCTTATCAACCCCTCAAATGCTCCCAGTGAGTATAAAAACCCTAGGATTGCAGCATTTGCAGCCTTAATATTTCCAGCATTTATGGCTATTTGATTAGCGTCAATTACGTAAACTTTGCATCCTTTTAATTTATCGAGAACCTCTTGCAAACTAAGTAGCCTAACTTTAGGTAAAACTGGCCTTACTACGTAGTTATTTATAATGATAGTAGTATGTTTTCTTGAAGCGTAGTTTAAGTTTCTTAAAACCTCAGTAGCCTCTAAGCCAACTAGGTAGTCAGCCTTTCCTAATGGTATTAGTGGAGAGTTAACGTCGCCTATCCTTACGTGAATGTTAACTCCTCCGCCTCTCTGCGCTAAACCATGGGTTTCTGCTATTAAGACCTTAGTATTTGAATAGTTTCCAGCCTCGGCTATCATCTTACCAGCAGTTATTATACCTTGGCCTCCCACACCGGCTATTAAGATGTTTACCCTAGCCATAATTCGTCCCATTTTTCTGGTTTGTTACCCTTTAAGGATATTGCCTTAAATGGGCAAACTGGTATACAGGCCCCACAGCCTATGCACGTATAATTATCTATCTCAGCCTTCTTATCCTTTCTAGGAATTATTGCTGGACATGTAAAGTAGTCATAGCATATACTACAGCCGGTACATTTCTCTAGATCAACTATGGCCTTTGGTAGATTGTTCTCCTCTACGTTATCCATAACTAACAACGCACAAGCTCTTTTAGCTATGACAACTGCTGGTTGCCTATTTTCCCTAACCCACTTTAATGCATTTGATAATTCCTTTATTGAAGAATTAACGTCAAAAGGATCAACGTACTTTACATACTTTACTCCCAAACCCTTAGCAACCTCTCCTATATCTATTCCCTTTGATGGACTTGGCTGCTGTCCGGTCATCGCAGTAGACCTATTATCTAAGACAAGCACGAGCATAGGAGTTTGATTATAGACGGCATTTGCAAGTGCTGAAATCCCACTGTGGAAGAAGGTAGAATCCCCAATAACTGCTATCGGAATATTCCCAGTTGCCCTATAAACGCCATTGGCAATTCCAATACTAGAACCCATATCGGTAGAAGAGTCTTGAGCGTCAAAAGGCGGTAACAATCCTAATGTATAACATCCAATATCACCAGAGATGAACGTTTCATTAGGCTTAAAGGAAGCCATTGTAATTGCCTTCTTTAAGTCTATGAATGAACTTCTGTGTGGGCATCCTGGGCACAGTGCTGGAGGTCTAGGTGGTACATCTTGGGGAACTTCTAGGTATTCCGTTACAAGGTCTAACCCAAAGAATTTGCTAAAGGCATAGTATACCTTATCTAATGTCATCTCTCCAACCCTACTTACTAGATCCTTTCCATGTAATTCCACTCTTACCCCTTGATCATATAAGAGATCCTTTATTTGATATTCAACAATTGGTTCACCTTCCTCTACTATTAGAACCCTCTTGGAGTTGCTTACAGCCTTGAGAATCAGTCTTTTAGGTATAGGAACTGGGGTGGATAACCTTAATACATTTGCCTTAATGTCCAACTCTTTCATGGCATCAGTTACGTAACCGAATGAAATACCCGAGGCAATTATTAGATTTTCGCTATCGTTATCAATTAGCTCATTTAAACCCTCTACCTCCTCTTCAATTTTTTCCCATCTCTTTAACTGTTCAACTCTATTTCTTCTAGCGTTCTCTGGGACTAACACGTAACGTTTAGGGTCTTTGATAAGTTTACCTAGGACTGGTCTAGATGGAGGTTTAAGTTCCACTGGCCCCCTAATGTGACCTATCCTAGTAGTTGATCTGAGAATTACTGGGTGTTTAACTTTGTTGCTTAACTTAAAGGCCTCTATGGTTAAGTCATGAGCAGATTGTGGATCATGTGGCTCTATAACTGGGATTAACGCATGTAAACCGTAGTATCTGTTATCTTGTTCGTTTTGTGACGACCACATGGAAGGATCATCGGCAGAAACTATAACTAACGCTCCTTCTACTCCAGTATATGATGAACTCATTAAAGGATCAGCTGCAACGTTTAACCCCACATGTTTCATTGTAGTTAGGGCAAAAGCTCCGTTGATAGCCGCTCCATAAGCCGTTTCAAATGCCACTTTTTCGTTAGCACTCCATTCAGTATATATTTTTCCATATTTCATTAAGGTTTCTATTATTTCTGTAGAGGGTGTGCCTGGATAACCGGCAGCTATGGATACTCCAGCGCTTAATGCGCCGAAAGCTATTGCCTCGTTTCCCAAAATTACTCTCTTAGTTGTAGAAAGTTCAATCACATTTATAATTATAGTTTAAATGTTAATAAGCGTTGCTTTCTAAAGTTCAAGATTTTAATAATTTGATTAAACTTCAGAAGTAAAGTTTATTTTAGTACATAGGTAGTTTAATCTTTTTAATCTATCAATGTATAGTATATCGTATGGCTCAAACTCATGAAATGCTAGAGAACTTCTTAAATAACTTTCTTAAATTAATAATAGTAAGCGAGTTATTGAATATTGACATCGATGCGAATAACTTGGAGAAACTTGCAAAAGTATCTAGTGATATTGCAGTAGATCTATCCATAGGAATTACAAGGAGAAAATTTGGTAATGATAAAACTAAGAAGATAAAAGAAGGTCTAAGTAACGTATA
Organism: Saccharolobus shibatae B12; assembly: GCF_019175345.1. Taxonomy (NCBI): domain Archaea; kingdom Thermoproteati; phylum Thermoproteota; class Thermoprotei; order Sulfolobales; family Sulfolobaceae; genus Saccharolobus; species Saccharolobus shibatae. The sequence goes on along the minus strand of NZ_CP077717.1, from coordinate 2,033,246 downwards.
TTTATGGTTAGAATCAACTTCTACCACTCCAGAGTTATATTATCTTTTAATGGATAAACTTAGCAGAATAGTGATGGAAAATAACGTCGATTTGGCATGGAAAGAATTGGAAGAATTTGAACATTATTTATCGGAGCTTAATAAGAGTCAGACTAAGGAAGTAGAATTAGGGAAGACTCTTGAAAAAATCAGTGATATGAAAAAAGCTCTAATTAATTACTTGGTTTCTATACAAGGAGATAATGATGAAGCATTTTTAATAATAAGAGATGAAGTTTTTAATTTAATTCTTGGCAATAATATATACGAGTTAAAAATTAGTGAACTAAGCGAAAATGAGAGGAAATCCTCCGATAGTTTTAGACTTTATACTGCGTTGAAATTGTTGTTAGATGAGGAGAATAAAATAAGAAATAAGAGACTTCTGGGAGAAGTTTTTTCTATAAGCAAGATAAAGGATAAGGACGGAAAAGTTGTAAATGTTATGATAAGTTTCGCCAGTGCTAAGGAAATATTGAATTTAAGAGAAAACTCAGATATCACAGTTAAACTTATGCGTAGAGTTGAAGATGTCTGCATATTCTTATCCGGCAGTACGTTATACGGAATGATTCCTTGCAATGTTGAGTTGGATATGAATACAGAATACATATATAAGGGTGAAAATGTTTTCGAAAAAATCAGTCAACCTTGACTCGTAAAGGCCATTGAAAGCTCGTAATTTTAGCCTTTGCCCCCACTTTAACATTTCCTTCAGCGTAACACAGCAGTCCTCCTTCAACATTGAGAAATCTAATTAGGGCAACAAACACTGGTTGTGCTAATTTGTTACCTTCATCATCATTGTAGATTATTGTATAAGAATCCACGTAAGCCTCATCCTTATTTACTTCCACGTAATTCTCTATCTTGACGAAACAGTGTTCACAATAGGATCTAGCAGGGACGAAGATTCTTCCACACTTACTACACTTACTTCCTACAATCTTACCTTGTTTCAGCCCGTTAAAGAACTGTTCTCCCGCCGGGCCTACTGTATACTCGTATTTTTCAGCTTCCATTACGTCATACCATCTTAATAGGCTTCCTTCTTTTCCACTCTTCTCCCAAGACATTTAGATCACCTTAAAGCATTGGATATCTTCAATACTTCCTTTCCTTTCCTCCTTTGGCTTCCACACCGCCTTAACCCTCTTCCCTATGATTTCCATACTCTTCACTTGTTCATAACTTGCACATATTCTGTGGAATATTCCAGGGTATACGAAATCCCTATTGTTAGAAGGTAATAGCCTTATAACCCCAACAATCTCTGGCTCTTCCAATTTTGCCCTAGTCCAACTTATGAAACTTGCAACTACAGTCATTACAATCCCTTCATCTTTCACCTCAACCCACTCATCAGTAGCTCTAAAGCATTCCTCACAATACATTTTCGGTGGTACGTGGATTCTACCGCATTTATTGCACTTCCTTCCGTATATTTTACCTTCCTTAAGTCCAAGTAGATATTTACTTTGAGCTTGTCCAGCAGTGTATGCGTACTTAGCGTTTGGCTTATACGATATTATGTAGTGTTTACTTAAGTCTTCTTCTTTCAGAGGAGTTACCATCTCATATCACCTCAATTACGTAAAACTATAACCGTACCCGCTTGCATTAAATCTCCCCAAGCCTGGGCTACACCAGTATGTACTGGTCTCTTAACTTGCATTTTCCCAGCAGTCCCCTTTAACTGCCAATATATACTTATGACTTTCATTAAACCCGCAGCAGCAATAGGATTACCCACTCCCAGTAAACCTCCACTGGGACTACTGGGTATATCACCATCGATGTCGAATACTCCCTCCTTCAATAATTTTGGAGCCTCTCCTCTCTTAGCCAATTGTAGTGCCTCTAAATGGTGTAGTTCTTTGTAATCAAAGGGATCATATGGTTCGGCAACATCTATTTCCTTATTTGGCCTCTCAATCCCAGCCATCTTATAAGCCATTCTAGCAGCGAATTCCACATATCTAGCGTAAGATAAGTCCCTAGCAGGCCATTCCGTATTGTCTAAAGTCCATCCAACTCCTTCAACCCAAACTGGCGTATCAGTATACCTCCTCGCTACGTCTTCAGAAGCTAATACGATTGCCGCCCCACCATCACTAACTGGGCTAACGTCTAAGAGTTGCACTGGCCAAACTAACACTTCGCTCTTTAACACGTCCTCTACTGTTATGTTTGAACCTAATTGCGCATATGGATTATTTACTGCATTCCTCTTGTTCTTAACGGAAACTAACGCGATCTCCTCCTTTTTAATTCCATAGGTTGCCATATATCTATGCATTTCCATTGCAAATATCCAGATTAGATTAGGGTTCAATGGTTTTTCAAGGATTGGATCCCATATGTATCTGAATATTGCTTGAGGATGGGGTCTATCTGGACTCATCTTTTCCTCAGCTACAGCAAGTACTTTCTGGCATAAACCACTGGCAACATGATACCATCCTGCTATGGCAGTCATAACTCCAGTAGCACCACCCACATAAACCCTACTTACTGGTTTTCTAATGCCCCCAGAACCATGTGATAAGTATTCGCCCTTTAGGTTAACTCCATCAAAAGCATCTGGTGCACTTCCAATAACAACACAGTCGATATCCTTTAACTCTAGTCCAGCCTCATCTAATGCCTTACTTGCAGCCTCCCATGCAATCTCTTGTGGAGTTTCTAGTAGTCTTCTCCTAAATGGAGTTAAGCCAGCACCTATTACAGCGACTCTTTTATTTAAATGAATGTTTACCTTCATGGCTTTTCCACCACCACAACTGATCCGGTAAGAGTGGGAATTCCACGCCAAGACGCGACAAGTGCCCTTTCACCTTTCCCTTGCTTAATATAATCTATTGCGTCTAACAGTAATGAAAAACCTGAAGCTTCTAAAGGAACTCCCTTAGCCATATGCCCACCTAATGGATTTACTGGAATTTCTCCTTGAGGAGAGAGATTTCCCTCCCTTAAGTCCTTTGATGGTTCCTCAGAAACTCTCAATCCCTCCAAGTGCTGTAATTCTTTGTAACTGTATCTATCATCAACGAAAACAGCATCAAAATACCTTCTAGGCGACTCAATTCCAGCCATTCTATATGCCATATCAGAGGCTATCCTCATGTAGTTTGCCTTTCCTAGCTCTGCAGTTTCTAGGTTTGAGGAATCAGTTGCGAATCCCAGTCCCTTGATTACTAGATAATCGTCTTTTTTCAGCTTTTTAGCAACTTCCTCATCAGCAACTACTATAACTATTGCTCCATCAACAAAAGGCGCTATATCCAACTCACTAAGAGGGTAAACTACGTAATCTTTCTTTAACACGTCTTCAGCTGATATATTACTAGCATAAGACGCTCTAGGAGATGATAGACCAGCTTTCTTATTCTTTTCCACTACTAATGCTAAGTCTTCCCTTGTTATCCCTTTTCTTTGCATGAACTTTACAGCATCTAACCCTGCAATAAAATGGAAATTTGGTGGATTAATGGATCTAACGTATATGGGATCCATTGCGAATTTCACCAAGTCACTAAACGTTAGTATGTCGCTTACCTTGGAATGGGCTTCAATTGACACTACGTTAGCTACACCGGAATTAATATGCATTACAGCGTGAGCTAATCCTTGAAGCGAGTCTCCAGCTACAGTCATGGTTGGTCTCATTGCTCCTCCCATTTGGTCTGGCGCGAATTCGTCTGATATTGATATTCCCTCCCAGAAGTCCTCTTGGCAGGATATAAAAGAGTCTACATCATTTCTAGGATTTATATTTCCCGCATCCTTATATGCCCTAGACGCAGCCTCGAAAACCATCTCTCTAAATGAGACTTCTGGAGTTGTGGGCCTAAAGCCGAACCAACCTATGCCTATTATGGTAATTCGATTCAAAAAAGTCCCCAAATATATTCTCTTTACGTACTTATTAAAGCTTTTTAGCCTTGCCTATGAAAGGATCAAAAATAACTAAATATACGGTATTCCATACCGTTCAATATACTTAGCAATAATGTGTCTTTGCACTTCATCAGTTCCCTCACCTATCCTAAGTAATCTGGCGTCACGATATATTCGTTCAATAGTGGTTCCCTTAGCGTAGCCCATACCACCAAATACTTGCAAGGAGATATCGACTATTTCGTTAGCGATAATTGCTGATAATAGTTTTAACATTGCGACGTAAACTCCCTTATCCTTTGAATTCTCATCAAACTTACTACTAACATCCTTAGCCATTGATTTTACCGCGTTGAGTTTAGCTACGGAATCGGCGAAGTACCATCTTATCCCTTGAAAATCATAAATGGAATTTCCAAACGCAGTTCTAGATCTAGCCCACCTAAGAGCTTCTTCCAACGCAGACTCAGCCAAACCTATTGCAATCCCAGATATAGCAAGTCTCCCTATCTCTAGTACTGAATTTACCATATTCCACCCATTATTTACTTCTCCAACTATATAATCGTTTGACACTTCACAATCGTGAAAGATTACCTCAGCGGTTCCAGTTCCCCTATTACCCATGACTTCTATTTTTCTAGTCTCAACGCAATTACCCCTAGGCACTATGAAAACGGATAAATCATGCCTAGATGAGCCAGTTCTCGTAACTGTGACGAAAATATCAGCGTAAAGTCCTTGAGTTATCCACATCTTATGTCCTTTTATTCTCCATAATCCATTTCTTTTCTCAGCGAAAGTCTTCATGGAGCCTATATCACTTCCACCAGAAGGTTCAGTTAGGGCAAAACTACCTATCATCTCTCCCTTACTCATCGGCTCTAGAAACTCCTTCCTTTGTCTTTCGTCTGCATATAATCTAATCATTTCGCCGGCCAATTCTCCTTGAGCGTCAGCAATTAACGCTAAGGACCCGCTAACCTTGGCAATTTCTTCTAAAATTATCATCATATCGTAGTGTGAAAGTCCATTAGTTAAAGGGATTAGAAAGCCTAGCTCTCCGAGTTTCTTAACCAAATCTCTAGGGTAGTAATCTTCTTTGTCTATTTTAGTTGCTATTTTTTCAACATCTCTTTTGAGGAATTCCCTCAGTGATTCTATAAAAAGTTCTTTTTCGCTCATATATTTATCTTACATTTAATAACTTTTAAATCTTATATCAATCTATCATTATTGAACGAAAGGTATATATAATTTTTAATTTACAAATATATATGATAACATGAGCTGGAAAATATATTCTCTAGATCAGATTAGAGCATTGGCTAAATTCTCCATGGAAAATCCAGATACCTTCTGGCGGGATAAGGCTAATTACATAACTTGGTTTAGGCAACCAGAGAAAATACTTGAGGGAGAACCACCGTACGAGAAGTGGTTCGTTGGAGGAACCACAAATATATCCTATAACGCTATAGATAGGCATTTACCAGATAAGAAAGATAAGGTAGCATTTTATTGGACCAATGAGAAATTAGATAGTTTTAGGTCAATATCCTTTCAAGATCTTTATCAAGAGGTAAACAAGGCAGCCTATGTCTTAAGTGAATTGGGGGTGAAAAAAGGCGATACGGTATCTATGCTAATGCCTAATATACCAGAAGCTGTATACTTCTCCTTAGCATCACATAGACTGGGGGCAATTCTAATAATACATTATGTAGGGTTGAGCGAGGAAACACTGGCATATAGGTTTAATGATTGCGGTTCAAAAGTATTGATTGTTGCCTCAAGGACGTTTAGGAATGGAAATGAGATAAGAATTAAGGATTTTGTGGATAAAGTTTTGGAATCTCATACTACACCTATACAGAAAGTCTTGGCAGTGCCGAGGGGGTATTCAGATTTTAATGTTAATGGGAAAAGGGATGTTGTGTATGATGATGTGAAACCTAAAGGGAAAGTTTACGTTAAACCAGTGGAAGTTGAGGCTAACGAGCCAGCAACAGTTTATTACACGTCTGGAACTACGGGAAGACCTAAGGGATTATACCATAGTAATGGAGGGTATGTGATAGCACTCAATTGGGCTTTTAAGGCAATATTTAACCCAACAGAGAATGACGTTTGGTGGACTGTTTCAGAATTAGGTTGGCCAGTATGGCCAATGGCAAATTTATACACAATACCAGTAATGGGAATACCTGGTGTGCTTTTTGAGGGATATGTTGGTTATAAAAGGGATCTATTCTCGAGGGTAATTGAGAGATATAATGTAAGCCTAGTTTGGAGTTCTACCACAACTCTTTATACTCTCAAGAGTTTAGGAGAGGAGTCAGTTAAGGGCGGAGATACATCAAGCTTAAGAATGATTCTTAATACAGGAGAACCTTTAAACGTTGGAGCGTGGATGTGGTTAAATCAGAATCTTCCTCATGTTAAGATAGCTGATGCGTACTGGATGACCGAGCATTTATCGCCAGTTGGTGCAACTCCTTACGGAATCGGCGAAATTCCCTTCAAGGCAGGTTCCGCTGGTATACAATTCCCAGGAGGAACATATTTCTTAATTGTTGATGATGAGGGAAAACCATTACCTCCTAAGCAAAAGGGTTATATAGTGTTAAAACCGCTTAACCCAGCCTTAGCTAAAATGTGGAATGATCCCAATTACGAGAAGATAAAGGAGAAGTATTGGTCTAGGTTCCCAGGGTACTTCTACACTGGAGATTACGGTTATGTTGATGAGGATGGATATCTGTTCGTGTTGGGAAGAGCTGATGATGTAATAAGAGCTGAAGGGGAGAGGATAGGAACACTTGAAGTTGAAAGTGTAATAGTAACTCATCCCAACGTGGCCGAAGCTGCCGTAATAGGTCAAGGCGGTAACATTATAGCGTTTGTAGTCCCAAGACAAGGGGTTGAGGTTGGTGACACACTCAGAAATGACATTAAGAACTATTGTAGGAACGCTGGTTACATAGTTGATAAAGTAGTGTTTGTGAAGAGACTGCCTAAAACCAAAAGCGGGAAGATAATGAGAAGGCTACTAAAGGCTATCCTAGCTAACGAGAATCCCGGTGATATATCAACATTGGACGATATGAGGATAATGGAGGAACTTAAGGAAGCGTTGAAGAGCTTAAGCTAAAATGCTTTTTATGGAAAACGCAATTAACTTCCTTTGGGCATTTCTCAAATGATAGAGGAACGTTACTTTACTTATTCCTAGTAGCTTAGCTAATTCATCGGCAGTTGCTCTTCTGGGATAGTCTAAATAACCATAGGAATAGGATACCGTAAGCACTTTCTTTTCCCATTCAGTCAGATTAGGGTAGAGAATTGGGTTAAAGTCAGTTGTCTCCACTCTTTTCACCTTTCCTAAACTTTCGATCTCAGTAAGAATCTCTCGAAGATTTTTACTGGAAGTTACAAATGACCATTTTTCGTCTTTACCTTCTATGAGATTACCCAGAATCAACACTTCCTTATCGTAGAGGACCCCAGCTATTGATCCCTTGTATTTATTTAGAAAATCCACATAAGTTCCCCCCTTAAATTTATCTACCTTTATAACCTTTACAACGCTTCTGTGTGTTTTCATTAAGTTTGATATAACCTTATTTTCCATTGAATCGATAAGAATCCTGCTCCTTAAATAGTTCTTATGTGGATAAACTTCTAAATTAATAGTATATGCGGTAAATGGCATATGTGAAGTCCAACAATCTTCATGGCTTACAACTATATCTACATGTTTAATCAAGTTAATCGTGTACTATTTAAACTCTTTAAAAATATAAATGTTATGTATTATAAGGAACTATAATATAGTATACTGTTAGTCGTATGTTTATTAAACTAGTTTAATATAGAATATTAAATTATTGATTTGAAAAGCCAAATATGGCAGAAAAAGCTGCAGTAAAAGCAGGGGAAGCTATTGCTAGAATGGATAGGATTCCAATATGGGGACTTTCATATATTTTTATAGGAATATTAGGTATAGGGTTTCTCTTCACATTTTATGACATTTTCGATATAAATGTATCATTTATACAAACGGCTTTAACGCTATTTCACGTTAGCAATCCTTCTTCTCCTCAGATTCCAGCATTACTAGGTCCCATAGTCCTATTAAACCTAGTAGGGTATATAATAGGAGCCCTCATACTTTCCCCAATATCTGACGTAATAGGTAGGAGGAGGATGTTAATGATAACTATGATCATTACTGGCCTTGGCAGTTTATATAATGCATTGGCAAATAATTATGTTAATTTTTTAGTGGCAAGGACCATAACTGGTATTGGTGTTGGTGCTGATTTAGCAATAGTTAATACTTATATTGGAGAAGTAGCTCCCATTAACGGAAGGGCTAGATACACTAGTCTAGTATTCTTATTTTCAACACTAGGCGCAACACTAGGCATATGGTTAGGATTGTTCTTAACAACGCCCTCTGCTCCATTTCCTCTTGGATTACCGTTTGCACTTGGTGGAAGTGGGTTCTTTGCGGTTAATGGATGGAGAGTAATGTACGGTAGTGTTTCCGAAAAGTTTATAGATTAGCATTACCAGATTGAACTATGCAAGATTTGGTTCAAGCTTATAAGGAAGAGAAGAACGCGAGAATTAAGGAGAGGATTCTTGCAGTGAAGCTGCACGTAGTTGATGGTAAATCGGAGAAAGAAGTTTCGAAAATGCTTAACAAGGGCTATTCCACGATAAAATTGTGGATTGGTAAGTACAAGAAGGAAGGTCTTGATGGACTAAGGGACAAGCCCAGATCGGGAAGACCCAGAAAAGTAGAAGAAGAAAAGATAAAACAAATACTTGAAGATAAGCCCCAAAAATACGGAATACAAGAAGAGTACTGGACAATGAGAACATTAAAGATAGCACTACAAGAACAAGGAATAGAGTACAAGAAATCCAGACTATACGAACTAGTCCACGAACTAGGATACAACCTAGTAAAACCCAGACCTACCAACATCCAGGCAGAAAAGGACAAGTGGGAAGACTTTAAAAAAAATAAAGAAATTGGAAGGAAAGGCCTTATTCTTTCTAGACGAGTGTAGGGCAGTAATTAGCACGTCAATTAAGAAGGTTCTAGCTAAGATCGGCAGTAAGCCCGTAATGCGCGTCAATATAGGTTTTTCCTCAATCTATGTTATTCTCGCTATAAACGCTTGGACCGGTGAAGTAATAGTTTCTCTTGCTAAAAGGCCTAACTCTGAATCTGTTAAGTATTTCTTGAGGTACTTTAGGAGGCGTGTGGGTAGTGGTAGGGTTTACATGGTCATGGATAATTACTCTCCTCACAAGACTAAGGGTACGCTTGAGGTTTGTCGTAGGAAGGGTATTCATCCCGTGTTTACTCCTCCCTACTCGCCTGAGCTTAATATGGCTGAGGCGGTCTTCAAGTCCCTCAAGAACTACATGAGCAATAAAATATTTTATACGATAAAAGACGTTAAAAATTGTATTAAACAGTTCTTTGAAGAAAATAAGTATAGATTTGATCTTAATGCAATAACATACTTAGGGTTAGATAAAATTGAGGTCTAAGAACTTTCCGGAAATACTAGGGATAGGTGCTTTATTGGCTTTAATAGGATTGCTCTTAAGGTTTAGCTTACCCGAATCTCCAAGATGGTTAATATCAAAGGGTAAATTAACTGAAGCTGAAAGGATAGTTGAGGTGATGGAGAAGAAGGCTACTAGCAAGTTAGGTAATCTCCCACCATTACCCAATATAATTCAGCCTTATATTGCAGAGAGGTATTCCTATTTAGATGCATTAAAGACCATATTTAGTTCCTCACTTTATATAAAGAGGTTTGGAATACTTGTCTCAATGTGGTTATTTGGTTATATGACCGTCTATACCTTGGCAGCTGGTTTAACATCTATATTAGCCTCACTAGGATTTGCTCCACCAGAAGCTGGAATGATTGCGGCAATAGGTGTTATAGGTTTCATATTAGTTCCTATAACAACCTTCTTTGTTGGAGATAGACTTGAAAGAAAGACGTGGACAGTCATTTCAGTAATCTTCACAATAATTGGGGGATTATTAATAGCTATAGCTGGTACTAACGTAGCATTATCTTTCCTAGGATCTATAATTCTCTTTTATGGTTTTAATTTATGGGTTCCAACATCATACGCTTGGACTGCTGAGAGTTTTCCGACTAGGGCTAGGAGTACTGGTTTCGCCTTATGTGACGGTGTAGGTCATATAGGGGGTGGGATAGGGATCATTGCAATTTCCTCTTTCATAGGTTCTCTGATAGCTTCTGGGGTCACTACAACTTTGGCAATAGAGGTGTTTTTGCTAATAGCCTTATTCCAAGTAATTTCAACAATAATTGCAATAGCAATAGGACATAGGTCTGCCAATAAGAGATTGGATGAGGTTTCACCCTAAGACATCAACTCAGTTTAATGATAAACTTAAATAATTTTTTTAAGTATATACTCTCATGAGCGAGACGATAAGGAATATAATGAGATTATTTCCGCTAGGAATAGTAGTAGTTACAACTAAATGGAGTGATAATTTAGTAGGAATGACGGTCAACACATTTAATTCCCTTTCTTTAAATCCACCATTAGTTATGTTTACCGCAGATAAAACCAAGGGTAATGATGTACCTTTTATCGAGAGTAATGGTTTTATAGTAAATTTTGTCGATGAGGAAAAAATCTTCAATACATTTGCCTTTAAGCCCGTAAAGGAGAGATTCAAGGAGGTAAAGTTCTTCGAAGGTTTAGATGGAATGCCCGTATTGGCTGACAGTTACGCTTACATGGAAGTTAAGAAGTATAAGACTATTGATATTGGTGATCACACCATTGTAGTTGGTGAGGTAATTAATGGAAAGGTTGTTAGAGATAATTTTTCACCCTTAGTCTATTACAATAGAAATTATTGGAAGTTATGTAGATAACCTTAAATCAGTTTAATAGTGAATTAATTTATCTTTTTGCACTTAATAGTGTTTGATGATCAGCATTTTACGTACATCTCATGTGTGTATAAGAGTTAGCGATTTGGATAAGGCGAGATACTTCTACTCAGAACTCTTAGGATTTGTGGAGACAGAAAAGGATGGCGATTACATTTATTTGAGAGGGATTGAGGAAGGTCAGCATCATAGCTTAATACTAAAAAAGGCCAACTCGGCTGGTTTATCGTATATAGGCTTTAGGGTAAGTAAAGGAGAAGAATTAGATAAGGCCAGAGAAGAATTGGAAAACCTAGGTCATAAGGTTAGGAAATTTAGGGAAAAGGGTGTTGATGAAGCTCTATTATTTGAATCCCCCGAAGGAATCCCAATACTTCTATACTATGACATGGAGTATGTAGGCGATTTAAGATTAGCATTTCATAAGCATAGGGGAGTGAGTCCAGTCAGGTTAGCCCACGTAAATTATATGGTTAAGGACTTGGAGAGAGAATTGGAGTTCTTTAAGAGATTCATGGGTTACTATGAGACAGAGAGGTTCTTGGATAAGGATGGGAATTTGACAGTAGTGTGGTTAACTAGAAGAGGGGATTCACACGAAATAGCAATAGCGAAGTCAAGTAAAAACGTTCCGGGATTTCACCATGAGACGTATTATGTTCATGATGTAAAAGATGTCATTAAAGCCCCAGATATTCTAGCCTCAGTGGGATTGTGGGATAGTATAGAAAGGGGTCCCGGTAGACATGGCGCAACTGAGGGGTATTATATTTACTTGAGAGATTTTGATAAAAATAGAATTGAGTTCTTCACCAACGATTACGTGGTTCTGGATCCAGATAAGTGGAAACCAATAGTTTGGACCTATGATCAATTAAGGTATAGAAGTGATTTTTGGGGAAGGCCAATTCCTCAATCTTGGTTAACTGAATGGGTTCCCGTGGAGGATATTTCCACGGGTCAATTAAAGGGGTGGTCTGAATGATAAGAAGGGGAACAGATTACATAAAAAGTATAAAGGAAAACCTACCAGTAGTTTACTATGAAGGAGAAATAGTAAAGGATGTTACAGAACATTCAGCATTTAAAATACCGATATCTACTGTTGCGAAATATTATGATCTACATTGGGATGAGAAATATAAGGAGTACCTAAGGGTTTATAATCCTGATGTGGGAGAGGAAACTAGCATAAGTTTTCTAAGACCTAAAAACAAGAAAGATTTAGGCAAATTAAGGGATGGCCTAGTAAAGATATATGATTACTATAGGGGGTTCTTCGGTAGAAGTCCAGACTACCTAAACTTATGGACAATGGTATTCTATGCACACGCTGAGGATTACTTTGGAAAACAGTTTGGTTCAAAGTTCATGGAAAATGCGATTGAAATTTACAAAGAAGCTACAAAGAGGGATTTATTCTATACTCACGCAATTGTGGCCCCAATGTACGATAGATCTAGACCACCTTCTCAATGGGAAGATCCATACATTCAAGTGGGAATAGTTGAGGAAAAACCAGAAGGTGTAGTAGTAAGAGGAGCCGCAATGATATGTACTGCTGGTCCTTATGCGGAGATGTTATGGTATCTACCAAATGTCAGAAGAGATAGTGATCCTAGATATGCAATATACTTCTCTATTCCAACAAACACTAAAGGAGTTAAGTTCTTGTCTAGAAGGGGGTTCCAGCCTAGGGAAGGAGGAGAATTCGAATACCCAATATCTTCTAGATTTGAGGAATCCGATGCAATTTTAGTGTTAGATAACGTCCTAGTTCCTTGGGAAAGGATAATATTCTTCAAGAAGCCTGAGTTAATCGAAGACCTGATGTGGCACACCGTTCAGTTAAGGGGATGGTTTAACTGGCACTTCGTAATTCAACACTATAGCAGGTTAAAGTTCCTTGCTGGTTTAGCTATCGCCATTGCTGAAGCTGCTGGCACCAGTAATTTCATTAACGTTCAAGAAAAGATAGGTGAGATACTGATATATGTCGCTCTAAATGAGGCAGCCCTCTATGCATCAGTTGAAAGAGCCCAAGAATTGCCCAATATTACTAGACCAGATCCCTATATTTCCATTTCAGCTAGTCACTTCAACATGAAGGCAGTTCCTAGAGCAAATGAGATATTAAGGTCAATTAGTGCAGGATCATCAATACCTATACCTGCTGGTATTAAAGATTTTGAAAATCCCGAGGAAAGAAAATTATTGGATAAGTACATGGCAATGAAAGGTCTTGATGCACTAGAAAGAGTTAAGATGTTTAACCTATTGTGGGACGTTATAGGATCTGAAGCAGGGATGAGATATGAACAATATGATAGGTTCAGTAGGGGTGATCCCACAATAAGATGGGCTCAAACTTATACTGAGGTATTCAAGGATAGAAAGCACGAGTTCGTTAAATTGGTTAAGGATATAATCGATCAGATGCCTAATCCTAAAGCTTAAGTGAACAAAAGTTAACTTAATTTTTTATTTATATTTTTGGAGTTCTTGTTAATGACAATTGGCTTATTTATATCTCATGGTTCTCCTACAATACTGATAGAGGAGAATAAATGGAAGGACTTATTGAGAAGAGTAGGAAAGGAAATTGAGGAGAAGTATAAACCAGAAACGATAATAGTCTCAAGTCCCCATTTCGTCTCATGGACGGAAACCTTCTATATTGAAAGCAGTGAGAAGCTAGAGTGTATTCAGGATTATTACGGTTTCCCAGATGAGACTTATAAATACTGTTATAGCGCGTTAAATGACACTGAATTAGTTGAAGAAATAGTGAAAAATGCTGAGGGAAAATTAGTGAAAGATGATAAATGGGGATTAGATCACGGTGCGTGGATTCCCCTCTTCTACATGTTTCCCGAGTATAAACCAAAAGTTGTGACAATATCAATTACTGACAATTCACCAGAATCACACCATGAAATAGGTGAGAAGATTAGGAAAGCAGTAGAGAAACTTGGAAGGAAAGCAGTGTTTTTAGCCACTGGTTCACCAACTCATAGGTTAGACTTATTTTACTTTAAGATAACTCCTAAACCTACAAAATTCGATGTGATATTAATGGATCTAATAAAATCTGGTGAGTTTGAGAAAATATTAAAAATTAGTGAACTTTATCCTAAGGAGTATCAGACTGCAATGCCTGAGGGAAATTTAAATACTCTATACATGCTCTTAGGGTATGTTAAACCAAAGAAGGCTGAGATACTAGGATATGATACACCTTGGCCCGGAGTTAGTATGTTAGCCGCAAGCTTTTATGAGTAGAAGAATCATTTTTAGACATGCGTTTTTGTCCTAAATGCGGTTCCTTGATGAGGGTAAAAGGTAACAAAATGGTTTGTAGTAAGTGTGGATATTCTGATCATGATGTAGAAAAAGTGATATTAAAGGAGAATATAAATCATGAAAATGATAAGACAATAATCGCAGATGGTGAAACCATAGAGGGTAGAGTCGCTATCTCGCTCTGTCCTAGATGCGGTTCGGTGAGAGCTATATTGCTTAATAAGAAGAAAAGATTGTATAGGTGCATGGCTTGTAGCTTTGTTTACACTATTTAGAAATTTCTTATATCTATACCAGTAACTTTTTGATAGTTTTCAAAGCCATACTGTTCTATAACGTCTAAGACCAAACCTTTTCTTTCTTTTACCTTGGGAAAGACGTATTTCTCCTCATTTAAGTTATGATCCAACACTATTTTCACATATCTGGGTACCCAATCTACTCTCTTCTCCTTAATTATTGTGTTACCGTACTTCTCAATTAGTTTATGGTCATTTGAGTAAGGCCTAGCTTCCGGCATATCCTTAAAGACATATAGGTCCTCCATTTTAGCGTGAACGTTAACTATGAAGTTATGTAACGTTTCTAATTCCTCCCATATATCACTAAGTTTTTCTAACAAATAGAACCTTATTCTAAATATACCATGTTCAAATTTAAGTAGTTCTATTATATCCATATTTTCATTAATCTTGGGATATTAAAAAACCTTTTATTAAAGAGTGAGAAGTATAGAGATAATAATGAAATTTTCATTACTTCTACTACTTATAATAGCCGTAATTTCAAAAACGTTTATGCTAGGCAATTATATAATACACGTTAACGTAAATGAGAATTTTCCATTAATCCAAAGTGTTGAGAACTCATCTATTGGTATAAAATTTGTAGTAAGTGTAAAGAATTTTACAGTAGAACCTCAAACTATTGATAAGTTATTAGCAGTAAAAAATGGCTCTAATTTCTCGGAAATAATAGTACCTTATTATCTGATTAACAGAACATTCTCAATAGTTTATAATGGGAGTTATTATGCAAACATTACAATAAGCTCTGTGCAACTAAACAATAGTAATAATTTTAGTGGAAATCCTACGAATATTTCATTCATTTCTACCTCTTCATCTCCTTTAGCCTTAAAGACTTTTTACAGTAATGGGGTTATTGTAATGGTATTAGTTGCAACGTTTTCAATAGCCTTATATACGATTTTACAGAACAAGAAGAAGAGAAAATAAGAGGAAAGATTAGGTTCGTAAAGCTGAAGGCTTCTTTAACTCTCCTCTCCCACTTACGGATTGTAGTCCAATTACTATCATTGATTTCGGTGGTAGTTTCGATGTGATATGGCACGATACTTCTAGTGCATCTTTAGCTCTAATTAAACTTTCCTTAATTATCTTAACTGGTAAATCAGAAGATATTGCTACAAAATACTTAACACTGTCTGGAAGGAACATGCTAAAGAATTTTTCAAAGTTTGAGATGATTTTTGCATTTATGAGAAATATATATCTTATATCTTCTTTAGTTAAAAGCTTTAATAAATTATCATCAAGATAGCTTTCAAGTTCTTTAACACTTAAGTGTTCCATGATATATAAAGTATCTAAGTTATATATTAATTTAACTTCTTTATACTTCACTAGACTTTCAAGGATAAGGATTATATTTGTATAAGTATACTTGCTTATAGTTTAAAGGACAATGATCTCTATAAATCTATGCAAAAACCTTAAATATGTTAGGGAGAGGGGTGATTCAAGGATTCATTGTCAATTGTAATATTCTCTCTAGATTAACATAATTCTATAAAAGGAATAAGTGATTAAAAACAGTCTATCAAGAAAAATAAGAATGATAGTAATAACATTATTATAAAAATAATTTGATAGGCATACAGCATCAGCCTACTTGATAGCGTTAAAAGGATTTGAAAAGTTAAATGAATACAAATAACATTAACTTTATGACTTATCAGAAACTGTTAGCAACGGCAAGAATACACGGTAATGAGGCGAGGGAGTTCCTCGAGGAGAATAGTGGGGAGTCTATGCACTTTTATTCCTTTGACAAGAGACCTGCAGAGGACCTTGAACAATTTTCAAGAAGGTTTTGTACTTAAAGATTTACACGGATTTCAATGCCTTAAAATGGGATGCTAAGTGGTTCTTACGATCCATGTCTAAGAGGGTCAATGACTTAACTTGCAGCGTGAAAAACTGTGGTCAACCTTAGACGTCAATATTGGACGAAAATGTCTTGCCCTTTAAAGTGTGATTGAGTATGGTTGCCCACAATAACTAAGTTGTCACTAAAAGCATCACTATTTATGGTAAGAAGTTAACACTATATCATTCTTTTATGTTCATTGAAAAAGATATATCGAAAAATTTATTTGTCTTTATACCGCTCACTTCTTTATGGATTCTAAAGCCACAATGCGTACTTTAGTTACCCTCACTCTAATGTTAACTTTAGTAAATTATGTTGAGACAATGGTCATACCAGCATTGCCGAAAATCGAAACACAATTCTCTACTACGGCTACGACGGTTGCATGGATAACCTCAGCTTATCTCATAGTTGGAGCAATTGCTTCGCCACTTTTTGGAAAACTAGGTGATAGGTATGGAAAGAAGAAAGTTTACCTCTTATCCATTGGCTTTTATTCATTAGCAGTGTTATTAGCTGGATTCTCACCAAACATCTACTTTTTGATATTTGCTAGGGCAATTCAAGGACTGGGCTATGCAACGTTTCCTCTTGCTATAGCTATTATAACTGACCTATTTCCCAGAGAGAGAGTTGCATGGGCTCAAGGTATTTTAAGCGCGACACTTGCTGCTGGTCCAGCCCTAGGATTATTAATAGGTTCCTACATTGTTCAAGATTTGGGATGGCCTTACGCATTTCATACAGCATTTTTACTATCAATAATTCTAGTAATAATTTCCGCAAAGTACATAGTTGAAATTCCCGAGAAGACTAAGGAGAAGATAGACTATTTAGGCGCAACATTTCTTATGTTAACAGTGGTTCCGTTATTAGTATATTTATCTAATGGTCCTAATGTGGGTTGGGCTTCAATTAGCCAGTTGTCATTAATTGTGGTTTCAGTAATAGCGTTTCCTATATTCTTATGGGCAGAGAGGAGAACTAATGAACCCTTAATGAGACTAGATTTATTTAGAGTAAGAAACATAATGGTCGCAAACATTGCTGGGTTAATATCTGGAGCTGGAATGTTTTTAATGTTCACTGGGCTAGTTTATTATCTTCAATTACCTCAACCCTATGGACTAGGCTTATCCATAATAGAATCTGGGCTTTTAATGGCACCAGTAGCTTTAGTAATGATGATTGTTGGACCAATAGTAGGTAGATTGATTAACACAACTGGACCTAAGCCATTGCTTATCACTGGTTCTGTCATTAGTATTTTTGGTTACTTACTTTTAGATACTTTTAGGTATACCGTGTATGAGGTTGTGTTAGACGTTATGATAACTGCGGTAGGATTAGTCAATACTATGATTCCATTAGTTAATATGGTCGCAGTATCTTTACCAGAGGAACAAAGAGGAATAGGAATAGGTATGAACACTTTAATAAGAACTATCGGAAGTTCAATTGGCCCAGTAATCTCAACAGTATTTATGGACACTTACACTACATGGATAATATACGATTATAACAATCAAATTGTACCGGTAGCTCAAGTACCATCTTATTCAGCCTTTCATTACATGTATACTGCTGCAGTTGGTATAATGTTCCTAAACCTTATCGTTGCTTTATTCACTAGGAATTACGTAATTAAGGCTGGGCAACATGCATGAGCTTCCTACTTATTTTTTCTATTTAAGTATTGCAGTACAAATTATACAAATCCTATATACTTCTTATGGAGTATTATACATAACTACTTATTAACATGAAAAATAATTATAAATATAATGGCTGCTGTACCAATTGAGGAATTGTCGGAATTTGTTGAGGACAACCTAATTGAAATAGTAAGTAAAAGTGGAAGCGTGAGATTTATTAAGTACTTCAGTCCCAATTTGATAGTTGATGTTCAGAAATTTTTCAAGACTTTTTTACCTAATGCTAAGTATTATGTAGTGATAGTGCCAGACAATGTAAAAAATGAAAAGCTAAAAGATGAGCTTATATCCATGTCGAGAAACAGTTTTAATTTTGCAATTCTTTATTCCTATAAGCTTAGGGATAGAATTTTAATAATAGGTTACGATTGATTGAAACAAAAGAAGGAAAGGGAATTTAAACTACGTTTCTGAGTGAAATTGTTGCCTACACTGAAGGGAGCATTAAACATATTTATGACGTTTTCAAGCGCCACAAGTATTAATATATCACAGTCCGATATTAGTAATTCCTTATTTGTGCCCTTTTTTTCCTTCAAGGTATCTATTATAACACTTTAATTAAAAGAAAAGCTACAATTCACTTTTTATTATGAATCTCGGGTTGAGCTGAAAGTTAGTTTCTAAATTTATATGTGTATTAAATTAATGGGACTGCTGTCTACATTATGGAGAATACTATAAAGAATTAAAAAATTATTTTCTTTTACTAATTACTAATACAACAATTATAACTATTATCAAGAGTATACCTACAATAATTCCTATGTCCACGTAATTATATCCAGAGTTAACTATTAAAGTTTTCACAGCAGCTTTTCCCCATAAATCTTTAGCTACGAGTGTAATATTATTTTCACCGTTTTGTAACTTAAGCTGTAACTGGGTTGTTGATGAGTAGTTACCTACAAGTTTACCGTTTAACAAGATAAGATAATACGGATTAGTTCCGCCATTAATTGAAGCCGATAATGTAATTGATGTATTGTACTGAATGAAGTTTCCTTGAGTTTGTTCTTTAATACTTAATGAAGGAGGTGGGACTACTGACACTGGTTTACTCACATTTATTACATAACCTGCAGAATCTCTCACTGTTACCGTTATTATATAAACTCCTATATTGCTTAAGTCTAATTCCTTAACTGATCCATTACCCATGTAACTTCCATTAACATACCAAGAAATATAGTAGGGTGGTGTTCCTAGAGATACTGTAGCGTTAACTGGAAACTCAGTTCCAGAATCTATAGTAGTTTTAGGTATTGACAGCTCAGCTACTGGATCAGGGTTAACCTTTATAATAACACTCTTTGCTGATGATATCCCTAGAACGTCTTTTACCATAACAGTAATGTTATATTCGCCAATATTAGAAGGCGTGAAATTATACAGTTCGTCTCCAGCTCCACTACTTACTAAAGAGTTATTAACGTACCAGTAATATACAAGGCTTCCAGCTCCTCCTTTACCTATAGCCTTTATTACTTCCCTTAATCCCTTATCTGTCTCGGAGGTATAACTTAATGTAGAAATATAGGGATTGGGATTGATAGTGAAATTATATTTTGAAACATTTATACTACCTGCGTAATCCTTAACTTCTATTTGAATGGTGTATTTTCCTATACTATAACCCTTCATGCTTACTGTATAATATGCAATTGAAGTGTAATTTATAATTTTATATATTTCTGATAATATCCCACTATCATTAGATATTGTAATAGTGATGTTATATGGCTTAGTACCTCCGCTTATTATTGAGGTAAAGTTAAAGTATGGCAATGCAAGATCTGTATAATTGGTTACGTTAAGCATTTGTACTTTTAAGGGCGGATTTATTGTAAGTGAGAATTCGTAAGATTTTGAATTTCCATTAAAATCAGTAAGTTTTATTTTAATAGTATAATTACCTGGAGAAAGCGGACTTAAGGGTAAATAATACGTCGATATAGAGGGGAATAGAACGTAAGTATATCCAGATAACTCATTTCCACTACTATTGTTAATTGTAACGTTTAACTTATACGGTAAAACTCCACCAGAGACGTTTATAGTAAATACGTATGGGAAATTCTGGTCTGTAACTTTAGTGTAATTAACAACGTTAAATCTCAACTGTGATACGTTTTCGTTTAAGTTATTTATAACTTGATAACCACTACTCACTAAATAAACACCATTATATGAAACAGTATATAAGTTATCTGCGGATTCCTCAGTATCCAGACCAAAGGGGAAGAGGAATTTAGGGGGTGCTAAAGTTCCGTTTAAATATTGATAGATCATAGCTAACTCCACATTTGATTCATTAAAGAATGTAAACTCACCATTGCCTCCACCACCTAATATTAGCTCTGCATCGTAAGCAAGTCCTCCTGCACGGTAGACCCAAAATCATTTTACAAAAATAATTCCGGTAAGGTACTATTAATTTTATAGAAAATAAATGGAATTTATAACTATATTAGGAGTTCAACAAATTGAAGAAAAGCTTAAGGTGAGGAAGACGGTATTATCACGAGGTGAACCAAGGTGATAACACCTTGTCTTCCCCACCAAAATAACATTCAACAAATAGGATATAAATTACTTTCCATGTTAGACTTCCAAGGAAAAAAGGCAGAGAACGTAGAAAAAACGCTAGTCTCCGCGTGTTTATGGAACGACTCCATAGAAAACAAGTCAAGCGCATACAACGTATCACCACAAACCGTGAGGAATTACGCGGAGGAGCAAGGTGTGGAAGTAGTTGAGAAACTCTTGGAACAAGTGAGGAAAATATCCTTGGATACGCTGAAGGGAGAAAAGGAAATAGACATTTCAATAGACTGGACCACCAAAACTTGGTACGGGAAACCGGTGGAAGGACTCGGAAGCTCGGAAAAGGGAAACTCGTGGAACTACGCAACAGCAACGACTAAACATGATGGGAAAGTACTCCTACTGGCTTTCGTCACACATGTGAACGGGATGACCAAGGATGATATCGTGAAGATCCTCGTGGAGCAAGTTGTTGCAATGGGATTCAAGATAAGGTTAATAGCTCTTGATGCGGGTTTCTACACAGTTGATGTGCTTAACTTCATTTCGCAGTTCAATTATATAATCGGAGTTCCCGTTGGGGACGTGAAAGTCTATGAGGAGTTTGATGGAGAGTACATGACAAATAGTAAGAGGCATAGGAGGGATGAACAGGTTAAGTTCAGGCTGATCGTGTATCGCAGGGAGAAAATCAAGAGGAAGAAGAAGGTTGTTTACTTCGCTAGGGCGACTAATCTTGACCTACCGAAGAAGGAGGTGTTGAGGTTGTACAATAAGGTAAGGAGTCCCATAGAGACCTCTTACAGGAACATCAAGGCTTTCCTTCCCTTCACCAGTTCCACTAAGTTCGTCTTCCGCACGTTGATCTTCGTGCTGGCCATGGTTTTCTACTCCTTGTACACCATATTTAAGGGTGTGGTGAGGAGGGAAGAGTTCAGATTATTGCTTATCCTTTTGTTTCCTGGTGATTTATTCAATCTGGAAAATTTTCTATTTAAACTAATAAATATGCTTATTAATGTAATAGATTTATTTTTAGGGAGGTGATTTTGGGTCTACCGTGCAGTGAAGTTATAACCATCTACAAGGATATATGCTGATAACGTATTAGGTATTAATATGGTGACATTATCGTACCATATGGTTAAACCGCTCTGGTTCATATACCCAAAAGATATCATGGAACCTTGAGAAGTGTATGATGTGTTTATGAGTAAGTATTTTAAAGAGGGTGATAATAGTGTAGAGAAATTGGTACCATATGCGTAATAGTCATTTCCGTCATTAGTAACATAAACTAATCCATTACCCTTCACACTACTATTAGATAGAATTGAGATTTTACCAGTGAAATTCCATATATTATCTTCAAATCTGTAGGAATAATTATTGGTATAAATTTGTATAACATTCTGTAACCAAAGTTGTTGAGAACCACCTATCGTATTAACTTGAAGAACTACATTTAATTGAATGGATGCAGAGTATTGACTTATACCAGCTGGTGGTGTTAAATTATACGCTAGTAATTTGTTAATCTCAACAGCACCTATCACACTTTTAATCTTCTCTACATAAGGACTAATAACACCATTGTTAGCCTTAAGACCGTAATCGGCTATACCAGTAGGCAAGGGTCTTGTTAGAATATAGTAATTTAACGTAACAGGATTATTACTAATGTTATTATCGAAAACAATATAATATTGTCCGCTTGTGAGTGGAAAGAATTTACTAAGAGAATTAGTAGTAGTTGAATATATTGACTGAGATAAACCCGTTTGATTAAATTGATAAAATTGCGAAGGAGTCATAATCATGAAGGTTATTGGTGACGATGCGTAAAAAATTACGTCAATACCACTTCCTTGTGTAACATTATCACTAATATAGGAATAGTAGCGAGGAGGTAATTGTATTTGGTCAGATAAAGTTAGGGATAAGGTAAAAAAGGAAAATAATGGAAGAATTAACATTGCCAAGAATAGTATGTTAAGCAATCTCATGGGTAAAGGGATAGTACAGTGTTATATTTAAATATTGCTAGAGTAATACTGTAATGTAACTAACGTCTTAGTGTCATCATTAAGCTATTTAATATTTCTATATTAGAATAAGGCATACAAAACGTTGTTTTGCACCTACTGTTTGTAGAGATTTTCCCTTGTTTAATAAATTTATATACTAATGACGATATTATGACTAGCATTAATAATAACATTTTACTAAAATTATTTTGGTGATATTTTATCGTTTATGGTAATGATATTAAGTGATTAAAGATACATTAAAACTTAGTTATGGGAACTGCTTTGTGGAGTTCTTCAATTCTCTTAGATGTTAGATTCATTGAATTTTCTTAAATTCAAAATTAAACGTTAGATTAAAAGTGAGTTTAATGTTTGCTCAGCTAAAAATTGAAGCAATCCACAAAACATCTTGATGAATAATAGTTTTAACTCCTTTCTTAGTAGGGTTTATCTTATCAATTTTCTTTTAACCAGAGGAGAACATATCTTAATACTTTTACATAACGATTGGAGAGGGCTAGTAGGAGGGTCGTTTATCCCAATCTTCATGAAAACAGCTGCTCTGAATGGGTTCTTCTTCCTCCTATCGAATTATCGTTAAAAAAGATGTATCTAAACATAAGGCTATCCGTCTCCGCAGGCGAAGCTTCTGCCCCCCATTAACCTTCAACTTTGTAAACCGCAATATATATATCTTAGTAATTTTTTATATCTAGATGGGAAAAGAATCAGCATATATCATTTAATCTTACTCCTTATCTCAGTGTGAAGGAACTAACATTATTATAATATAACTTTACTAAAAAGCATTACATAAGAAATAAGAGATTTTAACGTTTAGAAAAATATAACGAATAACGAATTTTATTTCAATATATTAAAAATTTAAATAGTTAATTTTCTCTTGATGAATAAAAATTAGTAAAATTTATATATTTAAGGAGCTAAGTAATAAATTATAAAAGTTGAACGCTAATCAAGCTCTATTCTTTATTTCATTATTATCCTACCTTGTCTTATCTCCCTCTTTAAGGGGTCTAGGATTAGCCCAAGGGAAAAGTCTTATAATAGACCTCTAGCTTTCATAGCTCTTACTACTCTATCCACAGCCAATGCCATGGCAGCAGTTCTAAGGTCTTGATCTTCTAATTTCTTTTGACGATAATCGTATAGCGTATTGAAAGCATTGTTCATTCTGTCGACTATAAGCTTCTTAGCCTCCTCATCACTAATTATTTGACCCATTTTATTATTAGCCCACTCAACATAACTTCCAACAACCCCACCTGCATTAGCAAGTATATCTGGCACAACCACTATACCTCTCTGTTTCATTATTTCATCTGCATCAGCAGTCAATGGACCATTTGCACCTTCAACAATAAGCTTAGCCTTAACCTTGGGAGCATTAAATTTATTTATGACATTTTCAAGTGCTGCCGGTACTAATATATCACAATCCGATGTTAGTAATTCCTCATTTGTTACTTTTCTTCCCTCAGGATAATTTATCACACTTCCAGTTTTCTCCTTTATTTCCATAGCCTTTCCAACATCTATTCCTTTCTCATTAATTACTCCACCTTTAGAGTCACTAATTCCCACTATTTTAGCTCCCATATCGCTTAGGAATTTAGCTGCATAATATCCAACATTTCCATATCCTTGAATTATTACCCTAGCTTCCTCAATACCTCCTATAAACTTATTTGCAGCTTCCTTAGCTATGGTAGCAACACCAAGTCCAGTACTGTATAATCTAACACCTATTCCACCTAGTTCCACTGGCTTTCCAGTAAATACTGCGAAATCAACCTTTCCAGTTATCTTTATGTACTCATCTAGGTACCATGCCATGGTTTGTGAATCTGTGTTCACATCTGGGGCTGGGATATCTAATTCGCTACCTAAATATTTATAAATGGCTTGAATAAACTTTCTTGACAACTGTTCTAGCTCTTCCCTAGTCAACTTTTTAGGATCTACTCTAATTCCGCCTTTTCCTCCTCCATATGGTAATAGTAGTAATGAGTTCTTCCACGTCATTATCATAGATAACGCTTCTACCTCATCTTGCGTAACATTAGGATGATACCTAACTCCGCCCTTGTATGGGCCTAAAGCCGAGTTGTGCTGACTCCTCCAACCCATAAATGTCTTTAATTTACCATCAGACCCTCTAATTTGTATCTTAACTTGAATTATCCTTTCGGGCTGAGAAAGTGTTTCTAAAGTTTCGTTATCAAGGCCCAATAATTCTCCGACTTTATATAACTTTTTGACTTGTTGAGTATAGAGACTCGAACTAAGAACTTCTTCCATCAATATAAATTCGTTTTCCCGGAATAAAAATTTATTCCAGCACAGCTTTAAAATTTTCTTAACTCACAATTTTCTTTAGGTGAAAAAGTCAAAACGATATAAAAAGGGAATTTATTAATTGATATGCTACCAAAATGTAATAAATAGTTTTTAGTTGTTATTTGCTTTTTAGAAATTGTTTTGAAATTCGAATCGATCATAATAAGCAGTTACTACTTTTCATTATTTTAGCATGATTTTTCGACCTAAAATAAGATATAATTTCTTGATTAAAAAGTTTTCATTAGGATTCGAAGTAACATTTTTTCAATTAATCTCCTCTCTCCTTCTGATCCTCAACAATTTCCTCTATTTCCTTGGTTCTAAAACCACTTAAAACGGCTAGATAATGGAATATTATACCTATTATCGAAACTATTACAATATCATAAGGGAATCTTATAGGAGCAGAGTTGCCTGATGGTCCAAATTCACTAAGATAACTAATAATGTAAATTGCAATAATTAAGCCCATAAGCCAAAATCCACTCTTCAGGTGTACTTTCTCATTAGTGTTTACAGTTAGATAAGCAACTATTAAGGGTGTTAACGCCATCAATATAAATAGTGTAAAGTATAGTAAAGGATTATCGTTACTCAAAACTAGGTTATAATATCCGATTATAGTTAATATGATATTTACAACTAGTTGTGATATTCCTAAGCTAATACCAATCCATTTCTTTAGTCCTAGAATCTTCACAGCATAATTTATCCAGAAGATTGGAATTCCAATAAATAAAGCTGAGATGATATAAAACAATGTTGTAAACCCTGCCCAATACACTATTAGCAAGGAAACTATTGTAGCAACTGGCGCTATAATGCTTGCAAAAGGTATCTTAATTCCTCTCTTTAAATCAGGGGCTGTTTTTCTCAAGGTTTGTAAACCTATACCGCCCATAATATACGTGAGTACAGTAGCTGAGGAGTTGAATCCAACTAATAAATACCAACTTGGAAACGGAAGTAGGAATATGATACTGGCTATTAAGGATGTAATTAAGGACCACATAGGGATTCTATAGCTATTTAATTTCTTAAATATTAATGGGAAATATTCTTCTGCTGCTAAACCATAAAGTGTCCTAGCTGATGTACCAGTATAAACTAATCCAGTTCCACTGGGAGATAGAACCGCATCTATTAAAAGTACATATCCCCAGGCTCCAGCTATCGCTAGTCCTTCAGCTTCCAGCTCACTGTAGAATGGACTGTTAGCCCACTTACTATTCAGTAGTGCTGACCAATTGCCTGGAGTTATTCCAGCAGATATCCAATTTATTGCACCTATAAAAGCTATTTGTAGGAAAGTGTAAATTAGTATGGCAATTATTATCGAGAGAATTATGGCTCTCCATACGTTCTTTTCAGGATTTTTGGCCTCTCCAGAGTACTCTATTGGTTGTCTAAATCCTAAATATGAGTAGATTATCCCAGCTGAGGGTATTGCATACAGCATACCGACTGGACCGACATAATTTGATGCAACACTTTTCGGAAATATTCCTCCATAATTTGTAAAATTACTTGACTTAAATGCGAAAAATAGCAACACAAATGTAACAATTGGTATGATCAATTTCCAAACAGTTATGGCAGAATTCGTTTTCCCTAAGATCTTTATACCATAATAATTTACTAAGAAATAGATAAATAATAAAAGAACGGAAAACATTAATCCGGGAAGCGTCAATATAGTAATTGGTGTGCCGTTAATAACCGTTGAGTTAGTAAGCAATTTACTCAAAGTGGGGTTTACACTAG
The DNA here is from genome assembly GCF_019175345.1 of Saccharolobus shibatae B12. NCBI lineage: Archaea > Thermoproteati > Thermoproteota > Thermoprotei > Sulfolobales > Sulfolobaceae > Saccharolobus > Saccharolobus shibatae. Next base: position 2,006,429 of record NZ_CP077717.1, on the reverse strand, counting down.
TTAAGTATTCGATTGTTGCTAAAGCCTCTATAGAAGGCGTAGAGATTGCCGAGAGAAGATAAAGGAACGCTATGACAAATCCGGTGTAACTTCCGTGGGAGTAAACTGGATATCTAACTATCCCACCAGTTTTAGGTATTGAACTCCCGAGTTCAGCGTAGGCTAACCCTATAAACATTGTCATTATCCCAGCTATTATCCAAGATAAAACTCCAGAGGGGCCCGCTATAGATGCCACGCTTAATGAAGCTAGTAACCAACCTGAACCTATCATTGCACTTAAAGATAAAAAGGTTAGATCCAAGAGACCCAACTCTTTCCTTAACAACTTATCGGAGTTACTGACGCTTGTCATACAAATTATTTACGAAATAAGATAGGTCTTTTTAAAGTAATATCTAAAGAAGTGTACGCTAATCGTACAGTTTAAGAGGTAATGATTTCGTAGTTCGCAAATGCGGAATTAAACTCTTACTGAATTGGTGACCTCAGGAGAGATGAACTAGGACGAATTCTCAATTTTTTCTCAGAATTATTATATGTCAAAAAACACACCTCATAAATAATGTATATATAATATCGTATAAGTCGTTTTTCCTTTTATCTATTTACATCGACTCTAGTAAATTTGAGAAACATAATTATAGAATATTGGAGATTTTTGGTATTTCCTAATTCATGATTAGATTAAAAATTACTCTCTCTTTTAATCAGTTTAATTTATATACCACTTTTTAGCAATAGTGAAAGATGTCAGAACAAGAAATAAACCACGTTAATTTGGACTTAACAGAATATAATCAAGGAAGGACTGTAGTACCAGACAATTACTACAATCCAAATATAGCACCACTTCCTAAAAGCGCAAAAACATGGACATGGATAAATTACACTACAATATGGGCTGGAATGATACATAACGTTCCCGCATTTATGTTAGCTGGACTACTAACATTTGAATTCGGTCCCCTAATAGCGTTAATGACCATTGCAATAGCTTACTTTACTTTGTTAATAGCGCTATACTTAAATGGGCATATAGGTACAAAATGGGGAGTTCCATTTCCCTCATCAATTAGACCAATGTTCGGAATAAAGGGTGCTAGAGTACCAGTAATAATGAGGGCAATTTCAGCACTGTTTTGGTTTTCCGTAGAAACTTACGCAGGGGGTCTAATATTAGATGCCCTCATCTCAATCTTCTATCCCTCATGGTCAACAATCTCAGTAGAACTCTTAGGAATGCCACTCCATCTGGCAATTTCGTTCTTCCTCTTTTGGTTACTTAACGTATTAGTATTGTTTAAGGGAATGGATGAGATAAGGAAATTCGAACTAATTGCTGGCCCCTTGGTAATAGTAATCTTAGGAGGTTTAATGATTCAAGTAGTTACTCTTGCAAATGGCCTATCACCATTGTTCCAAATAAAGGGCAGTAGCATTTCATTAGCTAACATAGCCTTAGCAGTATCCACAATGGCAGGTTTTTGGGCAACATTAGTTCTAAACATTCCTGACTTCACGAGATTTTCTAGAAGCCAGAGGGACCAACTAATAGGACAAACTGTTGGTCTACCTATACTTACGTTGCTTTTCAGCTTCATAGCAGTTGGGTTAGCATCTGCAGTGATTTACATTTACCATATTCCAAGTAGCGAAGCAATTAATTACGTTAATCCAGTTAATATAATGTATCTCTTTACTGACAATCTATACATAACGTTAATCTTAGGAATCAGTTTAGTCATTGCAACAATCTCAGTTAACGTTGCTGCGAATATCGTCTCACCGGTTTACGACTTGATAAGTTTATTCCCAAAGAAGCTTAACACGTGGTCTAAATCAGCTATTGTATCTGCAGTTCTGGGTTTACTTTACGCCCCATGGTTGTGGTATAATAGCGCCTCAAGTATAGAAAATGTGATAAATTTGATTGGAGCGGGTTTAGGTTCTGTTGCAGGAGTCATGATTGCTCACTACTGGATTTTAGGAAAGACTGAAATTAAACTAGCAGACCTATTTAAGCCAAATGGAAGGTATTGGTATGTATCAGGTTATAATATTAATGCATTAATTGCAATGGTAATAGGGTTTTCTGTTCCAGTAATAGGATTTCTAGTTCCTCAGTTAGCTTTGCTATACGACTACGGTTGGTATTTAGGACTATTTTTGAGTTTAATGATATACTTAGGTTTGGAGAAAAAGAGAATAACATAATGCATATATGAAATTAATAAGGTAAAATAAAGGATTTTTATTTCTTTCTTAATAAATATCTCTGTATTTTACCACTCTCGGTTTTAGGAAGCTTATCCACAAAATCAACCTTCTCAAGATGTACGTGTCTAGAGTATTTGCTATTGACGAAATTAATGATCTCTTTCTTCAATTCCTCACTCGGCGTATATCCACTTTTAAGTACAATATAAGCGTGCAATATATGTCCCCGTATTGGATCTTCGTCGGCAACAACAGCCGACTCTAGTACTGCGGGAAATTCTAGAAGTACGCTCTCAACTTCAAATGGTCCAACCCTATAACCGGATACCTTAACCACGTCATCCTTCCTTCCAACAAACCAGAAATATCCTTCCTCATCCTTATACGCGTTGTCACCAGTTAAGTACCAATCGCCTCTAAATGATTCCTTGGTCTTCTCTGGATTATTTAAATATCCTAAGAAGTGAAAACCTGGTGAATCTCTTTTGACAGCTATAATATCCTCTATTACATCTACCTCATAACCGGGAGCTGGTAGTCCCATACTCCCTATTTTTATTTTTGTTTCATATCCCCAGCCGTTATAAACAACCATTCCAACTTCGGTTTGTCCATAATGATCCTTGATAGTAACATTGTAATTATCCATAAACCATCTTATAACTTCTGGATTAAGCGGTTCACCAGCAGAACTAGCTCTTTCTAATACTAAATCATATTTCCTCTTAATCGTTCCGGCTATCATCCTATATGCCGTGGGTGCGAAGGCAAAATTAGTAACCTTATTCTCCTTCATGAACTCCATTGTCCTCTCCGGGTTAAACGGCTCGTCAAGGAAAATAACGGTCTTTCCGAACATCAGTGGTCCTATTATACCATAATACAATCCGTAAGCCCATCCAGGGTCTGCAGGGTTCCAAAATACGTCACTTTCCCTAATACCTATACCATATTTCATGTAAACATAAGTGTTGAGTAATAACCTCTTAGCGATTAGAGCCCCTTTAGGAGCTCCGGTAGTACCAGACGTGTAAAGTAAAACTATTGGGTCATCCCAATTTATCTTTTCAATATTCTTCAATTCACCGTAACTTAATAATTCGTCGAACTTGGAGAAAGGTATCGCATCACTTACCTTATCCTTTTGATCATTTTGGCAAAAGATAACTTTTGGCTTCACATCCCTAGTCCTCATCTTAATCGCTTCCGGCCCAAATGCAGTGAATAATGGCTGATAAATTGCTCCCAGCGACAACGTTGCTAAAAGTACTATAACTTGTTCTATTTTCTTTGAAGCCAATACAGCTATCACGTCTCCCTTCTTAACATCATGAAACTCCCTGAGATATAAGGCAAGTCTCAACGCCTTTCTTTTAAGATCTGAGAAGCTTATCTCCTCCACAACGTCCTTAGTAAATCTTTTAATTGCTATACCATCGTGAGAAGTCAACACGTCTAGTGGGTTCTTATCTAAAGATTTAATTACCTCATTCCATGAAAAACTCTTTCTAACTTCTTCATAACTCGCCATAAGTTAATTATACATTTAAAACTTAAAAGGTTTATAAAAAAGAGAAGAAAAACTTAACCTTTAATTGACTTATTATTCTCCACTACCAATTTTCCGTTTTGAATTACATTAGTTACCTTAGATATTTCCCTCATATTTTGCGTAGGATCGCCATTAATAATTATGATGTCAGCATCTCTTCCAATCTCTATGGCACCAGCGTTAATTCCAATAGCCATTCCAGCATCATAAGTTGAAGCTCTTAAAGCCTCAATTGGAGACAGTCCTCCTCTCTCAACAAGCAACACAGTCTCCATCCAATTCTTCCCCATGTCAATCTCCTCCAATCCTGTCTCAAAGCCCAGATCAGTACCGCTTATTATTGTAACCCCATACTCCTTAGCCTTTCTAACAACATTTGCAATACTCTCCCTTACGGAAGTGATCTTTTGAAGTCCCCACTCATCAACTCCAATCTGTTTACCGTATTTGAATATTAACTCTTGAATTGCTAATGTTGGAGTCAAGGTTACGTTTTTCTCCCTCATTAACTTTAGCGTCTCATCCTTAAGTAAGGTGCCGTGTTCTAACGTTTTTATCCCAGCCTCTATTGCAATCCTTGCTCCCCTATCTCCATGAGCATGAGCTGCTACGTAAGTATTTACTTTTTCAGCTTCATTGACTATTGCCCTAATTTCCTCATAACTTAGCTGAGGATGTTCTGGTCTATCCCTCTGTGATAGCACTCCACCAGTTGCGAATATTTTGATGAAATCAGCACCATCCCTTAGAACTTTTCTGGCGGCGTGAATACATGATTCCACTCCGTCACAAAATTCAGAAAAGCTTAACGTTTTTGAGAACTCTAACGGTACATCGTGACTTAACTCCCCATGTCCAAAAGTTTGAGTAATAGGTTTCCCAGCTGCAATTACCTTAGGCCCACTTATAGTTCCCTCGTTTATAGCCCTCTTTAAGGCTAACGATACTGTCTCTCCACAGTCCCTAACAGTCGTAAATCCGGCTAACAATAATTTTTCTAGCCATTTAGCAGCGCGAAGTACTCTGTACTCTGGTTTCTCAAACATTATCTTTAATAGACTACCACCTTTGATTCCAGAAAGATGAATATGAGCGTCGATTAATCCCGGCATTACGAACATGTCTTTAGCATCAATTTCCATTTTAGCACTGTGATCTTCTCTAGATACTTCTACAATTTTTCCTTCTCTAATATAGATATTAGCTTTCCCTATCACTTCCTTTCCGTTAAAAACGATTCCGTCTCTTATGGCTAGCTCCATGACCATCATCTTATCTTTTTATTGTTTCTTGTCCCTCGAACACTGTTCCTTTGGTTTCCTTATACAACAAGTACGCTATTAACGTTACAATCATCCCAGCTATTCCCCAATACACTGGTGCTAATTTGTACCCAGTAGCGTAAATCAAATAGCTTGCAATGAATGGTGTGGTTCCTCCAAATACCGCGACTCCCACATGGTAATCAAAGGATAAGGCTGTATACCTTACCTTGGTTGGGAACAACTCTGTTAATGCAGCCGCATATGCTCCAGTTGACATTGAACCTACCACGGAATATATAATTTGAGCTAACAATATTAGTAAGAATTGACCAGTGGAGATTAATAAGAAATATGGATATACAAGGACTAGTAAGCCCACTGCAGTCGCTACCATTAATGGCTTTCTTCCTACTTTATCGGCAAGCATTGCGAACAAGAGTATAGATATTGCCTCAACAATGTATCCTATCGTTAATGCCAATGAAACGACTCGTGCAGGTACTCCTATTACGTCTTCTAAATACGAGGATGCGAAAACACTAGTGGCATATGTCATTGTGGTACCACCTACTATGAATCCTAAACCCAACAGTATCCTTCTCCAATACATTCTGAAAGCATCACCTAATGGGAAATGGGAAATCTCATTCTTCTCTTTAACTTTTTTGAACACCGGCGATTCAGAAATTTTTAGCCTAATTATAACTCCTATTACTGCGATAAATGCACCAATTACAAAAAGTATTCTCCAGCCAATAGATGCGAAAGTATTAGGTAACATAATACTACTGAAGGCGAATATTAATCCCGTAGCCATCAGTGGGCCTATGCCTTGGGCCATTTGAGCAATTCCGGTATAAAAAGCTCTTTTCCCAGGGTCTGCAAATTCCGCTGAGAGAGTAATTCCTCCTCCGAATTCACCTCCAAGTGAAAACCCTTGAAGCAATCTTAAAATTGTCAATAACGTGGGTGCTAAAATACCCAATGTGGCATAACTCGGTAGCAAACCAGTAAATAATGACGATAATCCCATTAATGTCATTGTAATTATTAACGTATATTTTCTTCCTATCTTATCACCTAGATGACCAAATACTATAGCACCTAAAGGTCTACCAGCAAAACCTGTAGCAAATACAGCAAACGTGTCAAGAAGTGACACTATTTTATTTCCAGATGGGAAGAATAAGCTGGCTAAAATGCCCGCTACGAAACCGAATATCAAAAAATCATAAAATTCGAATGCTATACCTATCATTGCCGCGATTGAAACTTTAGTTTCTTCCTTCATAATTTACCAATCGTTTTTTACTTCCTTAAATTTTTTACTCATTAAAACTTAAACATTAATCTATATCAATGAATAGAATTTCCCAATATAGTTGAAAAGTTTCTAGTTAAATAAAATACAAAATCTAAAAGTCTCGTTATTTTTATCGAGATACTTTTCAACTAAATGACGATTCTGGGATCCATTGCGATTATAATTTGCGAATAATATAAATATAAAAATGATAACATGATTCTTAGTGTCGTCATTGAGATATTTATATTTGTATATTAGAATAAGATATACAAAACGTTATTTTGCATCTACTATTTGTAGAGATTTCTCTTTTTATAAATTTATATACTAATGACGACGCTATGTCACGATTAGACATGTATTATCTTTATAGACCGTTTTTACTCAGTTAAATTCGTCATAATTTTTGAAATATAGTGAATTTGCAATGAGAACTTGATCGCCCCAACTAAGTTTCATCATGGATGATTCCAACTACCTTCAATTTATATATAAAAAGCCTTACCTCTAGTAAATACTCGTCTATGCTAGTTTTGAGATTTGTGAAGATCAGCAAGTATTATTTGGAAACAATTTACTTTTAAACTCATACATTAGGTGGAAGCTATTAAATCTCCTTTTTCTCTTTACGTCTCAGAAACTCTATTAAGTTTTTCCTTGATAACTTTTCTTGTTTTTACTATTCAATTTTCCGTAGAAAAAGATTTAATTATTCAAAGGTTATAACCACGAATTTATTGATTTCATGTTGCCATAAAATTTATTATGACGAGAAAAGGTAACAACATAATATGAATTTACACAGTCACATACTACTAGCCTTAGCGTTTGGCTTAATTTTATTTCACAATGATATAACCTTAGCTGTATTAGTAGGGATAGGAGCAGCAATACCTGACCTGGACAGGGAATACGTGTTCACTAAGAGGAAAATATTTGCTAAATATCAACTACATAGAGCTCTCTTCCACAACATCTTTTTCGCTCTAGCAGTAACCTATTTCAACTTTTACCTAGGGTTAGGAATATTTCTTCACATGGCTTTAGATTTACTCACATCACCTACCGATAGAGGTGTAGAACTGTTTTTCCCTTTAGGTAGGTTGGTAAAGAATTACGAACTAGACTACCATGGTAATATAAGGAAAAGTAAAGGAATGATGTGGTATCTTGAGGATCCGGTGAGCATAATAAATAAGACTGCAGATCCAGGGTTGAAGGAGATAGTTAAGATGCCTTGGATTAGAATTTACGGCCCCTTTAAGAACAGTAGATTAGTTGATTGGATGATATTCTACTCCTCTTTCGTGTTCATTCAGTTATATGAGCTAAATCATCTTGTTAAATGGTGGGAATTATTTCTATATACCGTATTTGTAAAATACATCTTCATTACAATTGGAATAGTGCTATTTTATTTCACGGGGGAATTATGGAGAAGAAGACTACAATTTCAGAATGTAAACAATAAATTGAAATACATAATCATAGGCGTAATGGCTTTAGGACTTTCACTCATTCTATTTCAAGGTATAGAGCTATATTCACCCATGAAGCCCATAATCAATTTCAATACATTAGCGCTTATAATTCTCTCAATGTTTATAGGGTTATTTTTGGCTTATATTCACGTAAGACTTAGGTTCAAAAAAGTCACACTATAACTTTATCTTTTCTTTCTCAGTATTAACGCCATTACAACGATTATTACGCCTATTAACGCCATTATCCCTAATAGTATGGTATTAAAGGATAACTTCAATGTCTCAATTATCGGTTTACTCACCACTATGGTTTCTCCTGGTGTTAAGTTATAGGTCCCGATAAACCTTCCCACTTCATAAAAGGGAATACTCGCACTTAATTTAACAGTTGTATCAGCGTTAATCCATAAGCCTCCATTAACTCTTTTACCATTCAAATATACCGGTAAATTGGAGTTTATTACAACTCGATATTGTTTTATTGTGTTTATGGTTACGTTCAAAGGTTTGGTAATGTCAAATGATGATGATGGTGAAATTGATGAAATAACGTATCTCTCATCGCTACCATTATGATATGTGTAATTGACTATACTGATTTGAGTATCTTGAACAAACCAATTTGTATCATTTAAGGTAATTTGTTTGCCATTTATCTCAGCAATAACTGGAATAGATGAGTTTACTCTCACCAAGTAGTAATATGTGTAGTTAGGGATAATGTTCAAAATCTTGAACCAACTGACGTTAGGTTCTATTAAGCTAGGATAGTTTCCATTGAGGACTGCAAAGGAGGATGAGTTAATGGAATAATTCATAAAGAAGCCTAATTTAATTGGGGCTGAAACGTAACCAGAGAAAGTACGTGAAATGACGTTATTAACTAGAAACGGTATTTTACTACTAATATTCAAGTATAAGAAGCCAGGGATTGAAGGGTTAAAGTTAGTAGTCAACAATCCGGGATTCTGCTTTCCTATTGTAACGTATGCGTCTCTATTTTTTGCTATGGTAACACGTAAATTATTAGTAGACTCTGCTGTGTCACTCCCGTAATTATATACTTGTGAAAATGGTACCCATTTACCGTTTTTCATGTACAGTAATGCTAGATAAGAGGACATGTTTAAGAACGTTGTAGATGCACCATTCCCAAATCCTCCCCATACCAATTCAGCATCTAAGTAGTTTCCCAAATATGTTATAATACCTAAGTTTAAATTAGGAGTAGTCTGATTAGCTATTATAATTGAGGCAGAGGTCAAATTATTAACTGGGATGAAAACTGTATCGTAAAATGTTGGATTTGGTAAAGTTATATTTCCGTTCTGAAGAATAACGTAACCGAAACTAACATATACTCCTTGATTATTATGACTTTCATTTACTATAAGGTAAAACGAAAATGGGAAATTATATTTAATATAATAAGTGCCATAAGCGTAGTATGAAGAATGAGAGAAAAGGTCTGAGGTAGAGTATATTTCACCCTTGCCAATTAAGTTGTTTATTCCAGCTAATGGAGTAGTTGAGTTCCAAATATTGTCACTAAAGAACATCTTGCTCTCATTTGTAATGAAATCTGCCACATTTTGTAGCCAGAAATAGTACTCCTCATTGCTAGTATTGACCTGTAGCATGACGTTTAATTGCAGCGAAGCACCATAAGGTGGAACTCCAAATTTTGGACCAGATGCGTTATAAGCCAGAAGTGATGTTATATTCGCATAACCTAATACTTGATTTGTGTATATGGGGCCACTATAAGCTACCACTCCGGTTGGTAACGAAACGGCAAGTAATGGTGTAGATAAGAATAAAAGGATTATTAATATTGTATTCCTTAGCACGTAAGGGAAATGAATGTTCAAAAATAAAAACGTTTTCCTAAATTGCAAGTAAGTTATTGATTCTTTTAATCATGTCAGCTTCTCTGAACGTATAGAATGTTATTGCTTGACCCACTCTTCCCATTCTACCAGTCCTTCCTACTCTATGTATGTAAGTCTCCACATCTCTGGGAATATCGAAGTTTATAACCTTATTAACGTCTATTATGTCAATTCCTCTTGAAGCCAAATCAGTTGCGACCAGAACATTGTACTTTCCCTTTTTGAACCCGTAAAAGTTCTTCAATCTAACGCTCTGCGGCATATCCCCACTTAAAAGTCCCACATTTACTCCCTTCCCCTTTAACAAATAGTATAGTTTCCTAGCCCTATCCCTAGTCCTAGCGAATACTAGAATTTTCTCGCCATTTATTTCCTCCAGTAATTTCGATACCTTATCGCTCCAATCATTGCTAACCTTCACAAATTTCTGTTTAACCTCCTCTACCGGTTTATATTCATCCAATACGATCTCTCTAAGATCCTTAGAGAACTCTTTGGCGAGGGTCATGATTTCATCTGGTATTGTAGCTGAGAAGAACCCTGTAATTTTAGCATTAGAATGGTTCAATATCATTCTAATGTCATCTATAAAGCCCATGTCTAACATTCTATCCGCCTCATCAACTATAACGAAATCGTAACCAGAGAAGTCAATCTTACCCTTACTCCACAGATCTAAAAGTCTCCCTGGCGTACCAACTACTATTTTGGATTGTCTTTGATCATCGTAACTCATTCCACCTATTATCAAGCTAACGTCAATTTGTTTATATTTCCCTAATTTCCTTATCTCATCTAGAATTTGAGTTGCCAATTCTCTAGTAGGTGATAAAATTAAAGCTGTGCTATTTCGTTCTAGAATTGGAATAACATACGCTGCAGTCTTACCGGATCCGGTCTTGGCTTGAACTATTACACTATTACCGTTCATCAGTTCTGGAATAACAGCTTCTTGAACTCTGGTAGGCTTAATGTAACCAGCTTCATTCAAAGCCTTTCTTAGATCTTCACTTAAATTTTCAAACATACTGGGTTACTGATCGTGCTGGTCTAATAAAGCTATGCTTATTCGATCGATAAAAAGTTAACACGTTTACTACTTTTGTAAGTAAGTTTAAATTTAACTTGTCAACTACATTATCTACAATGGACAGCTCAAAACATTCATTGATTTACTCAGCCATACTCCTTGTATTAATGACAATCTCAGCAAGGGCCACTAATAACATGGTTACTACAACAGTTCCATTATTAGCTAAATATAGCCTTCAACTATCTAACTCTCTGGTTGGCCTTTTATCAGCATTATTATTTGCCTTCAATTTCATCGCCACAACATTTATTAATCCTGAACTTAATTCTAAGCTAAGAAAGAGAGTATTTGTAATATCCAACGTTATAATTTTACTTTCCTTACCGCTCTATTATCTGTCTAATGCAATATCAATATGGATAATCTCAATCTTTGCTGGAATCGCATTTGGTTTAGTAATGCCTAACCTAATAACAGCAGCGAGTTTAGCAAACGATAAGAAATCAGTTGAAAGGCTTCTATCTTTATACTCAACTAGCCTTAGTACAAGTTTGATCATAGGCCCTGCCTTTGAAGTCTATTTACTAACTAAATATGACTATAGGGACGTATTTTTATGGTTTATTCCTATAGCAGTTATAGGAGTTATAATTGCATCGAGAATTAGATTCCCAGATGTTAAGAGAGAGAGTAGTGGGATCTCAGTGATCAGAAACAAGGGTCTAATAGCCGGGTCATTGGCAGTTACGACATATAATGTACCATTCGCAGCATTTACAACTTTCTTGGCAATATTGGCTAAGGATAGATTCAACTTACCTAACTTTGATGCCTACTTTGTCTTTTTGCCATTCTATATAATGTCTTTCTTAACTAGACTTACAATGACTATTAGACCTTTCGAAAACCTCAGAATGCCAATGCTAATCTCTGTCATTATAACAATTTTGGGGTTATTTGGAATCCTATACGCTCCGAACTACTCTATTTTCCTTGCAGTTATAGCACTACTGGGAATACCTCACGGTTCAATATTTCCCATGGCTACCATAATGATAAGTAGGGCTACAAGTATAGCTGAAAGGAATGCGGTGAATTCGTATTTCTCAGCTTATAACAATTTATTGTTCTTAGTAGTACCAGCCACAATTGGTTTCGTATCAGAGATAGTTGGACTATCACTCTCCATATCAGTCCTAGTAATACCCGTTGTGATTACTACAATAGTTTTCTTCAAGATGTTTTGGAATGATAATATTATAGTTAAGAGATGAAAATTTAAATAACTGTAAGGCTGTGCATATCCACATGGATAAGAAAGTCTTGATTTTTATAGTTCTAATAATTATAATATCATTTGCTTTAATAATGGTATATCCCTCAAGTGATCTTTTGCTTTCCCCTCAAGAGGCTGAAGTCATCTTTGGTGGGAATTGGGAAGTTGTACGAAACGATACTAATTCAAATTCTATTGGCACGATAACAATGTACTATGCCAACAGTACAAATATTACTTCGCAACAGCTAATAAAAGTGGAATCAATTGAACAAGAGGTACTCGTAGGGGATGTAAATAATACTAATGTGGAGATGATAATAGTTGTCGTGAAGTTTTCGTCAAATATTAGTTGGAATGAGATCTTTACCAACAATAGTAACTATTATAAATATGATGGATATTACATAATTTATTCAGAGACATCTTTTACGTATTCAAAAACGATCATAGTCGCTTATAATGATTCAACGCTGATCGAAATAACGCTTAATGGTTACAAGGCTTCACTTTCTCAGATAAGGGAACTAATAAGCAAATTGGCAACTTAGATCTCTTTATTTGTATATGCGTATATTAATCCATTAGTAACTGATGATCATCGCAAGTCTAGTTAAGATGGAATACCAATATTGGCGAGCATAGTCATTTGGCAAATAGTTAAACTAAAAGGCAAGGCTTTCAGTTGCAAATCGCTTCCAACAGAGAGACTATAAAAAAGATATATCTATTAAACTGACTAACAAACATATTTCGAAAGAGTTTAAATATGATAAACATCCCTTATCTCATATGAAAACTAAACTTCTAATCCCTGTAGTTCTTGCGATAGCCATAGTTGCAATTTCAGTAACTACAATGTCAGCCCTTATGGGTTCTTCATCAAAGATTGTTGCTCTCTCCTCCTCTGGAGCTCAAGCAATCTTTGGAGGTTCTTGGGAAGTATTGCAAAACCAGACTTATTTGAAAGTATATCCTACAGAAAACATCACCATATATTACGCTAATGGAACTAACGTTACTATACCATTTCCCCAACATGTCAAGACATTAGACCATGAAGTGCTCGTAGGTAATATAAATGGGACTAAAGTTAAAATGATGATAAACGTAGTTCAATTCACTTCAAATGTTAGTCACTTCGTTCTTCCTCTATCCCATTTTATACAAGATGAACATCATCACCACCACTTCTCACAGAACTACATGCTAATCTATAACTCTACTGAATATAATGGGTATAGGGTGATTTACTTCGCCTCTAATGCTCCATATCCACACACCATATTAATAGCATATAAGGGTCCAACGTTGATAGAAGTCACCTTAAATGGATATGTAGCTTCAATGGCGCAGATGGAGGAAGTATTAAATAATATCTAAAATAATATTTTTCTTTTTACCTAATTACATTCTCTTTTATCATTATCTTTATTTCCTCTTCGTTGTATCCCAATTCCCTTAATATCTCCACGGTATTTTCCCCTAAACTGGGCTCCTTTTTATTATCTAGTGAACCGGGTAATGGAAGCTTTGGAATTATTGTATTGCTATTATATCTTTTTTCCCACTCTATAAAGCCAGCATTTACAACTTCTTGAAGTTTATTCATTTTTGCTACAGGGATATCATTCTTACTTAGTAAGTTAACTATGTCATCGAGCTTCATTTTAGTGAACTTATCTTGTAATAGCTCATGTAATTCCTTTCTGTTTTTTACTCTATCAGAATTAGTCCTAAACCTTTCATCCTTTAGCAACTCCTCTAAGCCTAATAGTTTACATAATCTACTGAATTTAGGGTCATCGTTCACTGCCAAATAGAATTCCTCTTCCTCTCTACTTCGGAATAGCTCATATGGAGCCCAGAAAGGTAACTCGTCTTTACCACCCTCAAAGACCTTTCCAAACTCCTCATATGCAATTAAATAATATCCCAACCAAACCGCATCAGCTTGTACAATATTTACCCTATAATGTCCAGGCTTCCTCATCAATAACGCGTGAAGTATAGTGATCACGCAGTAGGTCGAAGTATTCATGTCGGTAATTGATGCTGGTAATCTAGCCTTTCCATTCGCATCCATTATTCCACTAATGCTCTCTATGATTGTACCGAAGGCTGGCAAATTCTCGTATTTTCCCTTAGGATAACCCTTTATCGAACAATAGACTAAATTTGGATTAACTGAGAAGAGGGTTTTCTCATCAAATCCTAACTTTTCCATTGTATATGGGGATAAATTTTCTATGAGTACGTGAGACTCCTTAATTAACTTTAGGAACACTTCCTTTCCCTTATTGCTCTTTAGGTCTATCGCAATTGACTTCTTACCTCTATTATTAAAAACAAACATGGAATCTCCCATGACGTCATCCCTCCTGCTGGGATCGCCTTGAATAGGCTCTACCTTTATTACCTCAAACCCTAGATGTGCTAAGATCTCGCCGGCGAAGGGAGCTGATATAACGTGGCCGAGCTCGACAACTCTATACATATTTAGATGTTGACGGCGTTTCCTTTTAAAGTTTTATACACTATAATATACGAAAATAATTTAATGATAGAAAATATATAGTTATTTCATGAATCTTGAGATTGATCTGAGAGAGATAAAATTTTTTACATATGAAGAATTAGTGAGGTCATTTGCGTGGGAGATTCCTAGGTTAGCGGATATTGCCACTTTTAATGCTGTTCTTAAATCTTTATTTGGCATATTATTAATTATGTTAATTCTTGTAGATAAATTTATCTTCCTTTTAATTGATTATTATTAAATAATTTACTTTTATCATCCTTTTTAAAAAAATTAAGCTCCAACGTATGGTATAGTTCTCCCAAATCCAAGTAAATTAGCAACTATTGCCAAAACTATTAACACTACGATTATTACTAGACCATAATAATCAAGTTTAGTAAACTTAAGCTCCACTAGACTTGTCCTACTTGGATAAGCCCTAAATCCCCTAGTATCAGCGGAAATTGCCAGGTTCTTGGCTCCCCTAAACAAATACACCATTGTCGGTATTATTGCCTCAAATATCGCATAAACTATTAACAGGGAAGATATTATCTTCGGTTTACCATAACCTAACCCTCTTATATATTGCATCTTCACTGAAGTATCCAACAGCTCAAATATCCTAGGTATCATCCTTATGCCAACTAACACTGAAAACGTTATCGCTATAGGTATCTTTATTTTAGTGAACATCCTGAATATATCAGACCCAGTTGTTGTAGTAATGAACAGTAAGGCTGACAATAATACTGGAGCTACTCTAAAGGCAGTCTGAAGGCCGTAAATTAGAGCTTCTAACGTTAATTGTTGCTCATACCCCATTACTTGGAAATAAGATGGGAATTTCCAAATTACCGTAAACTGTTTCACATTAGGGAAGGCTAACTGTAGTATACTAAGTGGAGTGTAAGGAGCAATGCTCCACGTTCCACCCAATATTGTCGATAGCGTCAGAAAGAACGCATATCCGAATTTCCTTACTCCCTCGTTTAGCGTTAGATACGATAATAGGAGAATTAAGGTCAATATAGCACCTATCCACCATATAGTAGTAGCAGCTACAGTCATAACTACAATTGTGAGTACTAGTTTTATAACGGGGTTTAACTTGTACAGAAACGTGTTTCCAGTCTCATAACGCGTTATTTCCCTTAAACCCGTTATACCTATCAAGAAAATTACAAACAAAGCTGGTACTGCAGATCCGTAGAGAACAATTACCCAACTTACTATTTGTTCAACTAAATTGTTCATTTTTTATCAAACCTCCCAATTCGTATTCTAATGGAGGTTCTATACCATGTTTTAGTGACTTACTGAAAACCTCCTCCGGTTTCCCCTCTAGCGCGATTTTTCCCTCGTTCATTACTAATAAATAATCAGCAAATCTATCAACAAATCTGGAATCATGAGTCACAACCAGTATAGTATATCCTTTTTCCCTTAATTCTAAGAGTTCTTTTCCTAAGATTTGCCTATGATACCAGTCTTGTCCACTTGTCGGCTCATCCATTAGTATAACCTTAGCCCCACCTGCTAGTACTGAGGCCATTGCAACTCTTCTCCTTTGCCCCATGGAGAGAACTAAGGGATCTTCCTTCCTATAGACATCTAGAGAGAACGTCTTCAAAACCTCTCCTAACCTCTTCTCATCGTATATACCTCTATTCTTCATTGAGAACTTAACCTCATCCTCAACGGTTCTCTTTATGAACATAACGTCAAAGAATTGTGGCAAATAAGCTATGAATTTTCCCCTTTCCGCTAACTTAGCCTTACTTAAATCTACACCGCCAACTATAACCTTCTCCTCTTCTACTATCAGCCTTTTCTTGTCGATTAAACCGACAATTGCCTTCAATAAAGTGGTTTTCCCAGAACCGTTCTTACCCATTAACGCTGTTATAGTACCTTGTTTTAATGATATTTTAGTATTAATCAGATACCTCCCACTTTTCGTCTTAACCTTTAGACTTGCGTATAATGTTTCTCCCTTTCCCTCAATTCTAGAAGGTGGTTTATAAGTATAAGTTTTCCTTAAATACTCGTAATCTATTCTCCTAAAACCGTTTTTCTTTAAGAATAACATATAATCTGGTATTTCAAGACCCAAAGAGTGGAGAAAATCTGCCTTGTCCACAATCTCATCTTTTCTGACATCTACAGCAATTTTTCCCTCTTCTACTACAATTATTCTATCAACAAAGGGTAATACTCTCTCTATTTTATGCTCAACTAAGACAAGGCTAATTCCCTCAGATCTAAAGGTCTTTACTAGCTCTAAAATTTCCCTAGTACCTTGAGGGTCTATATTGGAAGTTGGTTCGTCTAAAATTAACGCCTTAGGTCTCATGGCTAAAACTGACGCTAAGATAGTTCTTTGAAGTTCCCCTCCAGATAAAGTATTAATCTCCCTATCCCTCAAATGCCAAATACCACATATCTTCATTGCCTCTTCGACCCTCTTTATCATCTCATCCCTACTTATCATGTAATTTTCCACGCCGAAAGCAACCTCATCTATTACAGTGTAATTAAAAGCTTGAGTATCCGGATCTTGCAGTAGTGTACCCACGTATCTAGATATTTCATGTGTGGGTGTGCTCTTGACGTCAAGTCCAAAAACTCTGACTTCTCCTTTTACTTCTGCGTTAATTAAGTGTGGAATTACACCGTTAATAACGCTCACTAATGTTGACTTCCCACTTCCCGACCTACCAGTTACTAAAACGGATTCCCCTTCTTCTATATCAAGTTTATCTACCACTATGCTGGGCTTATCTTTGCCTAAGTAAGTTACTTGGAGATCCCTAATCTCCACAAACTTCACTGTCCCACCGCTTTAGCTATCCTCTGCCCGGCTAAAGCTCCTAAAATTCCTATTATCACATCACCCGGTATAAAGGCTAGGAAGTCAAATTGTATAGTAGCCCAGTTAACTATGGCCCCACTTATTAATGGCCTAAAGAAACCGAGATAAAAGATTGGATCTGGAATTGCAAACAATATACCTATTATCACGCCTTCTAATATTGCCAATCCAACAACAGTTCTAGTTGCCACAGATGATCCATTGCCACTTTTATATCCAATACCGAACAATTTGCCCCTACTGGCTACTATTACAAGATCAAGGAATAACCCATATGTTAGGGCTTCATAAATGGTATACATGGGTTCTCCACCAAAACCATAGAAGAACAGGTCTGATAGTATATTAAAGATCAATAGGCTCAATATCCCAGTACCCGGTTTCCTAACTAAGGCAGCTACAACAAGGAGAATGAACATTCTCCCCCAGAATCCTACTCCTATGAAAGGCGTACTAGGTAAGAATCTCCCTATGAAACTGCCTATATAGAATTCCCAAACCACACTGAAAGCAGCTCCCACGGCAATGTAAACTAAATCAATTGTTGTAAAACTCTTTAAGCCGAACCTTCTAGCGAAGTAAAATACTATTGCAAGCCCCACTATAAAGTAGATAGTAACTATCTCCCAAGGCACCATACCTGGAACAGAAGTATCGAATTTTATCCCATTGAATGCCATGTTTAATTACTGGTACAAATATTTAAAAACATTTCCTATATTGATATTATAAACTATATAGTTTACTTATGGTAATATCTACATGAAATTTAGAGATTTTTCGTGATCATTGGAATTATCTCTCTTAAATTCCTTACTTTCTCTTTGATCTCAGGGTAAAAATCGTATCTGTCCAACAATATTGCATCTACATAGCTTCTCCTAGCTCCCACGTAATCAATTTCATATATATCCCCTATATGCAAAGCTGGATATCCTCCCTTTGAAATTGCAATGGCGAAGATTTTAGGGTTAGGCTTAACAATACCAATCTCGTGAGATAAGACTAAGTCATCAAAGTACTTTACTAATCCCAATTCCTCCAACAACTTTTTGGTCCTAGGTGATGAGTTACTTAATAAGATTAATTTAGTGTTGGTACTTCTAATAGTTTCTAAAAATTCCATCACATCGTCATATATGAATGCTTCCCCGTCCCTTATATCAGAACCCCTTATATGGCTGATCAGTCTATCACTTGGAGGAATATTCAAATTATATAGGAATTCCTTAATATCAGTTGGTTGGGAATAGTTATTAACAGCCATGGCTTTCACATAGGCTCTGAAGACCCTTCTAATGTCAACATCGTAACCGTGTTCTCTCAGGATAGTTTGTAATTTCTCATAAAATGCTGGTTTAAAACCAACTAGCGTGTTTCCAAAGTCTACGAAAATCGCTCTATACACGTGTTTTTCACTAATTTTTAAGGTTATATACTTTGTTCCCCTTTAAATATTGGGAAAAAATTTAATTAGAGAGAAAGAAATGCACACATTAATGAGCAAAAACGATAGATACATTAATCCACTAGTTCTTGATAATCCTTTAAGGTCTCTGGTTTCACCTCCTAATAGGATACTATCAAGATTCGTGAAATATCTAAAAGAGGACTACACGGTAGTGGATTTGGGATGTGGTCCCGGGTTCTTCACTACAATCCTCGCTAGAATCGTGAAAACCGTTTACGCAGTAGACCCGGACGAGAGGGCAATAAGGAGATTAAAGGAGAAAGTCCAAAAGTTGTCTTTGAATAACGTTATACCGTATGTAGCACCAGCTCAAAAACTGGAATTTATTAAAGATAAAAGTATTGACTTTGTTTTCTCTAACCTAATGCTATGTTGTACTTCAGACCACAATGGGGCTCTAAAGGAGATTAAGAGGATTTTAAAGGATAATGGTTTAGCTTACATAAGCGTTACAAGAAGCTTTCTCATAAAGGATAAAATGGATGTTAGTGGAGACGAATGGAAGAAAATACTTGGTCAATTTAAGATAATAAGGGAAGGAAAGAATTTAATGGAGAGATGGGCTGTAGTGCAACAAATTAGTTAATATTAAAGATGTAGACCCGAATGGATGAGCGTAACTCTTGCCTTTTAAGGCGTAGAAGATATCAGAACTAGCTTTTTCTTAAAGGTGAAGCTCTCAGAGATAAGCCAGATATATCATTACGGCACCAGCTATTATTGCTAAACCGTTAATTGCCGGATTATCATATCTGAAATGTGCTAATGCAAATCTTCTCCATTTTCCGTGTTTTTTAACGTAGATTCCCCTCTCGGTGAATACGTCTAAGAGCATATGGGAGGGTCCAATAATTACACCGTTTAACAGTGTTAGTAACACTACTTTATTGTTAAGGGAGAAATAGTATTCGTGATAGCTCAATCCGTAATAATAAATCAATAGGGGGATAAGGATTGGGACTACGGAGATTATACCCCAAGCTATACTTCTGGGGATTGTGTGGGTCAACGGTGTCCTTACTGGGATATATCCGTACCTAGTTGCGATCTCCTTATGGCCGATCCTATCAATCAAGGAATTACCTATTACTGAAACTATTCCGCTAAAGATTAGAGTGTAGTAAAAATATTCATGAAAGAGTACGGAGTCCAGAAGTGTCAATAGTCCCGTCGAAAAGACGTAATGGGTTCTGAGCCTCACAAGATTCATACCCTCTCCTCGTTTATAAATCTCACCTTATTTTTAGCAATGGCTATGTGTTTGCATTTTCCTCTCATTGCAAATCCCTTGCAACTACACGAATAATTGATTACGCTTTTATCCTTGTACACTATCCTTACTAGGTATGACTCTAACGGGTTCCTCTCAGATTCCATCACGATGTAATAAGTGTTCCTAGTTACTCCAATCAAGTATGGGTACATCTCATTATCGTTTCTTCAAAAAAGAATTAGATCCAGTACACTGAAAGTATTATTCATTGAAGATGGGAAAGTATTCCTAAGGTTTTATATGTTTTAACCCTTTTAACTTATGTTAGATAAGTTTATAAATTAGAAGGCCTATATATAGTTAGGGTGAAATGTATGATAAACCTCAAAATTAGTCACAAGAAAGAAGATAAAAAGAATGACAATTCTAGAGTTAACACTCCCATTACTTACGACATGGCTAGATTACCAGAGGAATACTTGAGAAATGAGTTTCCAGAAGAGTGGCGTTCATTACAAAAAGAAAAGAAATCATATTATGGTTGGATCTGGTATTCCTAACCTTAACTAAAACCTTTTTAAATTTCTATCTTCTTCTAAATCAAGTTTTTTGAATGTTTGTTATTTAGAACCTATATTTCTGAAAATAAGTTATATTCTTCTCTTAAAGGATTAACTCTTTTTAGTCTTATGATATTACCTTAAGTTATACTTGAGTTAAAACCGTAAAGTATATTTAAGAGATTAACATAAGGATAACTTGAAGAAATATGGCAACAGTAAAGTTCAAGTATAAGGGAGAAGAAAAACAAGTAGATATAAGCAAGATAAAGAAAGTATGGAGAGTCGGCAAGATGATAAGCTTCACCTATGACGAGGGTGGAGGAAAGACCGGTAGAGGAGCAGTAAGCGAGAAAGACGCTCCAAAAGAGCTATTACAAATGTTAGAGAAACAAAAGAAGTAAGCTCATGAAGGAATAATAAAAGCTAAAATCCTTTTTGTTTTTTCTTGTTTATGTTCAGTTGATGGTTATTCTCTTTCTAGTTTGACACGGGAGGAATAGTTGTCTTCACTCATATTCGTCATAAGCTTTAAAAAGAATTAAAAGAAAATGTCATTTTGAATGATTAGAGTGGCCAGGGCTGAAAAACGTGATGAAATGTTTTTAATATGACTTGAAAGTTCTACCTAACCAGTAACCTCTTTGTATAGACTTACCAATACTGGGTTGATCATCAACGACATTATGTATCTCCACGTCAAACCTCATGCTATTTCTTTCCTCTAAGAACTTCACACCAACCTCACTTAACTCCTTTCTCAGCAAGTACTCCCTAGTTCTGTCCAACCCCTTAAACGACCTCTCAGTCATGAAAACCTCGTTATATTTAGCAAGTTCAAAGGCGTAGTCGTGATAAACGTAAAGGTTGGAATCTATCAACACCTTTTCTCCCTTGACATCTGGCATTTTAGGTATTTCGTAATCGGGTATAGCCATTATACAATCAGAACACTCCATCTTAGCGTTAAGCTTAACCTCAACATTAAGCCTCTTTAACTCTTTCTCGTAGTAACTAATTAACTCCAAGAACTCCTTGACCTTCCAAGGATCCTTGTAAAGTAGGAACTGTCCTCCTAACCTATTGTTTTGTTCATATAAGGTTACAGTAAAGCCCCTCAAAGCTAAAACCCTTGCAGCCTCTAAACCCATTACACCTCCTCCCACCACGATAACCCCTCCCTTTCCCTTCTCCAATGGTGGTAATAACTCCCAACCTAATTCTGGGTTAACATCACATCTTACCTCCTTATATACAACCCCCCTACATGACTGGTTACACCTAATACATGGTCTTATTGGTAAATCCCTTTTCGCTTTCTCTAGCCAATAGGGATCAGCCAACAATTGTCTCCCCAACACAACGACGTCACCAATTTCCCTCGCCTTAATCGCATCCTCTGGAGTTATCATAGATCCCACTAGGAATAATGGAACATTAACCGCATCCCTAACAACTTTAGCCTCTTCAAGGAATGCTAATCTCTTGTAATAGTATGGCATGCTAGAACCTAAAGGACCATCCCTACCAGCAGAAAGGTGAATATAATCTATCCCCGCCTTTTCAAGCCTCTTACCTATTTCAGCTACCATTTCTGGAGTTAACCCCTCATTGTCGAATTCGGTTACACTAATCCTTATACCTACAGTGATTTTAACTTTCTCCTTTATGCCCTTAAGGATTTCCTCTACAAACCTTACACCATCTTTGTATTCATCATTCCTCTTATTTGTCGCGGGAGATAAGAATTGGGCTAATAGATACCCGTGAGCTCCATGAAGTTCTATTCCGTCAAATCCAGCCCTCTTAGCTCTCATTGCTGCGTTTATGAAATCATTTTTAACCCTTTCTATATCTTCCTTAGTCATCTCCCTTACTTCGTCCATTATAGGAATGGGAGAAGGGGCTATTGGTTTGTTACCCCAAATTATATCCTTCCTAGTCTTCCTACCAACGTGAACCAATTGAACGAAAATTTTACTCCCTAAAGCGTGAATTAACTCAGTTAACCTCATGAACTTTGGCGTTAACTCATCTGAATACATTCCAAGTTCGTTAACTGACCCCCTAGCGTCTACATGATTAACGTATGTGTATTCCGTTATAATTAACCCGACTCCTCCCTTAGCTCTCTCAGCTAAGTAAGCTATGTGTGTATCGCTTGGATAACCCTCTGGCGTGCCTAGATTGCTAATCATTGGGGACATGGCTATTCTGTTCTTTAAAACGACATCGCCAATTCTTATTGGTTCCAATAGCTTCGATAGATCCATGAGGGTTATTAGAATGTGATAGTTAAAAAGTTAACTGTAAGGCTCTGTATTTTCATAGAACTACTAAATCTTAGATGAATGTAATATATAGAAAGTACTTTAACTATTCAATAATTGCTATGAAGCTCTCTCATATAAGAAATTTCCAATATTATCATAAGTCATGTCGACCTTGACTAGTCTAAATCCATTTGCACGTAATAACGAGTTTATATCTTTCTCGAACTCCTCCCTGACTTCTATCAAAATTTTATCAGTTATATCTAAGGTATTCGTGGCTCCTTTCAATACTTCCAATTCACCACCCTCAACGTCAACCTTTAATAAATTTACCTTTTTTAAGTTAAGAGAATCTAAAGTAATTGCGTCAACCACAATCTTGTTACCCTTACTCTCATAGGCTGAAGTCATGTCATTATTCGCAAATAGTTCTATTTTGCAAATTGCACTCCAAACTGCCTTATTGAAAAACTTAACGTTATTGGTCAACCCATTTTCCTTAACGTTAAGTTCTAAAATTTTAAAGGAAATAGGATTGGGTTCAAAGGCTATAACATTTGCCCCTCTCTTCCCAGCCCTTATGGTATATGAACCTATATATGCCCCTATGTCAACAAATATCATACCTTTCTCGAAGCTAATCCATTTCCTAACCTCTGGCTCGTTATGAAGCAATATCATCCAAATATCATGAATTAAATTTTCTTTTCTCACATACCAATACATGTCCTCATATTCCACCTTTAATAGTTTGGTATATTCTTCGTTTATCTTAGGAAATCTGTTAAAATACCTCAAGTTAATATATGTTTTTAAATAGGTATAATATAGGAATAATCTAGATGGGAAATTTGAAGGTTTAACGTTAAGATATTCTCTTAATGACGGAGGTTTAGGTTTTAACTCCTCTATTCTCAACTCAAATCAGCCTCTTCTATAAATTCCTTTAACCTTTCAGCTTTACCCTTTCTTTTTCCTCAGATATCCCGTTATTTTAGCGAATTTGTCATGAAAT
The DNA here is from genome assembly GCF_019175345.1 of Saccharolobus shibatae B12. Classification (NCBI taxonomy): domain Archaea; kingdom Thermoproteati; phylum Thermoproteota; class Thermoprotei; order Sulfolobales; family Sulfolobaceae; genus Saccharolobus; species Saccharolobus shibatae. The sequence goes on along the minus strand of NZ_CP077717.1, from coordinate 1,982,473 downwards.
ATTGCTGGTCCTCTTATCATATCTCTTGCCCTCATTATACTATCTAGATCTACTGTTGTGACACCACCCTATTTTTTAGCGTAAATTGAGGTTAAGGATTTGTAAATGGACTTACTATTATTTTTCTCGAAAAGTACTTGTAGATTGACTTTCGATAAATCGTATTTGGTCCCAGCGTTTCTGTAAACTCCTAATTTAGCGTTCATATTCCTAGCTTCTTCCAAAGCTACTCTGGTCACGCCTCCACTCCATAATATCCTCAGTACAATGTTAATCATTATAGCTCTCCCAGATTCCCGAACTTGACCTCCTCTCCCTTTTCACAACCAGTATAGGCTAAAGATGAGGAGTAAACAGCGCCTTTATTAAAGTATAACTTATAGTACTCTTCTTTTCTTGTTATCCTATCCTTTCTATAATAATTATAGAAGTAGATTGTGGAGGATCTATCAATCCTATTTATCTCCATGATTAATAAATTCAATGCAGATTGTGTAAAATCTTGCAACTTGACAACCTCCTTGACGTCATATGTTGCCAAATATTTAGCAACGAGTTCTGAATCAACCATATGCGTGGGGTCTATTCCTAGCATACTACCCAATTTGTATTTATCAACGGTACCATTATGGGCTAAGAATAGTGTTGACTTTGGAGTGCTTTCCAAGTAAGGATGGGAATAATAGGGAGAGACTAGTTTCTTATCGCTGGCTTGCCTAGCGTGAATTATAACTTTCATTTCACCATCTAACAAGTTTAGGATTTTCTCTAGATTTTCGTCCTTAAATATTGGGAGATGACTCCTATAGTGTATTAAATTATTACTAGTAATGGCTACAATTCCCCAACCATCACCGTGGGTTTCGTTAGCCAATGGGTCATTTAGTGATGCCTTAACTAGGCAATTAGTAAGTCTCCTTAAGTGCTCCTTGTCATCTCCATTATATGCAAACATTCTACACATGTTGTTTTAATAAGTAATTTGAAGGGATAAAAATGTTTCATGGTTCATAAACCTTATAAAAGAACTCGTTAGCCTTAGGAGTAAGTTCCTCCCTTAATTTCATAAATAGATCGTATGCTATATACCCTATCCAATTTGAAGGTAATAAATCCTCAGGCAAATCTGGATCAATGTTTAAAAATTTTCTATATTCATGGACAAGTAGTATCCTAGTTACGAACGCCTCATTACTTTTTAGACTACTTACCTTTTCTAGTACTCCAGTCCATTTTTCTAAGAACGCTCTATAAGCTTGTTCAACCTCAGATAAATTCCAACACTTTTCTACTAGTCGCTTTGGTTCTCCCAGATGAGTGGCAACGAAAATGTCTACTTGTATACCATTAGATGAACCATAGTGATCGTTAATGAAATTCTTTAAGGTATCTTCAATTGGGTTTGGTGAGATCCACGTCGATTGCGCTAACATACCAAATCCGAGCCACTTCAGCTCTCTCCTTAACCTATCTCTTAGTTCTCTATTGTTCTCTGGGATATTATATACTACTATCCTCCACTTATTATCCCATCTTCTCCTAACTTTTTCATAAACTCTCCTAGTCCCTTCCAATAATCTTAGCATACCTTTTTCTGATAATTTGTAGCTAACTTTCCTATTTTCTCCTTTTATTCCCACTATAAGTCCTGCTTTCTTCATTCTATGTAATCCTGCCCTTATTGCTCCTTCGGAAAATCCAAATTCCTTAAAGATTACGATTAGACTTTTAGAACTTATCGTTCCTCCAGAATCCTTCACATAATCTCCATAGAGTGTAAAGAACAATGACTGTATCTTCATTAATAACAACCTTATAAATTAATACTAAAAAATTTTCTTACTTGTAGCAAGTGTTATAAAGCTCATCGACCTCTCTATAAAGGGTTAATTTCTTTTTAACTGTCCTTATAAATTATTTGATCTCCCCTAGCCTAAACTTATATCGTTGTATCTTACCGGTTGCAGTCTTAGGAATTTCCGTAACAAACCTTATTTCTTTAGGAACCTTATAATGGTCTAATTTTTCCCTAAGGTAATTCCTTATCTCCTCAGCTAAATCACTACTTGGCGAATACCCTTGTTTTAGCGTAACAAACCCAACTACCCTTACTAATCCTACCTCATCTGGAATACCTACAACTGCAGCCTCTAGAACTGCAGGATGTGTTAACAGCGCTGCTTCCACTTCTATTGGAGAAACCCATAATCCTGAAGTCTTAACCATATCGTCAGACCTTCCAACATAGTAGTAATATCTCTCTTCATCTCTGTAAAACTTATCTCCAGTTCTAAACCAAGATCCCACCATGTTCTTTCTAGTACTTTCATAATCGTTCCAGTAAAACATGGCTACACTATCTCCTTTCACGTAGAGATCCCCAACAGTTTTAGGTGGAACCTCCTTGCCGTCTTCGTCTACTATTTTAACTTCATATCCCGGCACTGGTTTCCCAGTACATCCAGACTTAGAATTACCTTGAATGTTAGAGATGTATATGTGAAGTGCCTCAGTGGAACCAATACCATCTAGAATTTCTACGCCATATCTCTCTTTCCATTTATTATATATTAACGGGGGTAGGTTCTCCAGCAGAAACACAAAATCTTAAACTAGTTAAGTCGTAATTCTTCCAATCCTCTACCTGTAGCATTGCGTTGTATAAAGTAGGTACTCCAAAGAAAATAGTTGGTTTGTATTTATGTATGGTCTCCAATACCCTTCTGGGTTCTACTCTATCTGGCATCAGAACGGTTGAGGCACCGTTACCAAAGGCGAAGTAGGATCCATTTCCTAATCCATAAGCGAAAAATAGCTTAGAGGCGCTGAATAGTCTATCTTTTTCACTGATTTTGAGAACGTTTTTCACATAGGTATCGAGAACAACTAATATGTCTTTATGTAAGTGAACTGCTGCTTTAGGATGTCCCGTAGTCCCTGACGTATAGAGCCAAAACGCCATATCGTTTGGAGAAGTCTTTTCAGCTTCTAAGTGGGTGGAGGCTGTGGAAACGAGTCCATGATAAAAAGTCAACTCTGCCTTGTGATTGTGATCCTCGAAAATGATCTTCTGCGTTTCTGATATATTGGGCAAAATTATAACATGTTTAAGTTTATTAGCTCTACCTTTAAGGTATGGAGCTAACTTGGGCCAAATGTCTGGTTCAATTGCCAATACCTTAGCTCCAGTATCCTCTAAAAGGAAAAGATACTCCTCTGGTTTTAAATAAGTGTTAACCGGTACCAGGATCGCACCAATTTTCATGGCACCATAGAAAATCGATATAAAGAACGGTGTATCGTACGCTATCATCAATATCCTATTTTCTTTCTCCACTCCTAATTCCCTTAGGGCATTACCTACTCTGTTTATTTCCTCTATTACCTTGCGATATGACCAAACTTCATCTTTATAATAAATTGCTATTCTTTTATCTGCCTCATTATTGTCCCATTTTGAAAACAACGCATCAGTTACGTTTAAAATTCTACCATACTTGGTAGTCATTATTATTTAATTTTTTAAACCAATTTATATAGTTTACGCTGTTAATCTAGTACGTTAAAATCTCGCAATTTACTTTAGTATAATATTATAGTGGAGATTTTTATCGTAGTTTACTTCAACGAATCCAAAATTCCTCATCTCCTCATTAGTCGATCTTACGTAATCTTCAATGAGTTTATCACTTATCAATTCGGAAACGTTAAGGTCTCTAAGATGAACCTCATTTAGGGATTTCACTTTATATAGCATCTCTAAGGCTCTAGGGAACCAGAAGTTGAGCGCAGCTTGTAACCTATTCTTATTCTGATAGGCCTTCAATACGTTCTTAGAGAAAAATAAATGGGTCTCTTCCTCCTTAATCATGCTAGAGGCCAAATTGGCTAATGGTTCAAATGAACAATCCTTAATTGCTCTCAACTGATATAACCCTGCCCTATCTACTAAAAATACAAATGCTATGACATCTTCCCAGTTAAATAGAGGTAGATTAGATACCTCCAACATATGGATTCCCAATCTAGCTTCTTCAATTTTAACTACTCTATCCTTAACGTTAAACTCTTCCAGTAATCTCACTAGTTGCCAACCATGATTCAGCTCATCTGAAACTAGCTTAGCCGTAAATAATCTGTCATCTACTGTTGGCGCGTTAACTAGCCAGGGTGAAGTTTGTTCTACCATAGCTAATTCGAAGTCTGCCCTTAATGCTATTACCTCTATTAATGTATTTTTTAGATCTTGTGACAGTTCCCTTACACTGTTAAATTTTTGCATAGTAACTCATTAAGTATCTAATTTTTAGAAACTTTTATGCTTTTCGCTTTTTTCTTTCTACGTACAGAAAACGTTATATACTTTTAAGTACAATTGGTATAATGATGGTAGTTGTGGAATACAAAAAGCCTAAAAGAGTTGTTGGATGGGGAGAGTATAAGGGATTAAGAAAGTTTGAGTCAATTTATGATCTTCCACCAGAGGCAGTTGAAGTCTTATTTAAGTTATTGTCAGTTCAGGGGGATACGGAATTTGCGTCAATAGAGCAGCATATGCCTTGGTTAATTCACGCACCAAAACTATCTGATAGGGTAACTATCTCGAGAATTATGGTAGATGAGATGAGGCATGGATGGCAAGTAATTCAGATATTAAAAGAATTCGGTGAGGAGGGAAAGAAAATAGCTGAAGATCTACTATCTAGGCGAATGGGTAAACATAAGCTTGACGCATTTAATATTCCATTCAATATGTGGGAAGATACCTTAGGCTTCACCTTTTTAATAGATAGAGTAGGAATGTTCCAGTTATTAGCCTTTGAGGATTCTAGTTTTGGTCCCTTATCTAGGATAATACCCACGATGATGATGGAGGAGGAGTTTCATATCAACTTTGGATATACTGGTATTAAGAAGCTAGTTGAGGAAGGCAAGAGGGATTTAGCGCAAGCGTTAATAAATAAGTGGTTCCCTAGAGGCTTAGACATGTTTGGCCACTCTAAGTCGATTACGATAGATTTGGCGTACAAGTATGGGATAAAGAAAATGAGGAATGATGAAATGAGACAGTTATACATTAAGGATATTAAAGAACTAATTACTCCTCTAGGTTTAGAGTTACCAGATATAAATAGAAATAGAAGGGTATATTAGGTGAGACTGATGGGCTTAAGTGAGTTAAATCCAAAGTACTTCAAAATAGAAGTCGAAGATGGAGTAGGAATTATTAAATTAAATAGACCTCCAGCAAACGCACATAATCTTGAGATGTTAAGGGAATTAGATAACTTAATAGTCGAGTCGAGATTTGACCAAAACGTTAAATCCATTCTTATAACTAGCAATATTCCTAGGTTCTTCTCTGCAGGATTTGATATAAATGAAATAAAGGACAAGTCGCCAGAGTATATTGGATTATCGAGTCAGTTCAGTAAGGAGGTCATGCTTAGGATGATGTCCACTAAGAAACTAATAATTGCTAGTATAAACGGGCATTGTATGGGAGGTGGGTTAGAACTTGCGTTAGCGTGCGATTTAAGATTTGGCGCTAACGATGAAAACATAAAATTTGGTATGCCGGAGGTAGCCAATTTGGCCCTAATACCAGGGGAGGGCGGGACACAGTTTTTAGCTAGGTTAGTGGGTAGATCTAAGGCAATATACTTAATGGTAACCGGAAAGACGCTCTCTCCTAAAGAGGCCTATGAACTCGGAATATTAGACAAATTAATAGAACCTGAGAAACTGTTTGAAGAGTCCTTTGAGTTTGCACGACAAGTGGCTAAAGGTCCATCATTAGCTGTAGGATTTACGAAATTGGCGGTAAATGAAGGAATGGATTTGCCTTGGTATAATGCATTTGCCCTAGAAAGGGAGATGCAGAACCAAGCATTAGCATCAGAGGACGCTAAGGAGGGAGCTAGGGCGTTCTTTGAAAAAAGGAGACCCGTATTTAAAGGGAAATAACGACCGCTGGATGTAAAGTTCCTAAAATAACTTTTTCCTAATAAACCCCGTTAAACTACTTCCCACATGTTTTTCCTTAGCCAATCTTATTTAAATGAAAAAGTCTGATATCATATGAAGCTGGTAGTTGCTACAAATTTCGATGATTCCCTATTGGAAGGATTAAAAAAGTATCCAGAGGTTAAATACATTTTTGGAAGTTTTAAAAGGACAATAACTGGACACGGTAGGGCTGGTTTTATAGTACCCGATATTAAGGAAGAGCAGTTCAAGAATCACATTAGTAAAGCCCACTCTTACGGCATAAAATTTCTCTACACAATGAATACTAACACGTTATTGGGTAAGGAATATGATGCCGAATTTATTGGTAAAGTAATGAAAGAGATCGACAAGTTAGTAAGTCTAGGAGTTGATGGCTTCATAATAGCAGTACCCTTTCTTATTAGGCTAATAAGAAGTGAATACCCTGACTTAGAAGTGTCAGCCTCATCGTTCTCTAGAATTCGCAATGTAAGGGAAGTTGAGGAGTATGTGAATTTAGGTGTAAACACTGTTATTATGCATGAGGATGCAAATAGGGATTTCAAATTATTAAGAGAGGTTGCTTCATTATCTAAAACTAATAAATTCGACGTGGAGTTAATACTCAACAATTCTTGTCTTTACGGTTGCCCGTTTAGACTTACACATGACGGAATTTCATCAGTTACTTCTATGGTAAATGGAGTAAATGACGTTTGGTTTGAGTACCCTGTATTATTATGTGCAACTGATGTCTTAAACGATCCAGCAAATTTGATAAGGAGTAGGTGGATTAGGCCAGAGGATATAAAATACTACGAAGAGATAGGGATAAGTAGGTTTAAGATTGCAGGGAGAAATAAAAAGACAGGATGGATATTGAACGTGGTTAAGGCTTTTGCCGAGAGAAGATATGAAGGGGATCTCTTAGATCTTGTTAGCTACCCTCAAGGAAGAGCAGCTACCAAGGCTATTCAAATAGTTAATGGACCGTCATCCTATTCTGTACTAACTAAAGTGAAGATAGAGAATACTAAGTTCCCTGAGGGATGGATAAAGTTCTTCTTCACAAATGATTGTGATACGAGAAGTTGTAAGGAATGTAAATATTGCGATATAATAGCTGAAAGAGTAATTACAATTAATGGGGAACCATTTAAGACTGACAAATGGAATATAAGGCAACCTTACCCAATCAATTTAATACCGAAATTTAAAGAAAATGGTATAAAAAAATAGGAAATCAATAATTAGTTATCCCTATTTATTTCATTCTTTTAATTAATATCCTCGTTACTCCTCCTTGTTGTTGTATGTCAACTACTTGGTTTCCGGTTCTCCTAGCCCACGCTTCAATGTCTGGTTTCGCAGCTGGGTCTGTTGCTAGTATTTCCAAAACCTCACCAACATTTATCTGCTTAATTGCCTTTGCAGTTTCCAAAACTGGGCCCGGACAATACATTCCCCTAGCATCTAACGTCTTTGCAATCCTAACCTCTTGAGACATAATATAAGATTTCCCTTAAGGTTTATAAAACTTCTTATATATGCAAATTTTTTTATTTTGTACCTCTTATCCCATTAATCAAGTTCTTCCTTATCTCCTCGAATATATTTAGTATCAATTGTATTTATAAATCCTTTAATTTTCACCAATAAGCTAGTATTCTGATATTTACATTCTGCTTTAAGATTTCTGTCTAGTCGCATAGAGAAAGGGTTCTGGGCTACGTAGTCTTTGAGAGGCATAAGTTGCACCTGGGATTCAACAACCTCGTCAAAATCTTTCTAAAGTGAAAGTTTTGCTCGAATCACATACTTTGCATAAACTAGATAATGGGAAATATTCTCGATAAAGTATACGTTATCGCTAATAGCACAACAAAGAGTATATCCTTCTTCGACCCTTTCTTACCCAAATCCCTTATTTCCTTAGGCGATTTCAGCTTTTCTCCTGGTATTAAATATCTAATTGACGGCTCAATTAACGTTATTAGGGTGATTGGGTTCCTTATACTCAGCCCTATTATTAAAACTAATGAGATAATCCAACTTATCTGTACAATTCCCTTATCTAGTTTCCTATACGGTATCTTATACTCCACGTATAACGCCCCAGTGAAAATGTAGAGGAGCCAGTATATTGATGGTATAAGGAATAGGGAATTATTGATGAATACCCCCCAAACAATCGATATAGACGCTTCAAATGCAGTACCTATTACGTTTCCCCACATAGTGTGTTTTGTAAGATATAATGTGAATGTGAGTACCATTAGTGCTAACGGTATTAAAACGTAAACTATTTCGTCATATGGGAGGAAAATATAAGGGATAATCGGAGGTATCATTAACAGAACGTCCTTATATCCTATCTTTAAGGACATGATTTTAGGCTGTAAGTATTCCATTATGGGCAAAGTATAAGCTATTATTGGAATAAGTATCAGTGACTTTACTAAATTAACACTGAGGAACGGTATTAGAGCAACTATGTAAGTGAGTACTCCTAGAAAATATAACGCATGATTCCTAACTTTACCCCTATTCATTTAACCATCACCACTTGTTTAAGTGTTAATACGAAAAATGAAAGTATTCCAATTCCTTGTAATGGGGCAGCCAATAAAAGAATTGGTATTGACAATCCGAAATCGTACAAAATCCTCATTATCAGGCCAACGTTTAGCAATGTGAATGGAATATAGGAAGGTTTAACGTGTATCCTTCTTCCAAAGGCGTTGACAAATAAATCCATCAATACTACATCAACCCCAAATACTGTGTTGAAGAGAAAACCCACAGCTATTGCGTGGATGTAAATATCGTAATTAAAGACTAATATTGATGCGATCAAAAGGTATATCCAAGCAGTGGTTAAGTGTAGCATTGGATATCTCCTTCCCTTAAATCTGTATAACCCAGAAGCGTGAAACGATAAAATCCACGCTAGAATCATTAAAATACTACCATTAGGGTAAATTCCCATCCCAATAACTAATAATATGAAAGCTAAAACGTTTTCCCAATGCCTAGAAATTTTCACTCCAGTTACAAGTGCAATATCCCTATCCATTACGGCAAGAATTAAACTGGCTGGGAATATTAGGTTTATATAAGGTATTGTATATCCTAATCCAAGTTGAAGGGCTACTATGGCAGTGGATATCATGATAGAGTAAAATAATAACCAATTGTAGGTTGTAGGTAACAGACCTATTTTTGATACGCACAGGTATTCTTTTGAATAATATAGGAGAATTCCCATACTAAGTAGGATGAAAATAAGTCCCAATTGTTGGCTAAGGAAAAGGGATGAAATTGAACCTAAGACTACTAACAATAAATAGGCTACTATTAGCTTGTTATCGGCAGTTTTTCCACTCCATTCAACGCTCAACGCTACCAATATTTCGTTTCCTATCAAAGCGCCAAAGAAGCCATATATCATTATGAACCAGTGAGCTGGGAATAATGACTCAGTCGGGTCTATGAAGAACCCTTGCATGTTCATGAACTCAAATACTGCAGGTATTCCTCCAAGTAGTAGTAATAATATTCCCACAATCATCAGTAAAAGTGGCAATCTCATACGTTTTCTCCTTTTAAACTAAGGATTTATATGAGACACCTAAGGTATTAGGTAATTGCGTGACATTTCCAATCCCTAGGCACTTCCGCTAACTCTATATCTTCCAAGATTAGCTTAGCTTGTTCCTCATCTGATAAGGATTCAAGAAACTGATATACGCTTCCCTCTTCAGCACCATCATGTTCTAAAAGTACTCTCATGAACTCGCGTATTTTCTCCTCAGCTCCTTCAATCTCATTAGATTTCAGTAACTCTTCTGTCTGTTTTAATAAAATCCACATACTTCCATGCTCAGTCTCTAGGCCCCTTATAATGGCTAGAAAAGAAGTATCCGTAATCTTCTTAAAGAGAATTTCCTCCTCCCAATAGATATGATTAGTATATGCTTTCCAAATCTTCTCATAAATAGAAAGGCTAGGGTTTGATAGAAAGTCCTCTACTAATCCCTCAAGTCTTCTATGATCTAATGTTAAAACTAATGATATCATATTATTATCATCGTGTTTACGACTTATTATTTATACTCTTTGTAATAAGGTACCATCTCTATTATACCATTTCTCTTTCCGTCTGGCAAATAAAGGTTATAATAGAAGCCAATCTCTACGTTATCTCCAATTAGAAGGTAAAATTTTCTTTTCTCAACATTTTTCTTTTCATCAAATCCCAGTTTAACATCATCAATCTTAGTCACGGTTTCGTTAACGGCTTTTGCCAACTCTACGGTTTGATTAACAAATTCATTAGTGAGGTCTTTCAACATTAGGATTTGAGGTTCCCAATAGGCTGAACCGTTTATATAAATTATACCACTTGTCTCACTAACGTAAACCATTGGATGATCTGGAATATCAAAATAAAATATGGAACCGCCTATGGGTAACTCAATCGTCTTAGCTATTCCTAATTTTTTCTTTATTTCTTTCTCCTTCTCTTGCTCTTTGCTTATCTTTTGAAGGGCGATCATTTTTGTCCCCAAGGCCATATTTGTTTATCGGCAAAATAAGACATAGCCCTTATATTTTAATCAAAAATAACCAAATTCTCAAAATTGCCTAAAAAATTAGGCGAGCTTTATTTTAACGTTTTATCATATAACGTAAATCGGTGAGACAGTGTGGGCATAGATCCTAACTACAGACAAAATAGGCAAGTAGTAGGAGAGCATGAAGGTCATAAAATATATGGACCGGTTGATGAGCCTAAAGTCCTAGGTATTCATGGTACTATTGTGGGTGTTGACTTCGACGTATGTATTGCAGATGGTTCATGTATAACAGCTTGTCCGGTAAACGTATTCAGATGGTTTGACACTCCAGGGAATCCGGTATCTGAAAAAAAGGCTGATCCTTTCAATGAACAAGCTTGTATATTCTGTATGGCGTGTGTTAACGTCTGTCCAGTTGCAGCAATTGACGTAAAACCACCTTAACTTTAATGTAAAATAGTACAAAGTAATGAAGTAATCTTCTTTTTTTTTTTTTAAAAAAATCCTCTAATTAGGTTTAGCTAAATAAGTCTTTTTGGCTATTGCCATCAATCCTACTATTCCTATCATTTTTACTATATCTCCTATTACCGCCACTATCCCGAGGTTACTTAGGTATAAAGGCAATCCGATAGTAAACACTACTGCACCCCAGAAGAATAAGGAGGAATATATTTTGGAAAAACCTAACGTTGTTAAATATATTGATATTCCAGCTATTGGTTCAAATATATATCCTAAGACTATAATTTCTATTCCCAAGAAATTTCCCGTATATGCAATAATCATCCCTATAAATGTTATTATTATTGCAAGAATTGCAAAATAGTTCAAGATCCACTGTTTTTTTAATCCACTTCTCCGATAGCTGAGATAAGACGGTATTGCCAATATCCATACTAAAGTCATAAGGATTAGAAAAATTTTAGATAAGGCAAAATAAATACCGTTCTCTAACAGGAGAATGAGTCCATATAATATGATAAGTGAGGCAATCAAACTAATTACATTGCCTTGAAGCAAAGATTTTCCATCCATAGTCAATTGTTCGTTTTCATGAAAATAAACTCTTGTTAAAAAAGTTTTTATGAAAATTACTCTAAAACTATTCTCACATCTACCGCAAATGCCCCGTTTTCGTTAACGAATAGTGGATTAATATCCATTTCCTTTACGTTCAAATCAACTATCATTCTTGACACTCTGGTAATTGTCCTTATTAATGAGTTCTCATCATATCCCCTCTTTCGTGCATACAGCATGTCGTGAATCTTACTCTCTATTAATAACTCTTGTGCCTCGTCCTCATAAACTGGTGAAAGCGCATAAGCTACGTTCTTGAGTACTTCGACGTAGATTCCGCCGCTGCCTACCAACACAACGTGGTCAAACGCAGGATCCTTTAAACCTCCCACAAATATTTCCAATCCATTTAACTGCTGTTGAATTAACACTCTACTAGTTATCTTTGACAACTCGCTGTAAACCTTCTTAACGTCTTCTTTCTCAACGTTTACTATAACACCTTTCATTTCTGTTTTATGAACTGGCGTATCTGGAGATATCTTCATTACAACTGGATAACCTATGCTATCTGCAACGTTTTGTGCCTCATTCTCATTTGTTGCTAGTCCCCATTTTGGAGTCCTAATCCCGTAAATTTCCATAAGTTTTAATGCCTCGAAGTCCTTAAGAGTCTTCTTCCCCTTAACCAACTCTAAGGCAGCCTCAATTGGCTGTATAGTCCTAATCTTTCTTCTGGGTGTTGGTCTAGAAGTGTAATATCTAATTGCCTTTACAGCATCTTCCGGAAAAGTATAGCCTGGAATCCCAGTTGTCTCCAATATTTTTAACGCCATATCCTCATCTAGGCCCATGGTTACGCCAATTACTCCCTTTCCTTTAAAATTCGACACAGTTCTAGCAACGTCGCTACAACTCACCATAGGTAACGATTGTACTATTATCAATTTAGTACAATCTAAATTGCTAACTATTTTTAGCGCATTATAATATCTCTCCTTATCGGCATCTCCAGTTAGGTCTAGGGGATTTTTAGGAAGAGATGTTGGTGGGAGTATTTTAGTTAGTTCCTTCTTCATCCATTCTGGAATTTCCACAAGCCTTAGCTTGTTTCTATCTATCTCATCTGAAACTAATACGCCATGTCCACCAGAATTAGTTATAACTAAGATCTCCTCACTTATAGGTTCAGAGTACATCAATATTTTAGCCAAGTTCAACATGTCATGAAGATTCTCCACTAAAATCCCACCAACCGTCTTAACTGCAGCCTTAAACACCTCAAATGATCCAGCTAAACTACCAGTGTGAGTTTTAGCAGCTGATGCTCCACTATTGGTAACCCCTCCTTTCAAAAATACTACTGGTTTTCTTCTGGTAGCCTCTGGTAGAGTCTCAAGAAAGGCGTTTCCATCTGAAACTCCTTCCAAATAAACGAATATTGCCCTTGTCTCAGCATCCCTAGATAAGTAGTTAATAACTTCATACTCCTTTACATCAGCTTGATTACCTAAACTCACCATGTAACTTATCCCTATCCTATACTTCTGAGCCCAGTTTAACATGTAAACTCCTAGCCCACCACTTTGAACTACTAGGCCAATGTTTCCCCTCTTTACGTCGGTATAAGTAAAGGTTGCATTAAATTCTGGTGTAATAATCCCAAAGGTGTTTGGTCCTAGAACCCTAATCCCTCCTTTTCGTGCAATGCCTATTACCTCATTTTCCAGTTTTTCCTCTCCAACCTCTCTAAATCCTGCAGTTATAACTATGGAAGCTCTTACTCCTTTTTCTACTAATTCCTCCATTATTTGAGGAACAATCTCTCTTGGAACAGTAATTATGCCTAGGTCAATATCGTCTGGGATTTCCTTTACGCTCTTAAAGGCTTTTACTCCTTCAACGTCTTCAGCCTTAGTGTTAACTGGGTATAGTTTACCGTGAAATGTGGAGAGTAAATTTCTGAATATAACATTCCCAACTTTCTCCTTATACCTTGACGCACCAACAACTGCAATGCTTCTAGGCTTAAACAAGTAGTTCAGATCGCTCATATTATTCTTTTACAAGGATTTCTAATATATCTTTCTACATGTTGGACTTAATCTTCTCTCACAAATTAGAAGTTTTCCGGTATCGATAAAAAAGATTAAAGAAAATACCTTTATGGAGGATGTGCTAGATGGGCCGGGATAGTTTCAACTGCAATGAACGCGCCTATAATTCCCGCAATCACAACAAATATCCAAAATAATAGGAAGAAAGCGTACATCCATCCTTCTAGCTTTGGATCCTTAACTCCTTGTTGATCTCTAAGCTTATCTAACGCTAAGGTTACTGGATATCCTAAAATACCAGCTATTCCGTAAGTAGCGTATAGTGCTAATAATGCCAATGGTTCCTTAGTAAGCCCTAAATTATAACCCGAAACACCGTAGTAAATAGTTATTAAGCCTACGAATAACGAGAATATTCCAGTGCTTTGTAATCTCTTTCCCATGTATACAGCAATTGAATAGGAGAGGATCGTTATACCAAGTAATAGGTATACGTCATAAAATAATATATTATAACTACCTGGTAATGTCCAAGTGAATTCTCCCCATAGGCTGAGTATTATGATTATTATACCCAAAATTGCAGCGGGAAGTATGGAATCGTCGAGGCTTCTTTTTATTGCCTCATAACCGCTTTTTCTAAATCCTATGAAAGCTTGAATTGTAGTATAAGCTATTAACACTGATACTAATGGCAATATAAATAACATCAAACCCAAATTATCTATGAAAACCATCTTATCACCAAATATATACTTTCCTTTTGAAATACATAAGTCTAATATGTTTAAATATAAACAAAAATTAAATCTTTTACACATTGCTTCACAAGTAACTTTTAATAGGATGCTCATAAGAGGAATCTGTATGGATAGTCTATCCAAGAAGCTCGAACCTAAGGAGAATACTATCCCACCAATTTTAGTTTACGCACAATCATTGGCGTCAATAGCACCTTTGGGTTCTGCCTCAGCCTACTTAACTTATGCCTTATCCTATTCCCTTTCGTCCACGGTCATAGCGGGAATACTAGGTTCATTGATCTATTTCCTTTGGGTTCTAATAGGTTACAGATATTCCAAAGTAATAGCCTCTACTGGCGGAACATATGAGTTTGCGAGAGTTGGAGGTGGAGAGTTAACTGGTAGAATTGCCGGTTGGCTTTACTGGATAAGTTACATGATCTACTTACCATCTGCTACGACTTATCTTGCTAGCGTAGTTTTACCTTCTGAGTTCAGCTTAACTCCAATTACAATAGCTCTCATTGAGGTCTTAATACCAATAATTCTAACTCTGTTTTTGCTAGCTGGAATTAAGCCACCCCTATTTTACGCTCTAGTAACATCTAGTATAGAGGTAATTCTTATTCTAATATTAGGTATAAAGGTTCTAAGCGTTACTGGATTATCAATAGAGCCGTTAGCACTTAAAGTACCAATATCGGATTTCTTTCAAGGAGCTGTAGGAGTCGGTTTCACCCTAGCTGGAGGTGGTGCGTCGTTCTTCTTAGGCTATGAGGCAATAGGGAAAGGGAAGACTGTGGGAAAAAGTTACCTTATCGCATACTGGATAGCGGCAATTGCGGTTTTGTTTGCAGCGTATTTCGAAATAGCTGCTGCGGGTTATTCAAATGTGAGTGTAACCAATTTACTTAACATTACGAATTACCCTGGGTTTTACATTGCCGAGAAGTTCATGGGTAACACGTTTTCCTTAGTATTTTTCATATTCACAGCAAACAGTCTAATTGGCTCAGTATTAGCAGCTTATGTTGCACTTTCCAGACTTTCATATTCATTAATAAGAAAAGATATGCTAAAGTCAATATTTGTAGTGGCAATACCATTTACTTTAGTCAATTTAATAGCATCACTTACGGGGCAATATCTAAACGTTTACAGCATTACAACCGAAATCTCTCTAGTGACTCTTTACGCTTCACACGTAATAGTATCTGGAGTTTTTCCGTCATTTATAAATAAGATTTCAAGACTACAAGCTTGGGATGTATTATTAGCTATAGCAGCAGTGATTTTGATGGGTTATGGCGTGTATAGTTACGTCGTACCCTACAGTTATCCAAGCTCGCTGATAGGCTTAGCTTCTCTAGTTAGCGGCATATTGCTAGGTATAATTAGTTTTACGAAAAGGAGATAATTTTCAACAACTCTTTATAGTTTATAAATCAAGTGGTGTTATGTCCGACATTCCATTGGTCAAGTATATTCCTCTTTTCTTACATTCATCAATTAATTCAAATGTAACTCTCTTAGCGTAAATTATTGGAATAATCTTCTTTTTACTCAATTCAGGTTTCACCTTTAATAGTTTCTCAATAGCGTTTTCCAATTGGGTAATAGCCTTAACCCCAGCCCTCATCTTAACTTCCCCTACAAATACGTAATCGTTATGTTCAGCATACAGATCAATCTCAATCACTTTAGGAATTTCTAAAGACTGGACTATTGCGGTAATGTTATATTCCTTTTTAAGCTTATAGGCTAAGAAGTCTATTGCCTCATCTTCTATAGTTATACTTAAACCCTCAATAGCTCTCTTTATGTCTCTAATATCTTTTTTTATCAGTCTAATGTCCTTTTTCATGTCCTCAACGTCGTTTCTCAGATTTGTAACCTCTTGTCTTAGGTTCACAGTTTCCCTTTTTACTCCCGTAACTACTTCTCTTAAATCCGTAACCTCCTTTTTAAACATGTTAATGGTTTCGTCAATTCTTTTATCTAGCCTCTCCATTTCCGTATTATGTCTCTCATCTTCCTTCTTCATATCTTCTAATATTTTGTTGAATTTTTGGTTTTGGTCTAGGAATTTTTCCCAAATTAACTTGTTCTGATCCATCAAGTAGTTAATCTTCTTGTCAATATCTTCTAGTTTAGTCACTATTATGTTGCTGGCTACTGCTTCTGCAACTTTCTTTATGAATTCAGGGTCATTTTTTAATCTCTCTACAATATCACTTGACACAATTATTTATTTGTTATAATTACTAAAAAAGATTTACTACTGGTTCATAGCGTTACGCTTATTCATTTGTTTTTTATGATCATACAAAATACATCTACATCTTATTAGTTGGTTTTGTACAAAGTCACCCTTTAGGAAACCCTACCACAAAATAGAATAAATTTAGTCCCCTCTCCTCGTATACTTTAATATCAATGTATTTCTCAAAGATCTTCTTATGGAAAGAATTAGTAGGTACTCTTTCATAAATGTAATAAATGTATTTGAAGTCCCTCGACTTGGCTCCGGCTAGGGCTGCGATATATGGCATAATATATCTTAGGTAGACGCTCAAATAGACTCTTTTTATCCAACTGTCTGGTTTGCCCATGGCTATAAATCCCACAATTTTTCTTGAAACTCTAGTAATTTCTCTTATCACATCCTCTATATTGTCAGCTGCATGTAAGGCGAAACTACTCATTACGACATCAAACATTTTTTCCCTAAATGGTAACGCGTCAAAGGAGCAAAGTACCTTGTCTTCTTCTATTAGTGCCATTTTAAGCATGTTTTCGGCATAGTCAGACAATATGATCTCATATTTAGCATTCACCTTGAAAATTTTCTTAAATGTATATGAGAGTTCGCCTTTTCCACCTGCTACATCTAAAACTAATTTAGGTCTTTCACAGAACTTGAGTATGGTCTTAACAAGATCTGCTCTCCACCTCACATCTTGATTAAAGGAAATAAATCTATTAGCCCTATCATAGGCTTTTGGTATATTGTTGTAAACTTGTTGTAGTTCTTCGTTGGTAGCCTTAACGACTTTATTGGCCATTACGTCTTTTTATCTAAAACAAAAACTATTAAGTCTTTTCACTTATATCAAAGCTGAATTTATTGTGTGGTAAACTATTATCTCAATCACGTCAGTATGGGAGCATCATTTTTCTTGAGATAAGCGATAACATTAGTCAAAATTGAACTAGACCGGTATTATTCAAATGAAATAGCTTATATTCTATGGCATTAATATCAAAATTCATGGGAAGTTGCTAATTCTTTTCCTTTGTACCTAGATTTTTCCATTTAAGATATGGCATCTTGTCCATAACTATTATTGTTTTTTTAAAATATTGTTAGATAGCATTAAGTTATACTGAGACAGCAATATTTTAGCTATAGTTCTGTCTTCACCAAGTAATACTTTCTACTTCTCTCCATGTACGAGATTGCCTAGCGTTAAACTGTTCCTCTATACGAATTAGTAAGTTTAAATTCTAGAAGTATAGTTTAAACTTATCTACTAATTTTCTTAATTAAAGATTTTCCACAATAACTCTCAACATTTAGTAGAAAAATTTAATAATTATCGATACGAATATTTACATATGGGGAATGCTGAAATACTTAGTAGTGCTAAGAAGAAATTAGAGCAGTTCTTAGGATTTTCCTTTCCAACTCCTCTCATAATCGAGACTAGTATCCCCTTTTATGGTTTTTATAGGGACAACGTAGTAGCAATAGGTTACTTTGGTGATTATAAGTATGAGTTGGAGAGAACATTAATACATGAATTAGTGCATTTCGTTCAAGATAAAATCTGTAAACCCAAGTTCCCTTATCTTCACATGATAATTGAGGCTATTCCTTTGGCTTTCGGAATAGGAAATGGAAAACTGTTAAGGTATTTCCAATTTGTCGAGGGTTTCGCCACGTGGATTGACGAGGAGATTATGGGTTACAGAGGAGACGAATATTGGTTTTCAGTACCTAAATATTACTTCAAGGTGTATTATAAAGGAGCTGAAATCTTTAGGAAGTTGGGTAAGAAGGAGGCAATAGAATACGGATTAACGAATAGGGAATTCTGTAAAGATCCGCAGAAATACAAGTTATTAAGAACTATTAGCATATCAAATTGATAGATTTTTAATGCTAGATTGGTTAAAGTGCATTATGAATGCTATAGATATCTTATGGCTTGCTTATAAGGGCTTAATGGCTAGGAGAACTTTAGCCATAATATCAATTATAGCCATCATGATCGGAATAACCAGCGTTTCATTCATAGAAGCTTTTAGTCAAGGAGTGGAGCATTCAGTAATTTCCACGCTTTTTCAACTTAATCCTACCAATATTTACGTTTTTAATGAGATAGGTTACGTATCACCAACGGATGTCTCCTTTATGAGCTCCTTACCTGGCATATATGCAGTATATCCGGTAATTGAAGCCCATGGCATAGTTCAAATAGGGGGAAGGGTTATTAATGTTCTAGTAATAGGTGTGGATAACATATCGTCATTAGTAGGAAAAGTGGAACTTGAGAATGGCACGGTGTATCCCCCAGTCACGGTGCCATACGCGGTAATAGGCCATGATATAGCACATCCCATTCCAAATATAACCATTCAACCTGGTTCAACGATAATTCTAAAACTATCTAATGGAAATACGGTTCCCTTAACAGTATATGGTGTATTACAACCAACCCAATCCGTTGTCATAGGTGATACCTCAGATGTCATTTTCATTCCATTAAGTGAGGCCAAGGCACTGATAAATCCTCCAGGCTATTTTCTAGTAGTATTGCAAGCTGGTAGTATAAGTGAAATTAATACGATCACCACTCTATTAAGCTACATTTACGGGAACTCCTTAACGGTAACTACAATACAGCAAGCAATATCATCTGTTCAAGTTATAATAACGAGCTTTTCGTTTCTAGTAATATTAATAGGATCTATATCACTATTCGTTGGTGCCGTTGGAATAATGGGGATAACTTTAGCTAGAGTCTATCAGAGAACTAGGGAAATTGGAATAATGAAAACCCTAGGGCTAACAACTAGACAAATCTTATTAACCTTCTTATTAGAAGCACTTATTGTAGGGATAATTGGAGGAATTGTAGGATTAACATTAACTTTTGTGGGGACATATTTGTTAGACATAAATGGTATACCGTTTAACGCAGGTTCAAGTAATGGTTCAAATTTACTTATACTCATACGTCCGCTTCTCTCAATGTCTGATGTTGGAATCTCAATTGCAATAGCCTTAGTGACGAGTATTATAGCTGGTATATATCCTGCATGGAAGGCCTCCAAATTAACCGTTATAGAAGCGGTTAGAAAAGATTAGTTATTCTTGATACAATCCATAACCGGTATATAGCTTACCATCCTTAATAACATATGAAACGTTAGTGGGCTTCAAGTTCTCAATATCCTTAGTGGGATCATCCTTTAATACTATTAAGTCAGCCCTATACCCTTCCCTTATATACCCAGCCTTAACGTCGAGGCATTCGGAAGCTATTGAAGTTGATGCCCTTAATACCTCTAAATTACTCATATATTTAGATAGCAACACAGCTTCTCTGTAGTTCTGTCCATGAGGTCTCCTCTTAGATCCCACGTAATCCGTACCAGTAGCTATTTTCAATTTATGCGAAACGGCGATACTCATATCCTCGCTGAAATGTCTCTTAACTAACTCTTCTCTGTAAACCTTAGCTTCCGGATCTCTTACCTCAAATGGAATTTCATAAGTAGCTAACGTCGGAATGTAACAAATTCCCCTTTCCTTAATCATGCTCGCAGTTTCATCATCCAATCCTAAGCCATGTTCTATTGTATCAACACCAGCTAAGATTGAGTTCATGATTGCATCTTTTCCGTAAGCATGAGATGCCACTTTCAAACTAAACCTATGTGATTCGTCAACTATGGCCTTAAGCTCATCCAATGCCAACCCCGGTAAGATTTTTCCACCTTGAGAAAATGCTCCAGAGGCGTAAACTTTTATTACCCTAGCACCTTGCCTTATTGCCATTCTTACAGCCTTTCTGCACTCATAAGAGGAATCACAGTAGAATGAGTATGAAAGTCTTTGTGCAATGTCTATTGGTAAATCCTTAGGATCATCGTTACCGCCAGTGATCGCTAAAGAGTATCCAGAGGCGATCACAGTTGGTCCTAATATTTCCCCTCTTCTCTGAAGGTAATCTAACCTAACTGCGACCTTACTTCCCAAATCCCTAACTAGGGTAAATCCTGAACGTAATAGTCTTTCCATGTCCCTAGTACTCCTTATTGCAGCGTCAATTTCGTTAACTATATTCCAAGAGAGAACGTTATCCTCTTCAACTCCGAAGAAATGCAAATGGGAATCGACTAACCCTGGCATTATGAAATTGCCATGAATAACCTCACTTCCTTGAGGAATTTCGATTCCTTCTACGATTCTTTCAATCTTATTATTTTCTACAATCACTGTGCCTTGTTCAATAATTCTTTCTCCATCGAATATCTTTCCAACGAGAGTTATCATCTTATCAAAAAATAGGAAATTAAAGTATATAAAAGAGAGAGGTTGTTTGTGTTTATCCATGGCGTAACTCATGCTTGCTTTTAATTACTTCTAATTCCGCCATTGGAACCCCTCTTAAGGGGTTAAATAGTTGCATTTTAACGAGATATACAATACGTAAATGTTGCACGTTAGCATATTTGCGTGTATACCGTCTTTATAAAATATTCCGCTAACGCGTATATGAAAACGTTACCTCTTGCGTCTTATAATCCCGTACATTTCACCGTTGGGATAAGCACTTATACCAAAATGGGTAAGCTAATAGCTATTTCCAATGAAATCCGTAATCCGCTTTTGCTTAACCTTTATAATCAACTCTTCAACTCTCCTTTTTAGTCTCTCCGAATCCTTTCTTATTTTATGATTCCTAAGGAGATAACCAGTTATATCAATACCATCAAAATTATAGCGTAGAGCCTCTTCAAATTCACGCATTGTTGAAATTCCCAAATACCATTTCCTTCCTTTAATACTAAGGAACTCACTAAGCGTATATGACCTATACCGCTTATCTGAGGCATAACCATAATAAACCTTAAAGCCCATCTCTTGTAACTCTTCAACTATCGTTATGTCCTTTTCTAAGGAGTGAATGGGAACAATAAACTCAATCGACTTTAATAGAGATAAATTCACACGACTTTCATGCGGTAAAACGTAATCGGGGTAAACTGCAATCTTAACCTCATTCCTCTTAACTTGCAGTCTCCTCAAATAATCAATATAAGCTAACTTACTCGTTAAAAGGTCTCTCTTAGCGTCATAAAAAAGAGGATAAGGGTAAAGCGGTCTGTATACGTATTCACTCATATGCTTCCATGCGAAATATGATAAAGGTCCTTTACCAATACCTATAATCATCCCTCATCACGTAAAATCTAAAAGGATATTGTCCATTATGTAATCCGGTAAATCCAGTTTTCTAAACACCCCTACAAAATGCCAATAACTCTCCTTCATCTTTTCTTTAGATTCTTTCGGGATTAATGAAGGAGAATAAGAGTTGAAACGTTTCCCAAAGAGCCAATAGCCGTAAACCTTAGCCTGGTCTTTCTCCTCAATACTAACACCTTGAGCAATAGCGTAAACCATCTTTATAACGTATTTTAAAGCGTATTGCTTAGGAGAAAGAACTTTCCTATAACACGCCCCACTGCTATACTCTATAACCGAATCCTTTGGTGGCTTTCCCGTCCATTTTCCGTTTTTAATTTGGTGGATATCATTAATAGGTCCTTGTAACCTCTCCTTCTCCTTATATCTCAAATAAGCCTCAAGGAGATTAATCCTTAACACTGAGCCAAACCTTGTGAGAATCTTCTGTAACCACATGTCAAGTAACGCCGTGAAGATGTACTTGCTGAGAAGGGTCTTGTCATCAACCGAAAGCTCTTCTTTATCCAATTTTTCCTTTAACTCTTGAAGGGACTGAATACCATACTTCTCCTTCAATTCTTTAGGTATGGGGATATTGTACTTCCTAAAGTAGTAAATGAAGGCATTCTCTTTCTTCCTTCCGAATTTCCTACTCCAGTCGATAAGATACGGAATCCCAAAAACGTATATATGCAAATGTAAAGTGTAATCTCTATGATACTCGTAAGCCGTAAATACCTTGATATCTTTCTTCTTCTTATCCTCATCATTCCACATCTTTCTAATCCAGGATTCCATGTTTTTCTTCAATTTCGTAATTATGGAATCTTGTAAGGGGATAAAGCCGATAATCCTTCCTTTGTCCTTAATAGGAATAACTAAAGGGAAAATGTGGGGGATAGTAATGGTTATCATGATTACGTTCTTGTATTGCTTAAACGCATTATCTAAAGCCTTACTGCTTTTTACGAGCTGGGTAAACGCCCTCTTCTTATCATTAAACCTAGTCCTAACGTTCATGATTATGAATTCCTCATCATCATTCATGAAAACCATTACGCTATTGTTCCATTCCTTAATGTTCTCTTGATAAAGAAAAGCGATATCTGAATGCTCTCTAGTGCCAGGGTGAATAGAGGCTTTGTACTGAGCAGTAAGTAATGCTTTTTGCCTATATCTATTAGCCAGGGTAATCACTCTAAGCCCTATATTCCTCTTCATCTTCCTCGATTCTTGGAATTTTTGTTTTGGATTTGCACTTTTTTCTAAAGTTGTGGATTTGTGATTATTTAAACTCTAGTCAAAGCTCTCGTTTAGCCGAAACTTTTTACTAAAAGGTAAAAGGAGAATTTTAGGGAGTTTCTTTAGCTTATAGGAGACCGGGTAAGTGTTTAAGCGTTCTACTATGCCTTGCTCTACTAGTATCTTTAGACGCTTTTCAAGAACTTTACGGGCTGACTGCTTTGGTATATTCTTCTCCTTTGCATACTCCTCAGCCATAATAGTAAGTGGAACTGCATTTTCCCTTTTCAAACGTGAAATAATCCAAAAATCGACAGAAGAAGGAGAGGAAAAAAGAAGACATGCCTTAACCCGTTCTCTCCAACAGTATCGTAACCTCTTTGTAAACGTACTTTTCCCAATACACTGCTAAGTTACTTGGTAAGGTTATGATGTAGTGTTTGTTATGCCTAGTAGGTTTCTTTAAGCCTATTGGGATTTCTTGGTCATCTAAGATAACCGTAACTAACCATTCCTTGTCCTTAACAAGAGCCTCAAACTTCTTTGGTATATAAACGTAGTACTGAGCGTAGTTATAGGGCTTTCCCTTTATTGTAGTCCTCTTCTCTGTCCTCTGTAACGTCACCCCAGGGATTAAAAGTTGATTTATCTCACGCATAGGGAAATGACCTCACGTTTCAGCAATCTCCTCAATCTGTGAGCATTCCTTATCTTGTGTGAATGCTTAGGAGTGAGTAGTAACGCGTTATTCCCCTTGAAAATGATCGTTAGGAGTTCCTTCCCTCTTTGCGTGACCGTTATGCCGTAATCCTCTATCTCTAACGTTAGATTAGCCTCATACTCTACGTAATGTAGGTGTAAGCGTATTGGTGTCTCAGCCTTAACATGGTCTATTACGTCTTCTGCTATCTCCTTAGGTATAGGTGTGTCGTTGATGTATGCGTTATCATCATCTATTACTACGTGTATACCGTTTATGGTTAGGCTCTTGTAGTCCCCGTTTGTAATTATTGCTTTAACTTGCGTCTTTACCTTCATTAACGTTCACCTTATGAGGGCAAACCTTAGCAAAGACGCAATACTTACACTCCCAATCGTGTTTAGGGGTATGCCTTGCGTAAATGTAGTCTTGGGCTAGTTCAGCTAATTTATCGTCTGTTATCCCCGTATCTACGTAGAATTCAGTTATACGATCCGGTGTTATGTAGAGTAAAATACCGTAAGACGCGTTTAACATGTTTATGTAAATCTTGAGCTGAAGTATGTGTTCTTCCCTCGGTATCCCTACGTCACTCTTTGAGGTCTTTATCTCGATAATCGTATTGTCTTTTCTTGCGTCAATCCTTCCTATGAGTTTGTAGACCTCACCGTCAATAGTTATTTCCTTTGAAACCGGAACTTCTACCTCAGCGTTTAACTCCTCTACTAATATCCTTTCCACGCTTTCGTGAATTAGTGAACCGTGTAATGTAGAGGGATTATAAGCCTCAGCGTATGTTAATTCCTTAAACTTTTCCCTTAGCCTTGGTTTTAATGGGCAATAAAGGAGATCTGTTACGTAGATAGTATTACTGTCCTTCTTCTCATGGGCTTTCCTATCGCTTAGCCGTGACTTAAAGAGCGTTTGTGTGAGGGAAAGATTTTTAAAGTTAGAGAGAGTTATCCATGCCCGCGTTCCCCATCTCCCTTTTTTCTTGACTTGTGATTGAACTGCTTAGGCTGAGTTCATGATGAATGGCGTTTTAGGTAATGCTTAACTAATTGCCTTATCAGTGTGCTTTTACCGGGTAAACCTTGTTCCTTTGCTAATTGCTCTAATTTTTTAGCGTCTTCCCTATCCAAGTATACGGTTATGTTTGTAATATTCGGTCTTACGCCATTTTTCTTCCTTACTCTTTCGGACATATTTGACACTCAGTTAAACCTATCTCAATCTTACTTTAAATTCATTTAAAGTCTATTTTTAGTATGATAATTTTTACCTAAACTTTCTCCTAAATTTTTCTTTCCTGAAATCAAATAAGCGTATTTTTTTCCTAAACTTTACGGTGTTAGAAACCGAATTTAAAAACTTCCTTTTGTTATAGCTAATTTCCACTGGAGTAATACTAATTTGTTAAAATATACTGATTCTCCATTTTGGTATAAGCGCTTATACCAATTTGGAAAAAGTTATTCCTTTTTTAACACATAACCTTTTACAATCCTTGTTGAAAAGCCTTCTTTTATCGTGAACTGTTTTTCCTCAAATAATTGCCTTATACGTTCCGGTAACTGTTGATAATATAGCTCACTCATGAACCTAACGTTATTCACATCAGACTTATCGTATAAGTAACCCCTAACCTCAAGAACTTTTAGAAACTCCTTTACTGCTGAGAGTAATGGGAAGTAGTCTAAAAGCATATCGCGGTAAGACAAGTTTGTTTCACTCTTGTATTTTTTAATACCCTCTTCCTCTTGAGGGGAAAGACGTAATGTAATAGTAACGTGATTCTTTAACCACCTCTGATAATAATTAGTCCTTCTCCTTGGCATAACGTCTTTACTCTCTCATTTTACGTTTATATGCCTTTCTCATATTGAATGCAATATTGCTTATCAATATTAAATGAGGAGAAATACCCGTAAGAGAACGTAAATTTAGATTGAATGCAAGTTTGAATCAATATTGAATCAAGATGTTAAGGACTCTGATCAAAATCTATTATTGTAATAGTCAAACTGAATATATTCACTTAAGAAGGAGATAACGTTCACGAAACTGAATATATTTAGTGAAAAATGGGAATTAATCACGTTAGAAAACTTTTCCGAAATTGCTTATCTTTTCATGAAAGCGTTAATTCCCCTTACTTTTTTATGAAATATACTCTCTTTTATTGGTGAGATTTCTGAAAACCTCTCACCGAAAAAAGCCTTAACTTAGTGAGGTAAACGGCGTTCTGAAGTTTCAGCTATTGTATGAGGAAGTATATTTTATATGCTGTCTCGTCTCTTCCCTTCTCAAAAAGCTCTAAGATGGCTTGATAGACGTCTCTAAGGTATGGGTCTTCAGCCATTAACTCCTTTATTTCCTTTATTATATCTTGTTTAACACTCTCGGGAGTAGACTTTGCTGTTTATAGGCAATATCAAGATCACATAAGAGACTTCTGGATATCTATAAAAGAAATTGCAAATTCAAAAGGAGATAATATTATTTATTTATCAACAACCCCAAGTGCTTATTCTAAGGTATTCGGAGCAGGAGGGCAGATAAATTCACTCTTTCCAGAAATGCTAGCAAGCTTTGGAGCAGTGATTGCAGATTTTGCTACGTTACTATGGTTAGGAAATCTAGTGCTGACATTACTAAAGGGCAAGACGCAAAACTTTGAGGGGTAAGTTTAGATAATGCAGTCTCATTTATAGCCTCTACTTTAGAGGCACCAAAGTTAGAGAAGATAGAAGTGCCCCTACATAACGTAAAGTCCGCATTAGTAAAGGCATTTGAAAAGAAGAGCCAAACCTACTAAAACTTCTTTTTTCCTTAAGCTTATTTTTATTTTATGAGAGTTATAGTCGTTGGAGCAGGACATAACGGTTTAATAGCCTCTTATTATCTAAGGAAAGCAGGATTTGACGTAATAGTTTTTGATAATAAATTTGGAGGAATGACGGACACAACGGCCATAAAAGGCGTTAAAGTAAGTAGGGCTTCCTATGTTTTAGGTTTAATGCCTAAAAAGTTCGTGGAAGAGTTTGAAATTCCAGTAATTCAACAAGATCCAATACAAACAATATGGTTAGAAGATAGGATAATACCGTTCTGGAGGGATAAGGAAAAGAGGCTAAAAGAGTTGGTAAATGCGGGAGAAGACAAATTCCCAGAGTTTGAAGAGAAGATTACAAAGTTTAAGAAGCTTTTAGAGGAAAAGTTCACTTTCGTAACCACTCCTCCGTCGGAAAGGGAAGTAAGGGAGGAGGCTAAGAAAATAGGCGTTGAAGACGTTATGAGGCCTTCTAAGGAGTTTTTATCGAAGTACCTTTCAGAGGACCTTCATTACTTCTTCATTTACCCCGGCATGGAGAGTTCTCCAGGCTATTTAGTTTCGTACTTTTATGATGACTGGTCTTTTGTTAAGGGAGGAATGGGAACAGTAGTTGAAAAGGTCTTCGAGAAGGCTAAGAAGATAGGAGTAGAGCTTGTTAACGAGAAAGTTGATAAAATCATAGTAGAGAACGATAAAGCCGTAGGAGTTAAAGTTAAGGATAAGGTTTACAAGGCTGACGTCGTTTTATCTACTGCAGGTCCTGCTGAGACAATGATTTTAGCTGAATACGACCACAAATTCTTCCTGCACAAATACGGTTGGGTTAAATATAACGTAATCTTTAGAGAAATGCCTAAGGTTGACGAGAGGATAAAGGGCTTTCTTAATTCAATTATTGACTTTGAGGGAGGAGAGATAGTTATTCCTTCTGTAGTCGATGATAGTAGGGGAGGAATAGTAATGGAGTTCATGGGTAAATATGAGGAGGTTATGGATAGGTTTAAGGGAGAGGTCATTCACGTAGATAAATTGAACGCAAAAATTGCTGAGGAAATTTATAATTTACCTGCAGGAGACCTTAATCACTTACCAATGAGGGAACCTTACTTATTTGACGGTAGGCCTGAGAAAGGTTGGGGATATAAAACTCCAATAAAGGACTTGTACTTAGGAGGAGCAGGAACTTGTCCTGGGGGTCAAGTTTCCGGGATTCCAGGTTATAATTCTGCTAGGTTAATAATTAAGGAGAAATTAGGAAAAGACCTTGAATAATAGAAGCTTTCTAATTTCTCCTTTAACACGATTTTATGAAATTTTACTTAGGAACTACTAGTAAACTAAAGCAGTAGAGGAAGTGCTTAAGAACTACGTAACAAATTACGAAATTTTAGCATTTCCTTCAGTAGTCCCTATAACTCCATGAATAAGGAAATTATAAAAGGCGCAAGAAAGAGCTGAAAATTTGAGGAAGAAATTTCCCGATAATGATGGAATATATATATAGGTTTAGAAAGTGGCCTAGTAGAGAGGTTTGGAAATGTATATGAAGAAACTTGGTGTATAGTGATTTTTAGAGAAAAAGAATTTTAAGCATATTTCAGCAGTTAAATTCTAGGAATAAAGCAAAAAAGTCCATGGTTTCTTTTCGTGTAATATTTAATAAAAAACCATGAATCGCAAATATAATCAGTTTGCCTTACGATATATCAATTGCATTTATAAATGTTTACCTAGCTTTACTAGCTCACTACCATTATCATGTGAGTATTTCGCTTTGTTTCTTGTACTTCTTTGTATTCCTTTTAGTAGTGTCGTTATCTAGGTATCTTATTTATAAGTAGAAGAAAGTAAAATGAAAATTTTTTTGGTGCCGTGATGGTAATTTTATGTTCAATTTTGTTAATGATTAATAATCCTTTATTTCTATTTTTTAGTATACTTCTAGGATTTCCGCATGGATTATTATTAACTTTATCCGGCTTAGTTATAGCGAGAGAATTTAAAGACGAGAAATATAAGAACTTAGCTAATTCGCTAAACATGCTTTTCCATTATGTCGTATTTATAATAATTCCTTTAATAATAGGTTTATTTATAAATATAAGCATATTTTATGGCATATTGGCTTTCGTAGTGCTATCCGTAAGCTCTTCCTTGCTAATCATAGACCAGAGTAAGAATAATTATAAAGCCTAAAATAGATTAGTAAAGTCAATTTAGTATTTCTTGAGAAATCTAGAAATCAAGTTGATTATTCCTACAGATAATGAAAACCAATAAGCGAACGTTGGGTAACTCTGTATAAGCATTGTTATTTGATATCCTGAGTCTGTAAATTCTACGCTTTCTTGTCCTATAATGAAAAATGGATAGGTAATGCCTTGAATAAAGTGCGAAAGTATGTAATTAAATATAATGTACATTATTACTGGATCTAGAATGTAAAATAGTGAAGCCCAGGTTATTAGTAAGTAATTTCTTTTCTCGCCTTTTCTTAGAATTAGATATAGGAAATATAAGGAAACTGCTATAACATAAAATCTGAATGCAAAAGTAATACATTAATAAAATTGGAAATATACAAATACTGACCTTCAAAGTAAATATTTAAAAGAAATAAGGAATCGTTAATCTTAACAATTCCTCCTACAGAATATGTCCACCAACAATAAGGTAAGAGTGACACAATAACGTTTAGTATTAAAGCCAATGTAGATAAGGGATATTTTATCATATTGTCTCACTTGTACAAACAGTAACATTAAGGAAATGCAACTTAATAAAAACTATGCAATCATTGTTTCTGATATTATTGTAAAATTCGTGATAATTATTAACTTGTAACGTAATATTCTCAGCTGTTAGTGCTGGAACGATCCTAGGATTAGGCAAACTTATTTCTTTTCCATTTATATTACAAACTACAATAGAGAAATTCTCAGGATTATTTATGCATACTTCTAATTTATTACCTTCGATAAAGAAAGATATCTTCGGTTGACTGAAAATATTAATGTTAGAGAGTTGTAAGATCCCTTGATTTAATGAATTCAAGGCGTTCATAAAAATTAATTCAATCGCAAGGACTACAATGAATGCTATAAGTCCTACAGTTTTCACATCATCCTCTTAATCTTCCTAGTAAAAACTTTTTGCAGTTAGAACTCCTAATTCAAGAAAATACTGATATATAACTAATTTTATCATAGATTTAATTATAATATAATATAATTACGGTGATTTTTATAAATTATAAATTTTATGAAGCACGCATTATGTAGATATAAAAATAAACATAATTACACCGGATAATAAGTTAAGATGCGTGCTAAATACTACAGTAAAAACAAAGAAGTTTTATAATAGATTATTGAATAAATAATTCCAATAAGGAACGATGGAGTAACGAATTAATTGATACTCTATTAAAGTGCAGGAACTAAGAATTTAGCAAAAGTATGAAAATATGATGAAGCCTAAATATATAATACATATCTCAATTTTACAGTAATAATTAAATTTGAAAATATTATTTTATAAGATAATAGGAAAATTATTTCCAATATTAGATTAAATCTCTTGAAGAATAAAATAAAACTCATTATTACTATTACTAGATATAATTTGAAAAATGTATTCATTAATATTTCTTATTACTTACAAATAGAGATTTAATCTCTGTAATAATTCTTATGTTTTTAAGTGCTATGTCTTTTCCCAACCAAATTCACTGTATATTTGTCCTTTTAATAGTCCTAAGTCAATTGCTTGTCTTACATAAGGAACTAAATTTTCTGGAAGCTTGCCAAGCTCAAACCATCTTAAAGCTTCAGCTTTATTAGGTTCTTTAATTGTGGATTCACCTATCCACTTAATTGCTTTAAAGAAAAAGTCTACTCTCTCTTGGTTTTCAAATCTGTGCATTACATGGATAAGCACTAAATCCTCACGGCTAAGTTTAATTCCAGCCTCTTCCATAGCTTCTCTTATCATTGCACTTGTGGCAGATTCTCTAGCTTCGACATGACCAGCTATAACACTCCACCAGCCATCCATGTATCCTGTATTCTTCCTTAATTGCAAAAGAATTTTACCTTCCTTCAAAAGAAAAAGATGAACCGAAAGTATCTGAGGATGTCTGTTCATAGGATATGATATCAGCCAAAAAATAAAAAACTAGTCTAACTAAGTCCTATAATACCAAAATTATAATTATTAAGATAATTTTAGAAATTGACATGCATATATTATATGGCAAAATAAATAATATTATTAATTTATAATTTAAATTTATTATATATAAAATATAGTAAAACAAAGAAATGAATGATATAAAATTATAACAAAGATTAACAGAGTTTAATATAACATGAATACTCTTTTCAAACTAAAAGTATAAAAACTTACTTAATAGATTTATAGTATGACAATACTAGATAAAATTCCATTAGAAAGCATGAATCTTGATAATAAAGTCTAAAATTATTTTAAAGATAGAATTAAGCAAGTTTTTTTATATGTGACTGATAACTGTAACTTATTATGTGAACATTGTATTTACAAACCAAATATAATAAGTGGAAAATTGCATAAAAGAGAGATTCCCTTAGAAACGGCATTAAAACTAATTTATACCTTTAGGAAACTCGGCGCAATAAAATTATCAATACTAGGAGGAGAACCCACTCTATACGGAATTACTAATGAATGGAGAGATCTACTGACATTAATTTATGCGGCTAAAAAAGTATATAATTATAGATACGTTAGGATAGTTACTAATGGACTTCTAATAGATAAATTACTTGATAAAGAAGAATTTAAACTTCTTGATGAAATTAGCTTTAGTATTGATGGACCTACACCAGAAATTCATGATAAACTTAGAGGAAGAGGCACGTTTAAAATATCAGTTAATAATTTAATCCAATCAATTAAAAAAGGTTATAATGTTAACATCACTACTACAGTTACAAAGTACTTGATACCAACAGATGGGAGTGAAAAATGGACTTTAAT
This sequence comes from Saccharolobus shibatae B12, assembly GCF_019175345.1. Taxonomy (NCBI): domain Archaea; kingdom Thermoproteati; phylum Thermoproteota; class Thermoprotei; order Sulfolobales; family Sulfolobaceae; genus Saccharolobus; species Saccharolobus shibatae. The sequence continues at coordinate 1,950,799 of NZ_CP077717.1, read as the reverse complement.
AGATAGAATGATTAGATTTGCAGAAGAGCTAGGAGTGAGTAGGATAAACTTCCACGTAATATTTAAGATGGGAACAGAAGTTGATGCCTGGGATCAACACGTTGCAATAAATCCATATGATTGGATAGAAATATACAAAAATATTAGAACTAAAATAGCTAATAATGAATATAAAATAAAGGTAAGATTACCTCAGCACTTCGTAACAAGAGAAGAATTTGAGAAAAACAAGAAGTTTTATGGATACTGCCCAGTTAAAATGGGAGAAAGAGTTCTTATACACCCTAATGGTGTACTTAGAGTGTGTTCAGCACTTCTTTCTTCAATTCATCACATAGCTAACTACAATGATAAGGAAATTACTTGGGAAGAATACCAAAACGAAACAGTAAATCACAAGATGAATGAATATACCCCTTGTACTAATCAAATCAACTTGTATTTTGATAACTATGTTCCACTTTGTTTCTCATTTAAACCAGACCAAGATGAAATAATATGGAATGCATTAAGGCAAGAAAAATCTAACGGTTGGTTAGGATAATGAAAGATAAAACCATTTTATTGTTTTATTTATCATTATTCTTTTCTCGCTTTATTTATAATTTCTTTTATACTACCTCTCCAATATTGGCAAAAGTATATTACGACATTACGGACTTCAGTTTAGTTGAAGTTTACCTGTACATCTTTTCTCTCATAGGCACATTCATCTCTTTCTTTTTATTCAGGAGGTTAATCTTTCGCCTAGCTACATTTTTTGTTATTATCTCTATAATCTTTATAATAATTATAAAAAATCCTTTGCTATTTTATCTATCTAATGCTATGGCTGGGTTCTCTTTCGGGATTATAATAGCTTATATGCTTACTATAGCATCTTTTTATGGTGAAAAGCATCTCTATCTTTACTCTTTAGTCCTAGGTATTTCTACTATTGTTCAACCAGTAGTTCAAACATTCATAATGCTTTTCATAGGCTTTGAACTTCTCTTTATCTTCTATCTGGCATTATCTCTAGTCCTTTTTATTTACAGCTTAATACAAAGAATGAAAGATAAAAAGGAAATATTTAACCTAAAATTAAAAGTTAATTATGGAATTATCACATCAATCTTAATCACGATCTCTTACGTCACTGGATTTACTGTTATCTCTACATTCTTACCAGTTTACCTTATTATTATTATTAAGCACTTCAGTGCTGGAATTGCTTACTCTATTTTTATCCCATTTTTCGCATCTACTGTACTATCAAGGACTTTACTTAGTACCATAAAAATTAAGAATCTTAAGATTCTTTCTTCGCTTTCTATCATATTAACAGTATTAGGCTTTACAATACTTTTTGAGCAGATTTATATTATAGATACTATAGCAGCATTTATACTCGGTATTTCTCATGGTATTATTTATCCCTTAGCTTCAGTTTATATAACTAGGTACTCTACTGCTAATGAGAGAAATTCATATATGAGTCTTTATTTACTCTCTAGAGAACTTTCTTTCTCTTTAATAATTTTTCTCTTTTCTTTCATAAATTTGGGAACACAACTAATAGTATCAATTATCCTTAACCTTATTCTTCTGTTAATTCTCTTATTTCTAAGAAATGTTAATTACAACTAGAATACCTAATTATAATAAATATAATAAGGAGATCGGGAACGTTCTCCATTGTATGACCCTAGTTAATTAAATTCATAATAATTATATATGAAGATATTCTTCAGTTTAAAACTAGAGTAACCTCGGGGCGTGTTTATCGTATATCTCTCGTAATTCCTTTTCCGATAGGTTAAGGTAACGTTCTTGAAGGATTTGAAATTGTTGAGGCGGTGTTCTACCTTGTAACACGTTTACGACTAAGGGGCTGACCCCTTGTTTCAACATATAGCTAGCAAAGAATGAGCGTAAATCGTATAATCGAAATTCCCTTCCTATCACTTTCCTCATTGCTATCTTAATCTCTGTCCTTATATCGTCCTCGTCAAAAGGGAATAGCTTAGCCTTCCATTGCTCTATGTTAACGTTTAAAGCTTTAAGGGAATTAGCATACCTTCTTACAAATCGTTCACGGTATGGGAGATACGTTTCCTTTAACCACTCTACAGTGGGCTGATGGATAAATGTTACGTAAGCCCTCTTTGTCTTAGTCACTTTTCCTATCCTAATAACGCGGTTTTCCAAGTCCACTTGGTCTAGTCTTAGGCTGAAAACCTCACCAGTCCTTAGACCAGTCTCAGCTAAAATGAGGAAGTAAGCCTTAGCCCCTAAGCCTTCTATGGCGTTAAAGATTTGCTTAACCGTCTCTAACTCCAAATTTATTGGTGTGTATTCACGTTCATACTTAGGTATCTTTACGGCGTCGTATAATTCCCTTGCAATTCGGGGATTCTTTGGCTTTATAACTTCCTTGATAACCAATTTTAACGCCTTTCCTACGTTTTCGGCTCTCCCCTTACTCTCTTATAACACGTCTAGCATGTACTCCTTTAACCTGGTAGGTGTTAATTCGTAATTCAGTTCAGCTAATGCACGCTTTAGCGAATTAGTTCTCGTATATGCAGTCTTCTTAGCCCTTTGAGTCTTCATTATCTTCTCAAATAGCTTTACATCATCATCGCTCACTATGTACGTATTTGACAGCTCTTTAATGTACTCTCCTAACTCTTGCCATAATAACGTTAAGAAAAAGTTCCTAAAGGACTCATCTGTCTTAGCTTTAACTATGACGCTTATAGCCGTCGTAGGGTCTACGTCAGTGCTCTTAAGCCCGTAGAGTATGTCGTTTAACTCCTCAACTGTTAGAAGGTCTGAGGCTTTCTCAATAACCTCGTTAGGTATCTTCTTAATTTTACCGTTTACGTAACGGTTTAATGTTGACCTATCTACACCTATTTGGCGTGAGACGTAACTTAAGCCTAGCTCATCTATTGCCTTTTTGAGAATAGCTATCTTCTTTTGCTCATCTAACTTTTCCACGTTAACTTTTGCCATAAATTATGTTCACTATTTTCATGTATAGCATTGTTGCATTAAAACCTTATACTGTTGCATTCTAGCTACTTCTTATATAGAGAAAAACGTAGTAATGACGTAATTTAACGGTGTCAAATAGTGACATATCCTCTTAAGGGATCATACACAGTCACCCTCAACTCATTGGGGCTAGTCGAGGGAAACGCCTATATGAACATAATCATAATAAAAATGATATCGAGAAACGATTAAAAAAGTAATTAAAAGTTATGCAAAAATGCTACAGTCTAGTGTTTTAGATTAACCTCTGCAATACCCTTTTTTGCTGCTTCCATTACTTTCTCGTGATCTTCTGGTGAAGGGCTTGGTATAACTATGTGTAAAGCCTCCATATAAGTGTCAGCCTTAACTCCTCTCTTAACTCCTTTAGGTACTATTACGATTGACCCATCACGTACTTCATATTCCTTATTGCCAACGGTAACTTTTCCCTGTCCTTGTAGTACATAAAATATTAAATCTGAATTTGGTGCATGTATTGGAATATATTGCGCTGGCTTGAAAAAGACCAAAATAACCCCATACTCTTCTTTCCTAAGTACTGGAATTGGAGTGAAAACTTCTCCAGTTTTTCTAAACTCGGAAATGTGTGAAATTATCGCCTTATTAGTTTCTCCCTTCTTTTTTGTCAACCTTAATACGAAATCACCATTTTCCGTTTGCTCAACCTTATACTTCTCAACATGACCAGATAGTAGTTGTATTAAATGAGATGGATAATGATCAGCTATTACTGTCAACTCCTCTCCTTCTTTCAGCTTATCGAAGCTTTCTAACACTAATCTGTGCCTATATTCTGGTTCCACACTTCTTAGATCTAGTTCCATGGGATAGTGTTTTACCTTATATTATAAAAAATGGTACGCTAAAACATTAGGGTTACTACGTTTTTGAAAATGCCAGTTAGAAGTACAGAGTTGAAGATACCTAGAGCTCTTTAGCGACCATATGAGAGACACGGTAAATATGCAAAAATTTCGACACAACTTTATTGGACTTTCCGATTCACTTTATTTAACCACCTTATATTTTAGCTCCTCCTTTTATATCTAGAGAGGTCATATAATCCATGAGATGATAAGGTACATAATTGATACTAGAGTTTTAGAGTTCTCCTCTCATAAGATAATTGAAAGAAGGATTAATGAGATAGGAGAGGGTGAAATAATAGTGATAATTTCTAAAGTTGATCCAGCTAGGATACTTGCAAGACTGAAACTTAAGAAAGGTATTGACATTATAGTAAATAAAAATAAAAAAGAGAATTGGATAGTATATCTGATTAAGTCTTCTTACCACTAGTGAAAGCTAGAATTCCAGCAATCAGTAATAGGATAAATGATACTATTCCGATAAATCCCATGGCAGGTATTGGAAGTACTGCAGCTAAAACTAATAGCACACCTGCTATTGTCCTTTCTGAAATTAATGAACCGATTATACCCAAAACAAATGCAGATATAACTAGAAATCCCATGAAGCCGTAAAACATCATTCCTCCATATCCCATCATTCCGTATCTAGGGTAGAAAAATGCGAAAGGAATAGCTATTCCAACAATTAAAAGTAGTGAGCCAACTAATCCTAAAATTTGATAGTTCTCCATCTTTTACACCACCACTATCTCTCCATACATTCCCATTTCTGCATGACCGGGATATTCGCAAACGTAATAATATACACCTGGCTGACTGAAGGTGGTTGTAAAGCTGAACTCATAAGCTTGTCCAGAATTATAGTTCGCATAAGGTAACATTGGTGTCATTCCTATTGTATTCATTCTAATGTACATCATAGGGTAATAGGGGTAAGGTGGTGGGACTGGTGTAATTGCAATATTATGTAACATATCATCATCTAGATTAATGAATACAACTTGAACTGTAGCTCCTCTCGGTATAATAAGTGTTGGGTTAATCAAACCGTAGATTACGAAGACGTCGTGCTGCGCATAGGCTGGCGGTTGTTGTCCAGTTAAGTTTATTGCCCTCTCATGACCCATTCCCAAAACTACTAATACTATATTTGAAGAGGTGAAGAGTAAAGTGTTGTTATTGGAAAACACTTTAACGTAAGATGGAACATTTCTCATCATGGATATTGCCTCGCTTATTGGAATTGTATTTTCATACATCATTTCATATCCTCCATAATATCCCATCATATGGTACATTCCTTTACCCATCATTCCGTAATTCCCTTGTGCGTAATATCCCATGTACTGTAGTTGTTGGTTATAGTATGTTACAGAATTTTGTACTGGTAAATAGTTATTGTAATAATAAGCATACCCTACTACACTTGCGACTACGACTGTAATTATTACACCTATTAACAAGAGCTTTTTGCTTTCCATATGTATTACTTCATGTATGAGTTAAAAAATTTTGTGATTAATGTAGTCTAGAAATTAAAAAGTTAATCTAAAAAATAGAAAAATTCATTAAGTAATTTAATCTTTTATCTTTTATTTGATTTTTTATTGATATATCTATCATAAAGTGTGTTAATTAGCTCTATATATTTCTCGTGTCTTTCCTTACCGAACTCTTCTTCTACCCTCTCAAATTTCTCATAAATTGCCTTGTTCTCGTCATCAGATAACAAATTTTCAGCAGTTGGGAATAGGACGTTATTTTCCTTATCGATATGACTGGCTAACAGTACAATAAGTTTGTTCAAATTCTCTCGCAGTTCTTCGATCTCTTCATATTTAGCCTCGATCCTACTTATTATATCCCTCAACTTGTTATGTTCGTATACCATAACGTAAATTGGACCTCCTACCATCCCTTTATGTTCTAAAAAGTCAAATAGCACTTTCTCTTCCTTCACGTGATGACAATTATCCACGAAATTCTTTATGAAATCTATAATGATTTTAACATCTTGCATATTATCCTTGTTCACATCCATATTGTTCAGTATCTCTAACGCCTTTAAAATAACTGCGTGTTCGTCCATTAAGGTTTTTATGGAGCTCGACATCAATACGTTTTTACTCTTTTGACTATTATACTGAACACCTAATGACTAAGTCGTGGGAAGGGATGTTAAGTAATATGAAAATTAACAATAAAATATAAATACTAGTTTTTTCAAATAAAATTATATGAAAGTAGTTGTGGTACATCAATGGGAAGATAGTCAAAAAGATGCTGTAAATAACTTCTTTAACCAATTGGTTAGTATGGCTAAAGGTAAGAAACTTCCTAAAGGGATGAAGCTGGAAAGCGTGAGAATCTCTCAAGACGCGAAGATTGCCATTTGCGAATGGGATGTAGATAACATGGATTTGTTAATGCAAGCAGCAAAGCAATTTAACATAACGTGGAAAATCACACCAGTGATTCCACAAACCTTATATGAACATAAGTCCTTCTTCTAGGAATTTCACTTTCTTTTTTGCATTCTCTTTATATTTTTGAGATATTACCCTACTTTATCTAAATAATACTTGACGACTTTCCTTAACGCTCTCCTCATAATTTCCTCCAAAGTCGGAGCTGATATTCCCAATTGCTTTGCTAATTCAGTTAAAGTTACTCTCCTATCATCATCAAAATAACCCATCTTGTATGCAAGTTTCAATATTTCCATTTGTCTATCAGTTAAGTCATTACTGCTTATTTCAGAGGTGTTTAGGACTGTAAACTTTATCCCTTGACTAGTAAGATTAGCTAGAAACTCCTTAAAAGCTATCGTATTAGGGACCAAAAGCGTATAGAGTAATGTTCTCTCTTTTACTACTTTTATTTTCTCTACGACAACATTTGAAGTATAGAGAATCTTACAAACTGAGCATCCATTAGTTCTAACCCATACTTTGCTATCATTAAGCTTTAAGACTTTGGTACTATGGGACTTAAGTTTAATTAGATCATCTTTTTGGACCTCTTTTTCGAAAAGGACTATGTGATCAGTTGCATTATCCCCGAGTTTAACGTTGTCAACAGTTGCTTTAAGCCCAGTACTAGATATTATCCTCATAACCTCACAAGGGTGCTCTTCAATCAAGATTGTTACTTCAAACGGTGATTTTAACATCTGATAATCAATCTCAACTATTGTTTTAATATCTTTTTTTCTAGATACTCCTTTAACGCAATTGCATTATTATACGGTGATTTTGAGGCGTAAAGTAAGGTAATATTTTCGCCCTTTCTAATTAATTGCAATAAAATACTCATCTTTGGATTAGCATCTAGTTCCTCGAAATATTTCCTTTTGAACTCATCCCATTTACTGGCATCATGACCGTACCATCTTCGTAACTCATCACTAGGTGCTATATCTTTAAGCCATAAATCTACCTTATTTTTGCCAATTCCTCTTGGCCATAACCTATCCACTAAGATTCTTATTCCGTCATCTTTCTCTATTGGATCGTAAACCCTCTTTATCTTAATCATCATAATTTAAACTTCATTAGTGGTCTAAAAAAGAAAAACGCTAATAGATTAGGTTTGCAATAGTGAAGTCTTTATTGAAGTTCTACCCTTACTGGTTTATTAGTTATATGATGCAGACCGATATGTGTGAGCATACTAGCAGCCCCTCTTCTCTTTTCATGACAAACCGGACATTCATACCCGTCCTCCCTTACTATTGGCTTATAGTCGGAATGCTGAAGTACCTTATGCTGATAGTAAAGGGAATTGGAATTGAATGTCTCTCCGCATACTTCACATTTTAAGACTATACGCTTAACCATAATTATAATTAACCCATCTGGGTATATAAATGACCAATACCTCATTACTTAGGTGCGTTATATAAATTTTTTAAAGCATAGAAGAAAAATGTATGAATGAGAAGGAAAAAGTTGAATGGAAGAAAAAGATAATTCAAGGGATACATGAGGTTTACGATCCTGAAATACCAATAGATATAGTTAACTTAGGATTAGTCTATCAAATAGATATAAGCGACGATGGGGACGTATACGTCAGAATAGGAGCTACAACACCAGCTTGCCCAGTTACGGAAGACTTGCAATACACGGTAGAGCAAGTGGTTAAGGAGAGCGTACCGGCTAAAAGTATAAGGGTAAAGTTGGATTTGGATACGGAATGGACACCATTGATGATGACTGAAGAGGGCAGAAAAGAATTCATAAGAAAATTCGGTTATGATATAGTGAAGAGATGGGCTGAAAGGATGGGTATAGAGGAACAAAAAGTCACTTAACTACAAGAACGGGAATTTTGGCCTCATGGACAATTCTAGATGAGACGCTCCCTAGGAATATTCTCTTAACAGTTGACAATCCCCTACTACCAGTAACTATCAAGTCAGCTCCCGTTTTTCCCGCGTAGTCCATTATTGCAGTGGCAGGGTCTCCCTCAATGTTTACAGCTTCAACGTTTTTAACTCCACTATTCATAGCCTTTTCCTTAGCCTCCTCTACGTCTCTCTTAGCCTTATTATACATTTCATTTATTACCTCACTTGGTATTGGACCTAAACCCATACCAACCAATACTGAAGTATCTATTACTTCAATTATTGTAAGTTTAGCCTCATACCTTTTTGCCAAATCTATTGCAACATCTAATGCCCTTTTAGCATTTTCTGAACCGTCATAGGCTACGATTATATTTTTAAACACCATATTTTAAATCACCGTAATAATATAGATGTACAAATATAAAAAACTTTGTCCACGTAGTCAACATCTTAGTGATAAGAAAGGATCAATATCATATTTAAAAGATTAAATAATGTTTAGGTATAAGGCAAAATTTTCTCTATACTTTTAACTCAACTGTTAAAACAGTATAAATCTGCTCTACTACTTGCGACGGCAATCTATAAAACATGTGTCTACTTTGCTAAAGATCCCATATTTATGATATTATGAAGAATAAATATCTAATCAACATTCTACATCTTTGGAATAAATTTATAAATAGGCTCTTAATGATTTTATGTATGTATTTGAAGGTCTTTATGGTCATTTTATCAATTTTGATTTGGGGCGATTCAAGTTTTCATTGCGAATTCAATTTGTTTCTCTAAGAATAGATGAGAATAATTGATTCTACATTTTCGGTAACACTAAGGGGTCGAGCTTGAGGTAATATAATGGAATTCATAACCATTGATGAGAAAGCCCTCTACGCCACTCGGCTAAGTGAGGCCGTGGAGGAGGTTGAGAAGATGAGTCCCAGGCACGGGAGGGATAAGGATGTGCAGAGGAAGGGTTACGCTAGGTACAAGTTCCTCAAGGGTTTTCGGATCGTGATGGTTAGGAGGGAGATGAGGTACGACTTGGATTGGATCTCGGTGAAGATATCTGTACTCTACGGTAAGCGGAGGATGAGGACTCAGATCAAGGAGACTTTGTTCAAGGAGGAGAGAAGGGTCTTTGCGGCTCTGATGTTAGTCTACTCGGTGAAGGGAGGTAAGTTGAACGCTAAGCTCTGGATGCCTCAGATCGAAGCGAGCGGTGAGTTCAAGTATATAATAGTTGATGGGAAGTACGTGAAGCTCAAGGGAGGAAAGGCAGTCCTTCTTGTGGCTATTGACGTGACCGAGGATGGCAAGAGGCAGGTGGTGGAGATAATCCTGAGCTGGGAGGAGGACGCCATGGCTTATTGGAGGCTCTTGGTTGAGGTCTGGAAGAAGTCGCGCTTCATTCTTATAGTAGCTGATGGGATCAAGGCCTTAGACAAGGTGATTTCCCTCGCCGAACTTCATGTGGCGAGGCAGTGTTGCCTGGTCCACCTCAAACGACGCGCGACCAAGGAGGAAAGGGAGGTCTTAAACGCGATCATCTCCTCAGCTGAAAGCGGAGAGCTTAAGTCCGAATCCTGCCCAACGCTTCTGAGCTACCTCAAAACCAGCTAGAAGCTCTGGAAGTGGCTCAAGTCTAACGACTTGGTCGAGTCCTTCAACTCCCTCTTGGAGAGGAGGCGATTCGGTGTGTTTCAGTCTCCTGGAGGATGCTCCAGATCACCCGAGCCATAGCGATCTACTACAACCTATTGATCTGTTTTCTCATCATTATAATAATATTACGAATCCCTTATTCTTATTGCTTCAACAGAAATATATCCAGTAATTTCTTTATTAAATTAATCTAATTCAAGACAAAATATTATAATTTGTAATGAACCCTTGAATCGCCCTCTAAGAAGTTTAGCGTCATTTTCTGACGGTACCAATATTGTATTACAATAATCGGAAAAACTTTCTAAAAATCTTATTATATCCCTTCCTAATATTCCTAATTCAACGTCTTGTTTGATTCTATGGAATGTAAATGAAGAACGCAGTCTGTTTTAGACAATTTACTTGAAATTAAAGTGGGTAATATAGCCCATGCCGTTTCTGAAATCAATACGTCATATTTCCCTTTTATAATTCTGTATATAAAAAGTAGAGAAAGTTCTATTAACCATAATAATGGTTTTCCTTTTTCCTCTACATTTCTCTTTGAATAGTCAATTATTTCGGCCTTTTCGTATTTTTTAAAGTTCTTTCAAGAATAAATAAACTTGTTTATGAATTCCTTCTCTTTGAGGATAAATTGTCTCCATCATAACGAATCTTATTTTCACAAACTAAAATGCGATTAAATACATAAAAATATTTTGAAAGAGATATCTAAGACATTATACTCTAATTTCCAGTAGTTTTCTTCTCTTATTATCTTCAAATAGCCATTTCAAGTCGTTTTTTATATCCCTTGATTCCCTAGCCTCAAATCCATAAGCCGATGCGACTTTCCAAGGCGAGGTTGATGGAAACAACCAATCAGCTTCTACTCCGTGCTTTGACAAAGACGCATAACCCTGGTTATTGATTACAATCACTTTCATTTTAGTGTTGTATTTTACAGCACTCCATAATGCTTGAGGAGTGTAGTTGAAACTCCCATCTCCAACTATTGCAAGGACGTTATCTCCATTTAGACTGTAACCCACTGATGCGGAAAGTGCCCATCCTAATAATCCTGATCTCATTATATAGAGTGAAGATGGCCTTAACGCTACGTTTTTGATTAGAGCGTCCCTATAGGTGGGAATTTCAGCGAATATTGTATATTTAGCCAAATAGGATTTCATTTCTTTGAAAACATCAACTATCGGATCACTGTCTAACTCTTGCCTAATATTTTCACTCTTAATGGTGTATGGACTTTCATACAACTTATTGTAAAGCCCAATGATGAAATCTTTAGGATTACAAACAATAGTATCCCATTGTCTCTTTATCGCCTCTTTGAAATCAATGGTTACCTCTATTATGTTTAATCTTATATCGACATCGGGAAACACAACATAATTCAACCATCCGCCAATAACCAAAATGAGGTCATACTTTTCTAACTCCTTCAATACATCTGATGCCTTATATCTGGAAAGGGGACCTTTAAATAAGGGATTGGAGGAATCAAGTGGAAATACACTCAAATATGGTTCAGTGTAAAGTGATGCGTTCAGCTTCTCTGCTAACTTAACTAGTTTATCGTAAGCATTGAATATCGAAACTTCATAACCTGCTACTATCGCAATTGAATTCGCTCTCTTTACCTTATCTAAAACAAATTCTATGGAAGGCTTATCACATGTAGTACTTACAAAATATTTAGGCATATTTATTTTCTCCTCTTCATTAACTTCCATATCTGGGATGTCTTGGGGTAAAGATATGAGCACTGGACCGTATGGAGGAGTTGTGCTCTCCTTGTAAGCTCTGATAAACGTTTTAAGCGCCTCTTTCTCGCTTCTTATCTCATATGCTGATTTAACGATACCTTGAGAGATCTTTATGAAGTCACCGTAAAGTACTGGTTCGTCTATTAACTTGTCTGAATATTGTTGTCCAACTAATGCAATAAGGGGAGTTCTGCTAACAAGAGCTTCATATAAGAAGCCCATGGCGTTGGTAAGTCCTGGGGAGGAATGCAAATTAACTACCTGTGGTTTTCTCGTTGCCAAGTAATAGCCCTCAGCCATTCCCACTGCAATTCCATCTTGAAGTGCTAGATAGTAGTTGAAATCCTTCGGCATATGTTTTAGGAAGTTGAGCTCTGTGGTACCAGGATTTCCAAATATTTGTTTAATTCCTATCTCATTTATTAGCTTAAATAACGCATCTCCTACTTTCATTACCAAATAATATGAGACTTAATTATTTAAAATTAATAGAAAAAGAGGGAAAGAGAGAAAAATAATTAGTTTGCTAAGAACCTACCTTTACAATAATCTGAAACTTACTCCCATATGCCGCTGACTGTCCATCAGCATCCCACACTTTTATAATATAAGTTCCTGGTGATATTGGATGAGGCAATTGCAAGATTACCGTAGAATTTTGCCCCAACGGTACTTCTATACCAACACCATAATTCCCTATCTTAATTGGCTTAGATGGATGTAGAGGGAACTCGTTCTTTATATTACTGCTTGGTAACATACCTAGTTGCTGACCAGTCCATTGATATAATACTGTACCGTTAGGATATAGGAGCTGGACTAACACTATGAAACCACCATAGGTATCTGGACCAGCAGTCCTAGCTACTTGTAGGAACAATGTGCCATTTTCGTATAATCTAGTACCCACAAGAGAGTAGGCTGGAGTTTTAGAATAGTTGGTTAAATTTCCAAGTCCTTGAAAGTTTATCTGGTATAATCCTAGTGTAACTCCAGTACTAAATAGTATCATAATAATTGCAATTATTGTTACAACCTTGCCGTTCATCCTTCATCACCATAGGGGTATGTGATATTTACCAATCCTTATTCCCTTTGACCTTTTAGCTAACAAGTAATCAACTGAAAGCCATCTACTCCCGGTGAAGACAAACATGAACGCAGCCGCACCCTCAACTGCAGCTATTTGCCATTCATCAACGCAAGTCGAACCTAACCATCCAGCAGCTAAACCTATTCCCCAGGCTAATCCGGCTAGTACGAGTCCTGACAATCTCGTTAGTAATCCTAATATCATGAACAACCCGAAAATAGCTTCCAATGCTGTAAATAATATTATAAACTCGTAGAGTAAGCTGGGGTTTAACAGAATGTTTTCTAACATTCCCTTAATTGGAGCCCATGCGTGAGGAAGGAACGTTATCAATTTTCCTCCTATATATGCGCTACTATTTGGATCTAGTTTAGCTGGTACATTAATAGCTCTTCTAACGAAGGCTGAGAAGAACATAAATCCTAATGTTATTCTAAGTATGGGAAGGAACTTTTGGGTTTCCTCTACTGTAACTTGAGCCATAATCCATCATCATTAACTATATCTCATTATAAGTTTATAAAGTTAGTTAGCAATAAATGTTAGAAGTTTCTTTTTTTAAAGTAGTATATACTATACAAAATAATATTATATGAGATAAAGAAAGGGATCTCATCATTAGATTGACAATATGAAGCAAATTTACACATGCCTTAAAGACAAAAAGGTTGAAGTAACTACAAGGGATGGTAACTATATTTCAATCGATGTTAATGAGAACAATGTATCAGTTACGGTATTTGAGGGTTTTAAGTTGAAGGAGATTAGGCGTTATGAGACAAACTTAGGTAAAATTGTGGTGAACTATGCTGTGAGGAGGGAGGAGATTACAAAAATGGGGGTTAAGGGGGCGGAAAGCCTCGCAATGGCGGGGATGGATAGCCCCCTTATAAAGCTTAAATACTTCTTTGGTGGAATTTTTCTTAGTGATGCTAATGACGCTCCTCCCCAGCTCGATCGAGGGCTTAATGGGACTGTGGGAGGAGCAGCTAGTATCTCATTCCTTTAAGGGACTAGAGCCTCGCAATGAAAGTCCCGTCTTTTGTGGGGGTGGTTCTCTGGGCCACCCGACTGCCCACCAGATGAGGGATGTAAACCCGAACCGATGGTGGGAACGATGAGCCCTCTGGGAGGGAACCATCGCCCTTCCACGGTAGACCCAAAATCACCTCCCTAAAAATAAATCTATTACATTAATAAGCATATTTATTAGTTTAAATAGAAAATTTTCCAGATTGAATAAATCACCAGGAAACAAAAGGATAAGCAATAATCTGAACTCTTCCCTCCTCACCACACCCTTAAATATGGTGTACAAGGAGTAGAAAACCATGGCCAGCACGAAGATCAACGTGCGGAAGACGAACTTAGTGGAACTGGTGAAGGGAAGGAAAGCCTTGATGTTCCTGTAAGAGGTCTCTATGGGACTCCTTACCTTATTGTACAACCTCAACACCTCCTTCTTCGGTAGGTCAAGATTAGTCGCCCTAGCGAAGTAAACAACCTTCTTCTTCCTCTTGATTTTCTCCCTGCGATACACGATCAGCCTGAACTTAACCTGTTCATCCCTCCTATGCCTCTTACTATTTGTCATGTACTCCCCATCAAACTCCTCATAGACCTTCACGTCCCCAACGGGGACACCAATTATATAATTGAACTGCGAAATGAAGTTAAGCACATCAACTGTGTAGAAACCCGCATCAAGAGCTATTAACCTTATCTTGAATCCCATTGCAACAACTTGCTCCACGAGGATCTTCACGATATCATCCTTGGTCATCCCGTTCACATGTGTGACGAAAGCCAGTAGGAGTACTTTCCCATCATGTTTAGTCGTTGCTGTTGCGTAGTTCCACGAGTTTCCCTTTTCCGAGCTTCCGAGTCCTTCCACCGGTTTCCCGTACCAAGTTTTGGTGGTCCAGTCTATTGAAATGTCTATTTCCTTTTCTCCCTTCAGCGTATCCAAGGATATTTTCCTCACTTGTTCCAAGAGTTTCTCAACTACTTCCACACCTTGCTCCTCCGCGTAATTCCTCACGGTTTGTGGTGATACGTTGTATGCGCTTGACTTGTTTTCTATGGAGTCGTTCCATAAACACGCGGAGACTAGCGTTTTTTCTACGTTCTCTGCCTTTTTTCCTTGGAAGTCTAACATGGAAAGTAATTTATATCCTATTTGTTGAATGTTATTTTGGTGGGGAAGACAAGGTGTTATCACCTTGGTTCACCTCGTGATAATACCGTCTTCCTCACCTTAAGCTTTTCTTCAATTTGTTGAACTCCTAATATAGTTATAAATTCCATTTATTTTCTATAAAATTAATAGTACCTTACCGGAATTATTTTTGTAAAATGATTTTGGGTCTACCGTCCAGGGCGGGGAGGAAATCAGAAGGGGTAAATCCACCAAAGATGAACTGATAAAGAAGAAGTTGGGGAGGTTAAGAGAAAGGGGGAGGAAGCTAGATATACTGAGGAAGACGGTAAAGAGTGTTGTTGACCTGGCTAAGAGTATCAACGCTAAGGTTGTTGTTGGTAAGTTTTCTGCGAAAGCTAAGGAGAAGATGGAGAATGATAAAAGTAGTAAGCTAAGGCATAGGATTCACCATTGGAGTGTTGTTAAGTTCGTGGAGATGCTTAAAGCATAACCCATTGACGTTGAGGAGATCTCTGAGGCTTATACCTCATCCTTTTACCCTTTTAACGGTGAAAAGTTAAAAAAAAAGTAAGCAAGTAGTGGAAAAGGTCGTCAAGGTTACTGGTAGGTATTTAGATAGTGGGAGTGTTTTATTGGAGAGAGATTCAATTGCACCTATTAATCTAATGAGAAAGGTGGATGGGAGGGTGGTGTTTCCCTCGACTAGCCCCAATGATTTAAGGGTGAAAGTTTATGATCCCTTAAGAGGGGTGCTCGTGGCGGAATTAAAAGTGATTAAAAGTAAGGATAAATTACGCCACGGGTAAACACTAACTAGAAGGGAGTTACTCACTTTAATTTTTTATATTCATGAATATATATTCATGAATATATGTTTGATATAAGAAGAAGAGAATGCAACGAGATAAGAAACTTGAAGGGTTGGAGGTTAATTTACGGTAGGAGAAAGGTAGGGAAGACATACCTAGCCAAGAAATGCCTTAATTTCGATGAGTATTATCTAATTTCCAGAACCTTATCTATAATTCACGAAAATAATGAACTCTCATTAAATGAAGGAGTCGATAAAATACTATGGTCACTTAAAGAAGGGAAGATAGTTATACTTGATGAATTTCAGAGGCTACCAGAAAAGTACTTAGACCTACTTTCTACTGTTTATCCTAAGGGAACTTTAATTCTTCTAGCAAGTTCCTTAGGAGTAATTAATAAGGTTATAGGGAGTAATAGTCCCTTTTTAGGTCAAGTAGTGCCTTACAAAATGGGGATAATTAGATACAGTGACGCATTAGCAAGCGTCAAAGATCCATATAAGGCTTTACTTTTTAGGGATCCTTGGATTATTGAACATGCCAATGATTGGGAGGATATAAAAAAGAATTCCCTTTCATTTTATTACATAACCAAGGGTTTAATAGGGGAGATCTTTCAAGAGGAGGATAGGAAATTAACACAGATATACGAGGCTATATTATTAGAGGTAGCGGAAGGAATGTGGAACTCATCAATGATTTCCGCAAAACTCCAGTCAAGAATGGACATCAATCCATCGAAAGCCTCTTCTTATCTAGACACCCTATTTAAAATGGGGCTTATAAAGAAAATTAAAATCTATAAGGGAGGAAAAGGTAACGAGTGGTATTACGATTTAGACTCTCCGATAATGAGTGTAACTTTTTATGCAGAGGCTAAATACAAGGTGTCTGAAGGAGCGAAGTCAGAAGTAGACTTAACATACCCTATCTCTAAGGAGATACAGTTCTCTATCGGAGAAATGCTTGCTGAGTACTATAACGCTGAGCTAGCATATACTCCTCAAGGAGATATAGATGTAGTCTTATTAAAAAAAGGAAAACCCTTCATAGCATATGAGGTCAAGAATAGGTTCACACAAAACGAGGCAAAGAGGGCAATAGAAAGAATAAAGGATTTAGGAATCCCAAGGGCTGGGTTGGTGGGAATTTTGGAAGAACCCCTAAAATCTGAGGACAGTATAGGACCTGATAGGCTAATTGAAATTGCTAAAGAGATAGAGAAGATTAAGTACGAGTAACATATGAAATTAATGAAGAAAAACTCTAACAAGATCTATTGATCATTTATAGATTAGGAAACTAAAATCTTGAGCTAATAACAATTTTGGAGATATTGCCATTATTAAGTTATGAATTATTGATGAAGAGATCTCATCATTAGAGTAACAGTGTAAATGGGAATTTGCAAAATCGTCTTAAAAGCGAAAAATAGATCCATTATGAATTCACTTTATTTCAAAGATTGTTATGAATTTAACTGAATAAAAACGACTGGTTAGCAGAGATACATGTTTACTAACGTTAACGTTCTTATATCTACATTATTCACAAATTATAATTTACAAAGGAGACTTAATCGTCCTTCGTTTATAATAAAAACCATTTACAATTGATTGTACTATATAAGTTGGAAGGACTCGCTTGGCAATCTTAGCTAGTACTATGCTTCGTATTTTACTGGAAGATTTCTTACTAAACGCCACTAATTTTATAAACGAGTTAAATTCCTATTTTTTGATAATAACCTATCTTTTTAATATTGAAAGTTATAAATAAAACCGAGCTTAAGTTTTTAATCTTTAACTATTTTCTGTTTAACTGCATGCAGAGAACTACAATCTCATTCCTTAGATGGATAATTCCGTTGTCATTATTTTGGGGTTTTGCCTTCCCCTTAACTAAAATAATTGCCTACTCAGCATCGCCCATGATCATTAGCGCATTTAGAGTTGGGATAGCTGCAATTTTCTTTCTTGTTGTAGGGAAGGGATTATCAGTGGGTAAGAAGCAATTCGTAAATGGTTTGCTTAACTTCGCGTTCTTCTTAATTCTCATAAACCTTGGAATTGGATTATCTCCAAATCCAGGTTTGGTAGCGGTAATGATATATACACAACCGATTTTTGTTCTGATAATTGAAAGGTTACTGGGTTATAAGATCACACCTAAAGGGATTATCGGAGTAGTTTTAGGAGTAATTGGAGTGATATCGTCAGCAACTCTATCATTTAATATTGGGTTAGTTTTCGGACTGTTGGCTGGGATATTATGGGCTGTAGGTACTATTTATTACTCCAGAAATTTAGCTAAGGAAAACATAGCTAAACTTAACGCATTTATGGCCCTAACTTCAGTTCCCATAGTCCTAGCTTTTACTCCGATCGACTACTATTTCAAATTTAGCCTAATTACACTATCCTTACTTTTACTTTTAGCTATCATAGCCCAAATTTTAGGATTTTACTTCTGGTTTAATGGAGTCAAGGAATTGGGGACTGTTTACGCAAGTACTGGGTCTTTACTAGTACCAGTAATGGCTTACGTTACTAGTTTCGCTGTATTGGGCGTAATCCCAACGTTATCTCAGATAATTGGTTCCGTGATAACCCTATTTGGAGTTTACCTTACCATTACCAGTAAAAGTTAGTTTATAGAAATTGATTAGACTGCTATAGGCTATAATGAGAGAATTTAATTTGACTAACTTCTCATCTTTGAGGTCATAATAATTTATTTGGATTTTAGGATTCACAGTAACCGAATCAACGGTAGCAGAGATCAAGATTTGAGCTAAAAGGCCATTTCCAATCTTGCTCACATGAACCTCAACGCTGAACTCTCTTCCCTCCAATTCCTTCTCATACTCGCTTTTCTTTTCGCTTAACTCTTTCATTATCTCGCTTAAATTACTTGAGAGGAATAACTTCATGAAAGGCCTAAGTGAACTTTTCTTGTCCAATTTTATACTCCCTTTTTTCCTCAATAAAATCTCTCCAATTTTCTTATACTCACTATTACATAACTTCATGTAAGTCTCCCCAAAACCTATATTACAATAACTACCCAATAGCACTTGACTAACTATCTTTCCCATAATCTCATCGTCGTAGTAGTACAGCGCTTTTCCATCTCTCAATGTCCTATCAACGTATTCGTCAATGTGCGACTTACCTTCATTTGATTCAAGCAATGAGAGCAATGATAGGGAACTCCTCTTTTTAGTGTCGTCTATCTGATTAATTAAGACTTGCCCACCGCTTTTGCTAATAATGTCTACTACCCTAGCAACTGGTCCCTTATCCTCCCTCTTTTCAATAAGATAACTAACGTCTACCCCTTCCAAGTAAAGGTTTCTTAACGCGTCGTCTAAGTTATCGTATTCTGAGGTCTTTGGGGTTAACGTTACAACTAAATATTTTATAGACGATTCTCCTTCGTCTTTCTCCTTTCCTCTTATTAGTCTTCCCAATCTTTGATAGAACCTTAATGCACTCTGAGGGACGTCTGTCATTATTAGTAGTTTAGCCTCAGGTATGTCAATGCCCTCTTCTCCCACAATTGTTGATATTAGAACGTCAATTTCCCCTCTCCTAAGGTTTTGTACGACTTTCAACCTTTCATACCTAGATGAGTCTCCGGTTATTACTTTTACCTTCCCCAGATCGGAGATAGCCCTTTCGAATTCATACGCTGTTGACTTCCTGGAGGTAAATATTAGCACTGGTTTAAATTCCTCAACTCTATAAATATTTAAGACGCTTCTTAATGCCCTAGCCTTATGACTTAAATCCTTTGAGTCACAAATGGAATCAATGTAAGGACTTTCCTCAACTTTCCCAATTAGTCTTCTATAACTTTCACAGAAAGCTTCTTTTCCATAAGTATAAAATGTGAGTTCTAGAAACTTAACCGTTTCCTTGTTTCCTTTTATTAATCCCTTGAAGAAGGCTTCGTAGAGTGAATCCTCTAAGTTGTTAAACTCTGAATCGAAAATATCAGCTATTGCCTTAGGGAGTTTAAAGGACGGATCTATCTTGGAGAGGCTCTTGAAGTCATAAGCCAAATACTCTGGCTGACCTAATGACTTAACTAAACGTGAGTCTATCAGATACTTTTTATAAGAGGGTAGTAACGCAGTAAAGCCTATCAAAAACCTGGGCTCTAAATTCACCAACGTCTCCTCATATCTTGCATCCCCAAAGGCGTGATGCACCTCATCAATTATTATTGCGTCTGCCCTATCTAGGCACTTGGCTGTTGTAAAAGGTGTCGATACTACTATTTTCCTGCCTTGTTCAAAGGACTCGCAATTTCCCTCATACTCTACTCCAACGTCGTTTCCAAAGACCCTCTTCCAGAACCTATGATACATCTGGTCACAGAGTAAACGAGTGGGTTCTAGTACAATTATATTATTACTAACCTTACTACTCAAATAGTGAGCAACGGATAGCTCTATCAATGTTTTTCCGCTACCAGTAGGCATCGAAACTATGATGAACCTCTTTGTATCGAGATTCTTCTCAATCTCTTCACTAATGTGCTTTTGATAAGGGTAAGTTTCAAAGCCAAGCTTTTCTCTAACTAGCTTATTGAAGTCCTCCAATGACACGATATAGATATTAACGTATTAGAATGATAAAGTTTGCCCCCAGATTAAGTTCATGTACTTTAAAATCGGTGACTAAAAAATTGGAGAGTAACAAGTTAACTGGCTAAATTCTAGATATGAGTAAGCTAGTAGTTTAGGATAGTGCGTTTTAGGAAAAAGTTTATAAACATGTAATACAAGTTTTGCATATGAATCAGGAAAACAACGAAAACAATAAGAAAACAATTACAATAAGAGGAGTAGATGAGAAAATATATAGAAAGCTAACGGAAATTGCTAGATCATCTGGTAAGACCATCGGGGAAGTTACGAATCAAGCCTTCAAGACATTTCTAGACATCTCGGATGCTGCCAAAAGAACTGCTAGTGGAGTAGTTGAAAGTGGTAAGACGTTTATCGAAGGATTTAAGGAAGGAATGGGTAATTTGATAATAATTTCCGACATAGATGAACTATCAGTAAACAAAGAGGAGATAATGCAAACAGGTAAACCCATTGCATTTAAAGGCATAAAGAAATTAAACCTAGTTGGTATTTCAGATGACGATATAGAAAAATATATTCAAGAAATAAGTGATGTTGATGAGCTTATAATACCCCCAAGTGTCAATAAGTTAAAACTATTGCAGAAGTGTAGGAGGGTAAAAAGAGTCGTTGTGCAAAACAACCCCGTTTAAGAAAATAATTGCTAAAATATTAGGGATCGCTTTTTTATGACTAAGATACCTTTTTATTATTATGATTCCAATAAGCGTTCTAGTAACTAATGCTGGTACAGTTTCATTTCACATTAAGGGTGAATATAATAGGGATAGACCTAGTAAGTTCAGTGACGTATTTAGACCAGTTGCCACGTGGAATCTCACGAGGAAATGCAACCTGAAATGTCTTCATTGCTATATTAACGCATCATCAGAAGTTGAGGATGGGTTAACTACAGAAGAGGCACTAAGGCTAATAGACGAGATGGCTGAAATGAAGATCCCATTAATTATAATGAGTGGTGGAGAGCCTTTAATGAGAAGGGACTTCTTTAAATTGGCATCACATGCTAGGAGTAAGGGAATAAAATTAGCCTTATCAACCAATGGAACATTGATAAGTGAGAGTGTGGCTAAGAGATTGAAGGAATTGGATTTCTCTTATGTAGGTATAAGTTTAGATAGTTACGATCCGGAATTTCATGATAAGTTTAGAGGTCTAACTGGAGCCTTTAACATGACAGTGAAGGGAATTGAAAATGCAATAAACGTAGGATTAAACGTTGGACTTAGATTCACTATTACGGCTAAAAATATCCATCAAGTAGACGAGTACATGAAATTGGCCTTGAAACTGGGAGTTAAGAGAATAACGTTTTACCATTTATCAGCCAGTGGTAGGGGTAAGGAATTAAGGGAATGGATGTATACTCCGGAGGAATATGTTAGTTTCATTAACAAAATGATTGACTATGCAATTAAGCTAAGTGGGAAGATAGAAATTGAGACTACATTAGGACAATTTGATGGGGTTTACATTGCTAAAAAGTTGGCCAGAAATGAGGAAGAACTTGAAAAATACTTGAAATTTGTTGAAAATAGTGGAGGATGTGGGAGGAAAATGATCTCAATATATCCAAACGGTGACGTTTATCCTTGTCAATTCATTGACTTTTACAAGTTGGGTAACGTTAGGGAAAAACCGCTTAAGGAGATAATTAAGAATATTCCAGACTTGTTCATAAATACGGACAAGTATTTGAAAGGAGAGTATTGTGATAAATGTAAATACAAATCCGCTTGTAAAGGAGGAGATAGAGCGAGAGCGTATTATTGGAATGAAGACATTTACGGAGATGATCCGTTATGCCCTTTGAAAACACTCCACATTTAGTCTTCTGGGAAGTAACTAAAGCTTGTCCATTGAGTTGTAAACATTGTAGAGCTAATGCCATAGATAAGCCGTTACCAGGAGAGCTTAGTACTAAAGAAAGTAAGAAACTACTAGAAGATATAGCTAGATTTGGAAAAGTTGTTATAGTTTTCACTGGTGGCGATCCGTTAAGTAGGAGTGATATTTTCGAACTAATGGAATACGCCAAATCGTTAGGATTAGTAGTTTCAATAGCACCCTCCCCTTCTTATCGTTTAAGCGATGAGACCATGAAGATGATAAGTAATTACGCAAGATACATGTCAATTAGCCTAGATGGGGCTACCTCACAAACCCATGACTGGTTAAGGGGGCTTGGTAGTTACAAGTATGCTTTAAGGGGAATAGCGCTTGGATTAAAGTACAGGATACAAGTTCAAGTTAATACCCTAGTTTGGAAGAAGAGTTACAGTGAATTACCTTTCCTAGTAAAATTGCTTAAGGAATTAGGAGTGAAAATCTGGGAAGTATTCTTCTTGATTCCAGTGGGGAGAGGTGTAATAGAACTAGATATTCCTAAAGAGAAATATAAAGACGTTATAGACTTCCTAGTCGAAACCACAAGATACGATTTAGTTGTAAGAACGGTTGAAGCTCCATTCTTTAGGAGAGCTAAACTTGAGTATACTCCAGACACTATTAAAAATAACGAGCTGATTTCAAAATTACGTGAACTGTTAGGTGACCCAGTAAAGGATGTTGATAAGAGCGTTTTACCTACAAGGGACGGGTCTGGTGTCATATTTATCGGTTACAACGGTGATGTCTATCCAAGTGGCTTCCTACCATTGTACTTAGGTAATGTTAGGAAGGAGAGTATCGTCGATATCTATAGAAAGTCAGAGGTTTTGAAAATAATAAAAGATGGACGGTTTAATGGAAAATGTGGTGTTTGCAAATTCAATAATATTTGCGGGGGGAGTAGAGCTAGGGCTTTTGCAGTGTATAATAATCCATTTGCAGAGGATCCAATGTGTCCATATTGATATGCTTTTATTTTAAATTATTTTAAACTAATGATGGATGTGCTTAAAAAACTCTTATAAGTATTATAGGTTTAAAAATTGGATTAAGTATTTCATAATTGCTTAAAAACTTCAAATGTAAATATATACTTGATGAGTTTAGAGGTTATTGAAGTTCGTTCGCCCTCTAATCTTAAGGTAATTGGAACTGTGAAGAGAATGAATAAAGACGAGGTTAGGGGAGAGATAGAGGAGGCATATAAGGGATTTGAAATAATATCAAAGATGCCCCTATATAAGAGAACTGCCATATTGAGGAAAGTATCGGAAATTTTGGAAAGAGAGCAGGAGAGATTAGCTAGACTACTTGCAATGGAAGCCGGTAAGCCGATTAGGGATTCCAGAGTTGAAGTATTAAGAGCTTCCAGACTGTTTAGACAAGCCGCTGAAGAGGTGGGAATGGTTCTAGAAGGTAAGAATTATAGGGTAGATGCTTATGAGTACCCTCCTGGGAATGAGAATAGAATAGTTGTGAGTACTAGGGAACCGATAGGTGTTGTAACTGCAATTTTACCCTTCAACTTCCCCATAAACTCCTTTGCCCACAAGGTTGCCCCAGCTTTAGCAGTGGGAAATTCAGTAGTGGTTAAGCCAAGTATAAATACACCTCTAGCAGCCGTAGAGATGAAGAAAATATTGGTTGAGGCTGGATTACCTGATAGTGCAGTTAGAGTGGTCACTGGTTATAGTAGTGAGATCGGGGATGAGATAATCACTCACCCATTAGTTGGTTTGATTACGTTAACTGGTTCTACGCAAACTGGTCTTAAAATAGCATCTAAAGCTGTTTCATTAGGGAAGAGGATAATAATGGAGTTGGGAGGTTCAGATCCCATAATCGTCTTAGAAGACGCCAACATAGAGAGGGCCTCTTCAATAGCTGTTAGAGCTAGGTTTGAGTACGCTGGACAGAACTGTAATGCTGGTAAGAGAATTATAGTTAGGCAAGAGGTATACGACAAGTTCGTAAAGGCGTTTAACGAGAAGGCTAAGGCGTTAAAGGTAGGTGACCCCTTGGATGAGACTACTGACGTTGGACCAGTAATCAACAAGGAGAGTGTTGAAAACTTAAACAGTGTATTGGAAGACGCTAAAGTTAAGGGAGGAAGGGTTGAGATCCTCAATAGGGGGCCAGAAAGTGGAAGTTTCTTCTCGCTGGCTATGGTAACCAATCCCTCACTGGATATGTTAGTCTTAAAGAGTGAAGTCTTCGGACCTATAGTACCAATTGTGAGCGTTAAGAGTGATGAGGAGGCAATACGAATAGCCAATTCAACTGAGTATGGTTTGCAATCAGCAATCTTTACTAACGATGTGAATAGGGCCTTGAAGTTAAGTAGGGAGTTGAAGTTTGGTGCTGTTATCATAAATGATAGTACTAGGCTAAGGTGGGACTCATTACCCTTTGGCGGATTTAAGAAGACAGGTATTGGGAGAGAAGGAGTTAGAGAGACAATGCTTGAAATGACTGAAAATAAGTTAATTGCTATTACATTACTTTAAGTGGTAAAATTTTTTACTACATATTTTATAGTGTGAACTACCCCGCCCTAACCGGTACTCCCAAAATCATTTAATTAAATATAATAATTATGGATTAATAAATGCCTATTATCTTATATATGATAATATATATCAAAAGGGAATGATTCTATCTGAATTTCCATGAAATTAAAGTATTCCTTTTTCATTTTTCTAACATCTACGAGAAAATATGAGAAGAATAACATGAACTATACTACTGCTTCTTAAGTAATACATAAATATTGGAGTATTTGGTGAGATTTTTACTTTAAATTTTTAGTTAGTTGTCAGATAGTTATAAATTTTAATTGCTTAATTTCTATAATATTTTGGAATGGATTATTTCTGAAAATAGATTTTGGGTCTACCGTTCAGGAGGGAGTAGCTCACAACTGCATCCAGTACTGTATCAACTTAAATGCATTAGCTTCAAGTTCTCCCTCAAATCTCTTCACGTAGTTCGCCACACTTTCATCTCCACCGTAAAGCTTAACCCATTGACTAACCATTTCTGAATTAACTTCCAAATGGAATTGTACACCTAAAGCTCTCTTTACCTTAAAGGCTTGGAAGTAGTTATTGCTATAAGCTAAGAGAACTGCGTCTTGCGGTAAGGAAAAAGTATCCCCATGCCATTGGAACACTGAAAGTTCGTCTTTGCTTGTGAAATCCTTCAATTCCCCTAATAACTTTACCTTTTGTATACCAATCTCTTGCCCGAAACCACCTTTTATTACTTTACCACCCAAGGCTTCTGCAATTAATTGAGAGCCTAAACAAACTCCTAAAATCCTCTTATTTTCCTTATACGCCTTTTTTATTAAATCCATTTCAACGTTTAAAAAATGATATTTATCCCTTTCATAAACTCCAATTGGCCCTCCCATTATTATTAAAGCGTCAAATTGCTCATTTCCCTTAAGTTCTTCAGCCATTATTTCATTAACGCGAGGTAAGAATTTCTTTAACGTTCCTAACGTTTCCACCGGATGATTATAAACTGCTAGTATCTTCATATGCATAAAAATAAGGAAATATAGAAATATAAGTATTAATGACCAACTGCCCTAGCTACCCTCTGTCCAGATAAGGCTCCTAAGATACCGGCAATTGTATCTCCAGGCATAAAAGCTAATACGTCGAACTGTATAGTAACCCAGTTCACTATAGCACCATTTATTAAAGGATTTAGAAATCCTAGGTAAAATATTGGGTCTGGAATAGCACATAGTATACCAATTATGGTACCTTCAATTGCAATCAATACTACTCTTTTTGTCTTGAGTGAAGTTCCGTTGCTATCGCTATACCTAATGTTGAATAGGTTACCCCTAGTAGCTATAATCACAGCATCTATGAAAAGACCGTAAGTAAATGCCTCATAAATAAAATATAATGGCTGGCCAGCAAAGCCGTAATGGAACAAATCCGCCAATAATGTATAAATCGTTAAACTCATTGCACCGACTCCAGGCTTTCTGACCAGCGATGCGACTATTAGAAGTATGAAAAGCCTTCCCCAGAATTCAATACCGATAAATGGAGAGCTAGGAAAGAACCTCGCTATGAAACTCCCCATATAAAATTCCCATACTACACTAAATGCTCCTCCAATTGAAATGTAAACGAAGTCAATTGTTGTGAAAGATGACTTAACTAGTCTTCTGCCCAATCCGTAAACTACTAAAGGCGCTAATATAAAATAAGCAACTACTATTTCCCATGGTATCATTCCCGGAACTGATGTATCGAATTTTATCCCATTAAATCCCATATTATACACTTTATTAATCATCTTTATAAAGATTTCGTATAGAGAAACTATATTATATTTAGAAGCATGTAGACTATATATTACTACCATATATTAATCGATAAATCATTTGAGCTCTTCTAGCTGGATAGGGATGTGTGGATAAAATGTCCTTAAATGCACTAACCTTAGTTCTCAACCACTGTTCAACTAGCAATTGAGGATCTTTCTCTTCCACCTTAACTGGTGGAGCTGTCACTATAATTCCAGTGAATGGGTCAATCCTAATGTTTTGCATATAAATTTCAATCTTAGCTAACGCAGTAGCTAAAGCCTTCGACCCCTCTCCTAATACTAGAAAAGAATTATAATCCGCATAGGATTCTCTCAGCCTATTAAACCATAAGACGAAAATTTGTAAGATGAAAGTTACAATGAATATGACAAATCCTATTGCTAAAGTCGCTATGGCGAATAATAGTTCAATTTCATCTGCTGCAAGGAATAATGCCAAATATCCGAAATTCATCAGTAGCGTACTTATATATCCTAACACTGTAGGAATAAGACCTATTGTCATACCTATCTCAACGTCCCTATGCTTTATGTGTCCTACTTCATGAGCTATAACTGCGGTTAACTCATCAACGTCCAGAATGTTCAAGAGGGGTAGAGTTATTCCAACTCTCATCCCGCCTAATCTATTACCGTAAGCAAATGCATTAGGATAAGGTGCGTCAATTACGAAAACCCTAGGGGGCTTAATTTTGGACTCCTCAGCTATTCTCCTAACTAAATTGTAAAGCCAGCCGTACTGTGGGTCATTTGAAAAAACCTCATAACCACCTCTTCCCACTACATAAGGAGATATAATCCACTGGAATAACCAAAAAATTACGAGAGCTGGAAATATAAAAAATAAAGATATATGAAGTAGAGAGGCTATTCCCATTAATACTATGCCCTCTGATATAATAGTTAGACCTAATGAGATAACCATACTTAACGTCAATCTTTGTTTTAAATCCATCAATAAAATCTTGTACATCCCTTAATTAAAACATTATGCAATACTGCTTAAGATTCCACTAATGATCGCTATAATCCCCAAGATTATTACGAGTACAACTACCTTATTCGTCCTAGCAAATCTCAATAACGCGTTAATGAAGAAGATACTAACAAATGTAGCAACTACGATTGAAATTAGCAAACCAGATAGGCTTACCGAGTGAACTGCTTGTGAAACCTCGTGCTTGCTGAAAAGTACAGTCACACCTATGGCACCTAGTGCGGCTGGTATTAATGAAATAAAGGATAGTTTAAACGCTTCCTCTGGCTTTACGCCTAACAATATTAACGCAGATGTGGTCATTCCAGATCTACTGACGCCGGGAAGAGCTGCCAACCCTTGTGCGATCCCAACGATTATTATATCCCTTAACTTCAAGTCGTGTAACCCTTTTCTAGGAAAATAATTGTTCCTTGATAAGTAGATTACAATTCCGTCAATTAATAAGACTACTCCTAGTACTGTCATTGGTAACCCTAAAATTGGTAAAGAGATGACGAAAAGGTAAAGGGGCACTCCCACAAGCCCAGTAATTATCGTTACAATTACCAAGAACTTCAAGAGTAAATAGTCTTCTCTTCTGGAGGACATCCTAACAAGTGCCTTTAATAACCCTGAAATCTCCCTTCTGAAGTAGATTATTGCAGCGGCAATTGTCCCAATTTCCATGAATAGGCCAAAGGAGTATGCTACGCTGAAGGAAAGACCTAAAAGAGTTGATGAGACAATTAATACTTGAGTTTTACTACTTATTGGTATCCACTCACTTATTCCTTGTACGATTCCTAGGATTACGCCAATTAATATGTAATCCATGTGTAAAAAGTCTTATGTTTGGAAATAAGCCTTGCCTACATAGAATATATATGACAAATTAAATTATATAGAAGCTATAATGTAGGAATGCACCTTGTTGTGAACAAAGAAGTAATCGTCAAGCAACTTTTATATGCCTTACAAATTATAATATCTTATGAAAAGAGTAAAGACATATATACCTGGGCTTGATGAAATCCTTTACGGTGGAATTCCGGAAAGACATATAGTATTAGTTTCGGGTGGACCGGGAACTGGTAAATCAATTCTAGGAAAACAATTCCTATATAACGGGTTAACAAAGGGTGAAGGAGGGGTATTTGTAGCCTTAGAGGAACATCCCGTCTCTGTACGTAGAAGCTTTGAGCACTTTAAATGGGATGTGAGAAAATATGAAAGGGAAGGGAAATTCGCAATAATTGACGCATTTACAGGTGGAATTGGCAGTGCCGCACAAAGGGAGAAGTACGTTGTGAAGAACATAGATGATGTGAAGGAGTTATCAGAAAACATTAGAGCTGCAATAAAGGATACAAATGCTAGTAGAATCGTTGTGGACTCAGTAAGTACACTTTACTTAACGAAACCAGCGATGGCTAGGAGTATTGTAATGCAATTGAAGAGAGTTATTTCCGGTCTAGGATGTACTGCGATTTTCGTAAGTCAAGTTTCAGTTGGGGAAAGGGGATTTGGTGGGCCAGGTGTGGAACACGCAGTTGATGGTATAATAAGGTTAGACCTTGATGAAGTTGAGGGTGTAATGTATAGGTCAATTATAGTTTGGAAGATGAGGGATACTAAGATATCAATGGTTAGGCACCCAATGGATATAACCGATAACGGAATTTCAGTACAATGGGATAAGTACTTGAAGATGAGCAATTGGTCAGTCTCAATACAACCATTACCGCAAAAGGATGTTGATGAGATGAGAAAGGCAGTAGAAGAAGCTGAAAAGGAAGTGGAAGTAAAGGTAGAAGAAGAGGAGGATTAGAGTTAGTTATTTAACAAACTGTATAACTTTTAACTTATGGACAGGGTTAGCATTTTTTCACTAATAGTCTCAAGGGTTTTAAGAAGTTTATCAGCTGGTATAATATTCGTTATCTTACCTTACCTTGTTTTAGTTGAGTTGAAATACTCATCATTAATCTTGGGATTTACATACACTGCTGGTACTTTTGCTACGGCAATATTTGGCTTAGGTGTAGGTTACCTTGCAGACTTGTATGGAAGGAAAAATTCCCTAATCCTAGCTTCGTTTCTCCTACCCTTAAGTGCTTTACTCATATTCCTAAATCACTCCCTAATAGCACTTTTTGTCGCATCAGCATTAGGAGGGTATTCAGCAACTGGAGCAGTTGCTGGTGGAGGAATCGGGGGAATTGTTGCCCCTATACAAAACGCCCTAATTACTGAGCTAACCGAGAACGAGAATAGAACATTTTACTTCTCTCTTTTCACATTTCTATCTGGGATATCCGCTTCAGTTGGCTCACTTATAGCCGGGTTATTTAATTCAGAGCAAGGATTTTTGATTGCTATAATAATGGGATTTTTGTCAGTTCTCGCACTACTCCCCATAAGGGCTAAAAACATAAGGGCTAAGTCCGCGTCATTGAAAAACAAAGTAGTAATAGGAAAGTTCTCGATTACAGGATTATTAAATGGTATATCTGTAGGTCTAATAACTCCATTCCTAATTCCGTTCTTCATCCTCGTGTATCATACACCGAAATCTGAGATGTCAATCTACACTTTCGCAAGCAGCCTTATCGCTTCCACACTAATCCTCATAGCACCATTTTTGGATAAGAAAATGGGATTTGTGATGAGCATAGCTATTACTAGAGGTATAGGAGCAGTTCTTTCAATTATGATGCCCCTTATAAGGATCTTCCCAATATCTTTAGGAATTTACTTGATCCTTCCTGCCATGAGAATACTAGCAATGCCTATACAACAAAGGGCTATGACGGAAATGGTAAGCCAAGATGAGGTGGGTAGAGCAATGGGGATTAATCAAGTAACTAGATTGGCAGCATCCTCTGGTTCAACTGGCTTAACGGGTTACCTATTCTCAGAATCGCAGATTGACTTGCCGTTCTTGGCATCTGGTATCATAATGGCTTTAAATATTTACATGTACTATAAATTCTTTGGAGGCAAAAATGAAGTTAATAGACCTTCACGAGGATCTAGCCTACTCAAACCAAGTGGGGATTGATGTAATTGAAGGTGAAAGACAGTCCAGCATAAAAATGCTTAAAGAGTTCGACTCGTTAATTTTTGCCTCAATCTTCCCACACGTTGATACTTTAGACGAGAGGAGTGAGGAATTAACTGCCCTTTATGGAAATCCCACTAGGTCAACGAATTTTTCTCTTGAATTATTTTTAGATCAAGTGAAGTTTTACTATTATCTAGAGAGAAAAGGTATGGTGAAAATTGTGAGAAGCGGTAATGACGTTGAGCCTCGAGGTGTTAAATTGCTATTGTCATTGGAAGGTGCTGATGTTTTAAGGGATTATAGCGACCTATATCTTTTAAAAGAACTTCACGTTTACAATTTAGGTTTAACTTGGAATTACGATAATAAGTTCGCGTCGTCTTGTATGTCCAAGAAGGATTACGGACTGACTTCAGAGGGAGAGGAGCTAGTTAAATTAGCCAATAGGCTAGGAATAATAATAGATCTGGCCCATGCTGGTAAGAGGACTGTTTTAGATGTCACTTCAATTTCTAAAAAACCAGTAATCGATTCCCATACCAACTTCACCAGACTGAAGCAACACAAGAGAAATCTGGATGATGAGGAGATAGAGGCTATCGTTAAGACTAAGGGTGTCATGGGAATTACGGCGATAATATCCACTTTAAAGGAGGCAACAATTAATGGACTAGTTGAGAGTATAAAATATTTAGGAGAATCGTTCGGTTGGGAATACGTTGCCATTGGCACTGACTTCCTGGGGATTGGCGAAACACCTAAGGGATTTGAGAACATTTTAAAGGTTAAAGAATTGGCTAAGGCAATAGAAGGGTATGAGGAAGAAGTCTTATGGAAAAACGCTTTTAGAGTAATAAAAGAAAATTTATCTTCTTCTGGCTAACATAATTCCAATTATTATTACTGACTTGCTTATATAAAATATATTAGTCAGATCTATATTATTTGACCTAACTAATATAAGGAATCAGACTATGATAACTCATTCAATATTTTCTTACTTACAATCATTGCAGAAAGAGTTACCATTGGCACACCTATTCCAGGTTGAGTATATTGGCCAACGTAATATAAGTTCTTCAGCTTAGTGTTCTTCATTGGAAGTCTAAAAGGCCCAGTCTGATCTAGGGTATGGGCCAGACCGAACGCTGCACCTTCAAAGGCGTTGTAGTCTCGTTTGAAGTCCTCGGGCCCATAAACTCTGAGATAATTAGCCTTAATTTTACTCCCTATCTTAACCTCCAAATCCCTAATTATTGCATCTACAAGTTCTTTACTAATGCTGGTACCAGTGCCCACTGGTATTAGTATAACTAGGTCTCGCGCCTCCTTATCTGTTGCCGCCCTATAGCTTACATAATAAGAAGTATTCTCTATGCTAGGTAAAGAATTTCTTTCTATGGACTCGAAGTGTTCCCTCCAATTACCGTTGATAACTACTGTATGATGAGGCAAATCCAACTTATCCTCTATCCCAATGTAGGCTAAAATTGCTGATGGCGATAGCTTATATCTTCTACCTTTTATTATAACCTTATACTCCTCTGGTAGTAAACTATCAGCGTAAAAGTAATCCATGTTGAATATAAACACGTCTCCCCTTTCCTTTTCACTATCCGACGAGACTTCTACAACTTTATTGCCATCTATTTTAACCTTATTAACTTGAAAGCTGAATTTAAATTGTACTCCCATTTTTGTAGCAATCTCGTACAATTTCTTAACATAACCTTCAAAACCTTTATGGGGATAGAAGACACCTTGATGGTAAATTGCGTAATTTATCATAGCATAAACTGCTGGGACCTTAAATGGAGAACCACCTATAAATACCGATGAGAAACCCATGGCCTTTCTTATCAAACTATCCTTAAAGTACATGGAATTGAAATTATCTAAAGTATTCAACAGTGCAGACAAGTTAGTTATTACCTCCTTATTCAGAAAATCTAGTAAAGTCATTTCCTTCTTTATGAAGTTCTTAGAAAAGTCATAAAACGTCTTTACCTTATATAAATACCTTTCATCAATGTCATCTCCAGTAAACTCTCCATACTGCTTTTCCAAAAACTTACTTTCGATGACCTTAACTGGAGGTTTAATTCTTTCTATCGGATGCGATACTTGCCCTATTTCAGAAAAGAATTCCTCAAAGATCTCAGGCATTAAATACCAAGAAGGGCCCATATCGAACCTATATTCACCAGCTGAAAAATACCTCGCTCTTCCACCTGGGATGGAGTTTTTTTCTAGTACCGTCACTTCTTCAAATACCTTTTTGAGCAGTATAGCAGTAGAAATGCCTCCTATCCCCGCACCTACTACAACTGCCTTCATCCCGATTCATCCTTCATTGTTGGAACCTTATCCAAGCCCTTAATAATGAATAGAAATCCCCAGTTGCCTTCTCCTTCCTTATGGTGTATATCGTGAACTAATATTAAATCTCTAAAAGGTCTCCGCTTTAAACCCCAAGATCTGAGATGTAAATGTCTATCGTGAATTACCATATCGTGAATGAAAAAGTAGGCTACTCCATAACCAGTCATACCGAATGCCATGCTCAAAGCCATGTAATCCCCTTTTATGCCTAAGAAGAAGAAATAGAGCGCAATTATGGCGAATATTAAACCGAACAAGTCGTTTTTCTCAAATTCAGTCTGCTTTTCGTTATGATGATCCTCGTGCAGAAACCATAGTAAACCGTGCATCACGTACTTATGCATTAACCTCGCTACGAATTCCATACCTACAAACGTTAGTGCCGCAATTCCGACATAGTCTATAAACATCATGATGGCTTACTCAACTTATAACCATTTAAAAATATGTTAGAGAGTTTTTTATATTCTAATAAATATGAATATTAACAATTGTCTAACACAAAGATTTAGCTACTATAACGTGGTTAAACTTAGATACTGAATGGTTCAAAAACTCAATGAGATCTTTAAGAAGGGAAGCATTA
This sequence comes from Saccharolobus shibatae B12, assembly GCF_019175345.1. Classification (NCBI taxonomy): domain Archaea; kingdom Thermoproteati; phylum Thermoproteota; class Thermoprotei; order Sulfolobales; family Sulfolobaceae; genus Saccharolobus; species Saccharolobus shibatae. The sequence continues at coordinate 1,917,108 of NZ_CP077717.1, read as the reverse complement.
CATATTACAACAGCTCCTATTTCTTCCCACCGAAGGTTAGGGAAGACGTGACCAAACTCTATGCCTTCGTGAGAGTATTTGACGATCTTGTGGATTCTGTTCCACAAAAAGTCGAGGAATTTTACAATTTGAGGAAACTCTATTACTTGGAGAAAAGCGGTTATGATACCAGAAATATTGTATTACAAAATTTCGTTGAATTATCTATGAGAAAGGGATTTGATGATAGTTGGGTAGAGGCTTTCCTAAACGCAATGGAGAGTGACATATATAAGAAGGTCTATTATACAATTGACGAACTCTTAAAGTACATGTATGGCTCTGCTGAAGTAGTAGGCTTGTTCATGATGAAGATCCTAGACTTACCAAGTGAATCAATGCATTACGCTAGAATGCTTGGTAGAGCAATGCAGTTTCTGAACTTCTTAAGAGATATCCAAGAGGATTTATATCTAGGCAGGCAATATTTACCCGTTGAGGATATGGAGAAATTTGGAATTGACAGAATGGAGTGTAACGAAGCTTTTAAGGGATTTATAAGATATGAAATAAACCGTTACTTTGAATTTGAAATGGAAGCCGAAGAGGGATTTAGGTACATACCAGCTAGATATTTAGTTCCTATAAAGACAGCTTCAGAAATGTATAAGTGGACTGCGTTAAGAATAAGGAAATTTCCATGTATCGTATTGTCAAAAAAGATTAAACCTAGAAGAAGGAAGATAGTAGTTACAGCAATAAAGAACTTTGCTGGTGTCTATTTGTGGAGGTTCTTAAACCTGATTATGTGATGATAGACTCGATAATTTTCTTTCCAACCTTAATCCTTTCACTGTTCGTGAAAAGAAATTACGTGAATCTATTGAAATCCATTGTCATAGTTTCTCCACTTTACTTATTTTGGGACTTTCTGGCTACATGGAGAGATTCGTGGAGTTTTAATCCTAAGTATGTAATAGGAATTTACATAATTGACTTGCCCATAGAAGAAGTAATGTTTTTCCTCGTAACTCCTTTTGCTACACTTTTAATATTCGATTTCATTAGGAATAAAGTTAGGGACGCAGAAATAAAGTGGATTCCGAAAACGATAGGTATTTCAATTCCTCTATTATCGCTTTCCCTTCCATTTGTCTACACTTATTCTTATACATTTATAGATTTAATTTACTTAATAATGAGTCTTACAATCTCTCTCTTGATTGCGAGAGATTTATTAATATCTAGAAATTTTTGGATCTTTATAGGACTTAGCTACATCCCCTTCCTAGTATTCGACTATTTCCTAACTTCAGATCCAATCGTAGTATATGGACCACATAGTATTTTAGGGATTAGATTTATCACAATTCCAATTGAAGATTTCATCTACTCCTTCTCTATGATCACACTATATACATTATTTTACAAAAGAGGTAATAGATTATGGATGAGACAGAGATAGAGAAGCTATATAATGGTCGACTAAGTGACCTTTACTATCTTTACTCTCACGCTAGTTCAGAGGAGATAATAAAATGGATGAGAAATCGTAAAACAGCAGAGATGAGAATTTATGAGATAGAGGGGGACAGTGATGTTGTAGTAGTTATTCCCACTGCTAATGTTAACGGAAAACTGGCCAGAAATGTGAAGGAAGTTTATAAGGGGTTTCATATAATATTTGTAGAAAGCTTCGGACCTTTATTCAACTACGCTAGAAGTGCAAACTTTGGATTAAAGTACTCTTTAAGGTTAAAGCCGAGATGGATTATAATATCCAATGATGATGTAATAAGTGTTAAAGGAGATGTTAAAAACGAGTTAAGCGTAGTTTCCAGAAACGTAGATTTAGTTATGGCTTCAAAATCCAATTATCACACATATCCCGTGGTGTTAGTAAAGCCAAATGAATATTTTATCAAGGGAATGAAGGTTTTCGGCAAGGTCTTCAATTCAGCTCCTGCTGAGGTTTATGGTAAAATATTACGTTACAAGGAAAGGTTTGAGGTAGATGTAATTACGATGATTAAATCCATGGTTGGTTTCATGGTAAAGTTCTCGGGGGAAATAGTGGGCGAATTCATTAACGCTGGCAGTTTCGCAATAGTAAGACCTAAGGAAAAAGTAATGGATGAGACGTTCATTAATTCCCATGAGGATCTATTGCTTTCAATTACCTCAAAATATTACATAAGTAACGTTAAGGTAAGGGAGATGAGAGGAGCTTCATTAGGGTTTGGGAAATTGAGATTTGCAAAAATCTTCGTTAATGAGATCTACTTTAATTATCTAATTAGAACTGGAGTATTAAAATTAAATGATAAGTAATTAGATAGTTATGCCTTCTTAGCCAACGTTAAAATCAATTCCCTTAAATTGTCAATTCTTTTGTTTAAATCTTCAAATCTCTTATCAATTGCCTCGAACCTCTTGTCTACATAATCTATTATTTCCTTTTTGTTTTTATCAGCATATTCCGTACTCTCCTTTCTAGCCTTATCCGCATAATCCATTGCCTCCTTAAATTTTTTATCTATCGACTCCATTATTCCCTTCAATTCGTTCCTAATGTTTCTTAACTCCGTAAATAAATAGTCCATATTTTTGGTGTTGTAGTAGTTCATCAATATTAAGTACTCTTGCTCACTTAACCTCTTCCCTTGAGTGGTCTTATTCAATAAACTCCTCACATAGTTGCTTAATAATTCTCCCAAGCTTTTGTACAATATATCTTCAGCTATGTATAAAGGGGCGATTCAGGTTTCCATTGCGAATTGTAATTATGGCAAAAATATATTAACAAAGGAAATTGTTAAACGTGAATCCTTACCAGTCCATAGGAGAGTGTTCAATTAAATTCATTTCGTTTCAATAAATAAACTGAATTCGCAAAGGAGACTTCAATCGCCCGTATAAAGCCTCGCGTCCTATACTTTAAAACCTTTATTAAAAAACACATATAGAGATGTTCTTCCTTAACCTCTATCGTGATCTTGAAATTCTCTTAACGAGGATTAGGACGAGGGTACTCGTTAATTAGCAATGTCTGCTTAGTTGTGGTTATGGCAAATTTTATTGTAAAACTGTACAATTATCTGTATATCACCTTATTAATATATATTATATTATTCTTTATAGTTGAATATAATGTATAATCGTATAATATGAAATATTATAATTATAATAATTTTTAAATTTTACTTAAGTTGGACAACTTCACAGTATAAAACTTAAAGTTTGAAATACCAAGAATTAAATGTGATAAGCTTTATTTTAGTAGCACCTCATGGAGATGAGATAATTGATCCAAAAGAAGGAAAATTATCGTTGTTAAATAAGGCAATGAGGGAAGCTGCAAGTTTAGTTGAGGCTGATGAATACATCGTAATTACTCCCCATAATATAAGAATTGATGATCACATGGCGGTAATATTAACACAATACGCTGAAGGAAAGCTGGGTAAAATCAAGAGAAAGTACCTTTGTGATAGGGGATTGGCTTACGAAATATATGAAAGAGCAAAATGGAAGGGTCTACCAGTGGTTGGTGTTAATTTCGGGGCTTTAGAAGGAAAGGAGTCAAAGATCGCGCTGGATTGGGGGTCATTGATTCCTCTTTACTTCTTGAAAAGAAGGAGAATTGTATTGTTGACTCCAGCTAGGGGGGTTAAAAGGGAGATACTGAGAGAGTTTGGAGTAGTAATTGGTGAAGTTTTAAGAGATCATAGAAAGAGGATTGGCGTAATAGTTAGTGCGGATCACGCTCATACTCACGATCCAAAGGGACCTTACGGTTATTCAGAATACGCTGCGGTTTACGATTCCATGATTGTAGATATTTTCAAGAACGAAAGATTTGAGGATCTGATGAAGATTGATGATAAAGTTGTTAGTGAAGCGAAGCCCGATAGCTATTGGCAATTGCTCGTAATGCTCGGAATTCTTGAGAGTAGTTGTAATAGGTATAGCGTTAAGATGATGGTATATCAAGTCCCAAGCTATTTTGGGATGATGGTTGCTCTACTCAACTAATTCTTTACGGTTATATAAAAAACTAAACTATGGAAACATTTCTAATAAAATAGAAAATTTTTCCAAATTATAAAGTTCCTCTTCATAAAATAAAAGTTTTGCTATTAATCTCACTCTGAGGAGCTTTTAAATACCGTTAAAGAAGTTTTTATCATATGTCTAAAAAGATTGTAATAATAGGTGGTGGAATAGCTGGACTGGGAATTGCAAATACTTTAGTCGAAAAGGTAAAAGACAAGGCTGAAATAACAGTAATAAATAAGGAAGACTTCTATTTTGCCGGGCCTAGTAGACCATTATTATTAACTAACGAACAGGAATACGGTAGAATAATTAGAGGATATGAAATGGTTGGAAAGAAGGGTATAAATGTTAAGGTAGGGAACGTTTACAAGATCGATCCGGAAAATAGGAGGGTTTATCTTTCAGAATCCTCAATGGGTATTAAGAATGAGCCTATCACTTACGACTACCTCGTTTTAGCCCCCGGTATAGTATTTGATGGTTCTTCAATAAACGGTTACGAGAAGTATTGGTATAAGAACACTACAGTCTACGACCCTGGAAGAGTTAACGTTTTGAAAAATAGGCTGTGGAATGAAAATGAGGGTAGTATAGTAGTTTACGCTCCCAAAGCTCCTTATAGATGTGCACCAGCTCCAACTGAGACTGTCTTATTAGCACATACTGTACTAACACATAGAAAGGTTAGGGAGAAGTTCAAGATAATTCACATAGACGCTAATGATATGACACAACCACCATTTATAGCAGACATCGTTAAGGAAATTTACGATAAGGCTGGAATACAGTTAGTTACTGGACAAGAGATTATTGAAATCGGTGAGGATTACGTAGTTACTAAATCTGGTGAAAAGTATAAATTTACAATATTAGCATTGTTAGAACCAAATAGGGCTCCTAGATTTGTGGAAGAAGCTGGATTGGGTTCCCCATTTGTTGAGATTAGGTCGCCTCTAGATTTGAGACATCCTAAGTATGATGACATATTGGCAGCTGGTGACGCAGCTAAACTGCCTTTCCCCAAGAACCAAGAAATCGCTTTCGAGAGCTCACTATTCGCTGCTAACAAGATCTTAGAAATGGAAGGAATATCGGAGAGTGTTCCAGTGCAATATGCCTTCGTTGGCTGGGCTTACATGGGCAATTTGGAGGGTAAACTGGAGACGATAAGCTTGCAATTCCAAATGGACTTAACTGTACAACCGCCAAAGCCCGCTAAGGATCCGCAATTAAAGAGGGACTACACTTTGCAGAAGGATAGATGGGAACAAGCTTACTTAGGGAAGCTATTTGGTTATAGCTGACCTACCGTTGCCCTAGAGGTCGAGGCTTTAGATTATAAATGGAGTTTTAAATAGTTGATTTCCTTTGACTCTAAAAGCCAACACTCTTCTTACCGTTTATCACATCATCTTTTTTGACCAAAAACACATTAAAAAGTGAGATTTGACTAACGCAGAGAAGAGGGATCTTCATTGCCATCGTGACGTCCGTATCGATAGATGCATATATTCCAATAATTTATTTAACAAGTTCGTTTAATATTTACCAATATGCTTTCTTCAACGGGATAGTATGGACTTTAGGCTTAATAGCTTCTATAGCCTGGTTTGTAATGGGATACGAAACTGGAAAGGGAATCAGTATTGAGGAAATTGAGGGTTAGCTTTTCAGAATGGAATCAAAAACCTCCTTAAAAACGTCATATGCGTCTTGAGAGTAAAGGCAGACTATGACTTTTCTTAAGGTTACTGGCTTGTAATTCCTAAGGACACTGGCCATAATTCTAGCGCATATTTCATATGGATAACCGTAAATTCCAGTTGAAATTGCTGGTAATGCAATAGAGTTTAATGAAAGCTCGTCAGCCTTCAGTAACGATTTGGAAATCGCGGATTCAAGTTTATCTTCACTCTCAATTCCATATCTTGGACCCACTGCGTGAATAACGTATTTAGCCTTTAACTTCCCCGCACTAGTAACGGCAACTTCCCCAACCGGAACTGGTCCGTGTTTTTCGACGTATTTGTCACTCTCCTTCTGTATTACGTAACCTCCCTTTTTGACTATTGTATAAGCTACTCCACCACCATGTTGTAAATAGGAGTTGGCAGCGTTAACTATGGCATCAGCCTCAACTTCAGTTATATCACCTTTGATTAAGTGAATCTCGAGGCCGTATTGGTTCTTATACATAATATCATATTATCTTCCTTTGAACTTTATAATCTTAAGCTTTAGAGATCTCGCTAATTAGATAGAACTATAAGGAATTCTTCAATCAAATCTAAATGTTAAAGACCGTACTCTATAATAATTTAAAGGATAGATCAACAATCATTAGATAATGAACGTTTTAGCGGTTGTGGACTTTGGACTTAACGAAAAGACAGGTGGATATAAGAGAAATCTTGAGATCATGAAGAGGTTACCAAGGTATGTAAACGTAGACGTAATCCCCTCTTTGCGAAACGTTAGGCTTTACTCATTTAGGAGGGATTTAATCTCCTTACTAGAAACCTTAAACTCAACTCCAGATTACGTCATTGAACTATTAGAAAAGAGCAGTAACGTTGAGGAGTTCATAAACCGCTTAAAAACGAAAAAGAGATACGATATCGCAGTGGTTTATAGTAATTCATCGGAAAACGTTGAATTAGCTAGGAGAATAACTTCAGCACCTATAGGAGTTCAACTACAATTAGAACCCTTTTATGAAAATGTGAGAACGCTTTTCAAAATAAAATTTAGGGGAGTAACTGGTAGGGCTGTTAAGAAGTTTAAGGAAGCAATAGAGGAATCTAAAAGTGAAGAAATGAAGTGGAAAAAACTAATAGAGAGAGGTGACTTGAACTTCGCTATTTCCGTAAGTAAAGTTCCCTTAATTAATTCCGGTCTGGATAAGCTCTTAAGCTATAGGGTTACAAAACCCGGTAACGCCTTTGATGAGTATTTACTGAAGTTTAGGAGAGAAAGGGATAAGGAAGATTACGCCGTATACTTTACAAGGCTCATGCCGGAAAAGGGACTTTTTGAAATTCCCTTGATTTGGAAGAAATTAAGGAGAGATATTAAGCTTTACGTTATGGGACAATTTGTGGATGAAAGCGATAAGGATTCCTTCTTATCCTTAGTTAAGAGACTTGACGTAAACGTTGAATATGTTGGCTTTAAGGAAAATGAGGATCTTTTCAAAATCGTAGCGAAGGCCATGTTTACAGTCTACCCTTCACATTACGATAGTTTCTCCCTTGTCGTGCTTGAGTCTCTAGCGCTAGGAACTCCGGTCTTTGCTTACGATACTCTAGCCTTGAGGGAAATATACGGGAGCGTTAAGGGAGTTCATTTGGCGAGGGAAGATGACGTAAAGGGTTTGGCTGAATTAATATCGAACTTCAAGGGAGAGGAAGTGCCAATTCCCATTGAATATTCCTCTTGGGATAAGGTAGCTAAGGCTGAGTTAGAAGATATAAAAGCTTTTGTGAAGATGTAATTTCATGAAAGTGTTAATTGTGGCACCACATCCAGATGACGAGACCTTGTGTTGTGGTGGTACTATTCAAATCTTTAAGGAAATGGGTTACGAGGTAAATGTTGTTATAATAACTGATGGGAGATATGGTTCCTCTGACGAGAGGTTAAGGGGAAGTATGGAATTAGTTGAGATTAGGAGACAAGAGGCTTTAAGGGCTAGTAAAATTTTAGGTGTAGATAATGTTACATTTTTGAACTTTGAGGACTCTAAGGTTAGCGAGAGGGAAAAAGAGGTTGAAGATGCTTTAAAGAGCTTAATGGGTGACGCTGTCTTTTCTCCTATACGTTTTGATAATCACGCTGACCACTCTACTATTGGAAAAATCGTGGAGAAAATTTTTCCAAATGCCTATTTTTACATTATTTGGGGATCATTTCAAGGAGGATGGAAAGAAATAAGATTTGATATTAAACGCTATAAGGAGGTTAAGTTGAGAGCATTGCAAGAGTATAAGAGTCAAATTGGCGGTTTACCTTTAGAGAAATTTACTGGAGATTATGAGGTTTTTTGGGTTAAAGAGGTTTTAAAAGAAAGTAACAATTATAACGTAAAAATTTAAAGCTTAAATTCCCAAGATCTCTTTATGAGAAAAGTGAATTGTATAATTCCAAGTCAGTATGGGAATCTCTTTTTTCTGAGATAAAAGATAATATTAGCCAAAATTGAACAAAACCAGTACCATACAAATAAAACCATATATATTTTATGATATCAAGTACAATTAAATCAATCTTTATTAAGAAAGTGAAGAATATAGAAATAATTTTACGCGGTTAAAAAGGGTTGCCTAGAGTTAGCTGAAGTTCATGAAAATTAACTCTCCAACTTGAGGGAAAACTTGTACGGGTGTGTTATCATGCAGTCATCTTATTCGATAATTTACAGTAAAAATATGTCTGATTTATAAATTTCTCGAATAATTGTTCTCGTCTAGAAGTACTCGTGGAGCTAGAACGTGTAGAAAAGGTTTATGTGTGAGGGTTGTGAGGTTTTAGTAGGGGATTGCGGAGATGGATCTCGCAACCCTCACACAATTAATACTTCTTGTTTTAAGAAATTTAAATTTTAAGCCGAGAAAGCACAAGCTAGAGGACCTTGCACTGGCAATATTAGCATACTTGCTGGGAGTACAAGTAACAAAACTGGGAATACCGCCATCAACGCTATATTACTACACTAGAAAGCTCGGGGTAAGGAGGAAGAAAGAGAGCAGACCAAGATGTCCATCATGCAACTCTGATAGTGTGGTAAAGAACGGTTCATCAAGGGAAAAGACAAAGTATAAGTGTAGAGTTTGTAAGAGGACTTTTACTCAACTGAAAACTACAGGGTGAGTAGGGAACAAAAGGAGAGGATCTTGAAGGAGTATTTGAATAGGATGAGCATGAGGGGAATAGCTAAGGTTGAAGGAAAGCCGTTAACCACAGTCTAGTAAAGAGAAAAGGAGTAGAGGCATACGTTAATCTATTAGTATTACAAGAACAACTAAAGGGCTTTACTGCAAAGGTCACGATACTTGACGAGAGTTGGACTTACCTTAGGGTAAGGCATGGTCCCAAGAGGGAGGATATTTGGATTTGGAATCTAGCTGATGGTACGCCCTTCTTCACTACCGGTGATAGGGATTACGGGAGTTTTCGCTTTCTCTTGAATTCTCTCCCTAAGAGTGAGGTTATTTACACGGATAATTACTCTGTTTATCAAGTCCTTGATAATCATATTGCGAGTAAGAAGTACACTTACACCGTGGAGAGTTATAACTCTTACTGTAGGGCCCATCTTGCTAGGTTAGCTAGGGATACTAGGGGTGGTAATAGGAGTAAGAGGATGGTTGATTATAGTCTTGCCTTGTTGAACGTCATGTACCCTGTAATCTATTCAAGGGAGATTACTCCCTTGAATGAGGCTTACTGGAAGGGAGTATTGAATATTAGAGAAAATCTGATATAATTTTACTAGTAGATATCGAATAAGATGACTGCATGAGAACACACCCAATTTATACCCTAATGACGACACTATCATCCACCAGAAGAAGTACTAAAAGCTTGGGAAAAAGTATACACAATTATTTGGCTAACATTCTAATAGAAGAGGAATAGAAATTATGTAATAAAATCGAAATATAATACTTTTAAGCTAATGCATTTTTTAACACGGGATCTGCTAAATCATATTCCCTACTTTCCTTCTTTACAACATAACCCCTCTTTTCAAGCTTATCCAAGTACTTCTTCAACTCAGCGTCGTAAACTACCCTTTTCTTCTTATCCTCTAAATACCTCTTTAGCTCACTCCACCTCTTATACCCCTTAGCAATTGCTTCTATAACAATAACATAATCCTTCGAGAAGTGACTCAATTCCTCCATTGCAAGTCTACTCGCGATTTCCAATACCTCATCAACTATCTCCCTCTTTACTTCTCCAATCTTTACACACCTATAACCAAATTCCGTTAACCAGCCAACAATACCGTCAAGCTTACTTACAACATATTCCAAAACGCTTTCATTAGGTGAAATGTTAGCTTGTCTAAATCCCTCTCTCAAGAACTCCAACGATTGCTCGTTACTAAACTTGTTTAACCTAATCTCCTCAAGATGCCTACCATAAAGTGGTGATGAGGGGTCATCTATTTTCAAGAAGTCGTATAATAATCCAATCTCACTTCCCGTGAGAATAAACGTAACGTTTTTACAGTAGTCATAACAATGGGCTAAAATTGAGAGAAATTCGTTAGCTAACTTTCCCCTTAAATTCTGAGCCTCATCAAAGGCTATAATTACTTTTCCGCTTTCGTCAACTTTATCCATTATTTCTAAAAGGGATGGTCTATTCTTAGGATCCCATGACAACGATATGTCTATACCGAAGAGGGAAATTCCCTTTACGTATTTTAAAACATCAACTATCTTTCTCTTTCTATTTAGCTGAGATAGTAAATTTGAAAATATTGTGTAAAGTGACCTATAGGAAGTTAAAGGATATCTAACATCGACTAATGCATAAGGTAACTTGCTCTCATTTAAGAATACTTTGAGAAGTGATGTTTTTCCGATTCTTCTTATTCCAGTGAGTAACATTATTGACTCATCTTTGGATGACAATAGTTTCTTGAGTTCTTCTTCCCTATCGAATAAGTCCTCCTTAGTTTCTTTAGGTTTAAAGTCGAAGTAAATTACTAACACCCTATTGGTATACTAACAGGGTGTTATTAAAATGTTTTCTAACAATACTTCTTCATACTGGAAAAAGTAAACATACCTCCTAAAACCGGGAAAATCCAACAAGTCAAGTTGAAGACTGTAGCATTTTTGCATAACTTTTAATTACTTTTTAATAATTCTCAATATCATCTTTATATTATGATTATGTTTATATAGTATTACCTCAATGTTATATATTGATGAGCTCTCTACTGATGACGGGCTTTGCTCACGAGGTTTTGGGAGTGATAAGTGTAGATTAGAGGGTAATGGTGTTTTCCTCGACTAGCCCCAATGATTTAAGGGTGAAAGTGTATGATCCCTTAAGAGGGGTGCTCGTGGAGGGATTAAAAATAATTAAAGGTAAGCATAAGTTACGCCATGGGTAAACATATTCCAGAAAAGTCCCTATCAACAATCTTATAATCACTGAAAGTGAAACCTACATTGTAATCTGGGAAGTTAACTTCACTTGAATAGCGTGAACAATCCTTGTTAGTTAAATTGCATAGAGCGCCTTAAAGCCGAAATAGCTCTTGTTCCTCTTCTTTAGTGTGGATAAAGTGTAGCCATTGAGCTACAAACTCTCTTTTTTTTTTTTTTAAATATTGTGTAAACTCTTATTTCACGCTCTTACTCTAAAAAGAGAACTCCTTTATACGATAATTTATGGCTTAATGGTGACGCTATCGAGAATCTTCAAACTCCTTAAAATCTCTCTCCTAGAAATTCCATTAAACCTCTTATACCCACCATTGCACCAGCTATGGCAAGTATCATTGACACTACCAAAACAGATAAGCTTTGAAATGAGGCTCCTACGTAATCCAATCCAATCGCTCCACTTAACATTGCAAGACCAACTATTATCTTTAGTATTGACCTCACTCCATTTAACCTCCCATCAATAAAGCCAACATGCTACGTAATGACCTGGAGAAATTTCCTTTAGCTCCGGCTCTTGTTCCTTACACTTAGGCATTGCAAATGGGCATCTTGGGTAAAATACACATCCCTTATCTGGCCTCACTATATCAACCTTAATCTTTATTTCCTTCATTTTATCCCTTAGCGAGGGATCTATTCTAGGATATACCTCAATTAGACCTTGAGTATACGGATGTAACGGGTTTTTAATAATCTCATTTGAGTTTCCCAACTCTACTACCTTTCCCAAATACAGCACTGCAATCCTATCTGAAATTATTTTAGCTATTGGTAGCTCATGTGTTATAAGCATAAACGAAAAACCTTTACTTTCCCTAGCGTCCTTTATTATCTTTAGTATCTCTCCCTTTAGTGAAGCGTCTAACATTGTAGTAGGTTCATCTGCAACTATGTATTTAGGGTTCACAACTATAGCCCTAGCTATACTTAGCCTCTGTCTTTGCCCACCAGATAACTGATATACTCTATTTTCCAACAGTTCAAGTGGAAGATCAACTAACCTCATTGCTTCCTCTATCTTTCCATCTATATCAGCCTCTTTTCTGTACCTCAACGGCATTGCTAAAACATCGTAAACTCTCATTATAGGATCTATAGATGAATAAGGATCTTGATATATCATTTGAACGTATTTGTTAATGTCTTTCAATTTTGCCTTATTTACATTAATCTCCCTATTATCAACTTTAATATAAACATTACCAGAAGTAGGCTTTTGAAGACCTATCGTTACTCTACCTAAAGTTGTTTTACCAGATCCACTTTCACCCACAACTCCCATAACTTCCTTTTCTCTTATACTCAGTGTCACACCATCTAATGCCTTAACTATATACTTCTTACTAAATACTCCACCCTTAGTGAAATACACTTTTAGGTCTTCCACTTTAACTACATAATTACTAATAGAGCCAACAGGCAACCTCATCACCATCTGAGAACGTTTTCATTTTAGGTTCTTCCTTAAAACAAACATCCCTAGCGAAGGGACATCGAGTATTGAATCTACAACCCACTGGTGGGTTTGAGAGATCTGGCATGGATCCCGGTATACCTTTTATTATATCCTTATCCAATGTGGCAATTGATTCAATTAGCATTGAAGTATAAGGGTGTCTAGGTTTTTTGAATATAACTTCTGAAGGCCCACTTTCCATAACTTTACCGGCATATAGCATGTAATCTCTATCTGAAATCTCAGAAAGTAAGGCCAAATCATGAGTTATGAAAATTATGGACAAGTTCAACTCCTTTCTTAATTTCTTTAGTAGGTTAAGAATGTGTTCTTGTACCATCACATCTAGGGCTGTTGTTGGTTCGTCTGCTATCAAGATCTCTGGATTTAAGGCTAGGGCCATTGCAATGAAAGCCCTTTGTTTTTGACCTCCAGAAAGCTCATGGGGATACTTCTCAGCCAACTGCGGATCCATGTTAACCATTTTGAACAGCTCATTAACTCTTTTGTCATAATCTCCATTCCAGCCATGAATACGTAAAACCTCAATTATTTGATCCTTTATCTTGAACACTGGAGTAAACCCAGACATTGAACCTTGAAATACCATCGCTATCTTCTTCCACCTATAATTTTTTCTAAAAGTCTCCTCGTCTAGCTTTAGTATATTCTCACCTTTGAATAGTATCTCTCCACCCTCAATTTTACCGGGAAACGGTACAAGTCTCATCATACCATAGCCTATTGTGCTCTTTCCAGATCCACTTTCCCCAGCTAGTCCAACAATCTCTCCCTTATCCAAGTATAGGTTAACATCGTCAACGGCCTTTACAACGCCTCTTTTTGTGTAAAAGTAAATTTTTAAATTTTTTACTTCAAGTAACATTTTACCTCTCACCTAATGTGACTCTCTCTATTGCGAAACCTATTAGCACGAAAGGTATTGCCACAATAACAATCATGGCTCCAGGAAACACTACCCACCACCACCATCCGTTAACTTGTGCTTGATAGGTTTCTGCAGCGTCTAAAATTCCACCCCAAGTTACTATGTTTGCTGGAGCAATTCCTAAAAAGGCTAACGTTTGGGCTAGAAGTATTCCTGCTGGAACACCTAGAGCCATATAAGCTACTGTTATTGGTATTAGTCTAGGCATAAAGTGTGTAAAGAATACTCTATATGATGGTATTCCAAGTAGTTTATCAGCCTCAACAAAACTATTTGACTTTATTGATAAAGCCATTGACCTAGCTATTATAGCGTAAAATGGCCAAGACAAGAATGCTATTAGTAGTGCTTCAATTTCCAGATTAGGTTGCGTTACAAATGAGACTGCAACTAAAAAGGGAAGAGCTGGTAATGCTAAGAATACTAAGGTAAGCCACTGTATTGCAGAATCCTTGTTTCCACCCAAATAACCAGAAATGCCTCCCACAAAAATTCCCACGAGTACAGCAACTAGTGAAGTTAATGCGCCTATTTCTAACGCATTCGGCAATCCTAAAAGAACTCCTAAATCCAATGGCCTTCCGAAATAGTCAGTTCCCATCAAACCGTAAGAATTCCCCAATAAGAGTAACCCTGACTTTGTAATGTTCATAGGCGAAGATGATACTATTTCTATCTTAACTACATACTTCCCTTGTTCAGTTATTGTAAAATTGGATTTTGGAGAGTTAAATAACGCTGATGATAATACAGTGCTATTAACTATATTTGGTGTTTTTCCGGTAATCGAAGATATATAATTCAAAATATCACCTCTAATACTTGTAAGGTCAAATGGCACATTAAATACTCCATTTGGAACGTTTATCTGTAAGGTATAACCATCTGGTTTACTCCAATATATTACTTCCTCAATAGGGGTAACATTTGTTGAAGTTATGAAATATACGTTATAAGCCGGTAAGACTTTAGACCAATTGAATTGGTATGTTATTACTGCTACGAATATATTTTTCGCAGGAGAATATAGGGACATATTTATTGGTGATAACTCCTCAGTTGTGAAATACTTGTTTGGGTAAAAGATAGATAACCAAGCTGGAGGTACATGTTCTGGATACTGATTCCAAGATGCTGGATTATTCCAAGATGCGTAAACTTTTGCAGGAATAGATATGGCTATTCCAGTAAATATAAGTAAAATAATTAAAATTATAAGACCTGCCAATCCGATTTTACTAGACAAAAAATCTCTGAGATAAGAGGAAAAACCTACATTTCTTTTGCTCAAGGCTACTCACCAACTTTTATTCTAGGATCCAATAATCCGTAAACTAATTCGCCTAAAAACAACCCAACTAACAACACAATTGTCAAAACGTAGGTTATCCCTAATATCACTGGTAAATCATTTAAGGTTATGGCAACATAAGTTAATAAACCAACACCAGGCCACTCGAAAACAACCTCTGTGGTTAAACTACCTCCTAATGATCCAGCTAGCGCTAAAATAGCTTGCGTGGCAATTGAGGGGGAGGCAGAACGTAAGACATGTCTATACAATATTCTAGAATCTGGTAATCCTCTGGCCTTAGCTGTAATCACAAAGTCTTCCTTCATTATCGATGTAACTAAACTTCTAACAATGTATGCGAATCCTCCGACGTTTACAATAAATATAGTAATCAATGGTAATGACATATGATATAAAACACTTATTCCATAATCAAATGGATTCTTAGGAGGTGGAACTGAGGTCATTCCTCCAGGTGGGAAGACTTTTACTGCATATGCTAAAGCAGCAATTAGGACAAAACCTAACCACCAAGTAGGAATACTAGAATGTATTACAGCTATAATCGCAATTACCTTCTCCCAGAATTTAGATTTTGCAGAGAGTAAGCCAATTATGGTTCCAGTTACTATGAATATTATGGTAGCAGTAGTAAATAAGAGAATGGTATTAGGCAAATAATAAGCAATAATTGAGCTAACCTCTCTAGAACCAGAAGGAGCCTGTAAAAAGTAAGCTGTACCGAAATCGAAACGTATTAAATTATACATTTGGATAAAGTACTTATCGATAATTGGCTGGTTAAGTCCATAAGCTGCAATTAAAGATTCCCTATACTTCTCTACTGCAATCTGAATTTGGGTAGAGTTCAGACTATGGGCATTTTTAAATAAGGTTTGAGAGAATTGTGCAACTTGAAAATTAATACTCTTAGCTATAATCTCTTGTAATATGGGAAAAGTGAAAATATAAAGAATGGTTAAAGTGGCGAGAAGAACTGAAAAATAAATAAGTACCTTTTTTATCATATACGTGGTAAAACCCATTATTACTCACTCTTTTATTATCTTCTTCTGAACAATAATACCGCTAAAGCTATTATTATAATTATTAGGACTACTATTACAGCTATATAGCCAATATTCGAGGCACTAGATACTACAGTACTGACTATAGTACTCACTACAGTACTAATTACAGTACTAACGGAAGTAGTAGTAGTTGTGGATACAGACGTAGTGACTGATGTAGTCGTAGTAGTACTTGTTGTTGTACTCGTAGTAGTTGTTATGGATGGCAATACTACAAGAGTATATGTTACTGGATTTATTAATATTGAAGTATTAGTGTATGCTGATACTGATACTAGATAGGATCCAGGGGATAATGAAGATGGAACGGTGAAGGTAAATTGTCCATTAGCATTAGTCATTAATTGATACCCCGATATTATAGAACCATTTGGATATAGTAGTTCTATATTAACTACAGCATTTGGAGTAGGTATTGCAGTAGTACTCCCAGCAGGAGTTCCCATTACAGTACCAGTTAAGGTTTGACCAGTTGAAACTGTTGATGGGACACTTAGTGAAACTGAATACATTGTTGGTAAGGCTAATGCATTAGATGGAGGAACCAAATGGAAGTAGGGATTCCTAACCAGTTTTGCATAAGGTGGAGAAGCGCTTGGATTCCACGCCACCAAGATATATGGACCATCACCTATTAATCCATTTCCATAGGTCTTCATGAAGTTAATTGCCGCTTGATATCCAGCTTTTGCTTCTTGTGGAGTTACTAGAGTTATACTGCTTAAGTTCTCTACTATCTGCAAACTCTTAGGTATATATCCAGTAGCTGAGGCATTTTGTAACGCTGAAGTTATATATCCAACATCGGTTGGACTAACTAGATTTAACCAGTCAACTCCTTTGGACTGAGCTGCTCCCTCAGACCACGCAGCTTTACCTTGTGCAACAACATCTTTCATACCAACATACATTTGCCATGGGAAGTAACCTCCGCCAGCTAATGCGTAACCTAATGGATTGAAAGATCCAAATAAACTAACTACAGCCTCAGTAGGATCGAAGAACCAATCATTGCCCCATATTTCTATAGCAGTGGAGTTAATTATCTTAAATCCTTTAATAGTCTGTAGTGCTGGAGCATATACTGATGATGCAGTTGAGTCATAAATTGGATTACTAGAGTTTAAGGACATCTCGGACGCAACAATATATTCATATATTATGTCAGCAAGAGTTATATTTTGACCATCAGCCCATTTGTCGTTATTGAAAAGTGGGGCTAAGTTATATATTACAGCCATTTGCGCAGTAGTATTAGGAGATACCTTAGTTATTTGTTGTGTTGTTGGATTCCACCACAATGCATTTGAAGGTACTGGCACTACAGCATGTGGAGTTATATTAACTATCTTATAAGTGTAAATGAAGGGTACTGGATATCCCGAACCTGGTACTGTTAAAGATGATGGAGTGAATAAAGCATTTCCTATTTCATCTGTATAGGAGTCAGTGAATCCAGCACCGGGATTTGCTGAACCTTGACTTAAGTATCTAACACCTATTGTAACATTTGGATAACTTCCATTCGTTATGGAATAGTACGTCTGGAAGCTTAGTAATGTACTCTGGGCGAAACTTGGATAAACTCCGTTAATGCTAGATAGTGCGTATATTGGAGTTAGGCTCATCCCTAATCCTATTCTTACTGACATGTTAATACCTAAGTTTACAATCTCATTATATATTTGGTAATACTCTTGGGCGCTAGTGAACTGACTTTGGGCTATTATCAATGACAAGTTGTCAAGCTCATTAGCTTCTTTGAGTAATAATGGAGATTCATACTTGGTATCGTTATACGTACCCATACTTAAGCCGTAATATGATGAAAATGGATCTGCAGCTCCTAAAGTACTGTAAAGACCTACTGCTAGACTAGAATCATAATATCCATAAGTACCACCCCAAGCTTCAATTAATATATCCCACGTAGTATTTGCGGGATCACTACCGTATACTACAGAAATTTCCTTCTGCAAATTCCCTTGAATTTGCTGGACAGTAAAACCTAACTTCTGTAGCTGAGTTATAAAGTATTCAGCATATTCTCTTCTTACAGTGGCATCAGTTCTGACAAATACGTAAACTGTTATGGGTTTCCCATTATAATACCATTGACCATTAATATACTTAGCACCATGAGCAGTTAGAACTTTATAAATGGTTTCATTTGCATAAGTGAAATTATAGTGAACATTAGCGTACTTAGATAGTGTTTGTTGGAGATGAATCACATCAGGTTCTCCAGCATATAGAGATATAGTTGGTATACCATAACCGTGTAGTATACTATCTACAAAATAGGTTCTATTTACTATATAGTTCAGTGCGAATCTAACTTCTTGGAATTGGAATGGGTTAAAACCAAAAGTAGTATTTAATGGATTTACCAGAATGTCATAATAAGTACTCGGTAGCAAGTAAGCTTTGGCTCCTGGAGGCAAACTCGTATATTCTGATGGAGGTACAGCGTAAGCGTAAAAGGCTATTTGCCCATGCTCAAAAGCCAATATACCGTTAGCGTCATTACCGTTATATGAAATTATTGTTATTGCTGTAGAAGCAGGCGAAGAACTGGCAGATTGTGCTATGGCAAAAATGGGGCTGATAACAGTTGCAACTAGTATTAAGAGCGAAATGATTTTTTTGTTTTTTATATTTAACACACTATACACCGAATATATTTAGGGAGGAGCAATATAAAAAATCTTTTGCATACAATGATTCAATCTTGATTATTTACTAATTAACATGATCTCATTCGACATTTTGAGAATTTCCATGTTAATGTCATCTATTTCCCCTACCAACCTATAGGGACCAATTCCCAAATCCCTAGTGAATATCCATACCTCTCTACCCCTCACTGTCACCGCATTTTTAAATATTTTGGTATAACACGTTTCACCTTCATATATATTATCCCTAGTATAACATACTAAGGCGTACTCCCTATACTTTTCAACCACAAACTTTTTATCTAATCTTTTGCCCATAGTTTCATCATATACTTTAATTCTTATCTTCGTAATATCAGATTTGAAAACCTCTGATACTTGTCTTAAACTTTCATAATCTGGAATGGGGTCTCCTATCAAAACTCTGTCGACGAATTTGAATAAGTAATTGGCAGAATCGAATGGTTCCACGTACCTTAAAACCTCTAGTGTAGTTCTGAGATTAAACTTTGGATTAGAGATAAACGCACCGGTCTCTATACCTCTTTCCTTAAATATCCTATTCTTCTCCAGAAAGATCTCTTTAGATATTCCACTGTACAAGACTGGGTAATAGTTATGACAAGCTTTAATCCTTTCAAGATTTGCATTTCTGGCAATAAAGTCTACCTCTTCCTCGCCTATCTCAAATGGGTTTAACTCAACAGTCATTTGCTTACTCATTTCAACGATTTCTTCTTTACTAAATCCGTAGTCAGCCCTAACTCCCTTAAAGCCAATGTCCATAAACGTTGATAGATCTCTCGGAGATGCATTCAACTCTTTAAGAATTTGCGGGTTTATATCCACAAAGGCATAATAGTCCAATTTGTTAGCCTCTTTTAAGATCTCCTTGGCAACGCTAAGCGCCTCACTTACCGGAGTCCTCCAATGGGTTCCGGGGCCAATACCCATAAATATTTCGGAAAATCCCAGATCTTTACCATTTTTCAATAAACTAATTTGCTCATCTTTTATCTCCTTCCAACCAGGGAAGATTGAGAAACCAATTCTTCTCTTAGTCATACTATATAAAAGGCTTTGAGGATAATATATTTGAAATGGAGGAGATTGAAATCCGGACTCACACCGCCTTACACGTGGTTAAGGGAGCAGTGAGAAAAGTGTTAAATGTAAAATGGACTGCAAGCACTTACGTTGGTGGTAATCATGGTAGATTAACGGTAAAGTTTGAGAGAAAACCTAGCAATGAGGAAATAGATAAGGTCTTTGAGTTAGCTAGCGAGAAGGTTAGAGAAAACCTTCCAATAATAATTGAGGTTTTACCGAGGGAAGAGGCTGAAAAGAGATATGGAGATGAGATTTACGACCTCTTTCCAGTTCCAGCTGAAGTTAGGGAGTTAAGCATTGTGGTAATACCAGACTGGAATATTAACGCTTGCAATAAGCAACATACTAGGACTACCTCTGAGATTGGAGAGATCATCAAGGACTATTGGAGATATAGGAATAGTAAACAGTTACTCGAGATATCATTTGACATAAAGTGTTAAGAATGATAGGAAAAGTCCTTGATCTTTTAAACTGTAAGGAGACTGAGAGGGAAATTAACGGAAGAAAGTTTTCAGTATGCGATGATGTTAACTTCATCTTGAATTTACCTATAGGTTATCTAAAGGACGTAATTTCACCACTTGAAAACTATTTATCAAAACACGTGACTAACAACTTTTCAAGATTAACGCACGTAATTCCTAATGATTTTGGGGATTCACAAATACATTTCAGTAGATTCTTTTTAAATCTTTATAGTAGTGGAATTTCTGAAATCCCTAGATTTAACATCCTTACCTCGTTAGTCATCTTCAATGAATATCAAATGATGCCAGATAAGGCTCTAATTGCTGCAGCTGACGAATTGGCGAGGAATGGCGTTAACGCAATTTTCTCTACTTCAACACCTTCGGTATTCTTTGAGAATGAGATAGTAAGTAGATTTAGAAATAGAAGAGTGGTATCTATTTCAATAGTTAATGAATATGGGCAAGCGGTTGAGGGTAGGGATTGCGTGAAGAAAGGTGAGGGATATTATCAGTGTAGGGGTAATTACGAAGTGATTGAATTAATTGAGGATTTTAACATTAGGGATTTGGATTATGAGATCATTAAGAGTGAAGGGATATTCAAGGTAGAGGAACCATTCACGCTTTTCGTAAATTCTTGGGAAAAGGCGTTTAGGCTATACAAGAAATTGAGGGAGGAAAGAAATACAGAAATATGTTTTCTTAATAGTAGTGATGAATGCAAAGTGACTATTACACCTAAAATCATACCTACTAGGTTTAACGTGGTGAGCGAAATTTCATCATTACCAACTATTGTAGCTAGAAGTGGAATGATTAACGATAGGGATAAGATCTACGTCTGGGTTGATAGGGATAATTACGATACAGTAACTGAAAGTACTCTTAATCTACTTTCGAATATCAAAGTATGTTTAAAACATCCCTTTGGCTGTAATGGAAAGATGGGATATGCCAACAAGACGGTCTTAAAGCCTAACATTGATGGGAGGCTTATAAAAAGGCTAAGTGAAATAAGCCACTTAATGGATAGAAGGGAGTTCGAGAAGGTGACAGAACTCTTCAGTGATTTCGTAACAGTTGATCTATTTACTGATAAGGAGAAAATAACTACAGTACCTCCCGAGTTTGTATACGAGAACAAAAAGAAGATATTATATTACGGAAATGACTGCGTTTACATGTACTTTACTGATGGAGAAAAATGTTCTAAGATAGTTTATAATTGGTTAGAAAGCGGAGGTGTCTCATGGTTTAAGAGGAATTTAGCAAGGGCTTATAAGAATTACGTTGAGGAAGAAGGAAAAAAGGAGGTATTTTTGGGATTAAAGGCTAAAGACGTGAGAGAATGGATTTAGAGAAGTTTAGGAGAGAGTATTATTACGTTGTTCCCATAATCGCCAATAGGATTAAGAGGGATGAGGAGAAAGTTAAAAAATACATTGAGCTTGCCATAATCTTACAGAGTGCAATAGGAAATGAAGTATATACTGCATATTATCTTTACTACATATACGAGGAACTAGGTGATATTGATCTAGGAATTCCGATCGTTTTGGCAATTATTAACCATAGAGATGTATGGAAGGCTAGAGGTCTCAGAAGTGTTACAGCGTATAATACGTTAAAGGTATTTGAGGTTAAAGAAGATTTAAGGAGAATGATTGAAAATAATTTAAGGGAAATTAACATTCCAATGGAAATCGTTATGAAAATATTAAATAATGTTGAACCAATACAGATTAGAAAACTATTCAGCAATTTGTCTCTAGTTCATCCAGAAGTGTATAGTCTGTTTTTAGGTGTATTTGCCTCAATTGAGGAGGGAAATGAGGGTTAGAATTCCTTTTTTATAACCGAAACTAAAATTTAAGTATGGGAGGAATTTTCGCTTTTGTATGCAAGGATTCCATTGATGTTTCAATTATTAACAAGGGTTTAAAGAAGTTGATTTATAGGGGATATGATAGTGCTGGTATTGCTTACCTTGAAGACGATAACTTAGTAATAAAGAAAATTTTAGGTAATATCTCAAAGAATGAGATAAGCGTTAGTGATAAGGCAAGAGTTGCAATAGGTCACACTAGATATGCGAGTAGGGGTTGGCCAACTTTGGAAAACGCTCACCCACTAACCGATTGTAATGGGAAAATAGCAGTTGTAATGGACGGTATTCTTGACGATTACGAAAAAATTAGGGAAGATCTGATTGCGAAGGGACATAAATTCGTCTCTACAACTGACACTGAGGTGATTCCCCACTTACTTGAGAATTCAACAAACTATCTAAGCTCATCATTAAACGTTATGAAAAGGGTAAAAGGCATTTACTCTCTGGTTTTTGTAACCATAGACATTGATAAAATATTCGCAATTAACTCTGGCCAACCCTTGATGATAGGTATCACGCCGGAGTGTAAATACGTTTCTAGCGATTTACCCTCTTTGAGCGGTTTTGCTGAGAATGCGATAATAATGCCAGAAAATACTGTGGCAGTAATCTCTTGGAATAATGTGGAAGTGTATAATATTGAAGGTAATGAGGTAAAACCGGAAATTAAGAGAGTTAAATACAAGGAGGAGATAGCTGAAAAGGGTGGATTTCCACACTTCATGTTAAAGGAGATATACGATATTCCACAGGCCTTGATAAACTCATTTAACTCTTTAATGGAGAAGTATCTTTCCTTAGCCTCGATGATACTATATGGTGCTAAAAACGTTTACGTGATAGGTAACGGCACCAGTCTTCACGCTGGATTAATCTCCACTTATTACTTTTCAGAAATCGGTCTGAATGTTAACGTTGTAAGTGCTGCAGAATTTCCATATTATGCCTTGGAAAACGTAACTACTGGGTCAGTGATTATTGCAATAAGCCAAAGCGGAGAGACCAGTGACGTTATAAGGAGTGTTAAAATGGCCAAGCAAAGAGGGGCAGTGATATTAGGCATAACCAACTCTGTAGGTTCAAGATTGGCATTAGAGTCTAATGTATATTTACCAATAACTGCTGGACCAGAAATGGCTGTGCCAGCAACCAAAACTTTCACCTCAACTATTGTGGTACTTAAGGTACTTTCACTGTACACTGGGCTCCACTCCGGGAAAAATAGTAGGAGTGACATTAATTCATTAAAGATTGAGATTGAGGAATTAGCTAAGCAACTTATTGCAAGTTTACCGGAAATGGAGAAAGAGGCAGAGAAATTGTCTAATAAACTGGATAAGGAAAGCCTATACGTTTCAAGTAGTGGGATAAATTATCCCGTAGCCTTGGAAGGAGCTCTGAAATTTAAGGAAGCTTCAATGACTCACGCAGAGGGCATGCAGTTGGGAGAACTTCTGCATGGTCCCATTGTTCTCACAAATAAAGGTTACCCCGTAATTTTAATAAAACCTGCTGAGGCTGAAGATTTATACAATAGGGTTGTTAAGTCTATAAAGGAAAGGAGAGATGTAATTATAACTATATCTGAAGATGGTAATATAAGGAGTGTAAAGACAATAAGGGACTTAACTCCTATAAGCAATGCGATACCGTTACAGCTATTAGCGTATAAGCTGGGAGTTAGGAGAGGTTTGCCAATAGATACTCCTCCAGGGTTAGTAAAGGCTGTCATAGTTTAAAAAATAATAAATTATTCTTTTTCTAAATCTACCACATGGCAATTGAAGTTGAGAACTTACAGAAGAAGTTTGCCGATAGAGAAGTACTTAAGGGTGTCAGTTTTACAGTTAGAAGGGGTTCAATTACTGGTTTTATTGGACCAAATGGTGCTGGAAAGACAACTACAATAAAAATACTTTCCGGACTACTAAAAAAGGATAAAGGGGTAGTTAAAGTATTCGGGGAAGATCCTTGGGATAACCCAAAGGTTATGGAAATGATTTCAGTAATTTTCACTAACTTAATTCATCCTCAAGAAAACACGGTAGGAGAATATTTGAGAGATCTAGGAAATGTGTATGGAAAGAGGGAGATAGTTGACTATCTAATTAGTGAATTCAAGTTAACATCGCAACTGAACAAGAAACTTTATCAATTGTCTTCAGGTTTAGCCCAAAGAGTTCAATTAGTAGCCGCGCTGATAAAGGAGGCAGAGTTAATAATAGCTGATGAACCAACTGCAAATTTGGATCCCTCCTTTAGAATGGAATTCTACGAGATAGTAAAGAGGCTGAATAGGAAAAATGATGTAACGTTTTTCATTTCGTCCCATATTCTCTCCGAGCTTGAAAAAGTTATAACTGATGTAGTATTTATTAACGATGGAAGAATATCATACACTGGTAGGATGAACCAGGCCTTAAGTGGAGTTGGAGAGGAAGAGATTTACGTGATGGTAAACGATTCTGAAAGGGCCTTGAAGGTATTGGGAGGAATATTGGAGGGACCGTATATTAAGGTTAAAGGTAAACTAAGGGAAATAGTTGACAAGTTGGATGATAGTGGAATTGAGATTATAAGTATTAGGAGGTCTTCATTGGATGATGCGTTCAAGAAGTTTTCAAATATTTAGAGTTATATTCAAGGAGAGATATCGACAACCAACTCTTGAGTTAGTTATACCAACAATGCTAGTTTCAAACGTTTTCATTACTGCATTTTACGCTAGGGGAGTGTTTAATACTTATGGTTTAGTTCTAGCATTCATACCTTTAATAAGCGTTTCGGAAACCCTAGCCTTTGCCTTAGCTTTGAGGAATATCATTTTCGTTACTGGGGATCACATCTATAGGGGTTCCATAATATCCTTCCTAACGATGCCTATAAAGAGAATTAGCTTGTTCTTCTTCACATATTTTTGCGATATTGTATTACCTTATTTATTTTGGTTATTCACAACCGAACTTTACATTTTGCTTTCCGGAATTCCAGTTCCTCAATACTTAATTCTGGTCTACACCGTTGGTTACTTCTTTACTGAAAATATTATACTTTTAACGGCCCTCTCATTTAAGAGTGGAGGAATAGTGACCCTCCTATCCGGGACAATCTTGGGAATCTTATTTATCTTTGGAGGTATTGCGGGATATTATGGAATAATGACAAACTCACCACTGACACCAATAGCAACTATTTCGAACCCATACGTGTTTTTAATTTATGAAGCAATAAGCCAAAAACAGGTAACTTACTTGAACGTTGGAATTTATAGTGAGATTATAATATCATTGATACTTTTCTTCGTTTCGTTACAAAAATTCAGGGTAATGGAGGTATAATGGGATGAAATTCGGACTTCTTACCACCTTAGGTTTCTCCCTATTAGCTCTATCCCTATTATCCATTAATTCGCCAATTCACTCATACGTAAGCATTTCAAACCCATATTCCATTAAAATACCTAATATAGCACATGTTAATGCCAGGCTTCTCGAGAACAACAGCAATGTCACAGTTTACGTGAAGCTCGTCCACAATGGAAACGTAGAAAATATTGTTAAATTACCTTATTATTTAGAATTGACGCCTGGGACATGGGAGTTCTCCATATATAACGAGACGTTTCCCATAACTTTAACAAAAGTGATAAACGCCACTGTTGTTAATAAGTCAAACGGCATAGTATACGTTTATGAATATCAAAAAATAGAGAAATATCAAGAAATAGTGACAACTAAAAATGCCACCTATCCTATTGCTCTCGAAGTGACAATATACAAGGTTAACATACTTCAATACAAGACAATAGCGGAAATCCTTGGCGTGATCATAATATTCACTGATATTATCTTGTTAGCTTTTAGGTTTGTTAGAGATAATCATAAATTATAGATGAAATGATTCACTATTCATGATCATTTCCATAGCAGCCCATAGTGAAGAACCGAATTCCGAGCTAGCCGAAAAGGCTAGAAAGTTCGTAAGGTCAATTAAAGCATGTAATCCAACGCTGCTTTTAGGAGGATATTGGGGATTAATGAAAGTGGTAGTTGATGAGGCGTTAAAAGAGAACATGAAAACTGTCTTGATATTACCCATCGAGAGGGAAGATGTTACAATTCCTAGAGATGTAATTTCAATAAAATCTGGTTGTGAGTTTAGATGCAGAT
The DNA here is from genome assembly GCF_019175345.1 of Saccharolobus shibatae B12. Lineage (NCBI taxonomy): Archaea > Thermoproteati > Thermoproteota > Thermoprotei > Sulfolobales > Sulfolobaceae > Saccharolobus > Saccharolobus shibatae. Next base: position 1,890,769 of record NZ_CP077717.1, on the reverse strand, counting down.
CCGTAATCCTTGTTAGGTCTGGTGATATACTAGTTTCATTGGGAGGAGGTGTTGGAACGGAAATAGAAATAATGATTGCTTACGCAATGGGAAAGCCAATATTTGCATTATCTAATACGGGGTTGAGCACTGATCAGTTCGCCAAGGCATTTCCAGAATATATTGACGATAGAAAAGTCATTAAGATAAGGTATTTTGAGGATTCAGAGGAGATGGCTAAGGAGATTTGCAAGAGTGAGATGAAAAGTGCGAAGACTACTTTCGGCTAAGCTTTCGTAACTGATTCCATAACTCTTCATCGATTGGTATTCCATCAACGAGCCTTTTTTGCTCTTACATTTAACCCGTGTTCACCAGGGAATTCAATTCCTAAAGTTTCCCTCAATTTCTCTATTTCCTCTCTATACCCTGCAAAGAACGAAGGATTAATACCTATTAATACTTCTCCCTTATTTGGAGGACTATCAGTATTTAGCACACCTTTGACGTCAGATCCTAGGGCTGAACCAGTCAAGAAACTTACTAGACTTTCTAAAACTAACATTGAGAAGAATCCTTTCATTCCACCAATTGGTAATAACCCCCCTCTTAACACTCTTTCTGGATCTTCTGTAGGGTTACCATTCTCGTCAACTGCTAAACCCAAAGGGATTTTCTCCTTTCTTCTAAGCGCTTCTATTATTTTACCTCTTGAAGTTGCTGATAGTGCCATGTCTAGGACTATTGATGGTGGGATGCTTATTGAAATTGGAGTAGTGGATAACACTTTCCTTGAACTTCCTGGCATAACTACTGCAGGCTCTCTATTGCCAAACATTATTCCAACTAGTCCCCTCTTGCCTAATTTCTCGGTGTAGTAACCTAAGAACCCAATATGAGACGCATTCTTAACTGCTATTATCGAGATGGGATCGCTCGTAAATTCCCTTTCAACCAACTTAGTCCACAACACAATACCTATACTTGCTTTAGCATCTATCCACATACTATTTCCGCTTTGCCTTATGATTTCATATCTTAACCTTTTACTAATTGTTCCAAGTTCTATACCCTTAACTAGGGGAATTAATCTTTGAACACCGTGAGAAGAATGGCCTCTAAGCTCTGCCTCAACGAAGTGGTCAGCTATAATATTACTATCCTCTACCTCTCTTTCCTTAAGTATTTCAATAATTAACCCTCTTAACTCATCAGCTCTTACCTTTTTCATAAGTGAGATATTTTATGATAAGTCCAATTTAAGAATAGTTAAAAAGTCTGTATACGGTTAAGTATATATGCTTTCTTACATAATATAAGACATGCCACATTTCCTTATTCATAACAAAAACGACAACGTTGGAGTTGCCATAACTGACATTAAAGCTGGGGAAGAGGTGGAAGGAGCATACATTGAGGACATGGCAAAAGGACCTAAGATTAAAGCAATTAACGACATACCCTTAGGACACAAGATAGCCTTAAATAATCTTAAGCAAGGTGATACAGTGATAAAGTACGGTAGGCCAATAGGATCTGCTATAAAGGAGATTAAGATTGGAGAACACGTACACGTACATAATATAAGATCTAACAGGTGGGGAAAATGGAGAAAAAGCCAGTAATAAAGGGTTACATTAGGGAAAACGGTAGCGTTGGAGTTAGAAATTACGTAGCGCTAATACCGGTAGATGACCTATCTAATTCCGCTGCAATAGGAGTATCGAAACTAATTAGGGGTACTGTTGCAATTCCTCACCCATATGGTAGGTTACAATTTGGTAAAGATTTGGATTTACTCTTCCACGTTCTATCTGGGACTGGTGCAAACCCAAACGTAGCTGGAGCAATAGTTATTGGGATTGAGGAGAACTGGGCAAATAAGGTAGCTAATAAAATAGCTGAGACTGGAAAACCAGTCGAGGTCTTTCCTATTGAGGGAAATGGTGATTTGAGAGTAATTGAAAAGGCGAGTAGAAAGGCAAAGGAGATGGTTCAAGAGGCCAGTGAGAAACAGAGGACAGAAGTTGACCTATCCTCTTTAGTTATTAGTATTAAGTGTGGGGAGAGCGATACTACATCTGGTTTGGCATCAAATCCAGCAACTGGGTATGCTGTTGACAAACTGATTGATTACGGTGCAACAGTATTATTCGGAGAAACGTCAGAGTTAACCGGTGCTGAAGACATAGTTGCTAGTAGGATACCGGATCCAGCGCTAAGAGAGAAGTTCATGAAGATTTATAAGGAATATGTGGATTTCATTGAAAGTCAAGGAGTTGATTTATTGGGTTCTCAACCAACTGAGGGGAACATTAAGGGAGGACTGTCGACAATAGAGGAGAAGGCTTTAGGAAATATACAAAAGTTGGGTACTAAACCTATAACTTGCGTGTTAGATTATTTAGACCTACTAGAGAAGAGTTCGTCTAGACTATGTTTCGTTAATACGTCATCTGCTGCAGCAGAGGCAGTTACATTGTTTGCCGCCAAGGGTTCTGTACTTCACTTGTTCACGACTGGTCAAGGGAATGTTGTTGGGCATCCAATAATTCCCGTTGTTAAGATTTCAGCAAATCCAAAGACCGTTGCAATAATGAGTGAGCATATTGACGTTGACGTTTCTGACTTACTTCAACTAAAGGTTAGTTTAAGGGAAGCTGGAGAGAGGATATTCAACTATACGATTAGGGTTGCAAATGGTAGGTTAACTTCAGCTGAGGTATTGCAACACGATGAGTTCTCACCAATAAAGCTTTACATAAGTGCTTGAGGATGAAGGTAAAACCCTTTTCTTTATCTATACCCTTTAATACTGATCCTCCCTCTGATTGGAAGGATACGTGGGATGTGCAACTCTACGTTAAAGTGGAAGATGAAGAAGATTACGGTTGGGGAGAAACATTAGTAGCAGGGAGCGGAATTATAAACTCTTACCTTTCCATTATAAATGATATAGTAATACCAGTTTTGTCTAAAGTAGAATTAAGCGAACCAACAGACGTTAGGACTATTTTAGAGAAGATTCTTTTTAGTGCTGGAAATTGCGGAGTGGTTTCCGGGGCCATAAGCGCTGTGGAAATGGCATTATGGGGTTTAAAAGCTAGGAAAAGTAATGTAGAATTGACTAGACTAATTGGCGGTAAAGTTAGAGATTCAGTAAAAGTATACGCTAGCTTTCCCAGATTTAGTAAAATTGATGATGTTATTATTGCCACTAGAAAATCTATAGAGAGAGGTTTTGATTTAGTTAAACTTCATCAATCTCCTTCAAGTGTTATAGAAACGGTTAAAGCTATAAGAGAGAATTACAAGGAAGTTAAAGTAGCAATTGACCTTAATTCCCCTTTTGATAATCTAGATAAGGCTAAGGAGTTCGTGAACAAGGTTCATAAATACGAGATTGAATGGGTAGAGGAACCATTATGGCCTCCTAATGATTACGATTTACTTTCCAAGCTTACTGAATTTTCTCCCATATCTATTGCTGCTGGAGAAAATGAGTACTCCTTATACGGTTTTAAGAAATTGATTGAAAGTGGTATAACGTATCTACAACCAGATATTGCTAAGATTGGAGGGGTAAGTAAATTTCTAGAAATATTAGATTTGACATCAAAACATAAGGTGAAAGTATTGCCTCACGATAGGCCTGACGCTTCTCCACTGTCCTTGATATACACGTTAAATCTCGGACTAGTAAGGAGCCAAATAGAAATGGTGGAGTATACAATTGCGGACTTTCCCAACGACCTATTTTACTCCTTGCCAAAATTCAAAGATGGCTATGTATATCCCTCAGAGAACCCTGAAGTTATAGAGGAAAATATAGAAAAATATAGTTATAAAAATAGGCTCAGAATATTACATTTCAGTGATCTAGAAAGTAAACTAACAAGGAAATAATCCGAAGAATTTACAAGAAAAGTGTGAAGAAAGCCTATTCAGTTTTATCTAATTTTGAAGAAATTTAAACATGACCGAGGAAAAGGTAATTAAATGGTGATATATATTTGAGCTTAACACCAGTCGCTAAGAATTAGCGAGATTAAACCTCTTTAACCTTTTCCCACTTATACTCGTCTCAAAGTGTTCTTGTCATTAGACTAGAACCACTTCCCTTGCTTGGAAAGGGTTAGAAAACCTTTAGCCTAAAAACCCTTTACTTTTCTGTAAGAACTTCGCTCTCGTGACAGATTAAATCACTATATTATTAGGTTACTGTAGGAGTTTTACCTTACTTCAAAAATCCTAAATACGATAAGTGGTATACTACTAAGAACTATATTCAAAAATATTCATAATAACCATTCTATTTCCATGACTGCTGAGACAATCAGAGGTATTAGCTAATGAGATCCTTAAAAATTTCGATTTTATGTTTTTATGGCCAGTTGGGCTTTTAAACCCTATTGGTTATAAATTCTATATACAAGATCTCATACAGTAATTTTTTATTTTTGATAATAATGAGTATCAAACGTATGAGGAAAAACTTCCTTATGTCTTCTTGGTTATTCGGTTTGGCCAATAGTTTCTCTTCACCTTTACTTAGTTTGTACATTTATGTTACATCTTCGATTTATTATTCAATTTATTTTATCTTATACACATCAATATTCATTTTAATAGGTTATATCTTAGTAGGATACATAATTAATGTGTATAATAAAATAATTACTTTCTATAAGATAGGGATAGGTCTTTACATACTTTTCTACTTGTTGTTATTATTACTAAATAATAATGCGTACAAATACACCCTCCTGTTGGGCGCTATTTATGGAATAGCCCAAGGTTATTATTGGTTCGCATGGGATGTCATTTTTTACAAAGTTCAAAACAAATTGAGCTTTTTCAATAAAAGTTCATATTTAGGGGTTATTAGTAGCTTACTATCTCCTCTAGTTTACGGTAGTATATTGTCCGTTTTTCACAAATTCGGATATGCAATCTTATTTTCTATTACGTCGATGATATTGGTTTTTGTTATATTGTTAGTCGAAAGTACAGATGTTGAATCCAAATTCGATCTAAAGAAGAGTTTTACTATTTTCATAGAAAATGAACCCTATAAATATACTATGACGTCGTTAACGATTACTAGTGGAGTAAATTATGTTTTGTCAAATTTGAATCCAATTCTTATATATCAAGTGGCCAAGTCTTATGAAGACTTCGCAATTCTAAACTATATATTGACTGGGATCTCCTTGATATCGGTATACGTAATAAGGCAAAGATTGATGAATAAGATTGATAAGTTTAAATTAGTATTAGCTTCCTCTATAACTATTACAGTATCTAGTATTTCAATATTTTTCTTTCCAATATTTTATTTAATAATATTTTATATCACTTCACCACTAATTTACCCTATCATTGATGTATATAACTGGAATATTATGAACAAAAATCTATTAATTAATTTTTTAGTAAATAGACAAATATTTTTAAATTTAGGGAGAATATCTTTTTCGTTTATTGAGGTACTGATGAGTAATTCTTTCTTTCCTGAACAAATAATTCTTATAATTCCAAGTTTGATAGTTGCCTCTTTAATATTCCATAGAGGTAAAAAGAAGATCTCCTATGAAAAGTTTTAGGCCAGTTATCATAAAATTAAGAAATATGAGCCTTGTATACTCAAGGGAATATTGCCATACCAATAATAAGTGCACCATGAGATACGTACTTCATCTTTAATGCTCAAATTTTGAAATTTTGACTTTATAGATTGTAAATGACACTAACCAAGGTGTTACAAATGTACCAATTATTATCATCCCAATACTTGACCACCATTGATCACCATTTATTATTGTAATTAGTTCCCAAAAAGGTCCACTGAAGTTAAATTCTGCTTGAACTACTCCCAAAAATTCCAATGTCCCTATCAAATAAGCTACTAGTATTGATATAGTAGTCATTGTTAGGTTATACCATAATTTTCTAATTGGATTTCCACTAAAAGCCCAACCGTAAGCTCCGCTCATATAAAATCCATCTGTAGTGCCAATAAGACTCATTCCCACTGTAAATAATAAAAGGAAATACTAGAAGATTCCATAAGGGTAATTTTAAAAATATTCCTGCTGCAGAAAGGGCTAAAAGCGCTGTTTCTGAAGCCGTATCAAATCCTAACCCAAACAGTACCCCTATTGGATACATGTAGTGCTGTTTATCTACTATTTTGAACAGCTTGCCGAAAAAATCTACTCATAAATCCTCTCTTTAATAGCAGATCTTGTAGTTTCTTCTCATCCATATTCTTATTCATAGTATATTGATTATAGATTTGATAGATTTCTAATAAAATAACAAAGTTAAGAGATCCTATAATATATAAAAATCCTCCACTTATAAGCGTACCGAGTACGCTACCTATGTTCTCAAGTATCGAAATATTGGAAACGATAAAACGGGTTGCAACTATTAAACTAACTGCTAATAATATCACTATTGTTGAATGGCCTAACGAAAAGAACAACCCAGTAAATTGTGCTGGTTTCCCCTCTTGAATTAACTTTCTCGTTGAGTTGTCTATTGCTGCTAGATGATCTGGATCTATAGCATGTCTTAAACCTAAGAAATAAGCTAATATGCCAAGCGTAAAGAAGGTTCCCTTAATCTGTGATTCGGAAATATTAACTGGAATATTCCCCACAACTTTTGCAGATACGAGTAACCAGTAAAAGAGAAATCCAGTTATAATTACTTCACTTATATAAAATAGAACTACATTAACTAGAGATTCTTTACCCCTAGACGGTATTCCTTTATTCCATTTATTCATATGATCAGTCTTCCATTAAAATATTTAGACTTTACTACTAAATTCTTTAGTAATTCATACCAGCGTAATTCTTACTAATTCTTCAGTAAAAACGTTTCTTTCATGTATACTTAAAGTCACTCAAATGGCAACACTTATAAGTTTACTATAGAAACATTTCCATATGTCATTATCACAAATAGCTTACGAGAGAATTCTGGAATACATTATTACTGGCAAATATAAGCCCGGTAGCACTCTGAAAGAAGAGGAGCTTGCGTCATTACTTAAGATTAGTAGAACCCCAATTAGGGAAGCCTTAGTTAGGTTAGAAAAGGAGGGAGTGATAGTAAAAAATGGTAAATCATTCACCGTAATACCGTTAACTGAAAGTGATATTCTTCAACTCTACGAGGTTAGAATTAACTTGGAGTCTTTAGCAGCTAAACTAGCAGCAATAAGAGCTAGCCAAGATGAGATTAACAAGCTCATAAACGTTTTAAACGAGATAAAAGAGTCAGCAAATGCTGATCCGTTAACCTTAGCCAACTTAAACGGTAACTTACATAGAACAATCGCCGAGGCGTCGCACAACAAATACATTGCGGATATTTTGGATAGTATTAGATTGAAACTAAAAATCGTTAGGGTAACCTTGTTTACCAGCTTCCAGAGAAGGGATGATGAGTTTAGGGAACACGAGAGTATAGTAATAGCAATAAAGAATCGCAGTCCAGATTTGGCTTATGATATGATGAGAATGCATGAGGAGAAAGTTTTAGAATATGTGAAGCAAAACATTCTACCAGTGTTGTTTAGATAAAATTTTATGCTCAATTCTCATTATTAACTTATGATAAGGAGATCCCAGTTATACGTTCCCGCAATTTCCGAAAAGATGATAAGGAAATCGGTTGAACTGAAAGCTGACTCAATAGTTTTCGATCTTGAAGATGCTGTACCTCCAGAAGATAAGGAAAGAGCAAGGGAATTGCTAATTAAACTTGTGAAGGAATTGGATTGGGGTAAGAGGGAGTTATGCGTTAGAGTTAACTCTTTACAGCTACTTGACTCCTATAAGGATATTATAGGAATTTCGAGGGACGATAAAATCACGTGTATTGTTATACCTAAGGCTGAAAACGACCTCTCATTTCTCCACAAGGCAACTGGGAAATACTTGATACCGTTAATAGAGACTGCAAAGGGTTTAGTTAAGATTGAGGATATAGTTAGGTCTGAAGGTGTTGTCGCTGTAAGTTATGGTGCTGCTGACCTTTCCTTATCCCTTGGTGGAGACTATAATTTCTATGAAAAGAACGAGTACGTGAAGACTTTAATTGTTAGTGTAGCTAGGGCTTACGATGTTGACGCCATAGATAAAGTTTACTTCGATTTGAAGAACCTAGATGGATTTAGAAGAGAATGTGAGGAAGCAAAGAAGTTGGGATACGTGGGAAAGCAAGTTATTCATCCTTCTCAGATTGACATTGCCAATGAGGTATTTTCCCCAAGCAAGGAGGAAATCGAGTGGGCTAAAAGGGTTATAGAAGCCTATGAGAAGGGAAAAAGGGAAGGTAAGGGGGCCATAAGGTTAGATGATAAATTAGTTGATTACGTGCATTATAAGATTGCTAAGAGGATAATTGAGTTCCAGAGCTAGTATCCCTATACACGGCCCACGTTCCTAGAGCCTTTGCGCATAAATTACCGTTACCATCATATGCTGATATATCAACTACTATTAGCCTTTTTCCCTCACTTATTATTTTAGCTTCTACTATAAATGGACCATCCCTCATTGGCTTCAAAAAGTTTATTTTGAGTTCCACTGTGACTCCATCCTTCACGTTTTCCAAAGTTCTCACGGCGTAGCTACCTGCATAGTCAACTGCTGAGAATATTATTCCACCGTGTAAAATCCCACCTATTCTAGTCAACTTTTCGTTGAAATTGAATTTTAGCCTTGCGTAACCTCTTTCAAGTTTCTCAAAATTGATTCCTATAAAATTGAAAATTTCCTCTTGTTTAAGCATCTCATTTACTTCGCTTACCGATAACATGAGAATAAGTTTTCATTCATCGTTAAAAAGTTTCTTACATCATGGCGTAAGGGTCATTGGACTATGCTGTATAGTGGGTCAATTAGTGAATACTTTTCATTCTCCTTAAGTACTATTCTCGCATTAATCAACTGTTTCAATGCTGATTAAAAGTCCAATCCTTAATGTCTCTCCTCAAGAATCCCTCAGAAACCTTCTTTAAATCCCTCCATCTAGCCTGCTTCATAATACTCAACGCCTTAACTATAACTTCAGTATGGGAGCATCATTTTTCTTGAGATAAACGATAACATTAGTCAAAATTGAACTAGACCGGTATTATTCAAATGAAATAGCTTATATTTCGTAATGATGCGCGTAAATAGACCAATTATTATTGAGCTAACAGAATATATAGATAGCAGTTGTTCTACTTTAACGTAGCTTAAAGATTTTCATTAAACCTAGTGCATTCCCTAAACGTTTCTCAACGAACGGGAGAAACTCCTCCACCTTTCTGCTCAATCCCTTCATCTTCAATATTCCAGCTAGGGAATTGAAGGATTTAATGAAATCACTCTAGCAATGTCCAGCTTCTTCTCGGACTTCCCACTTTTCAATCAACCAGATACAGAATTAAAAAACTTCATCGGTAGTGCTGAAAATCCTGTATAATCGAGGGAAATTAGAATAACTGCTAACACAAGAAGAACTTTACAACCTAGAATACACACCAATAGTACTTGAGGAAATCAGAGTATTGGCAAAAACACTCCTAGAAACACAAGAGAGGTTGAAAGAGGTTAGGAAGATGATTGAGGAACAAGTATCAGATGACCACGTTTTGTTAACGATCCCGGGGATTGGGAAGCTTGCATCTGGGATAATTATTGGTGTTGTTGGTGATATTAGACGCTTTCCTAAACCAGAATCCTTCGTGGCTTACTGTGGTTTAGACCCTGTTGTAGAAAGGAGTGGGAAAGCTGTGGTAAGTAGGGGGATTTCTAAGAGGGGTAATAAGTACTTGCATAGCCTGTTCTACTTCTTGGCAGGGAGGAATTATTCGAGGAACCCAACTCTACTCAAGTTTTATGAGTCCCACAAGGACGAGTTGCACGGTAAGAAACTATACACTGCCTTAGCTAGGAAGTTAGGATTGTTTGGAGCGTTTAGTAGAATAACAAGCCTTACGAGCCCAAGTGATTGGAAAACCATCCCTTTAATCACCACGTAAGTTGAAAGGATCCACGTGACAATGTTAGCTGGTACTATGCTTGAAATTTGACCGAAAGATTTATTACTGAACGCCCCTGGAAAAAAACGCTTATGATGCTTTTCTCCTTATTTGTTTATTTGTTTTTCTCTCGTAACACATGATTTTACTCATAGTGTCGTCATTAAGGTATAAATTCTCTTCCTTATATTCCAAACGTATAGTAAGTATATCAGTTTAACGCCTTCTCTTCTTGAAGATTGATTAACTTAATTAATTTGTACCCTAGTGACGACACTATGATTTTACTCTTCTCTGGCTTCGTATTGATTCCCCGTGGGAAAAAAGACTATAAGGAAGTGAGGAAATTTCCCGGTATATCGTCTATCTGGCACATAAAGTTTTTTAACTGGCTATCTCTCCAGTTAATGGGGATCTCCCCTGTTATTCGATCCAAAACCTAAGGAAGACCCTAAGGATCTCTTTGACAGAGAAAAAGAGATGGAAAGACTTAAGTTCGGAATCGATTACCCAATGACTCTCCTTCTGGGTATAAGGAGGAGTGGAAAGTCCTCATTAGTCAAAGTCTTAACAAAGAAGGAAAGAGGTATTTGGATATACCTTGATCTAAGGAAGTTTGAATCATCGACTTTCATAAGCTTTAAAGATTTGATATTAGAATTAGAGAAGGTCATAAATGTTTCAGTTCCGGAAAGGTTAAGGAAGCTCTTTGCTGGAGTAAGAGGAGTTAGTATTGCTGGAGTAAATTTAAGGTTTAAATGGGGTGGAGAGGGAAAAGTTGAGTTTTCTCAGATTCTTGAAAAGCTTTCTGAGATTTCAGAGAAGGAAGGGAAAAGAATTGTAATTATCTTCGATGAGTCCCAAGAGTTGAGAAAGCTCAAGGGGTATAATCTCCTTTACCCACTGGCTTATGCTTATGATAATCTAAAGATCAGATTCGTATTCACGGGTAGTGAAATAGGAATGGTTTATGATTTCCTTAAGCTGGATAACCCTAAGTCCCCTCTCTATGGTAGGGCTTATACTGAAGTAACAGCTAACCCTTTTAGTAAAGAAATAGCAACGGAATTTTTAAGGAAGGGTTTTGAAGAGTTAGATATAAAAGTTGAGGATAGAAGTTTAGAGGATGCTGTAGATACACTAGGAGGACTTCCAGGCTGGCTTACTTATTATGGGTTTACCTATATCCAGGAGAGGGACCACAAGAGAGCATTGAAGAAGACAATAGAGACTGCAGTTAATTTGATAAGGGAAGAATTCAATAATTTCTTAAAAGGGAGAGAAGAGGCTAAGGAAAGATATAAGACAATAATGACTGTTTGTACAAAAGGTTGTAGATGGGGTGAAGCTAAAAACGCGATAGAAGCTAAGGAAGGGACGAGAATCGATGATAAGAGATTCACGGAATTGTTGAATAACTTAGTGAAAGCTTCTTTCCTAGTGAAAGAAGGAGAGGTATATAAACCTGCAGACGTTATGATAAGCGTAGCCTTTAGTTCGTGACTCCTAAATGCCCTAGAAGGACAAGACTTTCCCTCTACAGAGGATGTATTAGTCAAGGGTGTTAGTACTGCTAGACTTCCCGATGAGGGTAGTGGTTATAGAGGTTTTCTTCCTCATCCTCTACCGTGATCTTGTTATCCTTTTAACAAGGATTGGAATGAGGGTACTCCTACGGTTACAAGCTCAGGTCTGTTAAAGGTGAAGTATGTGGTGCCTCGTTAATTAACAAGGCTTGCTTACTTGTTTAGCTGTGATTATGGTAAATTTTATTGCAAAACTGCACAATTATTTGCATAATATCTTGTTAATATATATTATATTAAATTGTAAATCATAATATAATATATAACCATATAATATGAAATATTATAATTATAATAATTTTTCATTTTTACTCGATTCGAAAAACGGCACGTACTTGTCAGACGAGAGAGTGATAATAAATGTAAATATTTCAAATATATGGAAATTGTTGTCCACACTTGAAATGGAATAGTAGAATTTTCATCAGCATTATCATACTATTGTAAAAGTTTAGGAAAAGTAAAGAGAATTATGAGAATTAACTAAGATAGGAGAGATTAAGGTAGAACAAATTTTTCAAGACTAATTATTTTTTAAATTGCTTTAACTAATTTATAGTATGTATAGTATTTTTGGAATTATAGTTGAAAAGCGTAAACCCTTTATGATGTTTAGACTTCATTGAATTTTCATGAAATTGTATCAGCCTCGTTGCAAAGATTATAAACTGAAAAACGTCTTAATAAAATTTTAATCTCAGATATATGAATTCCTCATATGGTAGTTTTCACATCAGATGAAAAACTCATTAGCCTACCGCTAGGAGGAATAGGCGCTGGAAAAGTAGAGATTAGCAATAAGGGAAAATTAGTTAATTTAACAATAGCTAATAATTGGACAAAACCCATAAGGGAAATGCCTGGATTCCATATCTTCGTCAAACCCAATAATAGAGAACCTTTCTTTCTCCAGAGTGAACTAATATTCTTGGAACTCAATAAGCTCTCTACGCGACTTAGATATGAGGGACTTTATCCCTTCGTCAGAATAAAGGGGTCAAAAGACGGGATAGATGCAGAAGTAGAAGCATTCTCTCCAATTATACCATCAGACTTATTAAACTCCTCACTTCCAGCAGTTGGATTTACAGTAAAAATAAACGTTGAAGGTCTAATAGTAATCTCGATATCAAACATATGTGGAATGAGTAAAATAGGAAGATATAACGAGAAGATTGAAAAAGGAATAATAATGAAAAACTCTAAGGCTAACGAATATGATCCCTTTAACGGGGACATAACATTAATTTCTGACTCTCCAAAAATAATAGTACCACAATACAATTTTCACTCTAATAGAGGATTGGAGAAAACACTCAATTTACATAGGTTGATAGAAAATGAGGAACCTTGGAAGCAATTGATACTTGATAAGATACCAAATTCAGACAGTAAAGAGTCTACGGGTTACTATTATTTGCCTACAGGGTTAATAGGTGCAGAAGGAAGGGAAGTAACTTTCGTATTTGCGTGGTATTTTAATAAACCTTGGGCTTACTATCCTTACAAGCATTATTACTCTAACTATTTTTCAAATTCTACTGAGGTAGCCAAATATTTTTTGGATAATTTTGATAAATTAAAACATAAGACTAAAGAATGGCAGGAAAACCTAATAGATCCGTCATTACCAGAATGGCTAAAAGACGCAATAATTAACAGTACTTACATATTCTCAACTAGCACGTGGTTAGACGAAAAGGGAAGATTCGGAATCTATGAAGCTCCAGAAATAGGACCGATGTTAAGTACAATAGGTGGAGTATGTTATGAAACGGGATCCTTACCAACAGTCTTAATGTTTCCACAATTGGAAAGGTCTACTTTAGACCTCTTCATGAAAGCTATGAGAGAAGACGGCTACATTCCTCATGACTTAGGATTACACTCATTAGATACTTCATCTGATGGAACTACGGCACCACCTAAATGGAAGGATACAAATCCCACTTTTATCCTTATGGCCTATCGGTATTATTTAAGGACTAAGGACACTGATTTTCTATCTAGAATTTACCCGTACCTAATAACGGCAATGGAATGGATGGTAAAGCAGGACTTTAATGAAGACGGCCTACCGGAAGTAGAGGGCTCATGTGACACAGGCTATGATTGTGTACCCATGGAGGGGATTTCAAGTTATGTAGCGTCGCTATATATAGCCTCATTGATGGCACTAGTGGAAATCGGGAAAATATTAGGAGATCAAAATGCAGTTAATCGATACTCCTCACTGTTAACTAAGGGAAAGAAGTCCCTACCGTTTGACGGTAAGAAATTCGTAGCTTGGACCGGAAAACCAGACCACCATAATGCTGTTTTCATGGCACAGATTTTCGGAGAATGGTGGGTTTATTTGCTCAATTTAGATCATATATCAGATATTAATAAAGTTGAAACTGCTCTCGATGAAATATACAGAGTTAACGGTAGTGCTTCAAATTTTTGTACACCGAATATGGCTAGAGAAGATGGTGGAGAGGTAAATATAGATTCCCAGTTAACCTCATCATGGCCCAGACTAGTTTTTAGCGTTTCCGCATTAGCATATGCGTACGGAAAAAGGGAATGGCTAAACATAGCTAAAAAGGAATGGGATAATTTAGTAAGGAAAGGACTTCCATGGAATCAACCATCTTTAATACATGCAGAGGACGGAGAACCAGATGACCCGTTCTTAGATCATTATATTGGTAGTGCCGCCCTATGGAGTTTCACATACAAATATGCTTTATCTAAGTTAATTGATAATGACAAAATATGAATTATGCAGTTTAAATCGAAAATCCATTTATATTTAACGAATATCTGTAATGACGTGATTCCTCGTATATTATCTAAACAAGAGAGTTTATAATAAAAGGTAAATTTTAGGGCCATTCAAGTTTCCATTGCAAATTCACTATATTTCAAAAACTATGACGAATTTAGTTGGGTGATAACGGTTTATAAAGGGAATACATGCTTGATCATGTTAACACTTTTATATTTATATTATTCATAAATTACAATTCACAATGATCCCAGAATCGCCCAAATTTTATCACTCTTAATATACTTGATATATCTACGCAAGGGGGAACGTTAATTATCTAAAATCTCCCTTAAGTGCGATTTATCTATTAGCTTCTCTACATAAAACCTTTCGAAGTCCGTTTCAAAAAATCTATGGACGTAATCCTTGTCTAGGTATCTAAACTGAGATTCATGTCTCATCATAGCCTTTAACTTGACCTCCTTAAACTCCTTAATGTTAACTAAAATCCTCTTATGGCTTAGTTTCCACAAAACACGCCTCCAATTTAAGGGAGGCCAATTTAAATATGTAAATTCACTAATCCTCAAACCGATAACAGCTTGTTTAGCAATATGACCACCTGCCTTATGATCTGGATGAGCCTCGAAGAGGGAAGGATAGAAAACTATGTCGGGACTTAGAGATTTAAAAATTTCAGAAACGTAATTTTTTGCTTCGTTAACATGAAATTTAAGTCTATAGTCAGGGAAATCTAAGAAAAATGGACTATTCCTTATACCTAAAATCTTTAAACCCTCTAACGCTTCTCTCTTTCTCTTTTCAGCTAAAGTCCTTCCCCTCTCTTCAGCTATAGGAGAACCCATGCTACCATCTGTCAGATAAATAATATAAACCTCGTTACCTCGTTTAACTAATTTAGCTAAAGTACCTCCGGCATTATCACACTCGTCGTCTGGATGTGGTGAAATAAAAACTATCTTCACATATTAGAAATTTTCAAAACGTTATTTTAAGCTTTATCTTAATTATAGGGAAATATCATGAACATCTCTTAGATTTAACGCTAATGTATGTAGAATTCACGGTATCGTTATTAATTTATTTATTTTTGTGTTGCGGAAACTTAGGGCATAATTAAGTGCTCTATTGCCCTAGTCTTGTGGAACAAAACGCTTATCCTTGAGTTTATAGGTTAATAACGACAGTATGATTATAGTTAACAAATTAAACTTCTTTATACACGTCAAGAAATTTAGAATACCAAGATATGTACTCTTCTTTATTAATCACGTGAATTTCAAAGGGATTTGGATTGCCTATAGCCTTGTTAACCTCATGGTAAATTTTCAACCTGTCGAATTCATTGCTCACATTAGTTATTATTAACACGTCAATATCACTATCCGGTCTGAAATTTCCCCTTACGTAACTGCCGAATAAAATAATCTTAGTATTTGGATCAATATTCCTAACAACTTCTTTAATTCTATCTAGATAGAAATTTAAGTTCTTTATATAATTGTCTCTCAATCTCTTATTCTCCTCAAGAACATCAATTATAGACATCCTAGACTCCTCATTATATTCTCTACAAAATTTAAAGCTTTTTCAGCACTCTCCTTTGAGAAAGTATAAGGTAAGTAACGAGAAGAGATATACGATTGTACTAAAAAATCCAACATTAACTCATCTATTTTTACCTTCTCAAATCTCCCTAGATTACTGATTAGTATCTTTAGGTCATGAGTTTTCGGATAATCACCCAAATGAATATATAATTTATATTTAACGCAAAGTTGTAGAGCTTGTTCCGAATGAAATACCGATAAATTCCAAATCCCTTCCTCAAAATCTCTCCTTGCATCATGCAAGAAATTTTTAGCGTTGTTGAGAAGAAAGCTCATAAGCAACTATTCATATTACTCGTTTTAAATTTATTGAGACTACATGAAGTAGTGTTCTCGGACATGGCATCTTAGTTCGATATTTTAGTGTAGACAACTATTCATTTAGATCCTCTAAATTTGCTCTTATTAAATCTGAATTTGTGATAAAAACTTTAAAAACTATAATATCTTCTACCTTCTATCAACCAAATCCCGCATAAGTTGAAAATCAATTCTTAGTTCAAATGACTTATACTAAATAACAGTTTCCATCTTTGTTGATTTGTTCAATTTATTTCGTGTGAGTGATATAATATAGGGTGAATTTTCTCCGATTAACACTTATCAGAAAATCCCTAAAGTTTAAGGAAACCTTGGCAATCTTTTAAAAATTATCCCAATAAACTAGTGTATGAATAAAACCTCAGTAACGGTGCGTAGTATAAATCACCATTCCCATAGTCTACCTTTTCTCCTAAACCTCTTTCTAATTTTCTTGTACTTCTCTAATACTTCTCTTTCAAATTCTTTCTCCCCGCACAGTACTTTTCCATCTTCTATAATCTCCAGAATAAAAGTCGAACCTTCGTCTAGTTTCTTCAGAAAAACTTGAGTATTCATTGCTACAGGCATTACTTGAGGAAATTTTAGATTATAAGCCATACCAAAGCTTTCTCTCGGATCTCTAGAGAATATATCGGAAACTACTAGAACGTCTATATCACTCTCATTAGTGTAATCTCCTCTGGCATAGGAGCCAAATAGTATGACCAGTTTTGGATTAAACTTAGAATAAATTTCACACAGTTCCTCCAACAATTCCCTTCACCCATGATAAAATCTTCTTACCGCAATCTAAACATCTATTTGCATCATCCTCATTGTAATAATCGGCAGGAGCACCCTGGTCATATGCATCGGGATAGCGGGAAGGGATATAATGTTTATCGAGCTCTTGAGCGCACTTCAATATCTCACCGGGAATTTGGATAGAAGAGGATTGTAAAAGAAAGGTAATTGAATGTCCCCTTAATTCTTTATGAAAATAACTTAGTAACGCTTTAACCGCTTTCTCGGCAGTCTGTTGAGACTCATAACAAGCTTCCTCGTAAACCTCATTCTGATAATTAATCTCCGCAGATCTAAGATTTCTCTCAGCTTGTCTAAGCCAGTCACTAACTCTGCTTACCATAAAAAATTGTAATAATTTAACTTATTAAGTTCATGTCCGCTTAACTTCGATTGGTGCAACGGCTTACTTTATCCCAGACGTTAAGTAGCTAACTTCACATGATTTCATGATATTTAATGTCAAACATCTCAACCCTTGTATAAATCATAGGATGATTTTCTGTCGTATCAGTGAGATACTCCTTACTACTGATCTCCCAATTGTAGATAACAGTTCAATATTTAAATTTTAGTTTAAATCTTTAAAGTCCTTTAAATGCCTTAATGTATAGAAAGCTATGTGAACTACCGTTTATCCCTATACTTTCATTTCAATCATTTACTTTCATTTCAATCATTTTATCTTCAATCGTGATTGAGTGTAGGGACTTAGCCCTCAACCACCTACCCAGCTTCACGGTAGGTGGGTCATGGGACTCCTTAGAGCCCAACGGCACGGGGCTCACATCTCCGCAATTTTCACCCTCATCCTTTTGGGCATAGCCCACATCGGCATAAGGGATCATCTTCATCGGAAAATTCTAACATTATCAAATATAAAAAGGTTTCTGTTAATGTGAAAAAGGATTCAGCCCACTCCTAGGACGGGGCATCTTCACCTCGCGATGGAGATTTCCTGCTTCTCAGAGAAACCTCGATCCCCCTTTACCCACAGCGGAGGTCCCATCGAACGGAACCGTTCTGTAATGCCCCGTGTGGAAGAGGGGTACGGAGGGTTTTCTCTCCACAGGCTTAAGATCCCCCCAGTCCCGAGGGTACTGACCCAGCTCTTACAAGGTTTAAGAAAATTTTGACATACAAATATAAAAACGTTTCTATAAAGGGGTATTCATCCCTCCGTCACGGGTACTTTCGCTCCCTTAACCCCCATTAAGTTAAAAAATTATATAATTTTTCTCTCTTACCTAAAAACGGCTTATTTTCCATTCAATACAATTTGTTGACACGCTTTTTGTTCTTTCCCTTTTATCATCATTTTTCTTCCCTTTTACGATAGTTTAATAAGTGGTATCTAGATTATTATAATTGTGATACCACTTTTTATTGATAGAGAAAGAGAGTTGAAATTTTTGGAAGATAGGTACAGAGAGGATAAGGCTCAATTAATAATAATTTACGGAAGGAGGAGGATTGGAAAGACCGAGATAATTAAACAATTCATCAAAGGGAAAAAAGCGATTTACCATTTGTGTACTTCTGACGGTTTAGCAAGTAACGTTAATAGACTTAAAGAAGAGTTTGCATCATTTACCGGAAAGGCTTATTTTAAGTCACTAAATGTTAGCCTAGACGAACTTTTGATGTACTTTGCGGATGAGGTTATGGGGAAGATTGTTTTAGCACTAGACGAATTTCAGTATTTAATTGAAAGTGAGAGAAGTATCACTTCGCTAATTCAGAGGGCCTGGGATGAGAAATTAAAGGATAGTAAAATTTTCTTGATTCTCACGGGTTCAAGTATCGGTATGATGGAGAATGAGGTTTTATCCAACAAATCTCCTTTATACGGTAGAAGAACAGGGAGTTGGAGAGTTGATGAAATTTCGTTTCCCTACCTTTCTGACTTCTTCCCTTCGAAGAATATAGTAGATCTAGTTAAAATATGGAGCATAGTAGGAGGAATACCATTCTATATTCTTCAGTTTGATGAAAGAAAGAGTATTGAGGAGAACGTTAAAGAAAAGATAATGAGCAAGGGTAGTATACTTTATGATGAACCATTATTTCTTCTTAGGGAAGAATTTAGGGAACAGAGAGTTTATCTCAGTATATTAAGAGCTATTTCCAAAGGGTATACTACTATCTCATTAATTTCGAATTACACCGGAATTGATAGGAGTAATCTCACAGCTTATTTAGATAGATTGGAAGAAAACGGAATTATTAGTAGGGTAATCCCTTATGGAAAGAAGAAGGGTTGGTACGAAATTAGTGATAACTTCTTTGATTTCTGGTTCAAATTCGTTTACGACAATCTGAATTATTTAGAGATAGACATGGTCGATGAGGTTATTAGTAAGAGTAATTTTGACGAGTATTATTCCTTTAAGTTTGAAAAATTAGTCAAGGATTTACTGAGAAGAAAGATGATCAGACTTCCTTTTAATTACAATCTCGTTTCCTTCTATTCTCATAAGGGAGAAGAAATTGATATAGTTTTAGAAGGCGAAAGGGCTATATTTCTAGGAGAAGTAAAGTGGAGTGAAAATGTTGAAGTTAAACCTTTATTGTGGAAGATGAAAAGGGTAATGTCGAAAATTAACGAAAAGGGAAAGGAGGAGTATTACGGTGTGTTTGCCAAATCGATTACGAAATGTAATGGTAACGTATTATGCTACGAATTAGGGGAAGGAAAGGAGGTTTTCAGATTAAAAGGTTAAATTCCCGAGTATGAAGAAAGTGTAATAAACTGTTATTATGTTGTTAGACAGCCCCTCTATTTAACAGATTATAAATTTTAATTGAAGTGACGATTCTAATTTGCCGAAATAAGATTTATAACATAACAGCGATACCTCCTTAACACTCAAATTCATGTCCCATTAATACTTATTATGAGTCCTTGAGCGTTATATATTAATTTTCATTGAACTTACAGCACACTCTACTTGGCTAACTCTTTAGTTGGTTATGCTCCAAGTGTTAGATCATTGATTTGAAAAATTCAAAATTAATATACCAAATATGAAAAATCATCTTACACCTTATCACTTTTATGAAATAAATTGAACAAATTAACAAAGCACATTGGAGAAAAAGGATTTTAACTTCTGTAAACAATATCTCCTATAATGAGTTGGAAATTAAAAGACCTTAAGGGGTTATCAGCTCCTACTGACGTTAAAATGTGTACAGTAGATGAGGCAGTAAGACAGTTAAAAGATAAATACAAGATAGATGTTGATATCTTAACTAAAATAGCCACTGACGTTCTAGTTAAACATCTTACAGAAAAGAAGATGACAATAGAAGATATAAAAAAGAATTATAGTGATGTTAAAGACATTGAAAGAATTATAGAGGATATCCTAAGATTGTCTGGCAAGTTGTAATTTTTGACCTATACTTTTTAGAATCTCCTCACTTTCTGGGAACCTTTTTTCTATATATCTAGAAAATACTAACTCATCATTAACATATATATCTAGTATTCCCCTATCACCTTGGACTAGTTCAACATTGGCCTCCTCAAAATAGGATAGAATATCTCTTGCCAGATTTAACGCTCTGTCCATATACTTGCAAGGCCTGCAGTAAACTATCTTAACGTCAATTTTCTTATTCAGATCAGCTGGTGAGACGTATTTAGTGGGATTAACCTTAAACTCGTCTAAACATCCTTTAGAACAGAAATAGTACGTTATACCCTTATAGTTTATTCTATAGGGCGTAGTGTTCTCAACTTCCATCTTACAAACGGGATCTTGCATAAACTAAGGAAGGATTGGTAAATTATAAAACTTTCCCAAAATACTTTCAACTTCCTTAATGTACTTATATTAATAATCAACCCATAATTTCAATATATAATGTTTTGTGGATTGCTTCAATTTTTATCTAATTTAACGTTAAGCTTACTTTTAAATCAACGCTTGATTTTGAATTTAAGAAAATTTAACGAGCTTGACGCCTAAGAAAATCGAAGGATTCAACAAAGCACAGTATATAAACTAGTTTACTATAAAACGGAATTAGAGTTTAGAAAGCGGAATTATAAGGAGAATATAAACCACCTTAAACTTAAGGTTTATAATAATCCTTAACAAGTTTATTATTATGCCTGAAAAATCTTGTTACTACTTAATTATTGGGAGTGGTATTGCGGGATATAACGCGTTGAAGGAACTACTCCAAATAAAACCAAACTCAAAAATAATCATGGTAACAGCAGACAAATACTACCCATACGACAGACCACCACTATCGAAATACTACCTAAGAGGAGAAATGTCACGTGACAAATTATTCTTTGAGTCTGATGATTTTTATAAGAGGGATAATTTGGAGGTAATATTGAACAAGAGTGTTGAAAGGATCGATATAAGTTCAAAGGAGGCAATATTGAGCGATGGTAATACAATATCCTTTAATAAGGCACTAATAACCACTGGTGGTAGGCCTAGAAAATTAAACATTCCAGGAAGTGAGAATGCCTTATACTTGAGAACACTTGATGACTCCGACAAGATAAGGGAGGCTGCGAGTAAGAGTAAGAATGCGTTAATAATTGGGGCTGGATTTATAGGTGTTGAGGTTGCATCTAGCCTAACGACACTTGGCGTGAAGACTACAGTAGTTGAAGTAATGCCATACATATGGAACACATTCGTTGATGAAAAAGTATCAAGAGTAATACAACAATACTTGGAGGGTAAGGGGATAAGCTTCATACTTAACGATTCAGTAAAGGAGATCCGAGATAGAGTCGCAGTAACGTCAAGTGGTAGGAGATTAGAGACAGACATGCTACTAATAGCCGTGGGAATAACACCAAACGTGGAACTCGCCAAAGAAAGCGGTATACAAGTTGATAATGGTATAATTGTAAACGAGTACCTAGAAACTAGTGTTAAGGACATTTACGCAGCTGGGGATATTGCAAATATATTCGATCCTAGGGAGGGTAGGAGGAAGAGGATTGAGCACTGGAATAATGCGGAGTACACTGGAAAATTGGCAGCTAGGAACATGGCTGGTAATAGAGAAGCCTACAACTTCATATCATCCATATGGTCAGATATATTCGACATACACATAGAGTCAGCTGGAGAGACGAGGAATTACGATGAGTACGTAATAAGAGGAAGATTCAATTCTGATAATCCTAATTTTAATGTAATATATTTGAAAGGTGGTGTAGTTAAGGGATACGTTGCGATAAATAGGGATTATAACGAATTGGAGGTTCTAAATAAGTTAATTGAAGAAGGTAAAGACGTTTCTAATAAGAAGAACTCTTTGGCAGATGAGGGATTCGACCTCAAGGAGTTGCTTAAGTGACTCTATTTCAAATTAGTTTAGCAGTTAACGGTAATCTTTTTTACTTAATATGTATAATCTTTCCCTATGTCATCCCGTACGGCATATCTCTTTATAAAATGGATGATCCCAGTAGCCATAGTTTGGGGGCTTTCATATCCTTTAACTAAACTAATTACAGTTTATTCCTCGCCAATGATAGTTAGTGTGGTTAGAGTTGCTATTGGTAGTGTATTTTTCATATTGTTAGGCAAGGGTCTTTCATTAGGTGTGAAGCAATTCATTAACGGTCTGTTTAACTTTGTGGGATTGTTAACCTTTTTGAACTTAGGCGTTTATTTCTCTTCAAACCCCGGTTTAGTTGCAGTTATGATCTATACTCAACCGCTATTCATCCTTATAATAGAGATGATCATGGGAACTAAAGTTAAGATGAGAGGAATAATTGGAATAATTTTAGGCGTAATAGGAGTAACAGCCTCAGCGTTCCTATCATTTAATTTAGGACTATTATTTGGTTTACTAGGAGGCGTGATATGGGCAATTGGTACAGTATATTATAGAAGGAATTTAGTTAAAGAAGATTTAGTGAAATTGAACGCATTTATGGGTGTTACTTCACTTCCTATCCTATTACTCCTAACGCCAGTTGGATATCATTTCGTGCTCAGCGTAATAAACGTGGGATTGCTAATAGCACTAGGATTAATTGCACAAGTGGGAGGATTCTATTTCTGGTTTAACGCTGTTAGATATTTAGGAAGTGTAAAGGCTGGCTCAGGATCGTTGTTAGTTCCGATAATGGCCTACGTATTGTCTTTCGCTTTCTTTAGAGAAGTTCCAACACCTATTCAAATAATTGGTTCTGCAATAACACTAATAGGAGTGTACTTAACGATGACTAGCTAAGATAAATAGAGTGGAATCTTGTTTATTATTTTTCAAACATAGCGCGATTAAATTTAAATAGTCTTATTTTTATATTAACTTATAATGATGTATGAAGAAAAGAGCAATAGCTACTTTGGCCATTCTTATAAGTTTATAAATAGGGTTAAGGAGTTGATTGAAAACGAAGAAGAGTTTGCAATAGTTGAAGTAATAAAAACAGAAGGTCCTAGTTCATTAAAGCCCGGTAATAAGCTAATAGTTAAGAGTGATGGAAGCTTTGAGGGATGGATAGGAGGATTCTGTACTAAGGATGATATAATAAGGTACTCGTTAGAGGCAATAGAAAATGGTCAAATCAAATATTTGAATTTAAATACTTGTCATGGAGGAGTTGTCTATTTATATATAGAACCCGTTATATCTAAGAAAAGACTTATTTTAGTTGGAAATAACCCTATAACGCGTTACATTCAGAGTTTAGGAGAGATGCTTGGCTTCATTATAATAAAGTTAGAGAGTGCAAATGAGTTAGCAAATGTAAAGATAACTAGAAATACCTTTGCTGTGATAGCTACCATGGGTGAGAAAGATCATGAATTTGCGGAAAGTCTTCTAAATTCTGGGATAAGGTATATTGGAGTTGTAGCTGGAAAGAGAAGGGGAGAGGACTTACTTTCATATCTACATAATAAGGGATATAAGGAAGAGTCTCTTACTAGAATTAAAGTTCCTGCAGGAATAGATATACACGCTATTTCACCAGAAGAAATAGCGTTAAGTGTTTTGGCTGAAATAGTTAAGATTTCAAATACTAAAGAGATGATTAGCAAGAAAGAGGAAAGTGAGGAGATTGTTGATCCAGTTTGTGGGATGACGGTCTCTAAGTCAGTTCCTTATTATTCAACTTTTAGAGGTAAAGTATACTATTTCTGTAGTAAATATTGTAAAGATAAATTCGATGGTAATCCTCAAATATATGTTAAATAATGAAATATGTATTATTAGATATAATTATCTTTTTATGCGGATAGACTGAGTATTAAATAGTGAGATAAGTGTATCCTCCACCATTCGACTATTATGCTCCAAGTAACCTCAACGAAGCATTAGAGCTTCTTTCCAAGTATGGCGAAGAGGCTAAGGTATTAGCTGGTGGACAGAGCTTGATAATAGCAATGAAATTAAGGATAGTCTCTCCTAAGTATATAATTGACGTCAATAACATACCTAATCTCTCATATGTTAATGAATCTGATGGATATTTAAGAATAGGTGCCCTTACTAGGTATTCTGACCTGGAGTTCTCAGATTTGATAAAAACTAAGTATCCATTACTTCATGAAGCTGTTAAGCATCTAGCTGATCCAATAGTTAGGAATTGGGGAACAGTTGGAGGAAATGTGTGCTATAATCACCCAGGAAATAATTTACCCGCCGTAATGCTAGCATATAATGCTGAGTTTGTTGCTACTAGTCTCTCTGGGAGTAGGGTTATTAAAGCGAGGGATTTCTTCTTAGGGCCCTTCCAAACTGCACTAAGACCGGATGAGATTCTGACTGAGGTGAGAATCCCAATTCCTCAACCTAGAAATGGAGGTCATTATATAAAATTAGAGAGAAGAGTTGGAGATTTCGCTATAGTTTCCACTGCAGTCAACCTATCCTTAGATTATGATGGTACCGTTAAGGAGGCTGGGATCGCAATAGGAGGAGCCGCTAACAACCCAGTTAAAGTAACTAAAGCTGAGGAGTTATTGAAGGGAAATAAGATAAATGATAGCCTAATAAAGCAAGTTGGAAAAATAGTCACTGAAGAGATTACGCCAGCCGAAGAACCCTTTGGCCCACCAGGAGAGTACAAGAAGGCAATGGCCGGGGTGCTGACAGTAAGGGCAATTAAATACAGTCTAAGAAGGGTATTGGGAGGTGGTTGAAATGGCTCAGAAGGTTCACGTGAAAATAACAATTAATGGAAAGCCATATGAGGCTGATATAGAGCCTAGGTTACTACTAGTACATTTCATTAGAGAGATTGCAGGACTGACTGGAACTCATATAGGATGTGATACAACAAATTGTGGTGCTTGTACGATAATTCTCACTGGTAAAGCAGCAAAGTCATGTACCATATTTGCGGTTCAAGCTAATGGAAAGGAAGTACTAACTATAGAGGGTCTAGCTAAAGATGGCAAATTACATCCAATACAAGAAGGATTTTGGGTTAAGCATGGACTACAATGTGGTTATTGCACTCCAGGGATGATAATGGCTGCATATCAATTACTTAAAAGGAATCCAAATCCTACGGAGGAAGAGATAAGATGGGGTATTTCTGGAAATTTGTGCAGATGTACTGGCTATCAAAATATAGTTGAAGCCATAAAATACGCTGCTGAGAAAATGAGGGAGGTAGGTTAGGATGGAAGAAACTTTACCACCAACAGGAGTTCACGGTATGGGACATAAGATAAGGCGTAAAGAGGATGTCAGGTTCTTAATGGGTAAAGGGACTTACGTTGACGATATAAAACTACCTAATATGGCGTATCTAGTTTTCGTGAGAAGTCCTTACGCTCATGCTAAAATAAAGAAAATCAACGTCGAGAAGGCTAAGTCTATACCAGGAGTTATCGATATAATTACTGGAGAAGAGCTAGATAAGGCAGGGTTAGCATGGATCCCAACTCTAATGGGAGATAAAATGATGGTATTACCAACAGATAAGGTAGTATTTCAAGGTCAAGAAGTAGTAGCTATAATAGCTGAGGATAGGTATGCTGCAATGGATGCGGCAAATCAAGTGGAAATAGAATACGAACCGTTAGAACCAATAGCCGATCCTAAAAAAGCGTTAGAGCCCAATTCCCCTATTGTTAGACCAGATAAGAAATCTAATCTAGTATTTAGATGGGAAGCAGGTGATAAAGAAGCAACTGATAAGGTATTTAAAGAAGCGGATATTGTAGTAAGTCAAGACTTCTACTATCAACGTTTACATGTAGCCTATATGGAACCAGTTGGTTCAATAGCACATTATGATCCAGTTTCTGGAAAGTTAACTCTATGGATGACCACTCAAGCTCCTCATGTCGTTAGGACAGTTTTTTCACTAGTAACTAAAATTCCAGAAAATAAAATAAGGATAGTATCACCAGATATAGGAGGAGGTTTCGGTGGTAAAGTCTACGTTTATCCTGGATACGTGGTATCCGCTTATGCATCAATAAAGTTAGGAAGACCAGTTAAATGGATAAATACTAGGTCTGAGGATATGAGAAGTACTGCATTTGCAAGAGACTTCCACATTCATGGTGAGTTGGCTGCTAAAAAGGATGGTATTATCGTGGGGCTTAGAATTAAGGTAATAAGTGACCATGGAGCATTTTATGGTGATGCGAATCCAAGTAAATTCCCAGCAGGGTTATTTAGTATTTGCACTGGTGCTTACGATATAAAAGCTGCGTACGTTGAGGTTACTGGAGCTTACACTAATAAACCAGCAGGGGGTATAGCGTATAGGTGTTCATTCAGGGTAACAGAGGCCTCTTATACAATAGAAAGATTAGTTGATACTCTAGCCCACGAATTGGGTATGGATCCTGCAGAGTTAAGATTAAAGAACTTTATACCTTCAGAGAAGTTTCCATATAGATCAGCACTTGGTTGGACTTACGATAGTGGAAACTATGCCTCAGCGTTAAAGAAAGCAATGGAGAAGATAGGGTACTATGAGCTGAGAAAGGAGCAAGAGGAGAAGAAAAAGAAGGGAGAGCTCATGGGCATAGGAATCAGCACTTTTGTTGAAATAGTAGGTGCTGGTCCAGCTGATCTGTTTGATATAGTGGGGATTAAGATGTTTGATAGTGCTGAAATTAGAATACATCCCACTGGAAAAGTCATAGCCAGATTTGGAACACGAGCACAAGGTCAAGGACATGAGACAACATACGCTCAAATTATCTCTGAAATATTAGGTATTCCAGTAGAAGACATAATAGTAGAAGAGGGTGATACTGACACTTGTCCGTACGGTTTAGGTACCTATGCAAGTCGTAGTACACCCACTGCAGGTGCTGCTGCAGCTGTAGCTTCTAGAAAGATTTTAGATAAGGCCAAGAAAATAGCAGCTCATCTACTTGAAGCCAGAGAAGAGGATATAGTGTTTGAAAAGGGCAAGTTTTATGTTAAAGGATATCCAGATAAATACAAAACTATTCAGGATGTTGCACTTGCCGCATATACTAACCCACCTCCCAACATTGAAGCCGGGCTTGAGGCAGTAACGTATTATAACCCACCAAACATGACATTCCCATTTGGAGCATATATCTGCGTGGTGGATGTAGATAAAGGAACTGGTCAGGTTAAGGTAAGGAGATTTGTAGCTGTTGACGACTGTGGTAATATAATAAATCCAGTGATTGTCGATGGACAAATAATGGGAGCACTAACAATGGGTTTCGGTACAGCCTTCATGGAGGAAATACGTTATGACGAGAACGGAAATATTTACGGTGGAAGTTTCGCCGAATACCTAATACCTACTGCAGTTGAAACACCAAGATGGGAATTAGATAAGACTGTAACGCCATCCCCACACCATCCTTTAGGTGCTAAAGGAGTTGGTGAGTCCGCTACTGTAGGATCTCCAGCAGCGTTTGTAAATGCAGTGGTTGACGCTTTGTGGGATTTAGGGGCTAAACATATTGATATGCCGATATGGCCGTGGAAAGTTTGGAAAGTTCTTAAAGAGAAAGGAATGGCGTCTGATGAGTAATAATAGGAAAATATATTAATTAATAAAAAGGTTTTTTATCACTTCGCTCCATTATTTTTATTTAGGTGTCACACATTATGCTTAACACTGTAGAGGATTTAATTAGACTGTTGACTGAAAACGACTATATAATTGATAGAAAGTCAGCCATAGCAGTATTTCTAGCTTTAAAATTAGAAAAGCCCCTACTAATTGAAGGACCACCAGGTTGTGGAAAAACGGAGTTAGCGAAAGTTATAGCTAAGATCTTGAACCTAGACTTAATCAGATTACAATGCTATGAAGGCCTAGACTACTCTCACGCTCTTTATGAATGGAATTACCCAAAACAACTATTAGAAATTAAGATGATGCAACAAGTTGATGAGAATGAGGCAAAGAAGAGAATATACAGTGAGGAATTTCTAATCGAAAGGCCCCTATTAAAGGCTATAAGAAGCGATAAGAGAGTAGTTCTATTGATTGATGAAATAGATAGAGCTGATCCCGAATTTGAGGGATTTCTACTAGAATTTCTAGGAGAATTTCAAGTAACTATTCCAGAGTTAGGTACCATAAGAGCAAAACATAAACCGTTTGTGTTTATAACATCTAATAAGACTAGAGACCTTTCGGATGCACTTAAAAGAAGATGTCTTTACCTTTATCTGTATTATCCAAATGAAGAAAGAGAGTTAGAGATAGTGAGGAGAAAAGTTGGAGGAATAGATGTTGAAAAAACTAGAAAAGCCATTAAAATAGTGAACAAGCTTAGACAAGATGGAGAAATAATACACAAACCTGGAATAGCTGAGACCATAGATCTAGTTAACACAATCAACTTACTTGGCGTGGAATCTGAGGAGGACTTGAGAAATTTAGTGGTAAATGTTTTGCTTAAGGATGAGGAAGATATAAGGCACTTTAAGGGAATGGAAGATGGAAGAAGAAAAGACGATAGTGAAGATAGCTAATATTCTCAGAGGATTAGGCAGGAACGTTGGGGTAGATGAGACCATAGACGCAATTAGCGCACTAAAATTAGTAAAAGATAGAGATTTTGAAACCGTGAAAGCAGTATTAAGAGCGACAATGATAAAGGATTTTGCAGTAAATGAAGATAAACAAGAAAGAAGACAAGAAATTGAAAATAAGTATTCTGTTCTGGGAAGAGTAACTGATAGACCGTATTTAGCAAATGAGCTTTATATCTATAGTCCAGCTGAATCGAAAATTAAGACAACCATATTCCAAATAGAAAATAGAGATATGATAATATGGAGTGAAA
The DNA here is from genome assembly GCF_019175345.1 of Saccharolobus shibatae B12. Lineage (NCBI taxonomy): Archaea > Thermoproteati > Thermoproteota > Thermoprotei > Sulfolobales > Sulfolobaceae > Saccharolobus > Saccharolobus shibatae. The sequence goes on along the minus strand of NZ_CP077717.1, from coordinate 1,861,403 downwards.
TAGCAAAGAGGCTTAAGGAGATTACACTGAATTATGAAGGACATAGGTTCAAGGTAAAGGAGAGTGGAGAACTTGACATGAAAATGACTATAAAGGACGAGATAAAATATTCCTTAGAATCGCCATATCTTGTAAAACATAGAAGAAAAATAAATAAGTCATATATAATTTTATTATGCGATATATCAGCTTCAATGAAAGATTATATTAAGGAAATATTACTTCTATCTTTCTTTATTAGGAGAGTTACTAACAAGTCTGAAATATTCTATTTTAGTACTGACGTAAAGAGAGTTACAAACTTCTTTCAAGTAGGTAGTATAAATGAAATAGATATGAAAAAACTAGTCTCAATGGTACCTTACGGAAGTGGAACGCGAATAGGAGAAGCTTTATATACTTTAAGGAAAAATCATGGCGAATTGCTATTTAGAAAACGCAGTGTTGTAATATTTAGTGATGGTTGGGATTTAGGTGAATTAGATTTACTAGAAAGAGAGTTAAGAAATGTAAAACATAGATGTAAATCTATCATCTGGATCAACCCTCTAATGGATAAACCTTCATATACACCAGACACAAGAAGCATCAAAATTGCTTTAAAATACGCTGATCTGTTAACTTCTCCTAACGTACTCCTTAAGAATAAGATTGAAGGAAAAAGAAAAGTAATTTCACTTAGCTATTAATAATACGTGCTTGTTACCTTCTTGTGATTCTTGAACTATCTTCAGACCCCTCTTCTTACTCCATAGTGTTATGTCCTTCTTCGTAGCATCATCACCCAAAATAACCTTTACTGCTTCACCCTCTCTAAGCTCATCAACAACACTACTCAATTCGCCAATAGGTCCAGCACAAGAAGAGCTAGTCAAGTCAAGTTCTTTATATATCTTAAGAGTAGTCATCTTTTTTACTCACCAATATACTTTTTGTCTTGAGGTTAATAAATTCTTCATTATATTTAACAAAAACTTAAATTAGTTACTTTTAAAAAGTAATATGCAATTCTACACATAAAAAGCTTTAAGTAGCAGGGATGTAACTTAGTTACAGGGGTGTAACTTTGCTATTTAGCGTTGAACCTAAAGAATCTTTAACAGATTTATTTAATAGGGAAGATGAGGTAAGGAAGTTTTTACAGTGCGTGAATACCGAAAGAATGATAATAGTGACGGGATTAAGAAGGATTGGGAAATCGAGCCTAGTATTGGCAGGACTAAATTCTTTGAATAGGGGTTATACATTTGTTGACGTAAGGAAAATTTATGATAGTGTATCAAAGAGAATAACTCCAGATAAACTTTACGAAGAAATACATTCAAGTTTAATAAAAATAAGCAAAATGTATCATTTAAAAGATATACTTAAAAGATTCGACATTTCACTAGAGTACCCTATAAGGATTAGTAAAAAGGAAGAGAATATAGAAAAAGACCTTGCCAATATGTTTTCCGCGCTAAACGAGATAGGGCTTAACAATAAACCAATACCAATAGTATTTGACGAAGCCCAGTATCTCAGATTCTCGACTGTTGGTTTAAAGCCACTATTAGCCCACATTTACGATTACATGAAAGGATTAGTACTAATATTCACTGGTAGTGAGGTAGGGTTACTGGAGGATTTCCTAGGAGTAGATGATGCAAAGTCAGAACTTTACGGCAGATACTATTGCTCCATTGAATTGAAACCCTTTGATGAGGAAAAGTCTAAAGAATTTCTCAAGAAAGGGTTTGAAGAGTTTAACGTAAAAGTTGAGGATAGTCTAGTTAATGAAGCAGTGAATGAGTTAGATGGTATTGTGGGTTGGTTAGTTTATTTTGGCAAACTCTATTTAGAGAAGAGAAGAAGTGATGTAATACGTGAGGTTAAAGAGTTGGGGTCAAGACTAGTAAGGGAGGAATTAAGGGAGTTGGTTACTAAAAGTCAATATTACGCATACATAATGAAGGCCATAGCTATTTTGGGAAATGCGAGATGGAAGAACATCATGGATTACGTAATTACCAAAACTGGAAGAAAAGTCAGTAATACTACAGTTTCTAGAGATCTTAAGAAATTGATAAAAATGGGATTTATAGAGAAAAGAAATGATGAGTATAGAATTCCCGATCCAATCATTAGGTATGCCTTGCTGGAAGAGGATATCTGATCATTTTTCTCTTAATAAAATAATCATAACTAAGGTGGATTAGGTTTTTATTAGTTAGTTCAAAAATTAATTTATGATTAGGGGAATAGATGGTATAATTAAAGGAAGAAATACCATGGATGGTGCTGGGGTTAAACTTTACAGAGTGTTTGGCGGACCAGATACTGTGGATTTAACAGATCCTTTCCTATTACTGGACTTCTTCGGCTCAAATAAGGTTGAGGAGTACATTAATGGATTTCCTTGGCACCCGCATAGGGGAATTGAAACTGTAACGCTATTATTTGAGGGAAAGGTGGAACACCAAGATAGTTTAGGTAATAAGGGAACAATATATCCTGGCCAAGTCCAATGGATGACTGCTGGAAGCGGAATATTTCACCAAGAAATGCCAAAACCATTAGAGGGTACAGAGATTCCCAAATATAATCAAGATCCATTCCTGGTAAGAGGATTACAGTTATGGATAAACCTACCATCTTACAAAAAGATGACACAGCCAGTATATAGGGATGTAAAAAGTATTCCTAAGGAGAAGTTCGACTTCGGAGAAGTATCAGTCCTCGCGGGAGAGTTCGCTGGAATTGAGGGACCAGTTAAGGTGAAGAGTGATGTTGATCCCGCATACATACACGTAAAATTGAATGGAGACATGAAGTTAAAGGTAAAAGAAGGATATACTGTATTAGCCTATGTAGTCGATGGTAGTGCTAAGTTTGCTCCCAATTCGCCAGAAATAGGAAAGGGCAATCTAGTGATCTTCACTAGAGAAGGAGATGAGGTTAAAATTAGTGGAAATGCGAGCTTTATAGTATTATCCGGAAGACCTCTAAATGAGCCAGTAGCCTGGTATGGACCAATAGTCATGAACACTGAAGATCAAATAATTGAAGCGTTTGAAGATTTGAGAAAGGGGACTTTCATAAAGCACAGAGAGGTAGTATTTGAATAACGCGTATTGTTATACTGATGACTTCTCTGGAGCTAAACAATTTTTCTTAAAGTGATACAATTGAGAGTATAGTGATAATCCGCACCCAACTAACAAGAGAGTAATGTTGGCCCTCTTAATACTATCAATAGCGCTAACTTTATCCTTTCCAATAGGGTTCGTCAAGAAAAACTATTACCTTAACACCACCCTTTTTATATTTTGTTAGCATATTCTATAAAAAGTCCACTACTGAGACAAAAAAGGAAGATTAAGCATTCTCTATATACCATGAATATAAATTATATCCTAGATTGGCGATACCGTTAGTATCATTAAACTCCATTCCAACTTGTATCGCATCTAAATAGTATGTATTGAGATTATATATCGAAACTCTAGCCTTTTCTAGGTAGGATCCCATATTCTTTAAAACATACGCTATTGGTATTCCTATTTGACCTTCTAACTGTTTGGGAGATAAGAAGTAGATTGATGTCCAACCGTTTGCTGATCCGGTTCTCGGCAGAACGTAAACTGACCACGTTAAATTCTCCACTGTACCGTTAATTAATGTGGGGATTTGTATGGACCCCACGCTCAACATGTAAGGATCCCCCTTAGTTATATTCTCTTGCCAATTCATCCAGATCATCACCTCGAAGTCCCCATACTGTAAATAAGTAATGTTTGGATTTTGAGAAAGCCAAATATCGTATGAAAAATCATCGATCACTCCTACGTTTTCATATACAGTGAAATTGAGGATAGACCAGAAGTTTGGTAAGTTTGATACTATCATCGGTAAAGGCAGATAAGGACTTACCTCGGTTTTTCCAGCGAATGGGAACCACAACTCTTGACCATACATTAACCCTGGGTAACCATTAACAGATATAGAAGGAGTTATCTTCTTTATGTTAGACATGTCCACATGGACGTTGAGATAGGGATTAAAATTCATTATCGCCTGACCTTGAGCAGCCTCAATATTCCACAAAAATGGTGAAGCGTATAAGGTTGTTACGCTATTATACAGCAATGCCATGCCATACCTACTCTGGCTTAAGTAGCTTCCAACTAATGAGAAACCAGATGCAGAAGTTGGAAATAGGATAATTGAAGGACTTTGAGTATAAGTTGATGTAGATAAGACTGAAGTTTGAGGGGAAGTAGAGGTTAATGAAGAAGTCTGGGAAGTATAAGATGAAGAAGAGTATGAAGTAGAAGACGTCACACTTTGAGGAAGTGATGTGGAAATTTGAGAAATCCTCTCGAAATATGTAAACGAAGAAGCTATTATAATTAGTATAATTATCGTAATCGATACAACTATTACTCTCTTATCCATAATATATTTCCTTAAGGAGTCTATTAAAGTTATTACTAGTTGTGGTTCAATTAAATGCCCTTGGGTTTAAAATCATATCTGCTCTTTCTCGCCTGAGTCATTAAATTCTTTCTGCTTTGTTGAATCCTTCAATTTTCTTAGATGTTAAGCTCATTAATTTTTCTTAAATTCAAAATCGAACGTTGATTTAAAAGTAAGTTCAACGTTAAATCAGATAAAAATTGAACTAGCCCACAGAGAATATTCTTTCTCGGGCGATTCACGTCTCCTTTGCGAATTCAGTTTATTTATTGAAACGAAATGAATTTAATTGAACACTCTCCTATAGACTGGTAAGGATTCACGCTTAACAATTTCCTTTTTTAATGTATTTTTGCTATAATTACAATTCGCAATGGAAACCTGAATCGCCCTCTTTCTCAAATCATGGATAGAAAAATTTCAAGTAGAGATTTAAAAACAATTATAAGATTATCGGTGTTTGTTTTATTTAGTTTAAAGAAATCTCTTACTCCAAGGCATAACTGGTGGAACAAACTTATCCTCTGGCTCAACGATAACCTCAACTAAAGAAGGAGTATTCTTTATAGCCCTCTTTAACGTATCAGATATCTCTTCATCATTGGTTATCTTATATGCTGATAGTCCATACCCTTCAGCGATCTTAACGTAATCTGGGCTTGAAAAATCAGTTCCAACAATATCCTTACCCCTAGCTCTCATTTCAGCCCTTATCCAACCGTAACTTCCATTATTAAAGAGTATAATAACCACGTTAGCATTGACTCTCCTTATGGTCTCTAGCTCACCAGCTGAGAAACCGAAACTCCCATCTCCCGAAAGAGAGAAAATCAAAGAGTTAGGCCTTGCAAAATTAGCGCCTACAGATGCCGGAATTGAATAGCCAAGACCACCTACACCATAGTTAAAAACGAAATATCTACCGGCCCTCTTGGCCTTATAGAAGGCTGCAGTGTAAATTGCGCCAACTCCAGGATCAGCTATTAACACAGCGTCTTCCGGCGATAGATTCCAAAGCTCCTTTATGAAACGTAACGGGTTTACTACTTCCCTCTTTTCTTCACTAAGCCTTTGTTCGAATACATTTCCATCTAAAACAATGTTCTTTTTATTAATCTTTTCATTACTTTTAATTTCATTAATTATTTCCCTTAATGTAGCTTTAGCATCACCTATTAGGTTTATACTATCATAATTATTCCCAACCTCTGCCTCACTAATGTCAATATGGATTATGGTTTTACCTCTAGATGGTATAGTCCAGTTATAAGTATTTGCTGAGTCCGTATTACTTCCTACGAGAATTATAAGATCTGATTTATCTACAATACTGTTCGAAAAACTCGTACCTCCCCTACCACCAACTACACCTATAGACAAGGTATGGGTTTCTGGAATACATCCCTTTCCCGTTATTGTAGTCCCTACCGGAATTCCTAGTAATTCAGCTAATTCAATTACCGCATCCCAAGCCATTGAGTATAAAACACCTTGACCGCAAATTATTACTGGGATTTCACTTCTCAAAATCAAATTTACCGCTTTCTTGATCATTTCTTTATCTGCTAAAGGTCTTTGAGCTGGATATTTCGAGAACTCCTTCTGGGCTTTAAGTTCGACGTTGCCTTCCAATTCACCTTCCAAAATATCTAAGGGTATTCTAAGGTGTACTGGTCCAGGTTTTCCACTAGTGCTCAATCTAAATGCCCTCCTTATAGCGTGAGGTAGTTCTTGAATATTATATATTGTTATCGTCTCCTTAGTTATTGGTCTGAATAGAGAAGTTTGATCTAATGCGGTTAAATAATTCTCCTTCTCTCCATATAGTGGTGCATCTGTAGTTATTACTATTAACGGTGTAGATGACTTATAAGCCTCAGCAACTCCAGGGAGCATATATACTGAGCCTACGCTTGGTCCCTCTACTACTCCAGGCTTATAAGTTAGTTTGGCATAGGCATCTGCCATGTATACTGCATTCCTCTCATCTCTGGTGACTATGTGGCGAATCTCTCCCTCTTTAAGCTGGTCATATAACGATATTGATGATTCGCCTGGCAAACCAAATATATGTTCAATGTCATAATCCTTTAAAAGAGACAAGAGAAGTCTTGAGCCATTCATAAATATTAATGATTCCAGAGATTTAAAAATATTTGATACTCCTACGGGAATTCATGCAAAGCCAGATAACAGGCCATTCTGGTTTACATTGTAAATTCATTATGTTTCAAAAATTGCGATGAATTTAACTGGATAAAAACGGTAAATAAAGGAATATACGCTTAATCGTGTGAACACTTTTATATTTATACTATTCACAAATTGTAATCGTCATGGATCTGTAAATCGCCCCCGAGAACTAATAAAACTAAATATTTGACATAATATTGTCTAATCCCAATCTCTTATCGATCTCAAGAATTATCGTTTTAATCGCCTTGCACTCTGAATATCGTAAAAAATGTTAAATAAAAACTTATTTTCTGTGAAGTAAAGTCTGTAAATATATAAAGAAGGATTAAGGGAATATAATCATTGAGAAAAGTCCTACGCAAAGTAATCAGAAAGTCTACTTTAAAGAGAGTTCTCCCCGCCGTTCGAAAGCTTTGAAGAAGATGCCTGAAACTTTCCTTGGGTTCCTCATATTTTATTCTTGCAGAAATTATTCCATTAAGAACGAGAATTGGGAAGAGGGGCAATATTAACACGCTTACACCCACGAATGTTGATAAATAGTATAGCCCAACACTTGTAATGCTCATTGTCGCAACTAATCCTAACATCAGTGAGTAGTCCTTTTTGGGTGATTCAAGTTTCCATTGCGAATTGTAATTATACCAAAAATAGATTAAAAAAGGAAATTGTTAAGCGTGAATCCTTATCAGTCCATAGGAGAGTGTTCAATTAAAGCCATTCTGTTTCAATAAATAAACTGAATTCGCAAAGGAGACGTCAATCGCCATTTCTTCTCCTCTTTGATATTTTTCTCTTTCATAGAAATTATATCATTTTTAGTAAAATTGGCGAAACACCACTGAACTTTCCTTCTGAATTTTTCTATTAAATAGGATAGTTATTCAGACTTCTCAAAAGACGAATTTAGTGATACAGTCTCTTTCATAATAGTTACAAAAAATAAAAGGACTAATTTTAGTTTAAGATGCTGAAAATGAGCGAGTTAATAGAAGCAACAAGATATATTTTGTTATTGATAAATGTTTATCCCCTCGCATTTACCAAGAAAAAGACTATATCAATAATAGAAGGAGGTTAAAGGAATTCGAATATAACAACGAGTAAGTGGAGGACTAGTCAAATTCCTAGATATCTTATTCTGTATAGGATGTTAATATCTTGTTTTTGTCATACCATTCTCTAAATTTTTTATATCTCTCCTCCACTGCTTTTCTCATATACTCACGTGGATCGAAATTCTCTAACTTGAATTTATTTATTGATACCAATTCCTCTATTCTTGTCTTATTAACTAACATCTCTACTGCATCCTTCCCATATATTTCCTCTAGCATTAGCCTACCCGCTTCTGTTGCATAACTTATATTCCATTCTTCGTTAAAATCACTCTTGACTTCCACGTTATAGTCTGAAAATGCCTTCATTAGTTTATACTTAACTTGAACCGCTACAAGATCGGCTACCGTGCATCCCTTATTTGCAGTGAAAATTAGTCTAACAAAAATTCTTTTACCTTCAATTCTTATCTCTCTTACTAGTCCTAAGTCATATATATTTATTGGAATCTCTGGATCGTAAATTTGCCTTAGAATTTCCACAATTTTATCCTTCATAATCCTATTCCTCCAAGATACTCACTATGAGCCTTCTTGATCTGCTTTATAGCATTATCATATTCTCCTTTGAGCACATCTCTAAACCCTTCTGTAGCCTTAAATGCCATCTCTTGCCAATCCTTTAGCCAAGGTTTGATAACGTCTTTTAAACTTGGTTCCTTACTAAAAGTGTATTTGAACAGTTCTTGAGCCTGATGTCTATGCCTTAATGTATCGTTATAGAACGACATGTGAATATGCTTAATTATCTCATCTCCCATTTTACTGAATTGTTGCGTTAGATGTTGGAGTGTTAGCTCATCTAATACGAATTTGACTGCTAGGTTAAATGCCACTAAGCTTTCTCCTACGTCATAAGTTGCCAGCATTTTCTCTAATACTTCCCTTGTTGGCTGGAATATTGGACTCTCCTCAAATGCCTTTCTTGTTTCCTTTCCAAATCCTAAACTTGGATATACAATATCAAGCATCTTTATCCTTTGTGCAATTCTTTGTACTCTCCTCATGTGATCCATTCCCATGAATATGAATACGTTAGTTATAGAACTTGTAGGAGCCATACTAGCTAGGTACATTGACTCCATTTGCATGATATGGAATACATACCTTAATGGATCGTAAACGTTCTTGTATAACTCCAGTGCCTCCTCACTTAGGTTCCAATCGTATTTAGTATTTACAATTTCCTCATATATCTTATCTAAGAAGGTTTCGTTATCATCTGCCATGGAGTTGTAGGTCCAATATGTAAGTTTGTATGGATCTTCATAATCATGCCATTCTCCTCTTTCGAATAATGGCTTAATGAATGGTGAGTTGTCTCTAAAGTGCTTATACCATTTTTGAGTTATATGTTCCGTCCCTAGTTCAAATGGTCCCTTATCATAGATATAAGTAGGGGATCTTGGATCCGCCCAGTATGACAATGCATAGGTGACTATTTGATATTCTGATGGCTTTTTCCTTCCTAGCTTTTTCTCCAGCATTGGCCAAGTGGACCAGACTCTTTTGTACCCCCTATATTCATAATCTCTGAAAAACGGATCCCCTTCTGGACCATTTTTGAACGCTCCGAACATTTGTTTATACCTTTTATACCATTCCAAATCCTCTAATCTAGTCATGATTTTTCACCTCATAATTCCAAATACCATTTTAGATAATCCCCTCTTACAATGATCTTTCCTGCAAATGCACTCATCCTTACCTCAACCTCTCCTGGAAATCTAACTTCTCTACCTAGCACTTCCTCTAGCGTAGTCTTGTTTAAAACAAGTTCCCTTTCACCCACTACTCTTATATATGAGCCTCTGTCGATAACTCCTTTGAAAGTATTTGGATTATCACGCGCTATAGCTTCAACTACACCGTAGCTGAACTCATCTTTTGTAAGCACTGGTCCTACAATATTCTGTGGTAATTTACTTAAATCTGTTATTTGGTATTTATCTAAAATTGATTCAAGAGTTAACTCCAAACTCATTTATCACACCCCTTTGCCTATACATACCAAACCATTTTACTTTGAATTCGGATACGGGAACAGACGGAACTCTAACAAAAATATCATTACCTTCAACCTTCACATCTAATGGAAAGAGGGAACTACCAACTGGATTTATGCTCTCTCCTGTCCTTGCGTTATACTCCCATAAATGTACTGGGCATATGATTTTCTCCTCACCGTCAAAAGAATTTGGCTCTATTAAACCTAACGCGTGGGCACACCTTGCGTAATATGCCTTAATTTCTCCTTTTATATTCACTACTAGGATTTCATATCTATTGACCTCTACTAACTTAGCCTCACCTTCATAAATATCGTCTAGTGTTAACACTTTATGGAATTCTCCAGGATAACTCATAGTCTCACGCTCTTAACTTACCCTCCCTTTCCAATCTTCTAATGATACTATATTTTTCAACCTCGTCTGCAAATAGTACTGAAGGAGATCTTGGGGCTGACTTTATAGCTTCTTCGGTCTCTTTTATAATGCTGAATATTTCATCGCTCTGATTCTCTGGTTTCCAGAACTCTTCCTTTGGTGGCCACCAGATTAACCAAAAGACGTCGTATGGCTTTATCGCTTCTTTAACTTTGACATTAGGGTCTAAAACTTGACCAGTAAAGTAGTTAACTAATCTTAGCTCCTTTCCTTTCTTTTCCCATACTAACACATTTACTGTTAGGCTCCTTAACATTTCCACAGCCTCTTTTACTGTAATGTTTGTTGGAAGTATAGCGGGTAACCATACTGTGCCCTCTTCTGGAACAAATACAATGGGTACTACTTCCATACTCATTCGCTTATCCCTCCGTATACTTCTTTATCCTATTGAAGAAATCTGGATCTTTCTCTTTATATAATAATGCATACGCACCGTCAGTGGGATCTAAACCAGCTTCCCCTTCTTCTGTTTGCCCCATGTTCCATATTACCTCATCTAGTAATCTCTTAGGATCCTTGTATGCCTCTTCAGTAAACTGTATCATCCCCTCAAGTACTCTTTGCGTGTAGGTCCTTCTTCCAGCATATCTTTCTGGTTCTTGTTCAAAAATCCATGCGCAAGCTGGACTATCAAACGTATATATCTTTCCCTTGTACTCTTTTAAGTAGATTCTTAAGTACTTTCCATTTACAGGTGCTTGTATTGGTACCTGACAAACTCCACATAAATGTACTGCAGTTAATGGTAATGGTATTTGTCCATCAATTATCTTCTTTATGTATAAGTCCCAAACTCTTCCGAAAAACTTCTCCCAGTGTGGGTATTTCTCGTTTAACCATTTTCTCTCTTCCGGTGTTGGACCTCTAAATGAAATATTTAGAGTCCTTCTCCACGTATATAATCCTATAATAAAATCATGATGCCAATGGTCTAACTCTAATTCAAACCACTTCCAATACCAAGGTAATCTTATCCCATAATCTTCTAATAGCCTCTTAAATTGGGCACCTACCCATTCCGTCATAAATTCCTTATATGACATTATTCTAGCGTCTAGGGGAGTAAGGTAATCCATTGAAACTCCTGTTAAGGCTCCTATTAATCTAATCGATAACCAGAATCCTTTCGCTATTAAATATTCTCCTGCCTCCTTGTACGCTGGACTTTTCTCTCTCATTTTGGCCGCAAATTCAATAGTATTTCTATACTTTTTCATTAACCCCTCTGAGATATTAGATAATGCTTGCTTGACTTCTCCTCTAGTTTGACCTAAACTTCCCTCCCTACTCATCATCGTATAATCCTTTTTATACTTTTTAAGAATTACTCTAACAAGTTTGATAGATCCGTTTATTAATATATAGATTTTAAATTCTTACTTGCGTGAAGTATCTCTAAAAAGAGTAACCCGTTAATAATTAAAAAATAATAATTAAAAAATTAAATTTTCTTTTTGATCTCTTCACTTACCTTCGTTACGTCAACGAAACTCTTTAGAACTGGGTGCCCTATCTGTGCATGCCTAGATTCATCAGTTTGTATACTTTGAGTTGCTGAGGAGAACACGAAGTCATTGGTCTTATTCGCCATAGCAGCAAATGCTACAAATTGTAAATTGGTAAATCCAGTTTCAAATGCAAATGTCGTCAATAAAGCAAATTCTATCGCATTAGTCCCAGTTATAGTATCATCAAAGAACGATCTAGCAGCTATTGGTAGCCATCCGTCAAGCCAGAACATCTTGTGCGCGAAGGCAAACTTAGGGCTAGCGGTTATACTATCATGAGACAACAAAATTTGTACTTGTGCGTGCCTTACCTCATCCATAGAGCCGAATGTGGATAAATTTCTCCATTCACCAGCTTTCCCAAATCTTGCCATCCTGGCCTCAGCTATAGCAGCAGTATACTCTGGTATAGGCACTGCAGTTATGTGGAAACAGAAAGAGCCTTGATGATAAGTCTTATCCAATTTCTTTATTAACTCTGCCCTTACTCCAGCCTCTCTCACAGAGAAAAGTCTTTGATCTTTCTCCTTTTGATTCTTTACATACTCCCTATATGTTACCTTATAGGGGGCATCATATAGCTCGACCCATACGTCTATTGGTAAATTCGGTACTCCACTCATATCTACTGGAAATAGTTCTTCTTCTTTTACGTATTTTTGTGTCCACTCTAGCCTATTAGCTATATCATAATACTCATCTCTTGATGGTAGTCTAGGTTCTGCAGGAACTGGTTTCATAAGTAAGTGTGTATCATTCGTATATAAAAATAATTCTTAAACATGTTCGAAAAAAGAAGTAACTTTATCCCCACTTATGTTAATAGTTTCTGAAGATTAAAACTTTCATCTACCAATTTATCTCTTTTGCTCGAGACATCTACTTGCTTTTGTATTAATTTATTAAGAACTACTATCTCTTTAACATTCCTACTTATTGCTAAGTAACCCTTAATAGTACCTCCTTTTAAGTATATTACACTGAACTTTGGTCTTTGCGATTCAAACTTTCCTCTTATTACGTATTCGTCGTAATTCCTTGTCTCACCAGCCGATTCTATGTGTATGTCAAATATATCTGACCATATGGACGATATGAAATTGTAAGCCTCCCTACTCCCAGCCATATTCCTAGCAGCCAACTTTCCAGTATACTCCGCATTATTCCAGTGCTCAATCCTCTTCCTCCTACCCTCCCTAGGATCGAATATATTGGCAATGTCCCCAGCTGCGTAAATGTCCTTAGCACTGGTTTCCAGATATTCGTTTACAACTATACCGTTATCAGTCTGTATCCCACTTCTTTGCGCCACCTCAACATTTGGCACTATTCCCACAGCCATTAGAAACATGTCTGCCTCCAACCTCTTACCACCAGACGTTATTGCAATCCTTCCTTGAATCTCCCTCACCGACTCGTTTAATATGAAGCTTATCCCCCTACTCTCCAAGTATTGCCGTATAACCCTAGATACCTTTTCATCTACAAATGTGTTCCATATGTAAGGCATTACCTCAACTACCGTAGTCTTCACACCAAGCGTTGTTAGGCTTGACGCCACCTCAACACCAATGAAACCAGCACCAACTATTAACGCATTCCTACTCTTACTCGCAGCTTCCCTTATACTATCAGAATCATCAAGCGTCCTCAAATATAGCACATTATCACCCCCAGGGATATTCAATCTCCTAGGCCTACCACCAGTAGCTATCAACGCCCTATCAAAGAGAATCACACTACCATCATTCAGCACTGCCTCCTTAGAATTAACATCAATCCTCTCAACACTCCTATTCAAGACAACATCCAAATTACCCCTCTTGTAAAAATCATCAGACTCAAAGAATAACATGCCTCTTTCCAATTTTCCTTTAAGATAATCCTTTGATAGTGGTGGTCTATCATATGGGTAATATTTGTCTGATGTTACCATGACTATTTTTGAGTTTGGCTTTAGTTCTAGTAGTTCCTTTAACGCGTTATATCCCGCAATACTACTCCCAATTATCAAGTAGTCACATTTCATCTTCATCTATATTCAACAACCGTCGAAAGTAATATTAAGCTTAATCTAACAAGTTTGATGTGTAGAGATTTTTAGCTTAAAAGTCCCTATCTTTTTTTAAAAAAAGAAGATAAGTTTAAACCATTCTTGTACATTTTATATCTTCATCAAATAGTTTATCTAATATTTTACAAAATTATGATTCCAATTTTTTAAGTGTACTCCTTGCAATTTCCATATCTTGTTCTGCAGACCCACCAGATACTCCTATTCCTCCTATTACCTAACCTTTATAGATTATAGGAAATCCTCCACCGAAGATTATTAACCTAGGTATTTTAGGAAATCCCATTGCCAGCGGGGGGTTGTCTTTAAGCATATTGTACCACTCATGTGTTGGTATGCCAAAACTTACAGCAGTCCACGCTTTATCTATGGCTATTTGTATGGTCAAGATTGGTGCACCATCCACCCTCTTAAAAGTCTTTAATTCCCCTCCTTCATCTACTATTGCTATTGAAACGTTCACTCCTAACTCTTTAGCCTTCCTTACTGCCTCGCTTATTAACATATCTGCCAATTCATCTGATATACCTATATTTAATATGTTCATAAATGCTATTTAAGTAAAGGTGGAATTAAGCCGTACATAAAACTTGTTTGAGTAGATTTTTTAATATCACAGGAGAGGAATGAAACTAAGGTGAGTGTGAAAAATGGTAAATAAGTTGCTTTCCCAACTAGCTAGCGTAGAAATTCTAACACCTAAAATTGATGATACATTGTGGTTTTTCAAAGACATTTTGGGATTGCACGAAGTCGGGAGAAAGGGTAGGTCAGTATACCTAAGAGGATGGGAAGATTGGTATACTTATAGTCTAAAGATTACTGAATCTGACACTGCTGGTGTTAGGGAGATAGTATGGAGAACTTATAGTGAGCAAGACCTAATGGATGCTGTAAAAATGATTGACTCATATGGATTAGGCTTAGGATGGGATAATGGGGAGCCAGATATGGGAATAGGGAAGGGGTATAAGTTCTTGTTACCTAGTGGTCAAGTAGGGAAGGTAGTATGGGAGATTAAATTATGGAGAGCTAGTGGGGATTTAAGGTCAGGTTATAGAGCAAGACCAATGAAGAAACCCCTTAAAGGTGTACAAGCACGAGATTTAGCTCATGTATTTATTTTCGCATATAGTGATGAAGCATTAGTAAAAACTGTAGATCTCTTAAAGAAACTGACATTTAAAGTAAATGAAATATTAAAGGAAGGAGACCACAAAATAGCCTATTGGATGGCTGTAAATGGAACTTCACATGATTTGGCGATTTCCTTGGATCCTTCCGGAATTCCTTCCAGGCTAAATCATTTCACCTATAATGTGGATTACGCAGATGATATTCTTAGGGCTGCAGACTTCTTTAGTGATTATGGGATAGAAATTGTAGGAGGACCCTTAAGGCATGGTATAACTGATAGTCACTCCCTATATGTAAAAGAACCTGGAGGAAATGTGGTAGAAGTATTACATGGAGGATATATAAACACTGTACCAGATTGGGAGCCAGTAGTGTGGGATACTAAGGAGGATGAAAACAGATGGTTATATTATTGGGGACATGTAAAAGAAGCGTTCTGGAATGGAAGTCCTATACCTGCAAATAGAGTTAGTGACGAGTTAAAAGAGATAGTTAGACAGAAATTAGGCGCAAAAATCTAATAATAAAGGTTATTTTAAAATAAAAATATGTATTTTTTAATTTATTTTAGAGAGATGGTTTCTTCAATTTTCTTACTTATTAGTTGAGTGGTGGTTACTTTGAAGTATAAGGTATAATAGTAACCTCCAATCGTTCTCTCGACCTCGAGCAAACTAACTTCATCGTTAACATATCCACCTAGGTCCAAACTAGCTTTTCCCTTCCATATTTCTCCGTATTTGCTCTCATCCCTAACTCTACTGACTATTTCGTATAGGTCAACTTCCCCCTCACCCCTACTTGGGAACCTCCTTATATTTAAGAAGGGCCCAAAGTTCTTAAGAGGTAGCGAATCAGTCCTCTCCTCTAATTCAACCTGTAATCTAAACATTATACCTCCTCCCCTTACGGCATATCCTCCTAACCTAAGTCCACTTTCTGGTCTATTGTACTTGGGAAGTAACGGATGTAATTTAGTCATTGTTATCTTAGCTATTTTCTTCGGATAACCATCTAACCAACCTCTTACCAATGCCCAATCCTTATCTACCCACATAAATGGGAAATATAAATAGTTCGTACCTTCAAAGTTGACCTTTAACCCAATAGCTCCCTCCATGTACTGTACTAAATCTGGGTCTTGATACATATAATCCCAATTATCTTCTGAGGTAGAAATAAATTCGGCAATGTAAACCCAACCTTCACCGTCAGTTGATAGGAATCTTGGAATTACCTTTTCTGCAGATTCCTTAGTGAACTTTACATGGGCCCCAATATAGGTAACTCCATAATACCATGGCGGTTGAAATACAATTTGTGATTTGCCACTACTCGTGGGGGGTAAAGTGAAATTGGAGTTGTTATTTTTTGTCATGATTACTTCTACTTCTAACCTATTAAATAAGCATTCCATTAAACTTGTTTCATGTTTTCTTATTTCACTTAAAAACATATCTCACTAATTATTTCGAAATCCTAGATAGGATCTTTGTTCCTAATTGCTTAAATGACCAATTGAAGTAATATCCTCCCTCAATCTTGTTTATCTTCAAAACTTCAAGCTCCTCATTTATTGAACCGTTTAATATCACCTCTCCTTCACCTCTCCACACCTCGCCAATTCTAAAGTCTGAGGAGATTACTTGTCCTAGCTCGTAAACATCTGTACCATCTTGGACAGCTGGGAATCTTCTAAATTGTACTATGGAACCAAAGGGTATTGGGGATTGCGAGACTTTTTCTCTTAGCGTTATTTTCATTCTTATTATCTCCTTACCGTTCCTTAACGCATATCCTCCCATCTTTACACCAGTAGAAGGACCACTGTAACCGTCTAGAAGTTTATGAAATTCTGACATTGATATGTAAGCTAATTTTTTAGGATAGCCTAACAGCCACCCACGAATTAGCGGTAGATCTTTATCAACCCACATGAATGGGAAATAGGTGTAAATGTTACCATTATACTTGACCTTTAGGGCCACCGCAGCCTCCATGTACTTAGTCTCTTCAGGGTCTTCATACAACATCTCCCATCTATTTCCACTTACTGTGAAAATCTTAGCAACATATACAAATCCTTCGCCATCTACTATTTCCAATGGAGGAGGTATTAAATCTAGAACTTTACCTGGATCAAAATAGACCTTTACCCCTATCATTTCTATTGCGTATATCCATGGTGGAGGTGGAACTATTTGAGACTTGCCCGATTTAGTTATTGGTAAACTAAATGTGGTATAATAAGGACGTGTTTCTTCCATATTGTTTTTTCTTTCCCTAGGTTAATAACCCTTTTATAAAACACGTTTCACAATTAGAAAGGGAAAAATTTAGCTAAACTTATTAATAATAATTCTTCCTGCATTTTTGTAGTCGCTCATTTCTCTGTAGGCATCATTGACATCATATATGCTTATGATCTTGTACGTAACTGGATCTAGGTTAATCTTTCCCTCCTTCATTAATTTAAATATTGCATCAAATTTTTGGGCTGGTAACATTAATACTCCTTGTATTTTGATTTCCCTTGCTACCACTAAATCTGCAGGCAATGGAAAAGTCTCTTTCCCTTTCATCATAAGTCCGGCTAATAGTAATGTCCCATGCACTCTAATGAGGGGTAAAAATGGGATAACTGCATCTGGAATGCCCGTAGTATCGTATACTATATCCACTGAACCATACTTCTTCATAATATCCTCGACTATATTATTCAATTCTTCAGACTTACCAGAATATTTATAAGTCTCAATGCTCCCTAACATTTTAGCTTTCTCTAAAGATCGTTCGTTAACGTCTACAGCTATTACTTTAGCACCAAGAGCGTTAGCTATTGCTATACCACTCAAACCCATACCTCCTGCTCCGATTGTGACCACCATGTCACCTGGCTTTAAATTAGTCTTCATTGTAAACGCGTTCCATGAAGTTCCAAAACCACAAGAACTTAGAGCAGCCCACTCTGGCTTTATACCATCTGGTACTTTAACTAGATCAATTACTGACCTCTCTGGGACTAACATGTACTCGGCAAAGCACCCATTAATTCCATAACCAGCTATTACCAAGTGATCACAAACATTTGAATCTCCTTCCATACAGTATTTGCATGTCCTATTATCTCCGGTAGAAGAAGCAGGCATGACTACCTTATCTCCCTTTTTCAATTTAGCTACATTCTCTCCGACCTCTACGACTTCTCCATAAACTTCATGACCTTGAGTTATTGGTAACTTACCACCACTCCACTGCATGTATGCTACCAAAGCAGGATCTCCACGCCATAGATGCCAATCTGATCTACATATTCCACAGCTTATCACTTTTAGAAGCACATCTCCTTTTTCCACTTTAGGAACATCTAGCTCCTCTATTTTCAGAGGTTTTTGAAACTCCACTAATCTAGCTGCCTTCATCAAAACAAATTTTATCTTACTACTAAAATGGGTTTCTCTAACATGTTTGACATGGTAAATTAAGTAAATTAGATTAACGACTTGATTAAATCTCAATGAATGTAACATTAATGTTTTAAATAGCGACTTAATTTACTACGAGTAATTTTTCTTGATTCATAATTTGAGATAAGGAGAATTGTCATAAAGTTTAAAAATTTTAATCAGAAATAGTATTATAGGTAAAAATGTATGAGTGACAGACTGTTGGAAATTACGTTTTCAGTTGAACATGAGAACTGTTGGACTAATCTAGTTGGTAAATACGTTGTGAAAACTTTGAGATTTTCTGTAGATACTGAGAGGAACTTTATTAGGTCCTTAATCGTTGTGGATAAAAAATACAAGGATTTAATGAATAAGATAAAGAGAAATACTAGTTTCGTTGGATACTCATCAATTTCTCTAACAAATGACAGTAAGAAAATACTTTTCGATTTCAGAAAGAGGTACAAAAATAGTGTGATGGATGTTATAAACTCCGTAGATGGGATAATCTTAGATGGATTTAAGTATGATGGGAAGGAATATTGGCGAATTTTATTGTATGAAAGTTACATTAATGAATTAAGGGAGAAGCTTAGGTCTAAAGGGATTGTGGAGTTTATTGGCTTTCACGAATTAAATGTAACTGAGGACGAACTGACTCCATATGAACTGAAAACTTTAATTTTGGCTTATAAAAATGGATATTTTGATTTTCCTAGGAGAATCAAGTCTGATAAAATATCTAAATTGATAAATATAAGTAAATCCACTTTCACGTACCATTTAAGATCAGCTGAGTCGAGAATAATTAAACGATATATTGACGACCTAAAATTCTACAATGTAATTAACAACGTTTCGCAGCAAGAAGAGGAGAGAAAGGATAACTAAAAAAAGAAGAAGTGTAAAAATTAATTTTACCATCTTGTTATTACTACCTTTTTATCTGTGAAGAAATCTACGCTATCTATTTGTCCATGCAGTACGCCAAAGAAGGATTCCTTCCTACCTCCAAATGGGAAGAACGCCATTGGCGCGGCAACCCCTATATTAATACCTATATTTCCAGCATTGACTTCGCGCCTGAACTTTCTAGCATAATACCCACTGGTGGTAAATATCGATGACGCATTACCGTAATTGCTCTTGTTTATAATATCTATTGCCTCATCTAAACTTCTTACATGAATTATTGACGCCACTGGTCCAAATATCTCCTCCTTAGCTATTGTCATCTCCGGAGTAACCTCGTCAAATATTGTCGGGCCTAGGAAATATCCATTGGGATAGTCAAGTACTTTAACTTCTCTGCCATCCAATAACAGTTTAGCGCCTTCTTCTATACCCTTCTCTATATATCCTATTATCCTCTTTTTGGCGTCTTTTGTAACAACTGGACCCATGTCTACACTTTCATCTAAACCGTAACCTATCTTTAATTGTTTTGAAGCTTCTATGAACTTTCTCTTAACCTCGTCATAAATGTTCCCTACTGCCACTAAATTAGCAGCAGCTAGACATCTTTGTCCAGCATTACCAAAGAACGCTGAGACAACAGAGGGTATTGTCTTATTTAAATCAGCATCTGGCATTACAACGACAAAGTTCTTAGCCCCTGCTTGAACAATAGCCTTCTTCCCGTTTTTCCCCGCATTTTCATAAATGTACTTTCCTACTCTCGTCGAACCTACGAAAGTTACACCTTGGATTAATTTATTCGTAAGGAACTCGTCAACTACATCCTTAGCACCGTGAACGAGATTTACAACACCTCTAGGTAATTTGACCTCGTCAAAAATTTTAGTAATAAAATCCATTGGTACTGGAGTTATTTCAGAAGGCTTAACGACCACCGTATTTCCTAAAATTATTGCAAATGGTAAGTACCAGAAGGGAACCATTGTTGGGAAATTGAATGGAGTTATAATTCCAAAAACTCCTAAAGGTTCTCTAACAACGGTCTCATCAACCTCCTGAGATACTTGGTCTAGATGTTCCCCCTTATATAAAGTGTAAGCAACACCTATTGCAGTCTCAACATTCTCTATAGTTCTCCTCATATCTCCTCTAGCCTCTTGGATGGTCTTTCCGTGATTCTGAACTATTATCCTAGCTATTGTCTCCGAATACTCCTCTAACTTATTCTTAAGCGCGAAGAGGTATTGTATTCTAGTAGTTATTGGGACTTCTCTCCACTTCTCAAACGCCTCTTGCGCTGACTGTATTGCTTCTTTAACTTCATCCTTAGTTGAGAATGGGACTTCAGCAATGATTTCGTCTTTAGCTGGGTTATATGCCTTACCTATTGTATTGGTTTTAGAATCTATAAGCTCACCGTTTATATATAGCTTCAGCCTTCCATAATTCTTCTTAACCTCTTCCAATACCCTACCCATAGGCAATTTAAGATGATGAGTCGTTAATATATTTCCTTCAAACATGTTTCAAACAAGTTATGAAAAGATTATGCATAGTGACTTCTCTTTAAGCAAAAAATAAAAGATAATTCTAAATCCTTGACCTTGTTATGTATTTCTTTTCAAACTCTCCAACCTATAGTAAATACCATCGGAAGTAAATAAAGAATTCAATAAAGTGTTTGTAATGAGAACTATTAAAGATAATTAACAGCAGTCATTGAAATGAAGTTGAATTTTTATCATAGACCAGTAGCTTAACATATTATAGTCCATTTCTTAGTAAGTGCGAAGAGAATATAGCTTTTGTCAATACAAAATATAGCCAGTTAAACCCCTTAACTCATTTATTCCCAACATCCCCACCAAGTTAATAACCCTTTTACTCCTTTGCAAGTATTATGAAAAAGACTATGAGACATATGACGTCAACGAGGTCTACAAGACTGGAGTTGAGGTTGTAGCTCCTCCCAGAAAGGACGCTTCTACTCGGTACTCTCAAAATCATTTAATTAAATATAACAATTATGGGTTAATAAATGTTATCATCTTATATATGATAAAATATATCAAAAGGAAATGATTCTATCTGAATTTTCATGAAATTAAAGTATTTCTTCCTCTTTTTCTAACATCTACGAGAAAATGTGAGGAGAATAACATGAACTATACTACTGCTTCTTAAGTAATACATAAATATTGGAGTATTTGGTGAGATTTTTACTTTAAATTTTTAGTTAGTTGTCAGATAGTTATAAACTTTAGTTACTTAATTTTTATGATATTTTGAAATGGATTATTTCTGAAAATAGGTTTTGGGTCTACCGTACTAAGCGCGGTCCTCCTTCTAGACGTAAAGCTGTACGGAGTCTAGGAAGTTGGGTTATGATCGTTATAGGGAGGAGAAGGGTTACGGTGTTAGATGGTGGATTGAGGCCTTGTTCTCTGTAAAGCGTATTTTCGGGAAATCGGTTAGGGCAACGAGTTTTACAGGGCGAGTAGTTGAGGCTAAGCTCAAGTTCTGGGCCTACGCGTGGATGATCCACTTGGCGAATTCTGTAATCGGTAGGGCTCTGGGTATTAGGGTCGGAGTTTGAGAAGAACGTTGAAATAAACATTAATTACTAAAAAATTTTCATCATATAATATCATAATTACGAACTAAACTGAATGAATCAACTAAGCACACCAAAAGAAAAAGTTTATATTTGAGGGTTATTAAGTGGGTAGATGTGGGCAAGGAATTTATATTAACAATTGATGATAGAGGTAGAATCACTATACCTAAAGAAGTGAGAGAACTAATTAAAAGTAAGAAATTAAAGTTAAGGGTAGAAGGTTCTAAAATAATATTAGAGTCTATAGTGGTGGATATTGACAAATATTATGGTATATTTAGGAAAGATTTAGGGAAAGTGGATATAGATAATATAATAAATGAAGCGTTAACGGAGGTATTATTAAATGACAAGTAAGGGAAAATATTTTATGTAAATGTTTTTATCTACTATCTAACTGGTGATAGGATATATGGTGAAAGAGCTAAGAAGTGGCTTAGTATTAAAGATGATGATAAATACACTTCAATTATAACCCCATTTCTATTGGTAATAGTATTAAGTAGAATACTCGGTAAATCAATAAAGGACTATAATTTAGTTAAAACAGTAATCAAAGCCCTTGAGTCTTTAGGAATAGGATATTTGGAACTCCCCGAGTGGAGTAAAATTGCTGAAAATGTTAGAAAATACAGTATAGATGTTGAAGATTCTATTCACGTTACAACAGCGTTAGAGAATGGATTAGAGATCGTATCGAATGATGAAGAATTAAAGAAGAAAGTTAATGCGGAATTTTAATGTTAAGGACTAACGTTTTGTTTCGCTATACACTTAATACAAAGCTTAAATTTTCGTTTTCATTCCTTAAAGGTATAGTAATATTCCTCTTGCTTTAGTCTCGTTTAGGTTCTTGGGCTTCCTTCTGATAAGTTTTCTGATCCTCCTTTTTAGTGCCCTAAACATGCCCATTTCCCAGCATCTCCCCACTAAATTTGAGATAATCCCTTCTAGTCCCCCTTCGCAACTATTATGAAAAAGACTATAGAGAAGACTTATCTGTGCTTCTAAGCCCTAATACTAACATTAATGGCGTCCTTAACTCTTTAAATTTCTCTATTTCGTTTTCACTATGGAAGAAACTCTCCTTTCAGTTTTTGGGTAAGTGTCAAATAGCACTTCTACCCCCAGAAGTTAAATGCTTATATGCTAATTCGACATACTTGTCAGGGTTCATTATATCATCTGGATCAATTAACTTCTTTATCTGATACATTAAATCCAATACCCTAAAACCATTATGTTTAACTATTTGCTCAGCCATTAACTTAGCCTTCTGCACACCAATTCCGTGCTCTCCACTAACAGAACCCCCAAGCTCAATCGCCATTCTAGCTATTTCCTCAAATGCCTTTTCTCTTGCTATCTTATCCTCAATTATTATGTTTGGATGAAGGTTACCATCACCTATGTGCGAGATAACGTAGAATTTAGTATTGTACTTCTCACCTATTTCTCTAAGTCTCCTTATAGCCTCTGGCAGTTTAGAAACTGGTACTACTATATCTTCAGCGTAAAATACTTTGTTTGATTCAGCTTTCACTGCTATTGCAGCTTGTGATCTCAATGAATACAATTTCTCCGCCTCTTCGCCTTCAGCAATCTTAATATCAACTGCCTTTCCCTCTAATACTTTCAACACATCACTAACACTATCTTCTTCTATTGAAATTAATAACATCCCTCCCTCTGTTTCCTTGAGGTTTGCACTCAAGTGTTTATTTAACGCTTTAACTACATCAGCATCGACGTACTCTGACAGCTCTGGCAATATCTTATTCTTCCTCAAGCCTACTATAACTTCTCCAGCGGATTCAAAATCCTTTAACATTGCAGCTATCATAACCATCTTTCTCTTTGGAATTGGTATTATCCTCAACCAGATTTCCGTTACTATCCCTAAAGTTCCTTCACTTCCAACGAATAAATGAACCAAATCATACCCAGCCCTATTCTTTCTCAATGGTTCTCCGACCTTAATTACCTCCCCATTTGGTAGAACAACACGTAAAGATAATACCCATTCCCTGAACGAACCATGCCTTACACCCCTCATCCCTCCAGAGGATTCAGCTACTGCACCACCAACTGAGCATAAAAAGAAGCTTGCTGGATCTGGAGGTAACATAAAGCCTTTTTTCTCTAGTTCCTCGAAGAGGTCTATTAATTTAATCCCTGGTTGGACTCTTACGTACCAATCAATATCGTTTATCTCTAAAATTTTATTCATTTTGGATAGGTCTATTAATATACAGTTTTTATCGCACGAAACAGCTCCAGTTAAACTAGTTCCTTGACCCCATGGTATTATGGGTAATCTATTTTTCTTAGCAAATCTAATGATCCTAATGACTTCATCCTCATCCTTAGGGAAGAATACGACTAATGGTCTTACTTTCTCTCCAGAAAAATCCTCCCTCTCCTCTACCTTTTGCTCTATCTCATTTAATTCGCTAAAGTCCATAATAAACAATTATACGTGAGTCAATAAAAGGATTTTTAGGGCTAATGAATAGCTTTGTCCCTTATATAATGTTCAAATTTATCCCTTAAAATTAAAAAGTTTTTATGGGCAAGTTAGATTTTCCTCTTTATCCTTTCAACCCTTATTAGCTCACTCGCCTTATTCCTAAAATCGTTTATTCTAGATTTGATCAGTCTGGCATTTAAAAAACCAAGTGGAATATTAAACTCTATATCCATGACTACCCTACCTCTATCTAACTGGATTCTTATTTTTCCTCCCTTGTCTGGTCCATACCCTGCTACGTTAATGACATATGTTACAGAATTGAGAGATGTGAAGATTTTACCATATATTACCATTGTGGCTTTTCCAAGTAGTGTTGATAAAGGGACCTCTGCAGTGAAATCACTTCCTTTAACCTCAACGTTTAATGCTCCAAATAGATTTGGCATTAAGAAGTTGGGGTCAGCAAATATTATAGAAAGCTTCTCGTCATAATCATTACCATAAATCTCTATTTTCTCTTCCACAAGAGGAAATTCTTTCTTTTCTATATAAACGTTTTGCTTCCCAATTTAGGTAAATGATTATACTTAAATAAAACGTATTAAATAATAAAAGAAATGCCTTTTGTCACATGAATGTGTTTGGCTTTCCTCCCAACCTTTGAGATTCATTCAAATATATATCCCTAGGATCAGCCAAATTTAAGGCTATCTTATACGCTGTGCTATTTTCACCAAACTTATCTCTTACCATTTCTAAATCTATCCTTCTTACCTCTCTTTCATCGGCAATTCCAACGACGTGTAAATATTCGTGCAGTAGTATAACGTACAAATACTCGTACTCATATCCCATTCTCTTAGCTCTCATATACTGTTCGTAGTTAACATATATCGTGTAATCGTTAGCTCTCACATATGCCAATACTTGAGGAGGGAGGTAATTAACAAACTCAACTGAAACATTGGGAATTTCCCTTCCTAACTTCTTCCTAAGTTCTTCCTTAAGCTCTTCAGTTACAATATCTGTCATAATGCCGAACGAAGGCATCAATTTAACTATCTCCTCACAAACTAATTTAAGCTTTCTCATACGCACTGCAGAAGGGGAATTGACGGCTTTAATAAGGAGTGCAAAAAATAAATATAAATCCTCTACTACTTTGATATAATGCTTGAAGAATGGATAAAACAACTTGCCGATGCATTAGATAAGTTTATGGTTGGTGAGCAACTAGCAGAAGATGAGAGAATTATGGTAGCCTCTCTCATTTATACAACACTAAAACACCTTAAGGATTTCAACGAGTGTAACGAGAAACTTAAAGAGGTTGAAGAAAAATGTAACAAAAACCTCGATGAGTTAGAAAAGAAATTAGATGAATTGCGAAAGGAATTAGACAAGAAAGAGGAGGAAGTTAAAGAGAAGTTGAAAACTTTAGACAACCTAATAAAAATAATGGAAGTAAATCCTAGATTATTACCTAAAAACTAACTTTAAGTGGAATAGTTTTTAATTATTAAACTCCCTCGTATATTGTAGAGAGACACGCTTCACATAAGTACAAAATAATTGATAGAATATTATACTAAACACAATTCTCCACACTAAGCTTATCTCTTAATTGTACGAAAATGCGAAAATTGATAGTGTTTTAAACGAAGTTATACTAACCTATTAAATCCCTCGTTTTCGGATTTCTACAATATTTTTTAAATTTGATATTTAAAAGAAATCTAAAAACTCTTACTTGATAATCTTAGAAATAGTGGTCGATACAACCTACATTAACCATACGTGAAAAAGTTAGCTTAGATTATTAATTGATCACAAGATTAATACTATACAGAACCTTCTACAGAGATAGTTATAATGGAGGCTAGTTTCTAAACCTAATAAAAGCTTAAGATTCTCCTTAAGAAGTTATCAACCAAGGATCTATTGGAGTCCTATCGAACTTCCTCTTAGTAGCCTTCTCTACTGCTATGAAAACTGCCGGTAAAGCACCAGTTGTACCAGCCTCACCAACGCCCCTACTTTTAGATAAGAGCTGAGATGGGTATTCCACGTAATCAGTATTTACCTTCAGAGGAGCTTCTAAAGCCGTTGGGACTCCACAATCTGCAATTGAAGAGCATAATGGGATTCCCCTCTCATCATATCTCATAGCTTCGATAATAACTTGTGACATTCCTTGCAATACTCCGCCAATTATTTGCCCCTCTATTTCTTCCTTATTCATAACTCTACCAACGTCGTCAACTGCATAATACTCCAAAACCTTAATAAACCCAGTTTCCTCATCCACATCAACTACAGCTACATGGGCTCCAGGTGCAAATATATCATCAGCCTTATAGAAGACTTCAGCCTCTATGCCCTCATACTTAGTTAAGTCGCCTTCACTTAAAGAATTAACATTTATCTTCTTAAGCAACTCTGTTGCTGCAGCTATTACTGCAGAACCTCCTATAGTTCCAGCTCTAGAACCAAAGCTACCTATACCCTCTTTGACGATCTCTGAACTGCCAGTCATTATTTCTATTTTATCTTGACTTATACCTAATACTTCTGATGCAAGTCTCCTAAATGTGCTAGCATAAGCTTGACCATGTGGACCTAGCCCTAGATAAAAGTTTACTTTACCGTTTTCGATCTTAACTCTAGCGCCCTCTCCGGGTGAAGTTCTGACTATCTCAGCAAACGTAATGATTGAAACACCCTTATCATTGTAAACCTCCTTAGCCTTCCTATAGTACTTCTCGGCAGTATCCAAAACCTCATTATAACCAGCAGGATCAATTCTAACGCCGAGAGGTGTAATATAACCATTATCACCAATCAGATTTTTCCTCCTAATCTCAACTGGATCCATTCCCAATTCCTCAGCCAAATCCTCAACAAGGGTCTCATGGATTAGTGCCGCCTCTGGTCTACCAGCACCCCTATAGAATCCCATTGGGGGAGTGTTGGTGAATACTCCTAAAGCCCTTATTGATGCGAACTTCATCTTGTAAGGACCATTGGATAGTCTAGCGATAAATAAGGGTGCAATAAAGCCAATTCCATAATCGAAGGCACCAATGTTAGCTATGATAGTACCTTCTATTCCTAAAATCTCACCATCTCTAGTAGCATAGAGTTTCATATCCGATACTTCTCCTCTGCCTAAGGATTGAGTATTAACTAGCATTTCACTTCTAGTTTCTATCCATTTAACAGGCTTCCCAAGTTTTAGGGAAGCTATTGCAGCTAAAACGTACTCGGGATATCCGCCACTTTTATTACCAAACCCTCCTCCTACGTTAGGCGCTGAATAAACCCTTATCTTTTCCGGAGAAATACCTAAAACTTCCCTTAGATCATTCTTTACACCAAATGGCGCTTGCGTGGAGACGTAAACGTTTAGGACATCATTTTCCCACCAACAAATGAAACCTTTTGTTTCCATCGGATTTGAAACGATTCTATGTTGTTTAATTTTCCTGCTTACGACAACGTCAGCCTTGCTTCTTAACGATAAATTTCCCCCTTCTAAAAACTGATCTATGGAGATGTTAGTTTTTAAACCTGGATGAATGGGCTCTGCATTTAATGACTCCTCAGGATCAACTACTGGTTTTAACTCCTCATAGTCAATTGAAACTTCCTCTGCTACGTCTTCAATCTTATACCTATCATCAACCGCAAATGCCAAAATTGGTTGACCTACGAAATTAACTCTATCATCAGCTAAAACTGGCATTTTAGCAACTTGCGCATTCCTCGCTAAATCTGGAAATAACCTTGCCGGCATGTATATTTTTACGTCCTCCCATGTTAATGATATGAGGGCATTTTCTGGTTTAGATACTCTTTTTATTATACCCCTAGCTATTGGAGACCTAACTACACTAAGGTAAACTACATTTTTCGGACTAATGTCATCAATATAACTTCCTTTTCCCGTTATAAGAGGTAAATGTTCTTTTATCATAAAAGTTATTACGTAAACTAACTAATAAAATCTTGTCACGTATTTCGCAGTAGAGAAATATCATATTTTAATCTGTATATAAAAATAATCTGGTTCAACTGCGTTAAATATCTTTATTATATTTCGTTTTAGGACAACTTTTTTTCCTACGAGTCGAATATTATCATTGTGATAAAATGACTCTTATTGAATTAGCTTTAAGGGGAAGGGGAGGGCAAGGGATAGTTACTGCTGGGGAACTTGTTACAAAGGCCATGGTTTTAGAGGATAAATACGCCCAATCCATACCCTTTTTCGGTGGGGAAAGGAGAGGAGCTCCAGTGGTATCATTTCTAAGGCTGTCAGATAAGCCGATACTTTTACATAGAGAGGTTTACAATCCAGACGGTGTTGCAATATTTGATACGTCACTCATTCAAATAATTAACGTTACAGAGGGACTCAAAGAAAACGGCTTCTTACTACTAAACACAAATACGCCTAAGAGAATTTGGAAAAGTGAGTATATTGTTGACGCTACAAGTATTGCTAAAGAATTAGGGCTAGTCGTAGCTGGATGGGCTGTTGTTAATACTGCGATGATAGGAGCTTTAGTGAAAATCTTGGGGCAACCTTCCTTACACTCGTTGGAAGAGGCTGTAAAGGAAGAATTCCCTGGAAAGATAGGGGAACTCAATGCGGAAGCGGTTGAAATGGGATATAAGGAGGTGAAAAGGGTTGATTAAAATCCCCATGGGAGTACCAGTAGCTAGGCCAAGGATAGGATCTGCGGGAAAAACTGGATTATGGAGGGTTGAGAAACCAATAATTGATTACAATAAGTGTACTAAGTGTAGACTCTGCGTACTTTATTGCCCTGAAAATACTATTGATCTCCTAGAGAACCTCTATCCTCAAATTGATTACGATTATTGTAAAGGTTGTGGTGTTTGTGCACAAGTTTGCCCACCCAAGGCAATAGATATGGTTAGGGAGGTGAAGTGAATTATGCAAGTTTTAAAGAGGAAAACCTTAGCTTTAGTTGGTAATCACGCAGTTGCTTATGCTGTTAAGCAATCTAAACCTCAAGTTTTAGCAGTGTTCCCAATAACTCCTCAAACTACAATGCTAGAGAAAATTTCCGAATACATAGCTTCTGAGGAATTAAAGGCTGAGTTAATAAAGGTGGAAAGCGAGCATTCTGCGTTGGCTTCAATTTATGGTGCTGCATTGGCTGGTGCTAGAGTTTTCACTGCAACGTCTTCTCAAGGACTACTATACATGACTGAAATGATATATTGGGCTGGAGGTCAAAGAATCCCTATCGTTGCTGCAGTTGCAACTAGGGCAATTGCAGAGCCTTGGAGTATTTGGGATGATCATCAAGATTTCCTAAGTAAGAGAGATGCAATTTGGGTTCAAATGATGGCAGAAAACGTGCAAGAGGCTTACGATATGACAATACAAGCGTTTAGGATTTCAGAAGATGAGAGAGTAATCTTACCAGTCATGATGGGATTTGATGGCTTCATATTGACTCACACAATGGAAAGGATTGAGGTATTAGAGGATGGTGAGGTTGACAACTTTTTACCGCCTAGACAATTTAACCTAATTGACTTCTCTGATCCTATTGGTGTTGGGCCAATCGCAACTCCAGAGGATTACATCAAGTATAGGTATGAGGCTATGAAGGCAATGGTAAGAGCTAAAGGAGTTATTGAGGAAGTGATGAATGAATATGAGAGGATAAGTGGAAGGAAACAAAACGGTTTGGTTGAGTGCTATAAATGTGAAGATGCCAAGTACGTTTTCGTTACCATGGGAGCGTGGAGTGGTGACGGTAAGGTTGCTGTGGATAGACTAAGGAATGCTGGGATTGAGGCTGGATTGCTCAAAATCAGGGTATTTAGACCATTCCCAAAGGAGAAAATAGAGGAATACTTAAGGTCAATGAAAGGTGTAATAGTTCTCGATAGAGCTTATTCGTATGGTTCTGGAGGGATTTTAGCAAATGAGATAAAAGCTACACTTTATGGCTATAGAGTACCAGTTTACAGCGTAATAGCAGGTATTGGTGGAAAGGACGTTAGGCCGCGTCACTTCCAAAAGGTGATTGAAGACCTAATCAACGATAATTTGGAAGAAGAGAGGTGGCTGTTGTGAGTAGCTTAGTTACACCTAAGAGGATACCCAAGTTCTATAGAGGTAATGCTGCCTGTCCGGGTTGCCCAATACCTAAAGAGTTAGATGTACTCCTAGAGGTTTTAGGAAATAAAACCGTTCTAGTCGTTCCAGCTTCATGTACTACAATAATAATGGGAGATACAAGTGGAATGCCTTCAACTGTCCCAGTGATACATAGCGCATTTGGTGCTCCCGCAGCTATAGCTTCCGGCATTGTTAGAGCTTTAAGGACTAGGGGAGATAAGGATGTAATAGTAACCGTATGGGCTGGTGATGGTTCTACTGGAGATATAGGATTTGCCTCATTAAGCGGTGCTGCAGAGAGAAATGAGGATATCCTTTACGTATGTTATGATAACGAAGCGTATATGAATACTGGAATTCAACGTTCAAGCCTGACGCCAAAAGGCGCATGGACAACTACAACTCCAGAAGGTAAGAGGGAATTTAAGAAGCCCTTACCATTCATAATTGCAGAACATAAAGTACCATATGTAGCTACTGCTTCAATTGCTTACATATACGATTATGAAGCCAAGGTGAGGAAAGCTAAGCAGATTCGTGGATTTAAATATTTACACTTATTATCCCCATGTCCGCCCGGATGGCGTTTCGACTCTAAATTTACTATCGACATTGCGAAACTTGCAGTTGAGACTGGAGTTTGGCCACTCTTTGAAATAGAAAATGGTGAATTTAGATTGACTAGTGTAAGTAAGACACTACTTGACAAGAAGAATAGAAAACCAGTAACGGAGTATTTAAAGTTACAAGGAAGATTTAAACAGCTCACTGAAGAAGAAATAAAGGGTATACAGGAGGAAATCGATGAGATGTGGGAGGAAATTAAAAAACTAATTAAGAAGTAAAATATTTTTTCCTTTTAACACTTACTGAATCAACCTCCTTCAATATTTGATCAACAATCTTATACTCGTCATCCACTTTTGAGACAAAGTTAAAATTATACTTTCTGAGACTTTAAAGGGCAAGACTCTCTTCCTAATATACGGAAAGGTCTTTGTGTAATTTTAGAAATGTAGTTGCCCTTTAGACTATAAGCAAATATAAAGTCATGCTAGTTTGTTAACAGATGCTTCTAGTTTTCATGTTAGAACAAATAAAGGTGTGAGAAACCGCAATTTCTTCCATTATCTCAGATATGCAGTAATGATAGGATGTGGCCTATTACTAAAGCAGTGAGTGGCTCTATTTGCAATTCATTTCACATTAATTTACCCTTTGTAGGAGAGACTACAATTAGGTCTTTAACGTTAAGCTTTTCCTTTACTTTAGGCCAAGCCTTCACTATTTTACTCCAGTCATTCACGTCTTCAGTAATAACTACCTCAATCCCGTTCTGGCTTACTAAAGCAGCATGTAACGCGTCATAAGTTACTCCTGAAAGTTCTGCTATCTCTTTAGCGTGACTGAAAGTATCCCTGTTCGTTTCCAGTATTGTTATTGGAAGGTCTAAGTATGAGTTGACGGCTTCATATGCAGCTTTTACGTCAATTTTAGATAAACTACCAAAGAGCTCAAATAGTACAAGATAAGAGCCAAGGCCTTTAAACTCACCAGAGATTAACATATCAAGTACTTTATAGCATACATTGTAAAAATCCGGGTTCTTTAAAGCAACATAAATGAAAATGTTAGTATCAATATAAGCCCGTTTCCCTCTCAAGAGACTCCTCAACAAGCTTCACCGCATCAATCCTCTTTGGTCCTCCTAAG
This sequence comes from Saccharolobus shibatae B12, assembly GCF_019175345.1. NCBI lineage: Archaea > Thermoproteati > Thermoproteota > Thermoprotei > Sulfolobales > Sulfolobaceae > Saccharolobus > Saccharolobus shibatae. The sequence continues at coordinate 1,829,126 of NZ_CP077717.1, read as the reverse complement.
TATTTATCAGCTATAGTGGCTAGCCTCTTAAGTGCGTCTGAAGCCCTGACTGGTTCTATTATTATCTTACCATCTTCAACTCTAACGATAAGTCTATCTCCAACTTTGATACCCAGAGCTTCCCTTATCTCCTTAGGTATCGTGATCTGGTATTTTCTAGTGACTACAGTTTCTGGCATACAGTAGTACAATAGTACTCTAAGTATTTAAAAGTTGGCTATAAGGGGAAATAGACTTTTAGAGGAGTGTAATAGTTCTATGAAAATTTGATATTGAGTGAATAAATTAATTCCTATTTAAAAATAATAAAAATCACGTTAATAACGCATTCTAAACCTATGTGGGCTATGAAATAAGCATTAATATAACTAAGAGATTTAATACGAAGATTGCAGTTTCAGCACCAAAACTAAAGTGGAACAATACTACAACAATTGCTGGCCCTATTAAAATTCCTACAACTCCTTCTAGAGTCTTAATAGCCGATCCTACGACTTTCTCCTCCACTTTTAGATTGTTCATAGTGTAAACCGTGTTCGATACTGTCCCTATACCATTAGAAGACTAAAGCTTTGTTTATAAACCTCCAACTCTTACCTAAATGATTACTTCTTATATTTTATTCGACTTTCTCTTCCACTTAAATTATAGTCTTGTATCATATTTACGTAACTTTTAGTCATTTTTAATTAATTTCTAATCCTCTTAAATATTAGGTAAGCTGATATCATATGCCTATCAAGTTACCCTAGGTTCATAACCTAAAGCTCAAAATCTTTATAGTTAATTAATCAGAGAGCACCACTATGAACTCTATGAACAGTTGAGAGGGGAAGGAAGGTACTCAATGAAGCTCTCCGTGTCGTGGCTGGGAGGTAGGCTCCCTAACCTAGGCACGGGGAGAAAGAAGGAGTGATGAGGCTGAGTAACTAGTAGCTATTTTTAATCACTACTAGTTACGATAAAAGCCGAACTCTAGAAGGATTTCCATTTTATTAGCATTTCCACTGACCTCTTCCCCGCCCTAAACGGTAGACCCAAAATCACCTCCCTAAAAATAAATCTATTACATTAATAAGCATATTTATTAGTTTAAATAGAAAATTTTCCAGATTGAATAAATCACCAGGAAACAAAAGGATAAGCAATAATCTGAACTCTTCCCTCCTCACCACACCCTTAAATATGGTGTACAAGGAGTAGAAAACCATGGCCAGCACGAAGATCAACGTGCGGAAGACGAACTTAGTGGAACTGGTGAAGGGAAGGAAAGCCTTGATGTTCCTGTAAGAGGTCTCTATGGGACTCCTTACCTTATTGTACAACCTCAACACCTCCTTCTTCGGTAGGTCAAGATTAGTCGCCCTAGCGAAGTAAACAACCTTCTTCTTCCTCTTGATTTTCTCCCTGCGATACACGATCAGCCTGAACTTAACCTGTTCATCCCTCCTATGCCTCTTACTATTTGTCATGTACTCTCCATCAAACTCCTCATAGACTTTCACGTCCCCAACGGGAACTCCGATTATATAATTGAACTGCGAAATGAAGTTAAGCACATCAACTGTGTAGAAACCCGCATCAAGAGCTATTAACCTTATCTTGAATCCCATTGCAACAACTTGCTCCACGAGGATCTTCACGATATCATCCTTGGTCATCCCGTTCACATGTGTGACGAAAGCCAGTAGGAGTACTTTCCCATCATGTTTAGTCGTTGCTGTTGCGTAGTTCCACGAGTTTCCCTTTTCCGAGCTTCCGAGTCCTTCCACCGGTTTCCCGTACCAAGTTTTGGTGGTCCAGTCTATTGAAATGTCTATTTCCTTTTCTCCCTTCAGCGTATCCAAGGATATTTTCCTCACTTGTTCCAAGAGTTTCTCAACTACTTCTACACCTTGCTCCTCCGCGTAGTTCCTCACGGTTTGTGGTGATACGTTGTATGCGCTTGACTTGTTTTCTATGGAGTCGTTCCATAAACACGCGGAGACTAGCGTTTTTTCTACGTTCTCTGCCTTTTTTCCTTGGAAGTCTAACATGGAAAGTAATTTATATCCTATTTGTTGAATGTTATTTTGGTGGGGAAGACAAGGTGTTATCACCTTGGTTCACCTCGTGATAATACCGTCTTCCTCACCTTAAGCTTTTCTTCAATTTGTTGAACTCCTAATATAGTTATAAATTCCATTTATTTTCTATAAAATTAGTAGTACCTTACCGGAATTATTTTTGTAAAATGATTTTGGGTCTACCGTAAAGGGCGAGGGTTCCCCCTAGGGCGGTTCACACGTTTGTGGTTTACCGCCTTCATTTTCATCACTTCATAGCTAGTGGGATTTACCCACCCCGCTCCGTTCGTCCAGCGGTAGACCACGGGCTGGGTCTTCAGCCCATTACCCCTATCCCTAGCTAGGGGTTGCCCTCTGCTCTTGGCTCTTGGGGACTCGGGGATATGTAGTTCTGTGCGGGGACACATGTTTGAGTTTAACAGTTGCCTTATTATACGGGCTTCCCCGCACATCATTACATTTCAAACTATTAACTAAGATTAAAAAACTTTACCCCGCCTTAAAAAGGCGAGGCTTGTCGTTCGTTTTGTCATGACCATATATGATAAGGAGAATTGAGATTTTGAATATATTGTGTAATTATGTCTACTATACAAAAATGCTTAAATATTCTGAGACGTAATTATAGAACATGATAACTTTAATCTTGGTGAGACACGGAGATGCTGAACCGCAAGTTGATGGTAAAGAGGATAAGGATAGAAGACTGGTGAAAAAGGGAGTAAAGCAAATGAGGAGAGTTGCGAATTTCTTGGAGGAATTGGGATTTAATATAGATCGAATAATTTCCAGCCCATACTTAAGAGCATATCAATCTGCTGAAGTTATATTAGAAGAACTATACGATAATGATAGTGAGAAAAAAGTAGAGACTTTGGATGACTTAACTCCAGATAAGGAACCCTCTCTATTTCTTGAAAAGCTTAAGGATTTCGCTGATAACTCAACTATTCTCCTCGTAGGCCATGAACCGTATCTGTCCAATTTCGTAAAGGCAATAAGCGGAGGTAACGTTGAGATTAAGAAAGGTGGAGTTGTAATTGTAGATTATGATCTGAAGGAAGGGAGAGGAGTTTTGAAAACTCTCCTCAGCCAGAAAGTTTTAAAGCTGATTTAGATGATCTCAGCAGTTATAGATTGCGGCTACAATTCCTTTAGAATGGTAATTTACCAAGTTTTTCGTAATGGAACGTTCAGGATGATTGGTTCCTCTAAATCATATGTCAGAATAGGAGAAGGATTAAAGGAAGGAGACATTATCTCTGAGGAAAAGGTGGCGAAGGCAGAGAGGGCTTTTATGATTTTTAAAAGGATATTAAACGGTGTAAATGTCAATGAAGTTAAAATAGTTGCAACTAGTGCATTTCGATATGCGTCCAATGGTAACGAAGTTAGACATAGACTAAGTAAAATAATAGAAAATGAAGTCAGAGTGATTTCCGGGGAAGAGGAAGGGAGATATGCTGCCTTGGGTATCCTAAACACGCTCCCAATTTCTGAAGGGATATTCTTTGAATTAGGTGGAGGATCATTGGAAATAGCTGAAGTTAGCTCGGGAAACATAATCAGAGTACATCAGTTGCCAATTGGAGCGTTGAAGCTAGTTAACCTTCCAGAAAGGGAAATTAGGAAAAAAGTATCCGATGAGCTCTCTACTACAAGCATTAAAAAAGCAAATATCATAGTTGGTTCTGGAGGGAACGTTAGAGCACTAGCTAAACTTGACCTTAAGTTATCCTCTTTTCCAATTAAGTCAATACATGGTTATTCGCTCCCTTCTAAACAAATTAGTAAATACGCTTCCCTTTTACCTTCTCTAGATATTGATAGTAGACAATCCCTCCCGGGGATAAGTAAAGAAAGGGCTTTAACTATACATTCGGCATCAGTTATTATTGACGAACTTGTGAAATATTTCACTGGAAGTTATATAGTTGTCTCCCTATTCGGTATGAGAGAGGGAGTACTGACTGAAGGTAAGAGTTTGGATAAGATGAGTTGGTTGGAGGAAATATCATATTCTAATGCCATTGATCCTCCACCTATTGAGATCTTTAAGGAGGTTATAAGTGAGGTCGATAGTAAATATTCTTTCTATGTCGCGTCATCAGCTCTATTATCGTTAATCTTCAAGATGGTTGGATACTTCAATCCATTTAGGGCTTGTTATAGATTTATCAAGGAATCGGTTTTACCTGGCTTTACTCTAAATGAAGCGTTACTAGTTGGTTTGATTTGCGAGGCTGCTGGTGGGAAAGTTAAGAAGAAACAAGTTAAGTTACTAAAAGAGGATATTACCAAAAAAGAAATATTAAGTTTTGGAAACATAGTGAAGAGTAGTATTGATAAGTACATCGCTGGTGTGAGATTATGAAAGGTTTATTAATAGCTTTTGAGGGTATAGATGGCTCTGGTAAGTCTAGTCAAGCGGTATTACTCAAAGATTGGATTGAAATGAGAAGAGACGTTTACCTAACCGAGTGGAACTCATCTGACTGGATCCACGATATAATAAAAGAAGCTAAAAAGAAGAATACGCTCACACATACAACCTTTAGCCTTATTCATGCGACTGATTTTTCAGATAGGTATGAAAGGTTCATTTTGCCAATGCTTAAAAGTGGATTTGTTGTTATATGTGATCGCTACATATATACTGCCTACGCTAGAGATGTGGTTAGGAACGTGGACTTTAATTGGGTGAAGAAATTGTATTCCTTTGCGATAAAGCCTAATTTTACCTTTTACATAAGGGTCACACCAGAAGTCGCCTTGGAGAGAATTAAAAAAACTAAGAGGAAGATAAAGCCACAAGAAGCTGGAATTGATATATTGGGTGAGCTTCCATTGGAAGAGGGCTTTTTAAAATATCAAGGTATGGTTGTAGAGATTTACGATAAAATAGCTAAAGAGGAAAGCAATTTCATAACGATAGATGGAAATAGACCACTAAAGGACGTTCAGATGGACATAAGAAAGATTTTGGGTGAATACATTGATAATAGCCTTTGAAGGAATTGAAGGATCTGGTAAAACATCTCATCTAGAGGCTACAAAAAAGTATTTGGAGAAACAAGGATACGGAGTAATTACATTTGGATTGCAGAAGTCAAAATTATTAGGAGAAAGAATAACACAAGTTAAGAGAAATATAATATTTGAGAGAAGGACACTATTTTTAGCCTATGTCACAGACTTGGCTGATCAAATTGAGAATTATGTCAACCCATCAATAGATTCTGGATTTATAGCTTTAGCTGACGGTTATACACTCACGTTAACTTCATGGGGTTTAACCAGAGGATTGGAGAAAGAATGGATAAATGATGTGCTCTCAATTATTCCAAAACCTTCAGTCTCCTTACCGCTAATATCAACTCCTGACGAAATAGTAAGAAGGATAATAAAGAAAAGGGGTTATCTAGATCCATTAGAAACTGGAATAGACATCTGTATAAAGGAGGACACATTTGAGGCTTACATAGATTACATTAATAGGTTTCAAGAAGTTTTAATGTCAATTTCCCCCAAGGAAAACATGATATACACCGACAAGGAATTCGACGAGGTACAAAAGGAGATAGTGAGGAGAATTGTCAGTATCACGAGTTGAGAATTACCTTAATCTACAGTTGAAAAAGGCCTTGCAAATAAATGGTATTGGAGTTGAGGAAATTCACGATATTAGGGTGGCGGTGAGAAAGTATTTCGATGTACTATATGCTCTTTATCCAGTATACGAAAACGTGGAGTGTCTATTCTTAGCGAAAGAGGTAATTAGCAAATTAGGAAAGGTCAGAGACATGGATATCTGCGAAGTAATTAATGAAGAAAGAAATAGACTAGCCATTAGGGCTGTAAAGGAAGTTAGAGGACTCAAAGTTTGCTTCGTCAATAATAAGATATATGGTGCCAGACTAGTTATATATAATAGAATTCTCACCTCTCTACATCAAATACAAGACGTGACAGATTTCCATGAATTAAGGAAAAGCGTAAGGGTGACTAGGAACCTAGTTGAGGCTCTTGGTTACGAGACCACGGAAATTAAGTCTTTGGCCAAGAAAATGGGGGATATAAGAGATGAGATACTAAAAATGAGATGTAGAGGAGTAACTCCTCCAGATATAAACGTAAATCAATTCAAGGAAGAAGCTAAGAGGGATATACTAAAGATCATAGCGTCTCAAGACGAGTTTCGTCATTTCAAAATCAAAGATAGATATTAATAATAGAAAGGAAACATACCTATCTTGATGATAAAAGTTATTGATACTCATGTTCATTATCACATATACGCTAGAAAAATTCCTGAACACTGTAAGGAATTCTTAGAGAATGTTGAGGAAACAAGGATGACTTTAAAGAATGAGTTTGTCGAAATTGAAAAAATCCTTCTTGTTCCCTCACACCCATGCCATAGTGATGACTGTTATGATGGTTTCTATATCGATTACGAGGAGAGAAAGAGAAATCCAGATCTTTATCTGCAATGGGGAGAAGTAAACCCGTGGAGATGTGATGTTAGGAGAGAGTTAGATAAACAGTATTCGTTAGGTATTATAGGAATTAAGCTACATCCTGTACATCATGCCTTCAAGCCTAATGCGTATAGAGAAGAGGAAGGAGGACTAAAGCAACTACTTTACGTGTATGAATTCGCTGAAGATCACGATTTACCTATCCTAATTCACACTGGAACAAGTATAGGAGTGGAAAGTAGAAATAAATATGCTGATCCGATTTACGCTGATGACGTTGCTAAGGATTTCCCGAAACTTAGGATAATCCTAGCACATGCGGGGAGACCACTATGGTACAATACTGCATTCCACATGGCTCGTTTTACACGAAACGTGTTCCTAGAGATCTCGTCTATTCCCCCTAAGAACATATTGAAAGTATTACCTAGATTACACGAAATTTCAGATAAGGTAATTTACGGAAGTGATTTCCCAGCATTTAAGGGGCAAGATTTGGCTGAATACGCCTATCAAGTATATAATGTTTTAAAGGATGAGAAGATAATGAGAGATAACGCTAAAAGAATATTAAAAATTAGTTGAATTTAGCTAAATTATTTATAGTTTAAATTATTTTTCACAATTTCTGCACATGTAGTGAGTTTATGTTTGATAGTGCTTTCCTTATCTATTATGTGTAATACTTCATCTCCCCTAGCAAAAAACCAATCAGAAATTATCTTTCTATGGCAATTCCAAGGAAACTTCTCAGCGCACATGATTACCTTTATCTTATTAATTCCCCTAACCTCCTCTAATGTTTCCATAGCCCTTTCGTTAGTTAGAATGTAAATTGCATAAGCTCTAAAACCCTCGCTCTTAAAGCATTTGCCAATAGCTATATCCTCAACGTCTTTTCCGATTTTCCTATATCCTCCTAACTGTTCCTTCCATAAGTATTCTATACCACTTTGTTCCAAAGCCTTTTTGAGATTCTCCTTGTTAAAGTGTGGATATCTAGAACTTTTAGGCCATCTCCTTACATCTATTAATATCTCCACGTTATACTTCTTTAATATTTCGATAAAATCTTCTAAGCTTCTATTTGAATGACCAATAGTCAACAACATTATAAGATACCTAAATCAGTTATAATCTTCATTGCAGCGTTTCTTCCAGGTACTCCAGTAACTTGTCCTCCTGGGTAAGTTCCAGAACCAGTTACGTACAAGTTCTTAACTGGAGTAGTGTATCCCCAACCTTTAATTGGTCTACCATCGAATAAGTATTCCGTATACATGGGCATATGATTCATATCTCCGAAGGGGGCATTGTATTCTCTCTCAAGTTTATAAGCATCTAATCTATCAACATGAACCACCTTCTTTTCCAAGTCTGGGAAGAAGTCTTTAGCCTCTTCATAACTACCCATAATTGTCATCACATGACCTCCTAGGCTATTATCAACAGCTGAAGGAATAGTAACTTCACCTACTGGTAGCGTAAATAACGTATCCAGATGATTTCTCATGTAATCCGGTAGATTTGGTAGTTCCCTCAATATTAAAGTATCCCTCTTCCAACCGGGCCTGAACTCCGGATGATAAACTTTCAGTAATCCGTTGGTCAACTTGTTCAGCAAAACCGGACTTGCAGCATTAATCACTATTTTACTCTCAATAATTTTGTCAGCATTAGTTCTCACACCTGTTGCTACGTTATCCTTTATGATTATCTCATTCACCTTTGTATTGAATATAAAGTCAACACCCAATTGTTTGGCTCTATTCATTAATATTTCTCCTACTTTTCCCATTCCACCCCTCACTATCTTCCAGTCTAGACTAAAGTAATATGCCAGAACATAAGCTGGTAAATCGTACATAAATCCATATGAGAAATAAGGTTGAAATTCCTCATCTAGATATTCATTTAGGAACTTTCTAGATGGTTGTGTAAATATCTCAAGTTCAGTTCCTTCTACTGCGTTCATAAAGTCCTCGAAGGAAGGCGGTTTGGTAACGTATTGCATTTCCTTTTCAATCTTCTCCTTAATCTTGAACAATAATTCCTCCATTTTAGGGTATTTGGTTTGACCTAGTCGCTTAAACTCCTCAAGTCTTTTCTCCTTATTTCTCCATATATTCACAACCTTTCCATCTTCAGTAACGAAAACGTCAGCAACATCTGAGTCAACTGTAGGAAAAATTACCCCCAATTCCTCTTGAATTCTTTTAGGAAATAGACCTAATACGTATGACGCCCTACTATATTTTACTCCCTTATATTCTTCAGTGTCGCTCATTCCACCGGGCCTATTTCTGGCCTCAATGACTAATACCTTAAGCCCTTTTTGAGCCAAATATATTGAGGAAACTAGACCATTATGGCCAGCACCAATAATTATTACATCATATTTCATAACATACTTATATTGTTGAGGGGCAAATTAAAGTTACATCAAGAAGCTGGTACTCTGACCTCCTCAAATAAAATATCATCACTTAATTATTCGGACTTAGGTTCCTATATAGATTTAGAAGATCGCTCAAAACCTCAAAGACAAGCATAACTCATTTAGTATAAGACTTAAGTTTATGACCTAAAAGGTTTAAAATATCGTCATTACGATAAAAACTCTCGCTGCACTATTTCATAGATTAGATATTGCATTGGGCCAATCAAGCACGTTTAAATCCTCATTATTAGTCTGTGCTTTTATTCCTTATTATCTATAAAAAGTGATCACCTCATAAGGAAATATTATGAAAAGTATCACATTTAAGTATACAATCAAATATCTTACATCTGTAAGCCTCGATGGAGAGGATGGGAATAGCATAAAAATTTTTTAGTTTGCAAGCTCGAGATCTAACTACTAGGTAATTCTTCTACTCTGGGAAATCGTTACAGTACTGAGAGTCACTCAGACCTATCATCGCTGAAAAATGCATGAAGACAAAGAGGTTAAGGTACAGATACCATTTTGGAGGATTTGAACGAGATGATTTTGGATGCGTTAGCAATTCGCAGAAGAGTTTTTAGGGATAAACTTTATTTAATGTAGTGTAGAATCGTTGAATATTCGATTCGAGATTAAGCTGATAAGAATAAATTGGAGTAATACTCGTTGAATCCAAGTATTCCTTCATAATACGCCGTAAATCTGATTTCTAGAACCAAGGAAATTGGTTATAATTGTTTAGATGCGGAGGTAGTGTTTTTGAGGAGAATCACAATTACGTTTCGGTTCTGACGTCTCTCTCATCTGAAAGGGCGAAGGGTTCTCTTTCAGAGGGCTCATCGTTCCCCTCATTGATTCGGGACCTCATTTGAGGGGCAGTAGGGGTCGCCAGAACTCCCCCCATATGAAAAGAGAAGGGAACTTTCATCCATAACGTCTAGCCCCTTAAGAGAGGAGAGAGATACTCCTCCCTCAGCCCCATTAAGCCCTCAATCGACCTGAGGAGGAGCGTCATTAGCACTACTAAAGGATATCTCGACAAAGCGGTATTTAAATATAAGAGGGCTATCCATCTCCATAAATGGTGAAGCCTTTCGCCCACTTAACCTATTTTTGTAAATTGGTGTAAAATAGGATTCTCTGAACCTCAATACTCGAGTCAGAGACAAGATGACCGATAGGAGACCTAACCCCTTGGTGGAGAAGAAGTAAGTTCTGACCAACTCCCCGCCCTAAACTGTCCTTCCAATAACGTGGAGGAGAGACATGATCCATGTGTGGTAGTTTTCCCTCCTTCTTGAGTTTAAGTAGGGAGAAGAACGACGATCACACCTCGTTGTTCTTCTGCATTACTGCTTGAGCGTTAACACCCAGTGTGTTCTTATACTTCTCATAGTACTTGCCCCACGTTCCTTTGAAGTCTACTTCTTCCCCGTGAAAGAATTGTTGTCTCCTCTCGTAGTTTATCTCGTTGAATAACTTGGCTGAAACGTCTGCTAACTTCAGTAACTTCTTATGTTGATAGCCGTTTGGTAGGAGACGAACTATGTTTGTCCTCCTATTCTCGAACTTAACTTCGTAGACACCTCCTTCTGGTATTGCGGGAGTAATGGTCGGCTCCCGCTCCTCATCCTCAGTAGGTTGACCGGAAGGAGGTGTCATAGGAGAGCGTTTGTTAAGTTGGTTAAAAAGCTTTATCCTGCTTTAAAAAGACAAGGTTTGTAGTTCGTTTTATCATAAAGCCGAATTGATAAATGCATGTGACTATGGATGTACTTTCCCCCCAAAAACATTTTAATCCCATGTTAAAGGTTAAAATGGAGTGGTATAATGATATTCGAGGAAGAAGAGGACTTATGGGAAGAAGAGGAAGACTGGGACGAGGAAGAAGAGGACTTATGGGAAGAAGAGGAAGAAGAGTGGTAAAAATAGTAAGGAAATAGTTTTTTTACTAAAATATCAGTTAGCCTTTATTGAAACTGAAAAAAGAGTAATAAACTTTCTTATCTTATAGATAAGATGTGAAGAAACCGAAAATTCTGCTAAGCGTTATAAAGAGTTTGTTGGAAAATAACGGGCATATTACATCCCGAGAACTTCCTAAATCTAAGAAAGTTTCAACTAATCAGTTATACAAGGCTATACTAATCCTCAGTAAGTTAGGACTAATTCAAATTGAGGGAGAGTTAAATAATAACAGATTTGAGCTCCACTTGGTTCGAGATTTCCAATTCCTCAATCTAGAACAAAGGGTTAAAGTTACATTTTATAAGGATAGGAGTAAAACTAAAAGCTTTAAATTTCATACTGTTGCATTAAAGAATGGCGTACCATATATTGAAGATAATAGTTACTGGTCGGTTGACGATAAGGTTAAAACTAAATTGAAAGTCTATAAGCCTAAAAGGGAATTTGGTAAAATAAGTGTGGAGAAGATCGAACTAGGAGTCCAGAAAGCCTACATTAAACTAACGTTGAATCCACCAGCGAGAGTAGGAGAGAAAATAATACATGGATTTAAAGTAATTCAGTCTAACTACTTCACATTCACGCAAAAGGAAACAATAGAGAGATATGACGATCCCGAAATGATGGACGGTTTATCAGTAATGCAACCTACCCTATTCTCGACATTAGAAGTTAAGTTCCCCGAGGGTTACAGATTTATAGATGTAAAAGCCGAAAGATACGACTTAGTAGTAATAGATGGTCCTCAAATACCTTCTCCAATACCAAATCATCGTTTAGTTATTGAAAGAAATAGGATTATTCTAAAACTCTTTTACCCAAGTTTTGGCTATTATTTTATTTCTTGGAAAGCTGCTCAATAATTATACAAATCTAGAAACATTTTTAATAGCGATACGATTATATATAAAGTGATGAGTTACAGTGAAGTAGAATATAAGGGCTTAAGTTATTTAAAGAGAGGTAATATTGAAATCATTATCATAATATTAATTGAGCTACTTGCAATACTATTCACTTACCTCATGGAATATCTAGGCTTACCCACACCACTACAGGAGTTCCTAGTGTTATTACCTTCCTCAGCAGTATCCACATTATTGACAATCCTAACATATCTCGATATTCAACGAGGTTTTTACACATTAGGAAAGGCAGAAGTAAATATTGGGATAGGAAATATAATATCGTCCTTGTTCCTAGTATTATCGATATTGGCAATAGTTGGAGTTGTGACGTATACATTGTCTTTAGTATTTAACGGTATCACTAGTTCAATACTTAACCCAATACAGACATTATTGGAGTTGTTTGCGTTTATAACGTTTATAATGTTGGGATTTTCGTATAGGCTAATCGGTAATCACTATGGGAGTAATCACTTATCAATAGGAGGAATTGTTTTAATTTTAGGGGTTATTATATTCATCTTTAAACTAGAATATGGGGGACTCTTGGCATTTATAGGTTTAATCATTACGTATATAGGACTTGGTAACTTAACAGCCGTGAAAAGGCCCGTTACTACTCCGCCTCCACCTCAAGCCTCTTCTACTCCTATTGAAATTACTTCATCTACTAATGTTTCAAGCAGTTCTTCTACTCCTAATATTACTGCACATGGTGGAATATTGAGAAGTAATGGAGAAGCGTTTATTGCTGTCTCCTCTGATATTGAAGAGGAAATACTCAGTTCTATTATTCTAAATACAGATTACTCTACAAATGAGATCACACCAAAGGCATTATCAAAAGGTTATAATTCCATAAAAATAAACTTCAACACTAATTTACAACAACTTACCCCTGGAAATACTTATACAATTAGACTAATTTTAGCAAATGGAAGAAATGTTGATATTAATGTTGCTTTTCAACCTTAATTACTTCTCCCATAATTCAACAATCTCTTTATTTGATAACACAAGCATCAGTTTTTGCATATTTAATAACGATCTCTCATGGGCCTCCTTATCAGTTGATGATACGGCTTCTTTTGCAACGATTGGTATAAAACCTAAAGCTTGTGCATGTCTCGCTGAAGTTTCCACTCCAATGTCCGTAGCTATTCCAGTGAAGACTATTGAGTAAATACCAGCGTTCCTTAACATTAGCTCAAAATTCGTTCCCACAAATATGCTTGGGGTGTTTTTCCTTAAGATGACATCTCCCTCTTTTGGATAAACCTCCTTGTAAATATCACCAGGGTTAAATGAGCGTCTAATTTTAGGCTGGAATCTATCGGGAAAAGGCGTAATCATTGTATAAACTATTGGTACATTATACTTTCTAGCAGATTCTATCAATTCCTTTAGTTTTGCGATAAACTCTTCCTTGTTGAAAATTGAATTGACTAATGCTTCTTGAACATCCCATACTACTAATACGGAATTGTTCCTATTTATTAACTTCTTTATTTCATCCACGTTAAAGAAAGACATAGTGTAACATTTTGTTAATAGGTTAAAAGTTTAACTACTTGCAAAAAGCGAATAGCCTTAGACCCCAAATTCATCACCTCGAAAATAATTTTAAGGAGTTAAAAAGTGGATAAAATAGTTTAACTGAATATCCTTCCTTCCCGCACTTTTTATTACCTCCAATTCTCGACTTTAACTCCTAGAATTTTACTGAAATGTTTTACATTTCTGGTAACTATGTCACAAGAATTTGAAATTGCAATAGAGCTAATTAATACATCTTTTAATCCTATCATTTCCCCTTCACTCTCAAGTTTCGCTTTTATCTCAGCTGCTTTCTTAGCCTCAGTTAGGGTAAATGGAAGTATTTCAATGGACTGCATAAATTCGTCAATTTTCTCAATATCTCGATTATACTTATAAGCGGTGTAATACAATTCGAATGCATTAACCACTGCTGTTACTATCCTAAAATTGTTTTTTATAATATCAATGTAACTTACAGCTTTTTTCTTACCTCTTAAGAAATCAATTAATATATCACTATCTAAGCATTTACATTCTATCTTACCCATATTTTCTCTAAGTCTTTAAAAAGTTTGTTAGTCTCTTCATCATTCATATCTGACCAAATTCCAGCGTATTTCATTACCTTTCTCCTATTACCCTTTATAAGCTTTACAATGACATCTGAAAAACTCTCCCCATTCCTCTTCTCCTTAAGTAATAACCTATACGCCTCTTCTGAAATAGTAATCGTCTTTGCCGTGTTTAAACGTAAGTTTAAACACAAATTTAAACTCTCCCAGGTTTAATACGATGCCATTAATGGAAGTACCATTAATAAGCTACGAATCCTACTTTGATATAGTTTTATTTAAAATTTATAGTAAATAAGGATTTCCCATAATACAATGGCTTTCTTTCAACATAATACATAACGTATATCTATACTCTCTCCAAATTTTTCGGAGATTTAAAAGTCATTTATAATGCGAAAAATAAATATAGCCCTTATTAATTCAATTTACATTAGTATTTATTTATTATAATGATATATAATTCACGTATAGGATAGCTTAGATATTTATCATGTTAATATATATTATAACGTTCTCTATCATTGAATAGAGTGCATAATAGTAAAATATGACATATTATAATTATAGTAATTTTTCAGTTTTGCTCAAGTCAAATAACGTCTCATGTAGAGGTCTCCAAACGGTTTTGTAGAAGTCTGACTACGCTTTACGTTGTAATAAAGTATAAAATATTACTAGGTTGAATGTGTAATATGGCAGTAGCTATTTTTAATATGGTTATTGACGGAGAAATAGACGTTAAGAATGTTCAAAAATTTTTCGACAATCTAATGATGGCAGCAGAAACACTTTCTAAGACACATACTGTGGAACCCTTAAAATCTCTTCATGAGAAATACCGAGATGAAGTAAAGGAACTAGAGGAGTTGAAAGATAAAGATAATATTTTCTATTTTTCCTACCTAGCGCACAAGGTATTTGATGACTATTTTAATAACGGCAAACTAAAGGGTTTACTCGACGAGATCAGTAAGCTCAAAATTAATAAAAAAGAGCTGTTAAAAAAGTTCGAAGAGAACGTCGGAGAGGTTAAAGAAGTTGAGAATTTAAAATTCCCAGTACTTTGGACCTTTAAAACAAACAATTTACTTAGTCTAATGAAGAAGTTCAATTCAATTCAAGATAGAGAATTTGAGGCTGAATATATGGGGCTAAAGGTTTATGTGACTATTAAACCCTATGAAGGCGAAATAGGTCTCTATGATCCCTACGTTTTCTTTACCAAGAATCGACCCAGATTGGGAATAAGATTTGGTGAAATTGCAATAGATCCCTACGAGGTTAGGATGCTACAGCTATATGAAAGCAGAGAACACTTTATATTAGCTATTGTGGAGAAAATTTGTGGTAAATTAACCTTAAAGACGCAGACCGTATTAACGATCACCGATCCCCTAAAGTTTAAAAACACAGCGTATTTAACTAGAGCATTAAGATACTCCCACTGGACATTAAGGACTTCAAAGTTATCGCTAAGTGAGGTTATTAACTATTTGCCATTCATCCTTAATTCCGTCAATAAGCCTAAACAGTTTATTAAGAGTGTAATGGATCTACATGATAGAATAGAGGATGAAGGGGTAGATTTGGACTATATTAAGAAAGAAATCGAAACTTTAGGTTGGTATGGAATAAAGTTACCTGATAAACCTAACAGAAGTGAGGACAGAGGTCTCAATAAGCTAAAAGAGTTATATGACTTGTCTACAAAGTTGGGAGATCCTATAGTACTATTAACACATCTCCTTATTACTATAATATATGTCTACAAAGTCAATGGTTATAAGTACAAGCAATTATTTGTAATATAAAAAACAGATGATCGTTTGGGAAAAGTCTTGTTTCTTTCCCACGTCTGGTGTATCTTTCTTTCTCAGTGCAGTAGTCCCTTACTATTTTCAAGGAAGTATCTTGCAACTCCCTTTTAGACTTTAGAGGGTTTTTATCAAAAGTGTGAGAATGTGCTTTGATGAATCCTTCAATTTTCTTAGATGTTAAGCTAGTTAAATTTTCTTAAATTCTAAATCAAGCGTTATTTAAAAGTAAGTTTAGCATTAGCGAGTATGGTGATAGTGTCGTCATTAGTATATAATTTATTAAACAAGGGAAATCTCTACAAATTGTAGGTGCAAAATAACGTTTTGCATGCCTTATTCATTCCAATAACATAGAAATATAAATAGCTCAATGACGACACTAAGTCCACACTCATCCAATTTTACCTTGCCCTTTATAACTTGAGCAAGTATAACACCCCTATTACTCCTTAATATTGTCAGTTTCCCGTAAAATATTTAACACTTAATCGCATAGATTTAATAATGATAGATTTTCATTTTCATGCTCCCGTTAAAGAGTTTTTAGATTTTTTAGGAGAGTATGCTGAACCCGCTATTAAATACTTTAATGCGAAGGTTGAAGTTAAGGGATTAAAGGAGATTTTAGATTATTACGAGTCTTTCGGGATAAAGAGGTTTGTTGTATTACCGATAGATTCCACGACGTTTTTGGGCAGAAGAATTCCAAATCAAGTGATTAACCTAGATGATAGGATTGTGAAATTTATTTCAGTTGATCCATTAAAACCAAACGCTATCGAGGAACTAAAAAAGGCAATAAGGGAGTTTGAGCCAATAGGTGTTAAATTACATCCACAGTTGCAAGGTTTCAATCCTCTAGACGAAAGGGTATTAAAACTTTACGAGATAATTGATAGCCATGAACTAGTAGTTGTATTTCACACCGGTACATCTGGTATTGGGGCTGGTGTAAAATCAAGTATTAGGTTAGACTACGGCAGACCAATTTACTTTGATGAAATAGCAGTGAGGTATAATAACATGAAAATCGTATTAGCTCATTTCGGTTGGCCATGGACTGAAGAAGCAATAGCAATCGCATTACATAAGCCCAACGTTTATTTAGATCTTTCAGGTTGGGCTCCTAAATATATTCCACAAGCGATTTGGAATAATGCGAAAAGACTTAGCGATAAATTATTGTTTGGCTCAGATTTTCCTCTGATAAGGCCAGAACGTTGGATAGAGGAGTTCAAGAGTGTAAATTTAAGCCAAGATATTAAGGATAAAATATTGAAGCATAATGCTGAGAGGTTAATAAGGAAGAGTTAATGGTTTTTAAAAAAAAGAATTTGATATTTTAATAAATAATAAAAAAGAATTTAACCTATTTCTTCTGCCCTTATATTGCTTACTGGTCTCCAGCCTACTCCGTAGGCTATTGCGGTCCCAATTACTCCTATGGCTAAGTTAATAAGAGTTGATATTACTCCTATATACATTGGCCCTAAAGGTGTTAAGAAAGATGAGGTTTTCAGTGGGCCGAAGTGATTAGCCAATAATGTTAGATATATACCACTAAACATTCCTCCCGCCCAACCTCCAACTAACGCATAACCATTGAGCTTATTAGTATAAAGTCCTAGGAACACTGAAGGTAAAGTTTGTAAAATAATTATCCCACCTAATAATTGTAACTGTATGGCATAAGTTGATGGTGTAGCGAATACTAGGGCTAAGGCTAAAAATTTAAACGCAGTGGAAATCCATTTAGCTAGGGCTGATTCTGTGCTAGGAGACATATTAGGTTTAAACTCCTTTATAATGTTCCTAGTAAGGAGATTAGCTGCTCCAATTGCCATTATAGCTGCAGGAACCAGACCTCCTATGAAAATTCCCAATAACGCTATTCCAACAAACCAATCTGGCATCGAATACCCTATTAGAGCGGGAACAGCTACTGCACCAGAATGTGTTTTAGCGATAAAACTAACCACATTGGGGTTAGCGTAAACCAGGATACCAAATAGGGCTATAATGGCTAATATGATCGAGTAGAAGGGCTGTAATGCTAGGGATAATTTAAGTGATTTCTTAGAATCTGAACTTACACTTGCATTTACAGCATGAGGATATAGATAGAGGGCGAATGCGCTTCCAATGGCTAAGGAAATATAAGCAGTTTGTGCAGCAAGGGTGTTAGGTAAATAATTATAGAAAATTGGTTTATTAACATTATTTAATGCTAAATTAATTTGTGAGCTTAATGTTAGAGCGTTATGGAATGCACCTGAAAATCCTCCAAAAGCTAATGGGACATAGATTGCAATGCTTATTACTGTACCCAAAATTATGATATCCTTATATACTGCAGTTAACGCCGCACCCCTAAGACCACTCGTAAATACGAATGCTGCCAAAATTATGAAGGCTACTAAAAGGCTTAAATCACTTGCTAATGAAACGTTACTAACTCCTAAACCTAGTAACAGGATAAGTAATGCTACTTGCATACCCACAATTTGTAACGCTATATAGGGCAATTCAGCAACCACACCAGTAATTGCGACAAGACCAGCTAGAATCTTGTTGTTAAATCTATCCTTAATGAAGTCAGCTGCTGTAACGTACCCCTTGTTTTTTGCAATCGTCCATAATCTAGGCATGAAGAGTAGGGCTATGAACGGTGTGACTGCAGAGTAAAAGGCTGCGAAAAATCCAACTGGACCACTAGCTAAAACTAGAGAGGGTACTGCAATAAATGTGTATGCAGTATATAAATCGGCAGTTAGTAGGAACCACATCAAGTATGGTCCTAATCTTCTTCCTGCTAGTGCCCATTCATGAAGCTTTGATAGATCTCCTCTTCTCCATCTACTTCCATAAAAGCCCAAATATACAAAAACTACAAATAAAATTACAAACAGCACTAGTGAAATTATCGAGACGTGTAACCCATCCATACTCTCAATCCCTTACGATTGTAACAACCGCGTAGAACACAAGAGCCCCTATTGGCATTAGGATAATTTGATACCAATAAAATAGGGGTAGTCCTAGGAGCGTCGGATCATTTTTGGAATAGAATGGTAATAGAGAGTATAGTATTATGAAGAGTAGAGCTAAAATCCCTACTATCACATAAAACTTTCCCGCCATTATATAATAATGTAAAAATCCTTTTTTAAGCTTTACTTTATTAAATAGTCCAACTGTTAATTTTAAACTTAAAATGTAATGTGTAAGACATAAGTAGAATAATATATAACAGAAGTTACAAGGTTTTAAGACATGTTACCTATTAGCCTAATGTACTCCTTTACTGTCTCCCTTCCTTTATCTGTTATTCTCACGAATGTCCTTACACCATTCACAGTGAAACCCTTTTTAGTTATTACTAACCCCTCCTCTTCCAAGATTTGCAAATGCATCAGTAAGGAACTTTTAGGTATTCGAGAGTACTCCAGTATCTCAGAGAACGTCATCTGACCGAAAGTGTACAAGGCTATCAAAATAGCTAATCTAACCGAATTATTCAAGGCTCTGTTATTTAAGAATTGGATTAGCTCTTTAATCCTCTCTTCTTCATCATTCAACAGCAGACACCTCTAACAAAGAACTGATGGACGCATAGAACCACGCTATTTCAAAAGCTATGTAAAGTGAGTAAAGTAGTTGTGATAAAATCCCTAACGGGGCTAATAGAAGTGTGACAATTGCTATAAGGTCATAGTATCTGGGCTCTACAAGTCTATATTTAGAATATAGGAAACGATATAGTGAATACGCAATAAAGATTACGTATATATAAAATGGTAGTATAAAATATACAGTATTTATACTCAAGTATAAGACCAAAATAAATGATATAAATAACATTAATACGAGTAGAACCATTATTGTATAGTTGAATCTCGTCCTTCCATAGCCTTCTCTACCGATAAGTTTTATGTAATCAACCCTAATACCTTTAAAGATCGTTGCCGTGAAATAGGCAAAGGGTATTACTAAAATAAGGGGAACAAGTCCATATAGAAGTGGAATATTAACGTTTAAAGAACCTATAATTACATATGAAAGACTTAGAATCAGTTCATAAAATCCCCAAATCGCATAATATATACCCAATACCTTTCTAGACTTCTTCTTGATTAACACTCTAGCAAAATCTTCAGCCTCTTTAACTAAGTCCTTATAGCTCATTCACATTACACCATAAATTCGATCTATACTACCTAGATGGGTTAATTTAGCCCCAATTTGAGCATTTTTAATAAACGATAACATCTTTCCTTCTTGAAGCTCTATGGTAAGTGTGGCGTTCTCTATTTTACCCTCAACTACGTTAGCTTCAATGAGATCAGCAACTGATACTGGACCATAAATCTTACCATTTATCAAGATGAAGGAGTCCCAGTCCTTAAATTCCCTTAATAGATCCAATTCATGCGTTGTTACAATGCCCTCATTGAAATACTCCTTTAGCCATTTGACTATAAGCACCCTTCTCGCGGGATCTAAATTTTCAAATGGTTCGTCAACTAATGCAATCTTCGGATTTGTAGACAATGTCAAAGCTAGTCTAACAATTGATGACTGGCCAGCTGAGAGCTTATACAAAGGCTTATTTATGACTTGCTCGAAAACTCTGGCTTCTTTTAGTAGTATATTACATATCAGCGTCTAAATCCTTAATCTCTTCAAATAGATATACGATATCTTTAACCTTTCTACCAATACTATAAACTTCCTCAAGATTGGTTGAAAGATTTAAATAGTTCCTTACTTTTCTAACTTCAATACCATCAACGTATATGTGACCTTCGTAAGGTGTTAGTCCACATGTAGCCTTTATGATAGTTGTTTTCCCTGAACCATTTGGTCCTAGCATAATGCTCTTACTGTTGATTCTGAGATTAACTCCTTGAAATAGCACGCTTTCAAACATTATCGTGAAATCTTTATACTCTAGCATAACTCTATCTTTACTTCTAGACATAAAAATCATTAAGATAGTTCAAAAATTGAACTATCATTGAAACTTATAGTATCTTTTTACTCATTATTAACCATGAAAAGACTCTTTACCTACATCGTAAAACGAACCCTTCTAAATCCTAATCTAATAGGCTGGGGAATACTTTATATAGTATTCTGGGGAATAATAGGAGCTTACATTATGGCACCTGGATTTTTAAAAGAGATACCATTTACTAACGAAAAAATAATATATCAAAACTACGTTGCAGTGTGGTATTCCGATTTGGTAATACTATCGCTAAGTGCACTAGCTGTATCAATAGCGTTTATACTTTTTTATCAAACTGGAACTCTACCATATTTACTAAGATACAGCAAATTAAAGGCGAGTACGTATGTACTTTCTATTTATCTGGGATTTTTAGTAGTTGGATTAATAATAGAACTTCTAATGACCGCTGTAATCCCATTTATGTTTTCAAACAACGGGACAGGGATAATTACATATCCTTCAGAAATTCCCACTTTAATTCCAATATTGATCTTGGGAAGCTTATTCTTTATATCATTCTCAACGTTTTTGGCAATAATAACAATTAAATTTAAGGGAATGAGAATGCAAAATTTAATTAGCTTCATACCTCTAATATTAGGCTTTATCTTCTATTCTCTATTCACATTTTCAGAATATCCAAACATTTTGGACTACACATCTCCGTACTTGTCGATGATGCTTCTATTATATTATGGATATACTGGGAATATACCACCAATAAACTTTCAGAATGCACAAGAAAGAGTATCTGTTGACGCTCTCATTTTATCTTCTGTATTATGGACTCTCATAATAACTATAATAGATATCATTATGATAAGAAGGATATACTTCACCAACATAGAAGAGAGTAGACAACTCTAGTGGTGATGTTCCCCGTGACGTTCCCCATGTGTTGGTTGCTTAATTTCAGGTAATTCGTTTTTAATTAGCTTCTCCAAGGCAGTCTTAGCATCAAGACCCATTCCAAGATATGCCTTCACATTATACCTCTGCAAAAACCTAAACCCTGGAGGACCCATTTCCGCTACAACAACTGCGTTAACACCTTTATCAACGGCGGATTTTAACATATGCACACCTCTGGCTGCAGTAGCATTTAATGCGGGATTCTCATATTCTTCTATTATTTTGTATTCGTTCCCATTTATTTCATAAATTTGAACAACTAATCCTTCACCTGGTCCAGAAACATACCCATTTGTAACTGGTATTGCAACTTTCATATATACAATTTTCCTCTTTTATAACATATAAAGTTAATGTATGATTTGTCCATTTCACATGAGTTGTTGGATATTAGTATATCCATGACGAAAGCATCTCAAAATAGATCTTACACTCGATACCTTAATTTTACCATAATAGTACTACCTTCTCCATACCACATCCATCTCTACAGCTAGTATAGGAAATTTAGAACGACTTTAATTTAAAAGTTACATTTTAATGAGAATGAGTTAATTTTAAATAGGAGCTATTCTAAGTTATATATAGATGAGAAAATGAGTGAAGGAAGAATTCCATTAATAGGAGAGAAATTCCCAGAAATGGAAGTAGTAACTACACATGGTAAGATAAAGTTACCAGAGGACTTCAAGGGGAAATGGTTCGTATTATTCAGCCATCCTGGTGACTTTACGCCAGTATGCACTACAGAGTTCTATTCATTTGCTAAGAAATACGAGGAATTCAAGAAACTGAACACAGAGCTAATAGGACTTTCAGTTGACAGTAACATCTCCCATATTGAATGGGTAATGTGGATAGAGAAGAACCTAAAGGTTGAAGTTCCATTTCCAATAATTGCGGATCCAATGGGTAATGTAGCTAAGAGGTTAGGAATGATTCACGCAGAATCCTCTACAGCCACAGTTAGGGCAGTATTCATAGTTGACGATAAGGGAATTGTGAGATTAATACTGTACTATCCAATGGAGATAGGAAGGAATATTGATGAAATTCTAAGAGCTATTAGAGCATTACAATTAGTTGATAAAGCCGGAGTTGTAACACCAGCGAACTGGCCAAATAATGAACTAATAGGAGACAAGGTCATTAATCCAGCACCCAGAACTATAAAAGATGCCAAAATGAGATTAGGTCAGCCCTTTGATTGGTGGTTCACTTATAAAGAAGTTAAAACGACATAACGCGAATTGATCTTTTTTAAAAAATTATTTTTTCATTCTTTCAAACACATTAGCTATTCTAAGTATCTTGTCCTCTTCAAAGTAGCTTCCTACTATCATTAAACCAACCGGTAAACCATTCGAATACCCCACAGGTACATTCATAGCAGGGTGTCCAGTAACGTCAAAAGGAGCGGTATTACTTATCATTCCTAATGCCATCATGAAATACTCATCAAAACTTGGTTCACTCCTATACCTCATGGCTTTCATAGGAGTTGTTGGCATTATGAGGGCATCATATTTCCTTAATGCTTCATCATAAGCTTCCTTTAACATTATTGATAGATTTCTAGCCTTGGCGTAATACCTATTATTATATTCCCTTATCATGAAATAACCTAGCATTAATACGCCTTTTACCGTATTAGGAAGATCTCTGGCCCTAGATTTCAAGGAGTTCCCAAACAAATCGGCAATTTGGGTCTCAAAGAGTCCTTTTCTCCCCCACCCTAGTCCACTTCCCAATATCATAGTGGCTGTAGCACCCTCAATACCAATGGGAGTCCATATATCCAATCCCATCCTATGTAGGGGTATGGAGACCTCTTCTACCTTAATCCCGTAATCCTCTAACTTCTTAGCGGAATCTGATACTAAATCATCAACGTCCTTTTCCGAGTTCGGCCAATTAAACCCTTCCTTAACTATACCTACTTTCATACCCTTTACCTCGCCATCAATAAGGTTTAAATAAGGTTTAACCGGGGGTTGAGGTAAACTATCTGGTTGTCTTGGATCTAATCCATCTCTTCCCGCTATCACCTCTAAAAGTAATGCTATATCCTTTACCGTATTAGCCATAGGTCCCAAGTGATCCAATGTGGGCTCGATAGAGAAAGCACCAGTATATGGAACTAATCCGTAAGTCGGTTTTAGTCCGTATATCCCAACCCATGAACTAGGGATTCTAATTGAGCCTCCTTGATCTCCTCCAACAGCCATATCACAATAGCCGGAAGCTACTGCTACAGCACTACCGCTTGATGATCCTCCAGCCATATACTCTGGATTTCTCGGATTTAGTACTGGCCAAGGATAAGATGTATGACTACCTCCTGAGAAGCATAGATCCTCACACGTAGTCTTAGCTACGATTTCTCCAGCCTCATCCAGAATCCTTGAAACTACAGTAGCGTCCATATTGGGGACAAAACCTTCTAACATTTTAGATCCGTTAAGCATGGGTATACCCGCTATCATCACATTGTCCTTAATGCAAATCCTTTTTCCCTTTAACTTACCCTCTTCCTTACCCTTTATCGTAGTTATCCACACTAAAGCACCATAAGGATTCTCCTCTTTCATAGGTGGTCGACCTAATGTTCTCTGATATTTAACTCTTGGAGTATAATCTGGTAAGGAGTCTAACCTCTCATAGGATTCCAACTGCAGTTTTAGTAATGACAAAAAGGATTTTAACTCCTCATCCTCTAGATCTAAATTAAATTGCCGTTGCCAACAGTTTCCGTTAGCCGTGAAATTTGTGTCATTTGCAATCATTTAACGTTTTGAGCCCCTTCAACGCCACTAAATAGGCTGAAGCCATATGCCTATCAAAACCCCTCTCCTTCATTATCCTCTCGTGTTCCTCAGAGTTAGTAGTACCCTTAGGGTTAACTAGGATAACGTTAAAGCCTAACCTTAACGCCTTAATAACACCGTGAATCAACAATTGTCTCTTAGCAAATTTTGTAATCTTCCTATTACCCTTCTTACTCTTAGTAAATTTCCTCCTCTTTATGACGAATAAGTCCTCAAAAACTACGTAATCAACACCAATTTTTGCAAGGAACTCTAGTGACTGAGACAGAGCGTTAAGCCTCAAAGCCTTAGCCCTCTCCTTAGGATAATCGTGAGAAACAACTTCAGTGTACCACCAGGTTTTGAAAGTAATAATCTCACCTTGCCTATCAACTACGACTACATTAAGCCTATCACTATTCAAATCAAAACCTGCAAAAAGACCATAACCGGTCGGTTTGGGAGATGAAAAATGTTTCAAGTAGAGCCAGAGAGGGACTTGCATGTGGATCACGGGATAATGCTTGAAAGTTATTATAACACCATAACCCTCCTCCCTCTTGTTTGAAAGCTCTTCCAACTCTTTTACCAACGATAGGTACTCCTTTCCAAAATAAGCTCTGCCCACAATCCACTCCTTACTCCAGGGATCCCTAACCTTAATTAGGACGTGGTCATCCATGACGTGGAACTTCACATTCCTATTTCCCCTATCGCTTTTGTTCCCCCTACTCGCGAACCAGAATCCCTTTATCTTTGCATGAACCATTTCTCCCTTCTCGTCTTCCCTGTCTAACAATCCTTCAACAATTGTATTTGCTTGTTTTAATGCAGTCTCCAAGTAGATATAGTTTGGCATGATGGGGTAGAGGTCTTTTGTAAGTTCTTCAATACTCTTCTCCTCGAGTAGTGGATTTATAGCACTCTTGACTACTTGTGAGTAAGCCCTAGCAATCCTAGTAATCCTCTCCTTATCATGGAATATGACTTTCCCGTTTATCGCCACAAATTGGAAGTTATCTAGTGCTTCTTTCGACCCAATTATCTTATTCGTCGTCTGGTAAGAAAACAACTACCACCACCTTCTTCCCAGCTATTTTTTCTGCCTTTTCCTTTACGCTCTTTGGTATGTATATTGCGTACCTCTTCTCACCGTATTTGTCGCTACCTGCAGAGGATATTACTCCGTGGAAAACTATCTGCTCCATATGTTGTTATTAGCAGAAAAGTTTTTAAGTTTTGCCATACATTTTTTACATGTAGAAGAGAACCCTACGATGAACCCGAGGAGCAATGTGAGGGGGAGGAAGGGTTCAATGAGGCCCCTCGTATCGTGGCTGGGAGGTATGCTCCCTAACCTAGGTACGGGGGGCCGGACAAGGGGTATGAGGGCGAGGGGTTGAATATAAATTCATGAAACTTCGATGAAAGTCCGACCCCTAGAAATCTCTCTTAAATCCTCCAATGTGGGTAACTTAATTCCCATAAAATATTTTAGTAAGGCAATCTTATAAACAAAAGTTTTAAAAGAAGTATTACATGCTTCGCATCTAACAAACCTGAGTTGCAACCGTAGGATGGAGGATAGCTTTATTTCCGCAGTTAATCACCCTTATCTAGCGTTACTCCTCATATACCTATGAGAATAACTTTTGTTAGCTAATATGCATCATCATCTTCAGCTTCTACGAAATCTACAATATCCTATGATTTCAACTCTCACACAATTCCACTTTGCCTATATCAACCCTATACTCCTCAACTGATTGATCTACACTTGATGTTATCCGGCGTGAGAAAAATTGAGAAATTGTTATAATTACAACATCTCATATTATACAATTATATATTATACTGAACTATAAAGAAGGATACAATTTATATTGACAAGGTAATATAGAAATGATTGCACGATTTTGCATAAAAATTTGTCAAAAGCCACAACTACACAGGAGAGAACTCACGTGGTAATCTTAGCTGCTACTATGATCGGAATTTGATCGAAAGATTTATTACTGAACGCCATCGCCGTTTGTAGCTGTGTGAAAGTCAGATGACTATATTCTCGTGGTACGAAACTCTCATAAGCTTAAAGGAAGTCGTTATATAACATTGGACGTTTCTTTTCAATAATCAAACTTGAGTGATAAAAGTTTTCAAGTAAAGATTTAAGTGGCTATGATTTAATTTAAATGTATGATAGATGAGGAAGCATTAAAGGAATGGATTGAGAGGTTCAAAGAGGCTAGAGAGATTAGAAGAAAGTATGCTGACTGGGACTTCATAAAATCACAACCAGTAAAACTAAGAATTGCATTGGAATACTATATAGAAACCGGAGATTATAGAGGAGCTTCACAAATGGCAGGGATGGCCGTAGATGAGTTCGTGGACTTTGCTAAAGACAAGGCAAAAATACCAACAATCTATTGAACTTATAAAATGCTGAAAAATAGCCTTTTGCAGTATACTTAGAATCGATCTTCAAAAATAAATCTATAGTGTTAACAAACATATTGTAGTTTAATTGTATAATTCTTGAGATTAGGGGAAGATTCACGGATCCCATAATGTCGTCATTTAGTTATTTACATTATCTATATTAGAAAAGGCATACAAAACGTTATTTTGCACCTACTGTTTGTAGAGATTTTCAGTAATTAATAAATTTATATCCTAATGACGACACTATGCCCACACTCATATATTGGAAAGCTTAAATATAAGATAAAGTATACAATATTAAGTGTAGAAAATTGGTTTAAAGTTAGAAATTTTTTCATCTAAGTAGAGAAGCCAAAATCTATATGTTATCTTCTTTCTCAACAGCTATTGCTTTTAGAATGCTTGATACTGTTATACAACCATATCTGGGAATTCATTTAGGGTTTACAATATCCCAAATCTCTTTAATTTTCCTAGTTTCAACAATTGTTCAAGGTGTTCTAACTTTAAGCTTAGGTATATTGGCTGATTTTTTCAATGCTTTTAACTTATTAATATACTCATTTATAGCAACGGATATAGGTATTCTTTTTCCTTATATTTTCACATAATTTTCTTATAGTTCTAGCTGCAGTCAGTTTAGCATATATAGGCTTTAATGTAAGAGTACCCTTAATGAGAGTTGTAATTGGGAAGAGAATGAGTAAAGAGGAACTTAGTACCTATTTTACAATAACTCCTTTATTTTCTATAGTATTACCTTTACTTGCAAGTTTTATTGCCCAAGAGAGCTATACAATTGATTTCGTTGTGGCAGTTATCTTTATAATAATTGTAATTCTAATCCTATTCGTAATAAAGTCTATTGTATCACTAACTGAGGAAAAACATACAACTATTACTTCTCATATTCCATTTAAGGAGTATTCTAAATTGATGAGAGAAGATAGAAGTGAATTAATCTTACCCTTGGTGTTAGCTGTGAACAGGTTTATTTTTGGAACAAGTTTTTTGTATATACCACTATATTTTACAGAGATAATAAAGGGAAGTCTACTGGAGTTGGGAATAATGCTTAGTACCGAGACTATAGCCATAAGTTTAGCCTCACCTCCATCGAAGTTCGTTTCAGATAGATTAGGTAACGTGACAACGTTAGCAATGACAAGAATTCTAGCCGCTATAACGTATGCTTTACTTTACTTTATAAAATCTCCCGTGATCTTTATAATAGTAAACTGGGTTGGGACATTATTTATAGCTATGGATAACGTACCAGAAGTAAGCCTATTTTCTAAGATGAAGACAGCTAATTTATCAATGTCATTAATAGATTCCGTATCTACATTATTGGCAATATCCTCCCCTTTGATTGCTCTCATCATCTGGGTAAATATTTCTCCAGCTTCAGTGTTCTTACTTTCCCTCCTAGTAATAATACCTTCAGCAATAATGTTTAAGTATAAACATCTTTAATACCAAGCGTTAAAGAGCTGGGATAGGTGTAAATGTGAAAATAATTAAAAACTCTAATAGTGTTTATTGAAAAACTATGTTATTCCCATTTTAAGATAGATATTAAGCTGATCAATTTAAGATAGAAACTTTATACTCTCTGAGACTTTAAAGGCCGCATAAGTTATGCTTCTAATAGATAGCAGTTGTTCTACTTTAACGTAGCTTAAAGATTTTCATCAAACCTAGTGCATCAACTAAACATATCTCAACTAATCTGAGGAGTTTATCCTCATATTTTTAATTAACTAAACACTAAACTAAAAACCTTATCGGTAGTACCGGGAATTTTGTATTGCCGAGGAAAATTAGAACAACTGCTATAATAGACCTGAGTTTGAAACCATAGAGGACAAAGGCTATTCATAGGGTCGTCATTAAGCTACAAATTCTGGGATTAGCCTTCTCTCCCATAAGACTAGTGCTATGGAGTACTTCATCATGTTTATGCTCCTATTTACAGCCTTCGTTGCCCTCTTGAAACGTACAAGCCTATCCCTTATTGAGGAGTGCCTCGTTAGGGTTAACGATGAGGCTACTGTGTGATTTTTTAACCGGAAGTAAACGTTGTAATCGTCACTAACCCATCTACCGTGGTCGGGCAAGTGAACCTTAATCTCACGAAAAGCATTCTCATCCCTATCATCCACAGAGTAAATTAGGTAAGCTCCTATCTTCGTGTACACGTAACATGTGAAGACCGACTTGAAGAAAGCCCTAGCATTCTTATACAAGTACGTCCACATCTCGTCAACAACCTTAACTCACAATACTACCCCTAACCAAATCCTTAGCCCTACTCCACAATTCAACAAGCTTCTTGTACTTCTGCCCGCCATAACGCTTTATCCAAGTAAATACAGTACCCAAAGGTACATTAAGCACTCTAGATATGGCCCTCATGCTCATGCCATTAGCATACATTCTTAAAGCCTCCTCCCTCAACTTATATGTTTAAAACTCACAATTACCTTCAATGTTGTTATTACGAAAGCCTTGTCCTTAAGAGCCTAAAGTATAATAAGTTAATATTTAAGCGTTATTCGTAAACTTTTATAGTCTTTTTTAAATCTTTCCATAAAGGGATGACGAGGTGTAATAAATTTTGTAATTATTTTTTGAGAATTTTCAACCATTTATCAAAAGTAAGCTTATAAAGTTAGAGATATATTCCAAATTAGAGAAGTATGTATGTACAACCCTTAAACCCAACTGGTAATGTAGGTTTAACTATTCTAGCATCCTTAACGCCAATAATAGTACTACTCGTATTGTTGGCTGGGTTGAGAATAACTGCGTGGTTAGCTACGCTGATAGGTTCGATAATAACTATTTTAGTCGCAACGCTAGTATGGGGAGCTCCCATAGTGCAAATCAGCTATGCATGGCTCATAGGAGCATTAGTAGGAACTTGGGCAATATCTTGGATAGTTTTCTGGGGGCTAACAATCTATAATACGTTAGTGTTAACTGGGAAATTTGACGCATTTAGGGATTGGATAGTAAGGAACTCCACCAATGACGCTAGAGTTCAAGCTATTGTACTGGCGTGGTCTTTAGGAGCGTTATTTGAAGGATTAGTAGGATTTGGATATCCTTGGGCATTTATAGCTCCACTCCTAATATATCTAGGTTTTGATGACCTAAAAGCCCTTCAAGTTTCTGCATTGGCTAATAACGCACCAGTATCCTATGGTGCATTAGGAACACCGATTATTATATTAGCATCAGTTACTGGATTACCATTACTGTTCGTATCATCTTCAGTGGCAAAGGTAGTAGCTATTTTAGCTCTATTACCACCTTGGATATTATTATATCTAGTTGATAGATGGAGGGGGATTAAGGAAGCGTGGCCAATAGCCATACTGGGCTCATTATCCTACATCTTGGGTCAATACCCAGTGGCGAGTTTTGTTGGTCCTTATTTACCTGACATTACGGGGTCCTTAATATCTTTTGTAATATTGCTTTTATTCCTAAGAGTTTGGAGGCCTAAAAGAATATTGAGCTTAAGAAGTGTTCAACCCAATGGTGGGGATAGTAAGAAATACTCTAGAAGAGACGTTATTGAGGCATTATCAGCCTTCATAGTATTGATAATAGTAGTAACACTATGGACTGGTCCTTGGTCACCGCTAACTAAGTTTTCACTAGTCACCTTATCTCAAACAGCTTACTCTTCTCTTCTCCATAAAAACGTGGCAGTGAGTTTCGCCTTTAATCCCTTTGTAGCAGGTACGTCAATTTTAGTATCATGGATAATCATTTCTCTAGTTTTAAGGGCGACACCAAGGATTATGGGACAAGCTATAAAGAGGTCTTTTCATCAATACTGGGGAGGGATACTAACTGGTGTTTTCGTAGTTGGACTTGCATATGTGTTTAATTTCAGTGGAATGGCTTACTCATTAGCTTGGAAAACTAGTGATCTAGGAATAGCGTTTATAATAGTCTCACCCTTATTTGGGTGGATTGGATGTGCACTGTCTGGAAGCAATACTTCAACTAACGCCCTTTTTGGAGCTTTCCAAGTCGCAACTGCACGTTTAACTGGTTTACCCGTAGGATTACCGCCAGCGTTAAACTCTGTGGGTGCTGAGTTAGCTAAACCAGTAGCTCCTCAGACTGCTAGTGCAGGAGTATCTACAACAAAATACGTGCGAAAAGAGGGAGTAGTAATTAGGAAAAATCTGCCTTGGGCTATAGGCATATTGATATATCTAATACTTATAGGAGTACTCTACGCGTTCTTAGCCCCATCTCTATTTGTGCATTAGTATCTATATAAACTACTTCTTTTTTTCCTATTAACTTAATTCCTAATGTTTTTACATATCTAGAGTTGTCTAACTCAATTGCTCCTCACAGATTTTTAAGTAAGAATTAAAAGGTAAAATTGTCATTAACTTTTAAGGAGTACTTAAACATTATTCATAGGATTTCATTTACGCATGAAAATTTGGTTACTTATGATATTGATCCACTGAATTGTGTACATTAATAATAATAAATTTTTAAATTTAATTTTCAAATATAGTACTACTATCTAAGCTAAAGAATTATATTTTTAACATGCTTACTTGCATTTTATGCAAGGAAATTTGATGATAGTTAGTTAAATTTTTAATATATATAGGCTAATTTTAGAAACAAAAGTTAAAACCATTTTTTACGTATAGAATGAATGATGAGCAATAAGTGGTTTGAAACAGGGGGAGTGTTCTCATGCAGTCATCTTATTCGATATCTACTAGTAAAATTATATCAGATTTTCTCTAATATTCTCTACTCCCTTCCGGTAAGCCTCATTCAAGGGAGTAATCTCCCTTGAATAGATTACAGGGTACATGACGTTCAACAAGGCAAGACTATAATCAACCATCCTCTTACTCCTATTACCACCCCTAGTGTCTCTAGCTAACCTAGCAAGGTGGGCCCTACAGTAAGAGTTATAACTCTCCACGGTGTAAGTGTACTTCTTACTCGCAATACGATTATCAAGAACTTGATAAACAGAGTAACCATCAGTGTAAATAACCTCACTCTTAGGGAGAGAATTCAAGAGAAAACGAAAACTCCCGTAATCCCTATCACCAGTAGTAAAGAAAGGAGCACCATCAGCTAGTGCACTCCAAATCCAAATATCCTCCCTCTTGGGACCGTGCCTAACCCTAAGGTAAGTCCAACTCTCGTCAAGTATCGTGACCTTTGCAGTAAAGCCCTTTAGTTGTTCTTGTAATACTAATAGATTAACGTATGCCTCTACTCCTTTTCTCTTTATTAGACTGTAAACTGTGGTTAACGGTTTTCCTTCAACCTTAGCTATTCCCCTCATGCTCATCCCGTTCAAGTACTCCTTCAAGATCCTCTCCTTTTGGTCTCTTCCCAACTTGTGATTAGGTGTTTGGTAAAACGTTCTTTTACACGTTTTGCACTTGTATTTTGTTTTTCCTCTGGACGATCCGTTTTTTATTACCTTGTTTGAGTTACATGATGGACATGTGGGTCTTTCTTCTTTTCTTCTCTTTACCCCCAATTTTTTGGTGTAGTAGTAGAGTGTTGATGGTGGTATCCCGAGTTTTGTAATTTGTACTCCCAGTAAGTATGCTGATATTGCGTAGGCAATGTCTTCTAGATTGTGCTTTCTCGGCTTAAAGTTTAAATTTCTTAGAATCAGAAGTATTAATTGTGCAAGGGTTACGAGATCCATCTCGCTAACCCTCACGTAAATCTCGTAACCCTTGCACATAAATTTTCTCAAGAAACGTATTGTGTGTTCTAATTCCATTATCCCTAGATCGAGAAGATTGTTTGAGAAAAATTCTAACTAAATATAATTTTACTATTCATTATCGAATAAGATGACTGTTTGAGAACACTCCCGAAACAGGATGGTTTAGGTGGATGTTAGTAGTAGCAGCAACTATTTCAATGGCACTTGTTAGTGTGTATGAATACTCATGGACATTATATACGGTACCATTAGGTAAAATATTTCATGTAGCTCCAGGGTCAGCCGCACTAGGACTCACGTTTACAATCTATATTATTGTCCAAGCTCTATCAATGTTTGTTGCAGGTAGGATCGCAGATAGATACGGTCCTAGACTAATTTCCATGTTAGGTGGGATAATCACTGGCATTGGGTACATTACCTCCGCCTTTGCTAATTCCCTACCACTACTATATCTTACCTATGGTTTCGGGAGTATAGGAGTTGGTATAATATACGGCACTGCAATAAGCACTGCAGTAAAATGGTTCCCAGATAAAAGAGGTCTAGCAACTGGAATTATAGAAATAGGTTTCGGTGGTGGATCATTTGCGTTATCCCCCTTAATACAATATATCATCACTTCAATTAGTTACAGTGCCGCATTCATCTACATGGGAATTGCCCAACTAATAGTTATTACTCTGTTAGCGTTCTTCTTTGCCTATCCCCCTCCCCAGTGGTTACCTAAAGGCTTTAATCCTCAGGAATATGAGAGAAAACGTAAGATGATAAAGAGGAGTAAAAATGATTTTAGCGTATCACAAATGGTTAAAACGTGGCAATGGTGGGTAATTTACATATCATTTTTCCTTATTGCCGGATCTGGTCTATCCATAATTGGGCATCTAATACCTTACGGTAGATCGCTGGGATTTAGTATAGCTGCAGTAATCGCGGTGTTCTTATTCCCCTTCGCCAATGGTTTAGGAAGATTTGTAATGGGTACGGTATCTGACTACTTAGGACGACCATATACTATGACGCTGTCTTTTGGAATTAGTGGAATTTCCATGCTTTCAGTAGCGTTCATACCAAAGATTGCACCACTATACCTTACCTTGATTTTCCTCACAGCATTCACATGGGGTCCGCTATTCTCTTTATTCCCTCCATTAGTAGGTGATTATTATGGCCCTAAACACTCTGGAGCTAATTACGGATTAACCTATACTGCAAAGGCATTAGCTGGTATATTTGCCGGTTACGGTGCGTCAATACTGTTCACCTCATATGGCATAAAGGAGACATTGGTCATAACTGGTTTAATGGCAATAGTATCTGCAATCCTAGCCTTAACCTTGAGACCACCAAAGATGCCTACTGCCCAGATAGCAAGTGCTGAGAGTCAAAGAGATAGTGTAGAGTCTAAAACCAAATAATTTCGTGTGATAAACATTTTTATTGTAATTCTTATTGTTTTTTATTTTCTAAAAAATTTCTTAATAGTCAAGTCAAACTTTCTTCCCCATATCTTGCATATTTTGCAAAAGATTCTAGAAACAACCTAATATGTTGCAAAACCTTGTATACGTAAATTAATATAGTTACAAATGAATCTATATATAACAGATTACGAAATATTCTCATATGGGAGTAAAAGATGAAGTGAAGTATGTAGAGATAGTATATAGGGGTATATTCCAGAAAAGATTGGCAAAGTATATTGCAGAAGGAATCGTGTATACTGCAAGGGAAATGGGGAGACCAGCGCTATCTTTTGGAAGATATGGAGATTCTCCAGAAAGGAACGGAGTACCGGCGAAATACTATGTTGGAATAGGAAATGGCGTGAACGAGGAAGACCTAATAGGATACTCAACAAGAGTAGAGCCAGATCTAGTAGATGCCATTATTGTATTAGACGATACCCTATTAAAGGGTGTAGAATCGTGGGCATGGCAAGGGGTACAACCAATCAACCTTAAACTAAAGAATAACGGGACAATGTTAGTAACCTCTACCAAGAGAATTAACGAATTGTTGAAAATGATACCTAAAAAGGACTTCAATTGGACTCTAGGAGTAATAAATACTGAACCATCATTTTCGGGACTATGGGCATTTAAGGATGACTTAACAATGGAGAAAGTCTGGGGAGGATTAGCAAAGTTAAGACCAGATATAATTGATTTAGATCATTTAATTAAATATGTAAGTAAAAAACAAGATGCTAACAAGAGAATATCTGCGGTCAAGGAAGCATATTCGTCAGTAGATTACAGAAGTGTGATGAAAGGTGAGGGAATAGATTTCGTATATAATCCGCCTAGACTACTAACATGGCAGGAGATGTTGGAAGGTACAGTAATTCCAGCAGTTCCTAGAGGAAAGAGAAACGAACTCTTTAAGAGAGGGACTACGAAATTTGAGAGACCTACAGTAGATTTCGACACTTGTATCAAATGTAAGTTATGTTGGATATACTGTCCGGATGAATGTTTTGATGAGACGCCGGATGGATATTACGATATAGCATATGATTACTGTGTAGGATGTGGCATATGCGCTGATGTATGTCCCGTTAAGGATTGCATAGTAATGGTAGATGAATCGATGTTCGCAGATTACAGAAGACCATATGAGATGTGGAAGGAGAATAAGGCAAAGTACAAGGAATGGTTAAAGAATGTAAGGCAAGCTAGGAAAGAAAGGGTTTACGTTCCGGGGTTAGGGAGATGACAGAGGTCAAAAAATTAGTAGAAAAAGAGGTATTAATGAACGGAACACAAGCAGTTGCTCATGCTGCAATGTATGCAGATGTGGACGTAGTTGCAGCTTATCCAATTAGACCATATACTGAAGTTATGGACACGATCTCTAAATTAATAGCAGATGGTGAATTGGATGCAGAGTTCATAGTTGCTGAAGGAGAACACGGACAGTTTGAAACCGTGAAGCATGCCTCTTTAGCTGGAGCGAGGACTTTAGTGGGAAGTAGTGGAGTTGGATGGCTTTACGGAATGGAGGCAATAGTGGTTACGGCAACAGATCGTGCTCCAGTAGTCGCAATAATAGGGAATAGGGCTCTAGATGATCCTGGAGCTTATGGAGTTGAACACAATGATGCGTTAATGGTAAGGGATGTGGGTTGGTTATTGGTATGGGTTGACACTGCTCAAGAGGCTTTCGATACTACGTTAATAGCTTATAGGGTAGCTGAAGATCAAAGGGTGTTACTACCCTTAGGCATATCTATGGATGGTGGATTTCTGACGCACTCAGAACAAATAGTGAGACTACCTCCTAAGGAACTGGTTAAGAACTTCTTACCGCCATATAATAGAGGCAAGTATTTGGTTCACCCCGATAATCCAATTACTGTGGCTCCTCAAGTTAACGAAGATTGGGTTATGGAGATAAGGAGACAACATGAAGAGGCTATGGAGAGGGCTAGGGGCGTAATAGTTGAGGCATATGAGGAATTTAAAAAGGTGTTCGGGAGATATCCAGGTTCAACCAATGAGTTACAAATGCCGGAAAACCCATTTGTAGAGCCGTATATGATTGATGACGCTGAAGTAGTGTTAATTGGAATGGGAACAGTTTCTAAACCGATGAAAGTCGCGATAAAGAATATGAGAAGACAAGGCTATAAGGTGGGAATGTTAAGGATAAGGTGGTTCAGGCCATTCCCAACACAAGATGTCATTAAGTATTTAGCAAATTCTAGGGTGGTGTGTGTTGTTGATAGGGATTACTCAATGGGATCTCCAAACAGAGGAGGGGTCGTCTATCATGAAATTAGATCTTCATTATATGATCTAGATCAGAGGCCCAGAGTTATAAACTTCATAGGAGGATTAGGAGGGAGGGAGATAACTATCCAAGACGTGGAGAAGATAACTAAGATAGGTTACGAGCATAGGGATACTCCCATAACGAAACCCGTCTATTGGGTTGGGGTCAGAGGAGACCCCTGGTAAAATTGAAGGTGATCCCACATGGTTGAAAAGGAAATAGAGGAAAAGGTGTATAAGTCAATTATTAAGACAATAAAAGATACACCACTGGAAGAGTTCTATACATCTGGCCATAGGACTTGTCAAGGATGTGAGTCGGCATTAGTCATGAGGTTTTTGGCTAAAGCTGCCGGACAAAGGACAATAGTTATAGGAGCTACTGGATGCATGTATGTGGCAAATACTACATATTATAGCACGTCATGGATAGTACCATGGGTTCACACGCAATTGGGAGGATCTGGTGCAGCTGCATTAGGTACCGCTGCAGCATTGAGAGCATTAATGAGGAAAGGAAAAATAAAGCAAGAACCTATAAACGTGATAGCCTTCTGTGGAGATCTAGGATGTGCGGATATGGGTTTGTCTGGAGTTTCAAACGCAATGACGTATGACTATAACTTACTCATAGTACTTTATGATAATGAATCTTCGGCTAACACTGATATTCAAGAGACTAGTATGACACCTTATGGAGCACAGACCTCATTCAGTAGGCCAGGTAAGCAAAGAAGGATAATGAAGAAGAGGTGGAAGAAGAGTGTAGTCCCAATGATAATAGCAGGACATAGGAACATTAGATACGCCGCCACTATGACCCCTGCCTATCCACTGGATTCAATAAACAAGATCAGGAAGGCATTAGCAATAGGAGGGCCAACGTTCATTCATTCCTTAGATCCATGCCCAAAGGGATGGGATTACGATCCAAGGTTCTCTCATGAACTGGGAGTATTGGCAGCTGAAACTGGGCTATGGCCATTATATGAGTATATTGATGGGGAGATAGTGTACAATGAGCCCACAAAGAGTATAGTGGAGGGTAGAATGAAGAGAAAACCGGTAAAAGAGTACTTAGAAAAGCAAGGAAGATTCTCACACTTTACAGAGGAAGACATCGAGCACGTACAAAGGATGGTTGACGAGATGTATGACGAATGGGAAATCCCCGGAGTAATGCCAATAAAGTCGTTAAATGTAAAGATAAGTGACAAATAATAATAATGAAGAAAAGAAAGGGATATCTTTTTCTCTTGTTACTTCGATTTTCTCATAGCAATACCGACGGGTCTATCTTATATCTCTCAATTATTCTTGAAATGGAAACAGTCTTAATTCCCTTAATATTGTACAATTTATTGGCTATAAATTGATGTGCGCTTGCATCATCTTTAAAGATCATATGTACGTGTAATCTAGGCCCATTATCTAAACCATATATTCTCACCACTTCTGGTATTTCACCTAGTTCTTGAGCTACCTTTTTTATGGAATAAGGCACAGTCTCTATTTCCATGACTAATGAAACATTTAAACCTAGATTCACTCTGTCTATTATGGCTACATACCCTCTTATTATTTGAGCGTCTTCCAGTCTCTTTATCCTATACCTCACGGTACTTATAGGAATTCCCAGTTCGTCCGACAACTCTTTTAAACTCTTTTTAGCATTATAGCGTAAGATCTCAAGTATTTTTTCATCAGTATCATCAAGTCTTATTATATTAACTCCCATCAATATACATTATACATTATCAAACATATAAGGATTATTGTAAAAATTGCAAGATTATCTACTGATTTATTGCATAAATTAAACTCTTATCTTCTTATAATTAACAATTTTGCAACTTCAAGAAAGAAGTAAATTATCAAAATTCTAAATATTTATCACTTTCTAGTTGATAATTAAAAACATTGGATTATATAGAATAGTTTATACAAATATTAGTTAAGAAATTTTTAAATTTCTTTAAGGCTGATATACTACACTAATGTTTAACGTTTGCCCATTTGATAAAGTTAGTTGTATAACGTAAATGTTACCAGATACAAAAGTGAATGAAGCTTTGAAATCGATTTTAATAGCGTTATAGCCTAAAGAAAGCTGATTAGGCGTAATATTATTCGTTGAATAATTAGTGCCTAATATTGTAGCACTTAAAATTCCTAGTTGATATTGAGAGTAAATGGTAACTTCTGCCATACCATTACTATAAAGCTTACCTATTCCGACTTGTCCTAGAGGTGTGGAAGGTGGAGGTAAATTGGGCTGTTGTCTAGGTAGATTCTCTATTACTTTTTCTAATCCAGCATATATCATGTAGAACCCTATTAAGAGCACTATCAAACCTATTATTGAAAGGATTATAGATAAAATATAGCCTATTAATGCAACTAGACCACCATCTTTTACATCCTTTTCATTATAAATCTCGCCAGTTTTCATAAAAGCTATGAATAGGAGTACATAACCTATAAGACCTATTAACCCACCAATTATGGAAATGATACTTGCCCCTACTACTGATGAAGAGGCTAATGAAGAGACAGAAGATGTGGAAGATATTAATAGCGAAAATATAAACGGTGCTGTGAACACGAGAGCTATCAATACTAATACAGTTCCGATTACTGCTAAAATTATCCCGTTAACACCGTACTTTAAGTCCCTGCCAATTGAAACTAAAGCTTCAAAGCCTTTCCTCATATTAATATATGTCAAAATTAAGAAAGGAATGGTAATTGCTAAACCAACTACTATAGTTACTATCATTGGCAGGAGACTTCTAGACGCAAATAAGACTACAATAATTACTATTGCTAAAGGAATACTGATTAATTGTGATAATATTAAATACCAAACTCCTCTTCTTACCTTTTGTAACCCTAGAATTTCATTATCTTGTTGAGACATATGTTATACTACTTCGTTTAAGTAAAAATATTTTTCCCATATGAACATATTATTTGAAATACCAGTTAAAAGAGAAATCAAAACTTGTGGGTTTGCGATACCAGATCTTACTCCTAACATCACTATCATCCCTTCCAATAGCCCATTTCAAATACTGCATTCCTTTAGTCGCATTAGTGGGATCAACGGGGAACCACACATCATTAACCTTAACCTCAACCCATGCGTGGGCTTCCTTAATAGAATATGGAATTAAACCCACAACGTACCTAGCAGGAATTCCCAATGCTCTTAGAATTCCTAGTGTAACGTGGCTATAGTTTACGCAAACTCCAGATCCCATAATTAAGGAGCCAAATGCCGATTTAACGTTACTATTGTTTTTATCGTACTTAATACTATCCCTAACAAAACTCGTGATTTTATTTAGGAGATCATCAAGTGAGGAATATGGTATGTTAAACCTCCTAAACTTATCAATATTAACATATTTGCTTGAAGAGAGAAAAACATTCTCCTCATTCTCAGATTTCGAGAAAGAATGAATTTCGACCTCATAATTGATACTAATTGAAAAGTAGTCAGAGGGATTACAGTCAAAGGATAAATACTCATTTCTAAATCTATCTTGATTTACACTAACCTTGCAAAATGAGGGGTAATCGACATCAAAAGAAAGGACCTTTTGCCCATTATCCTTATAAGGAATCATATAAAGCTTACCCATTATTTCACTAGGCCTAGAAAAGGAAACTTCAGCGGATAGC
Source organism: Saccharolobus shibatae B12 (assembly GCF_019175345.1). NCBI lineage: Archaea > Thermoproteati > Thermoproteota > Thermoprotei > Sulfolobales > Sulfolobaceae > Saccharolobus > Saccharolobus shibatae. Next base: position 1,788,930 of record NZ_CP077717.1, on the reverse strand, counting down.
TTATATCTAGTCATTGTGGTTGCAAATAAGAAAGAAAAAAGAAAAACTTTACCACCATCTGAAATGATAACGCCGATATTGGGAATGCCAGCCAGCACGATATGATAAGGAAGCTCTACCGAAATCAGCTATTTCTAAATATTCCATATTTCCCTCAACAGTCCTTTTAGCTAATCCAGATGACATATCGAATATAATTCTTAACTCTCTATAGCATTACTTTTCGAATCTATTTTGTACGTGTTAAGGATTGGATCCTTTAAATCTTAGTCGACATTTTCGAAAACATTGTTGATTACTCCTATGACTACAAATCTTCACATGTAAAGCAAGTTTCTCTGCCTTATGTTTTTTAATAACAGTTAAGTTATCTTCAATATGTAAATAATTCGCTGAGACGTTTTTTGCAAAATGAATTCAAGTCCTATCTTAAAGCATTACATGATTTCTTAGAGAGTTATGAGATTGAATAGAATGTAAACATCGTTTCGTCTTAAGGAAATTAGTATATCTGTAATAGTATATTTATCAAATTTCTTTTTAATATTAAATGATTTATTAGATATAGTCTTGCGAAAAAATATATAATTAACCCTTTACCCTTTTCACATATGAAAGCAATACCCTTAATATTACTCTGGCCAATTAGTTTCTTTGTTTCTCCTCAACTCGTTTCTTCAAACGTTAGTTATCTCTTTGTTACTAATAATCTAATAGGAGAAGTGCATCTTTTTCAAAACACAGCACAACTTGTCTTAATGAATTTAAGTGGTTACACGATTAGGTTACCTCTAGAGGGGATAGCACATCTTTACTCTTACTCCAACTACTTGCTGGTTTTCGTAGAACCTTATTTTTATGTAGTCACGAATTTCACTAAATTTGTTAATTTAAGTAGTGGATCTATAAACTCGACGCATACAACTCCAAATTTCATGACATCTTCTCTTTTAAATGATACATTAACAGTTTATGTGATAAATACACTAACCATGAAATATTATAAGCTAAATCTTAAGGAGTTAAGTGTAAATGGAAATAATGATTATGGTAACATTGATGGAATTTATGCTTTTAATGTAGCAAGCAAAATCTTATCAACTACAAATGAAGAAGTTTATGGTTACACAGTAGTTGTACCTAAAGTTGAAATAATCATAAATGTATATAACTTAATAACCAATTCTACTAGAACAATATCATTTGTTACAACGGGTCTACCGCTGTCCTTTGAGAAGGATGGCGAAAATTTTACAGGTAAACCCTATGCTGTTCTCAATCCTAATAATAACTTCCTCTATATCATAACGTCAAATAACAACCTCCAATACATTATTAACGTCATTAATCTAACTTCTGGTGGAGTAAGCCAGTTTAATGTTAGTTTTAATGGGGAGATAGCAGATTTAACTCAAGACTACCTAACGTTCTATAATACCTCTGAAGTAATGCTCTATAATCCTGTAAATAATATTACTATTTCGTATCCGTTCTTATCTTGGGGACTAATAAATATTGCTTGTGTTCCATCTACACCAAATCTTTTTCCACTAATAACTTACACCAATGAAAGCAATAATTCCCTTGTTTCACCAATATTATCTTTTACCAATGGTGGAAAAAACATTTCCATAGCTAATGTTCCCCTTATATTATTTTGTGGAGCGATCACAGAAAATGAATTAATTGATACGAACGCACCTAAAATACCTTTTTCCACCAATCCCAACGAAATTAAATTAAATTCAGTTCCAGTAACTATTAACGGAAATGTTGTGCCGTCAGTATCTGAGATTTACATCTTCGAATCTTCAGTACTTCTAAAAACCTCAAATGGTTATTTAGTTTATAATGATGGAAAATTAATTAATGGTCAGGTAGTTTCCGGCGTGGTTATTTCCAACATGGGCAACGCGGATTATGCCTACGAAAACGTTTTAGGAGTAAACCAACCAATTATTTTAATGAGTACTATCATAATTGGAGGCAAACCTTATTATATACCTGAGGGCAAATACGTTGTTGGAAACATAGGCAATAATGTAGTTCTTTATGGAAATGGAGAGATAAGCGTTATGCAAGTTAATGAATCAGAAAGTGGAATTCAAGTTAATATGCCAGAGTCATGGCTTAATATTGGAATAGTTGTATTCATAACAATCGTATTACTAATAGTGATAATCACGCTTATTAAATTATTAAGAAAAAAAGATGGTAAGTAAAGAAATGAGAAACTTTTATACATATAATCTTTTTTCCTACTAAACGCGATGGAGATTAGAAGAGGAATTCCAAACCAATTTTAGTGGAGATATGCTAGGAATAACGAGAAAAATTTTATCCATTCTAATCTATTATTTGTTATTAAGTTCTAGAAAAATTTAACACATTAACTATAAGACTTTCTTCAAATATTTCTCTATATTTTGTATTAAAAAAAAAAGATAAACTCTCTTCTAGCTTACTAATAGAAATACCATATCATTTATTCACTCTAACTATATAATAAAATAGTAGGGCACTTATTAATGATATTGTACCGTAAATTAGTGGGTAAAGAAGTATAACTAGAAATGGGTTAATTCCAATTAGTTGTCCAATTATTTCTGCTATTTTACTAACGCCGTTTATAGGGTAAATTAGATATAGGGAAAGTGAGGATAAGAATCCTATGAGAAAACCTCCTATCGCTGAATATTTCCTGCTTAATAACCCTAAGGGTACTCCTATAGCTATTGCTGTAAACGGATACAATACAAAAATTTGCAATATATATGCTAATATTATTGACGAAACGATAAGGTAAATTGTATTTGTGCCTTTCATTACTATCACGCCTCTAATGTTATTTTTGCTATTATGATGTAATTATATCCTGAATAGGAAACATATTTGAAGGATAACCATAGGGGTAATTGATTCTCTCTAAACGCACTAACTAGACTCTCTGAAGGACCACCTGGGAATATTCCATAGAATTGTGAAGAGTACGGTGAAGCTATAAACCTAAGCGATGAACCTACTGTTACATAAGGTAAAGGAATTGTGGGAATATAAGGAGTTGATCCAACTGCAAGCGTATGAGGATCTCCAAATATTGGAATAGGTCCAACGGAAAGTGCCTTTAATCCCAATGGGTTGTAAATTTCTAAGAAATGTACTCTTCCCCAGTACCATTGACTTATATTATCTCCTAAATTATGTTCTAATAACGAGATCGCTTTAACAAACGATTGCCTAACTAAGTTAGTGAAGTTCCCATTAACCCAAATGGATGTGGGATCGTATTGTGCAATATATATGTAATCAGGGAAAATATAAGGTATGCTAGCTATATTCAATATGTCTAAACCCATATTATTAAGTATTTTCACAATGCTATTATTCACCATTTCGGCAACAACATAAGTATATATTGTAGGCGCTACCTCGTTTTGGTAAAATGTGAAGTTCCAATTACGTAGATAGTTTAATGCAGTTCCTTGAATACTGCCGTTAACGTTATTGACCATAGCCTTTATTATAAGGGGAGTAAGTAGCGATGCCCAATAATCGGTGACGTTGGATTGTAATTTCATCATATCACTAATATTAACACTTCGCTGATACATTAAATAATGATAGATATCTTCAGCTCTACCACCGGAGCTCCAGAATCCACCAATAAATGGAAATGGGTAATTTATCCAAACAGTGGGTTGATTAGGTGCAAAGGCAAACCCTCTTATAGGATCAAATGTTTGCGGCAAGTATTTGAAGGGTATATAACCAATTGGTTCGTACTTCGTAACAGTACCGTTTAATGGTGTTCTTGCACCCACTACCAATACGCTTTTACCATTAGGTAAAGTCTCATTTATAAGTGGATACAGTCCTGCTACAATTATTCCTGCATGATGCTTACTTACAATTGCCAAGTTCTGTGGAGGAATTACCCAATACTTTGCTGCATTTATTAAATCATTAAAAGACGTTGAATTGTCTAAAAGAAGTATGGAAATGACTGTAAGAATTGGCTCTTTCCACGCAGACCAATACAGACTTATTCCATAGTTCTTATACTTAGCTACTATTGGTCCATTATTAGTATAGTAAACGGTATACGTTCTGCCCATTAATGTGTAATTATACTCATTCATTTGATACCATTTACCATTATAATAATATTGACTTCCATTCACTATTTCCAGATAAGCGTCTGAAGAACTCCCTTCGGGTGTCGTTAATCCCCATGCAGTGTAGGGGGTATGTCCTATTAGCACCCCTGGTATACCAACTAATGACCAACCGGTTACGTTAAATGTGGGGGCTACAAGTTGTAATGGAATCCAGACTGATGGAGCGAATAAAGGTAAATGTGGATCGTTAGCCAGTATAGGACCTTGAGTGGAAAAGTCAGAAGTTATAACCCATGAGTTGCTTGCAAATTTCGGAAACGAGATAAAAGGATCTGAAATGTTCAGTATGGCATACTTCATTAATGGTACTAGATCTTTAAACTCATCTTTATTTATACCAGTAGCCCATGATTGATACCAGTTTAGCGACCATAAATACTGAGGCGAAATCCCTTGATCGGTTAAATTATAACCGTTAACTGTACCGTCACCAGGAATAACAGTAAGATTCCCATCTATGAAATGAGGATAATATGGATTAATTTCATTGATTTCTGTATAGTTGAAGTAAGTGTAAAGTAGTGCCGATTCAAGTTCATCATTAAACCCTGAAGTCAAACTCCAAGCCATGTATTCCCCAAAAGCTAGCGAGTATTCTGGTGACCAATAATAAGGTTTAACATTTAACAACTTGAACTCCAGGGGCAAATCTCTATAGTTTAAACTATCTATATAGTCATTAACACCTTGAGAGAAGGCTTCTAGATATGAGTAAATTGTTGGATAGTTGTGCTTTAAGTATTGAGCACTCATTATTGCGTTCTGTGGTATTCCTATTAAATGCATCGCAATATCCGAGGATAACGCTTTAGCACCAACCCAAGAGCTTAAATTTCCCATAGCTAAAAGGCCAAATAATTCTATTTCAAATAATCTTTGACTAGCTTCGTAATAACCTTCAGCGAGAAAGAGATCATGAAGATTGTTTGCGTAAATGTGAGCTATTCCATTGTTATCTATGTATATATTTACGTTACCACTTAAGCCAGGGATGGAAATGATTTCGTTTAGCGTATTTACGTTACCAGAAGAGTACCAAATCCCGAGAAAAGGATTTAAAATAGATAAAGATGTCGTAAAAATAGAAAGAATCACTAATAGCGTGACCAGTATACCTATCATGACGTAATTATATCCCTTCAACTACTACACCTCCTTTTCTTATTATACTTAAATTATGTAAATTCCATAAAAAAGTTTCCACAATAGTAGTGTTTTGCCTTAACCTTACATTTCGCAAGTTTTCAAATCTCTTTAAGTCCTTTCGAAAGTACTTTTCATCACATTTTATAAAGTACAGTCTCCTTCATAATAGCTAACAGCCTACTCTACTAGATGAGGTTTGTTAAGGATCTTAGGGGATTCTGACCTCCTCACCGTTCTGAAGGGCGATGGTTCCCCGAGGTCTCAAGGGTTACTCCCCCTTACGGGAGCTATACCATTATGGTCCACAATGAAGGAAAGAGGCCTCTTCACCCTATTAACGACCCTTCCCATAGCCTTCCTCAGAATATTCAAAGCACCATTTAAGTCACTGTGCAGTTTATGGTTAAATGGACACGTTATCACTCCCCTAGGTTTCCTCCTCACCTCAACGTTATGATAAGCACATACTCTAGACGTGTTATACTCAACTACTTCATACACCCTCAAGCCGTACTCCTGAGCCTTAAATTCCACGGCATCAATGAGCTTACGGTAAGACCACACATTCACCGTGTACTTGCTACCCCTATCTTGAGAGATGTTATAAGGATAGCCCAAGTAGATTGTGGAAACGCCCAACTTGTGAAGTTCCTCAACAATACCACTTGCTAGAGCTCTGTATAAATGAAGAAACCTCCTTTGCAACTTCTCGAATAGCCTCCTCTTCTCTCCCGTTAACTCCTCATAAGCCTCGTACTCATCCACGCTCCTAGCTTTATCTGCAAGCGATTGAACTTCAGCAATCCTCTTCTCAAAGTAAAAGTAATCCTCCTTTGCCCTAACTCCCTTGTATAACAACCAAGTACCATCATCTACTATTACGCTAGCAAGGATGTTTACACCCAAGTCAATAGAAGCTACCTTATTACCTTGTGGTAAAACTACTTGAATTGACTTCCTTTCACCATGAACTACGTGTTTTGATTGCTTACCTCTCTTAGTAGTCTCAACACCAACATCTACGGGAATGTGTACATACCACTTGTTCACATCCTCATCGTAAATAATCTCTAACCTACCTTGCTTACCGTACCACCTTAACCTACCTTCAAAATCGATCTCCATGTGAAAGTCCTTGAGGATGAGTTTCTTCCTCTTCTCATCTACCTCGTATCTATCTTGTCTGATCACTAGAATCTTCTTCCTCCTCTTGTTTTCCCTATCTTTCCAATACCTTGGTGGCGAGATGTGGGACATGTGTGGTGGTAATTTTCCCTCTTTCTTCAGTCCAAGTAGAGAGAAGAAAGAGTTCCATGCTTCATTGTTCTTTTGCATTACTGCTTGAGCATTTGCCGAACCTAGAATGTGTTTATACTTGTTATAATATTTATTCCAAGTATCCTCAAAGTCTACTTTCTCGCCATGAAAGAATTGTTGTCTTCTGTGGTAGTTTAGCTCGTTAAAGAGTTTGGCTGATGTATCCGCAAGTTTTAACAACTTCTTATGTTGATAACCGTTTGGTAGGAGACGAATGACGTTAGTCCTCCTATTCCCGAACTCGACTTCGTAGGCACCTCCTTCTGGTATTGCGGGAGTAGTAGTCGGCTCCCGCTCCTCATCCTCAGTAGGTTGACCGGAAGGAGGTGTCATTAAGAGAAGGTTGGTGAAGATGTTAAAAAGTTTTCTACAAAGGGGACTATCCATCTCCACCTTTAAAAGGCGGAGTTTTTCCGTCCCCTTTGAATCCCTATCTTTATAAGAATCTGTTAGCCAGCACAGCTATCAATATTATTATGGCCGGTATATCATCGGCTACGTCATCCGCGTGTGAGAACTCGATGAAGGTCCAACCTAATTTCATAACAAACGCTACAATGAATATACCTAGATAGATGTTACTCTGCCTAGACAGCGTTGGTTCATCCTTCCTCCTCATGAGGAAGTAGAGGAGTATACCTATGACGCCCAATATTACTGCTATAATATCGTCCACAGCAAAAAGCGGACTATCGTGAATTTCTGGAGCTATATCAGAGCCGAAAACTAGGAGTATTATGGAGGAGAAGAGGAAGACCCTTCGTCTGGATACCAGCTTTTCCAATCTTTCTGGAGAACCCATATCTCTAATTTGAAGATCCCACTATTTAAATTTTACTCTTACCCAGAACATAAATGTAATGAACAATTTTATCAGTTTAGTATTAATCATTTAACCCAAAAATTGCATAAAATTCGTCATAAAATTTAGCTAATAAGAAATGGAAAATACCACAATTTTTTAAATTTGATACGTTCTTATGTAGTCATTCCAAAAAGTATTTATAAAACTATATTAGATTCTTACTAGTCTGTCGAATCGTCCGATAGTGTAATCACTGGTCTAAAAACCTCCTTTTTGCTTTGCAAGACATTATGAGAACTTATATTTTATAATGTTACTCTGTAGGGAGAATTACTTCACATAATAGTTTATAACTCAATAACTACATTTTATCTTACGATGATAATTTTTAACAACAAGGCATGTTAAAGAGGTATAACATATGGCACATCAAGTCTTTTTCAATTTATTTGATGCTCAATATTACCGTAAACATTATTCTCCTTCATAAATTGATATTATATTATTAGAGTTATTTTATGGGGTAATTTTCGAGTATATCCTTAAAAGATAGGATTTTCTTACGAACACTAAACAGTATAACGAGATAGAGAAATAACAATCTTACGAATGTTATGATTAACATGAAAGAGATATGTTTAAAAATTTTATAAAAATAAGGGGTTCAAAGGGGACGGAAAACCTCACCTTTTAAGGTGGAGATGGATAGTCCCCTTTGTAGTTAAGTTTTTTAACGCGAAATGTTAACTTTTTTCAATATCTATCGTAACGTTTCGTTTTCGTGCCTTTACAGACGAGCAAACCTTGAGGGCGTTAAAAGCCCGGTTGAAGTTAGCATGTGAGATATACAACACGTTACGATGGGCAGACATCTACTTCTACCAAAGAGATGGAAAAGGTCTAACACAAACGGAGTTAAGACAATTAGCCCTAGACTTGAGAAAACAAGACGAGGAGTACAAACAACTATATTCACAAGTGGTACAAGAAATAGCAAATCGTTTTTATGAAGCAAGACAGAGGTTCTTCCAAGAATTAGCACGTTTTCCTAAGGAAAAGAAAATCCACAAGTGGTATTCTCTTGTCTATCCTCAAAGTGGTTGGAAAATACTATCCGCCAGAGAAATAAGGACTGGAAGTAGAAAGAATAAAAAGAAACTGCTTGTGCTAAGTTTGTCCCACTTAGGCATCTTCAAGGTCATTGTCCATAGGGACTTTCCCTTGGACAAGGTGAAGAGGGTGGTAGTTAAGCTAACGAAGTCTGAAAGAGTATACATATCATTTGTAGTGGAAGACTATGTGTTCCAGCAAGTCCCGGAAACAAGCAAGGTAGTGGCAATAGATGTTGGTATAGGGAAGCTTCTAACAACTTCAGATGGTGAGTATTTACCCAACTTCAAGTTTTACGAGAAGGCACTCCGTAAGATCAAGTATTTGCACAAGGAATTGTCCAGGAAGGAGTTCCTTTCCAAGAATTGGTTTAAAGCCAAGGTTAAGTTAGCTAAGGCATATGAACATCTTGCTAATTTGAGGAAGGATTTGTACATGAAGATAGGGAAGTACCTATCGATGAATTACGATGTTGTGGTAATGGAGGATATTAATGTTAAACAACTGGTTGGTAAGTCTCTCAGAAAGCTTAGGATGAGGTTGCATGACGTATCGTTTGGTGAGCTAAGGGATATAATCAAATATCAGATAGGGAAGTATGGAAAGAAATTTTTGTTAGTTAATCCGTTAAACACGTCAAGGACGTGTGCTAGATGTGGATATGTGAAGGAAGATCTGACTTTAGCTGACCGTATCTTTACTTGCCCTAAGTGCGGTTGGATAGCTGACCGTGACTATAATGCTTCTCTAAATATCTTGCGTAGGTCGGGGTGGGAGCTGCCCTTAGTGCCTGTGGAGCTTCACCCTCTACCAGTACTTCAGTACTGGCAAGGTGGAGTTATGAAGCAGGAAGCTTCCTCCTTCAGGAGGGAGTAGCTCACACAAAAAGAATTAATGATGCAATATATCTATTCCTATTTCCTTTAACATTGATTTCACTGAACATCTTATTCAATATGAATAATGGTATTCCTCGCATTTTCTCCTCTACATGATCAATTACTTTTGATAGGTTTTCGTGATCTCCCTTTAAATAGAAGTATACTTCAAGCGTTGGTATCAAATAATTATTAGATGGTAGTTTTTGTAATATATTATCTAAATCTCCAGTAACCGATTTGCCATTTATTCGTATACCTTCTACCATCTTATAGAATTCCTTCTTCATCTCCTCATTTCCCATTAATGCTAACGCTGCCATATAGAGAGTTGCTTCGGGCACATTAGGTATCGTTTTCTCGACTTCTCTGTTTAACAATAATTTCGATATGAGATACGCTATTGATATTCCAGCTTTTAATTTTTTACTGATTACATTAGCCTTTGATCTTAAGTCGACTATATCTTGCAATACAGATTTATAGTCATACTTCGAAGTAATAAGTGTTTTAGCCAATTTTGCCTTATATATTTCAAATAATGTAAATACGTCATCTTCATTCAACTCTTCTTTTTTGATCAAACTATTATAATTGGTCTCAATTAATGTATTTATGTACTCTAACGCATCTTTCTGATCATCCATACCATTATAATTATAAAACATTAACATTGCATAAGTGAAATTTATAATTTCCATACCTGCAGATAATATATCCAATATTTGATCCCTGCTCTCCGCTGGGAAATCTAATACTATATCAAATATAATTGTCATAATATTTTCATCAAGTTTCTTAGCATATCTAATAAATTTATTATACAAATCCTCTAGATAATCATGATAATGAATTATATCCTCTAATACATTCTCTTCTGTTGCATTCTTCTCTATAAGAAAGAATATAAGTAGTGCTGTATAAAGCTCTATGGGATCCTTTATATCTTCCACATTTATCTCGCCATTAATTATTTTATTTAATATAAATATAGGTAGGCTAGCAAATTTAGAATAATTTGAAGCCTCTGCTATCTGATTTATGTGTTCTTCGTTGGTATATATTTTACTCTGCATAATGTTTGTGAAACTCATTTTCAAATAATCACGTATTAGGTTATCGTCTTTCGCCTTCGATACAACATTATATAGCATGTTTTCAAATTTGTTAAACACATCTGAGTCGTCCCCATATATTATGTACCACTTTAGCATTTCAAATGCCTTGCTTAAACACTTTGTATCAACGTTCTGTGAAGATATTAACCTGTAAATTTTTATGTAATTGTTCACTTTAGAACTAAGGAACTCATAGGTTATTTCGACTAATTTATGGGTAATACCTACTGAATTAATTGCCTCTTCCTTAACTATATCTTCGAGACTTTTCAATGAATTACAAACCTCCCGTGATCTTTCACCTAAATCCCAGTTAAACTCATCTATTATGTCGGGATTATAGAGTAGAGTATTTACAATTGGAGAGTAATCACCATACGCTGTTTTTACGAAATCATCTATCTTTGTATCTGGAAGAAACTTAAAAATCAATAAATTATCGAAAAATACTTCTAGTAAATCTTCTTCAAGCCTATTCTCCTTAACCTCTCTTATAAGGTCCTTCCTTACTTTTTGAAATACTTCATTTTCCTTAGCCCTTATTTCTTGATCCTCGCCCATATCATAGTCATTGAAATCGAATGCTGAGAACCAATCTATAAAAGTCTCGTGGGTCTGCCTATTAAAATAGTTCAATACTATTTCACTGACCTTTGTTGGCAAAGGTAAATAGTTTTTACCTAAAATTAGAAGCGGGAGATAATTGTTAATTAATTCTTTATTATTTCCGAAAATAGTATTAATAATATATTTACTCATATCAGATTTATATTCACTCTTAATTTGTTCTTTATTCATCTTATATTTTAATCTATAAAGGTAGTAATAGTGAAGAGGCACGTCAGTTTTCACACCTCTTTTGCGTTTTGCGTTATTCTTTAAATATAGGTAATCGATGAAATCTTTAACGTAATTGTTTGAGTCTATTACATTACATTCTGGAAAAATGGAATAAAAAATATCGTCCGTTAAAACGGCAATGTATCTTTTGTTTTCTGACATTATTTTCTTACTTAAATTTAACAGATCGTAATTATTGTAATCTATAATATCAATATCTTTAGAATTAATCACAGAATATATGTAATTTGCTAGGGTGGATTTCGCAGAGCGTATCGGGCCTATAATGCAGAGGTTATTGTCATTGAGAATAATGGACTTTCCCCATTCAGCCAGATCCACAAAGAATGGGTCTATATCAACTACGCTTACCTTATCTCCTAACGACTTTACATCCCTTTGACTAATTATCTTTTCTGCGCTACCGGGTAGAAGTCTTAATACGGAATCTAGCCTATAATATATTAACTCTTTCCATGTCTCACTTAACTCATTCCATGCCGTTTTAAAATCTATATCCCTAGGTAGGACCAGTCCTAAAGCATATACTATACTATCTTCTCCGCTTATATCTGCTTTAGGAAATGAAGAATATAACCTCTTTAATCCTAATACAATCTCCAAAACTTTATCGAGTTTACCTTGCTTATATAGTTCTATTCCCTCATTCACTAACTTAGGTATTATGGTATAGTAATTGGGCATGGCGATAGTTGAATACATTAAAATTTTGGATATTGCCTTATCATCCCTTATATCATTCTCGTATATTCTCTTAATCGCATCTATACTCCTCATACTTACTACATTTCCTCTAAAATCCAAATAGGGAGATTGGAGAGAGGGTTTATCAGCTATCGATACCTTACCTAATATAAGCTCTATTATGTAATTTCTTCCCTCTATTATAGCCTTAGGGACTTCCTTTATCTTCTGCTTCCATTCATTCAACTCATTAATACTATTAAATTTCTTAGGTAATTCGATTACTTGTATTCCATTTTCATTGCAGTAATCCTGACAAGCCTCCCTAATTAAGGTGGTTTTTCCACTGAAGGGAAGACCTCCTATTAGTACCTTATCTCTATTATAAATCATCTTTTCAATTTGCTTGCTCTTTAAAATTTTCCTCATATTATAGTTAGATCTAAGAACCAGAATTTAATCATATTAGTTCCATTTTAAATAAGACTAAGTTAAATGTACGCTAGACCATTCTACGTTAGAACGTACTTAATAACCAAGTAAGATCATATTTAGCCTTTAGCACTCGATAAATATCAGCTTAATTTAGAAACTCATACTTCATCTTTCAAACAGTGATAGCAATATTGCTAATTCACCATAAATTATATGAGACGCTAATTAAACTTCAACGGTCCCCTTAATTGAGAATAAAATCCTTAACTATTAACTGCAAATATAACCAGTTTCCTAACATCTTCCTTAAGTCTTTTAACTTCCTTTTCGTTTAAACTAAGCTCATGGAATCCTTCCACATGAAGAGTCCATGCACTTTTCCATAGAATTGGTATTTCAGGGTTATTGCTTCGTAATAATTTGGAAGCTTTAAACAAGTTTTCGCTTTCCCATCTTCCTTTGTTCTTAACGTCATTTGTTATTTCTTTTAGGTTATTTTCTATAACGAGAAGCTTTATAGCTTCCTCAGCAGCCTTATAATACTTCTCGCAAGCTTGAACAAGATCACCCTTAGATAAAAACTCCTCAGCTTCATTTAAGAACCTTAATACTAAATCTTTGCTTGGCCTCCTCAATTAGCGTCTTAATGTCTTTCTTATAATTCTCTATTAAATCTTTATCCATAAATTTCCTTGCAGTAAAAAGTGTTACTGCTGATGCCCACATATCTATTATATTATCTCCAAGCTTATAAGACAGTTCAGTTACCGCATCATTTAATGTCTTAGAATCCCACCCGTACTCTTCTGCTTCCTTTGTTATTTCTTTTAGGTTATTTTCTACAACGAGGAGCTTTATAGCTTCCTCAGCAGCCTTATAATACTTCTCGCAAGCTTGAACAAGATCACCCTTAGATAAAAACTCCTCAGCCTCCTCGTAATATACTTCTGCACTAGTACTTATACTCATTGTTAATAAACATTATAAAACACACTTTTAACTCTTTCTGACAAAACGAACAACAAGCCTTGTCGATCCACTATAGCTTGTAAATGACTTCTCTCCCTTTTAACATGATCTTGAATCTCTTGAGGAACCTGTACTTCGCGTAATCTTTCCTTACTTATCTTCTTACCCCTCACGTGCTTTGGGCTAGTCTCATCAGCTTCTTTTAAGGCTATTTTCTCGATTTCCTTGACCGATTTGTTTAATAAGGCGTTTTCAGATAGTATATTGGAGGACGAGCGTGAGGTTCCCCCCGTTGAGACGTGTAAGCTTTTCTATGATCTCACTTCGCTGAGTGAGGTTGTAGAGTGCTTTCTCGTCAATTGGTATGGACTCCATGATATTACCTCACGCTCGTCTCTTATTAGTGTTACCGAAAATGTAGAATCAATTATTCTTATCTGTTTTTAGAGAAATAAATTGAAATTGCAATGGATCCGTGAATCGCCCTCTTAGCGTCATCATTGAGCTATTTATATTTCTATATTAGAATAAGGCATACAAAACATTGTTTTGCACCTACTATTTGTAGAGATTTCCCTTGTTTAATAAATTCATATACTAATGGCAACACTATGACTACACTCCCAAATTCTATAAATAATCATTTAAATTGGTTATTGTATAAATTGTTTAAGAGTAGGCTGTTGTGTTAAATTCTTTAATTTTCTTAGATGTTAAGCTAATTAATTTTGCTTAAAATCAAAATCAGAGGTTGATCTAAAGTAAGTTTAGCGTATTTTGATGGAAGAAGTTGAAGCGATGCGCAAAGCGAATCTGCGTATTATTAACATGAAATTAATAGAATTAACCAATTAACTATTTAATGTACTCTTTTAATTTTTCTCTCAGATCAGAAGGAATTATGGCAACTCTGTAATTTTTACCTTTTATGTTCATTTTTCCTACAAATACAATGCAATAAAATCTTAAAATGCCTAAAGGAGTCTTATTATTGTGATAAAAATAAGTGGTATCATCCATGAATTTCCTCGAAAGTTCACCATATTTTATAACACCACCTTTATTCAGAACTACTCTTAATATTTCTAGAGCTTCGTCAGGTAATTTTTCCAATACTTTTTCTGTTTCTTTAAGGTATACCTCGGCTATTTTGTCTATCTTTTCTTTCTTTACTCTACCTTTAATATTTAATGCATCACAAATCTCATTTATCCATGTTGCAGGATATTTAGCCAAGCACTGCTTCAATGTTGTCCTTTCCGTTACATTTGCACTCTCAATTTCCTTGAGTCTCATATTATCTATCCTTTCCATAGCCTTATCTATAAACGCAGGTGTGAGAAAACCATTTTCATTTAGAATGGGAATGTACTCTACTACACCGAATAGATAATACTTTCCTCCGTAATATATTATATGGCATCTTAGTACGTGAGTGTTCTTGACTTCCTTTATACTTTTCCACGTGGACGGATCTACTTTAACTAGAAATTCCCCTATATCTTTATTGAATAATTCAACAAAATATTCATTATTAATCTTTTGCAAATCCCTTATACTGAAGTCCCCAGAAATTATTTTCATATTCTTAACTTTATCTATGGTTTCCTCATCAAATTTCTGTAAAACTTCTTCAAGAATTGTCATATTAGTTTTGGGATTTCTATAATATAGTCCATACCATATCAGAAAGTCTAAGTAAAAACCATTAGCATCAGTATATTGCTTTAAGGAGAAGTCTGACCTAAAAAATTCCTTAAAAATTTCCTCAATTTCATCTTTTCGCATTGCGGTCATCGCATTCTCAGATTTCTCTAAAACTTCATTAATGACATCTACTAGGAGTACCACATAAAAACTTATTTAGAATCTTTATAAATAATTTTTTGTTCTTTTAAGATTGTGAACACCGTATCATCGTTTACCTATAAATCTTGGAATTAGCTTTCTTGCTATAAGACTAGGGCTATAGAGTACTTTATCGTGTTTAAACTCCCATTAATAACCTTTGTTACTCTGTTGAACCTATTTGCTTGTCACCTCAGTGGAGAGTATTACGGTTCGTTAGGATTAACTAGAGAAACAGAAATGTGGTTCTTCAGCAAAAAGTAAATCATCACTTACCTACCTTCCTCCTACTGGGAATTCACGCAAAACTAGAGAACGAGTAAACCAAATTATGAGAAAAACAAATAAACAAGTAAGATGATCATGAAGAATATATAGTGTCACATGGTTAACATCTACATATTCTCGATTCCCAGGTTTGTTAGAGGCGAGATATGCGATACCTCTTGACTTCACTAAAAGTTCTCTCAGTGATCCTCGTTATACAAAAACAAATAGGTTAATAACGGCACATTTCCACACTCATATGGAGTGAGAAACGCATTAAAGATTTTGTTTTTATTATCACCACTGCTTCGTAAGTTCCTTCAATTTTTTATATAAATCATGTTATTTATTTTTAAATCTTAAACTATTTTAAATTCAGAAAAATTTAACAAGTCTAACGTTTAAATAAATTGAAGGACACAACAAAGATTTCCGTAATTAATCTTTATATATCTTTATGGTATTACACTACATAATGAAAGCTCTTAATGAGAGTAAGATTATAGAGCGATTTGGATATTCTACGTTTGATAAGGGAAAGGAATATTATAACGAAAATAGAGTTTTGTCAGCTTTTATAAACGGTGATCTTTTAGAAGGTGTAGTAGTAGGAACCAACGTATACCGAACAAGTGTCTTACTCTCAGACCTCTCCAATAAATGTAGCTGTCCATTAGGAGGAGATTGTAAACATGTAGTTGCTCTTCTTTTATTCTATTTAAAGAATAGTGATGAAGTTATCGATATACCTAAGCTAAAGGATAAATTAAGAGAGAAAAGTAAAGAAGAGTTAATAGATATAATAATCAAAGCCTTAGGAGGAGAAGAGATATTACCGTTAATAGAACAAAAGGAAAAGAACATTAAAATAAGGTCCATTCTGAGAATTTTCGAACGTGGTGAAGTCGATGAGAGGACTGTGGAAAATATTTCAAATATTATCAGAAATTTTAAAAATAATATTTCTAAGGAAGATCTATTAATGCTATTGGAAAAGAGAGTGTGGACAACAATTTTGTTAATTCAAAACAAATTATATGAACTGTTCGTGTTCTATTAATAGAATGCGACGTAATACCTTTTTAGGGTGAGCACGGGAGTATTAATTGGGTGATACTACGGGAACTAGGTGGAGAGTTCCCGTGCTCACCCAAGTGATATTAGTTTTAATGGAGTATATTAATCTTAAGCCTAGGTTTTACACTAGTGAGGTAATAGCCTCGGCTTTGGCTAGTTACCTCTCGGGTTTGTCTTCTTGGAGGACTTCTTTGCCTCATTCTACCTTATTGTACTACTTGAGGAGGTTGAGCTGCATTAAGTACGTAGTGCCAATTAGTGGTTTTTATGCGGTAGACGAGACTAAAATTATGGTAATTAAGGGGCAGTATTATTACGTGTGGATTGTGAGGGATGTAAAGACGGGTGCAATACCTTTCTTCATGGTGACGAGCTCGAGGAGTGGAGTGCACGTACTGATAGTCTTGACGAGTGTGAAGAATGCGGAAAAGGAGGCTGAGAAAGTGCTCAAAACGAGGATAGATAAGGTAATCTACCTACACGATGGGGCAACAATCTATAATGCATTCACTTGGCTAAACGTGGAGCACAAGAGGGTAACGTTCAACGAGAGGGACTACGCAGAACAAGGGTTTAGGAGCTTAAAACACAGGATATCCTCAATGGATTTTCACTTCCCGTGGAACACTAATAGGTTCACGCTCACGAGGTGGTTATCAGTGTTCTTCCTAGCTTATAACGCGCTTTACGCTCCAGTATATTTGCCAGATAGGGGAGTGATAATAAATGTAAATATTCCAAATGAATGAAATTGTTGTCCACACTCGGAAAAGATAACACTAGACTGTGAGAATTTTGGATGCTTCTATGATGATTACGGAGATTACTATTATAATGAGTCTATCTTCAAGGCTATCGGTGAGGCTCTAGTAGAGAAAGATCTAACATCTGAAGATATTGAGAAGCTGAAAGAGATATTAGATCGAGATCAATACGAGCTAAGTGAGCCATTAATTGACGTTTTAGCTAATAAAGCCGAGGGTGATGAGAAATTCTTTAAATTAATTCAGAAAATTTTACCTCCTACATATAGGGCAGATATCGTTATAAAAAATAAAATGTATGATGAGGCTAAGAAGATGCTTGAAAAAGAAACTCTTGATCCTTCACTAAGAGTAGAGCTATTAAAGCTTATAGATCCAAGAGAAGCAATAAGAGTCGCTGAAGAAAATAAAGAATACACTTTAATAATACAGTATTACATAGAAATGAAAGACTATGATAAGGCTAAGGTATATATCAATAAGGCGATTGAGGAGAACCTCCGAACTGAGGTATTCCATATACTCTCAAAGTATAAGAACTTCATTTTACAAGATAGAGAATTATCTAATAAAATTGTAAGATACTTATTAGATATAGGTGATATATTATCTCTATTGAAGTTTTATGGTAATATTGATGATGATCTAAAGGATCTTTATGCTGAAAAGATATTAGAATCAGGATATGAATTCTATTTTGCAGAGTTTTTAGATGTCATATGCCAGAGAAAGCCAGAGAAAGTAAAAGAGTTTTTGCTTAAATCCGTTGAAAGTATGATCAACAGAGGATCTAGAGAATACGACTACGTAGCCTTTATGCTAACAAATGCGAAGAAATGCATGAGTAAGAAAGACTTCAACGAACTTTTAGATGAGATTGAAATTAAGCATTATAAGAAACGCAAGTTAATTGAAAAATTAAGTGTGCTACGAGATTGAAATATACTAATATTTAACTCAGTGGCTTCATCTTTTTATATATAATATAGCATTGTATAGAGTAAATTTCTTGAAAAGTACTAGATATCCGTCTTCATATATCATGAACTCAACATATTCCTTATTAATTCTTCAAATTATTATATTGCAAATACAAATCTTATGGATTTTTAATTAGATAATCTCGACAAGTTAATATATATCGTAAAAAAGTCTGATCCAATAAACTTTCTCTTCACAATTTTACAGAGGGGCCATTCAGGTTTCCATTGCAAATTCACTATGTTTCAAAAACTATGACGAATTTAATTGTGTAACAACGGTTAATAAAGGGAATAAATGCTTAATCGTGTTAACACTTTCATATTTATATTGTTCATAAATTACAATTAGCAATGGAAACATGAATCGCCCTACTGTGGTTACGCTTTAAGTATAAAACGACACGTTTATTAGATTTTTAGGATTTATATATTATATGATTAGGGAGCCTTATGCTACGTTGCTCAATAATATGATTAAAATAATGAAAGAGGAGTTTAAAGATGACTTGATATCTGTGGTACTTTATGGAAGTGTTGCTAGGGGAGATAATAGAAACGATAGTGATGTGGATATATTGATAGTTATGGACAATTTGCCTAGGGACAGCATGCTTAAAAGAATTAGATTGTTTGAGACCAAGGTTGAGGATAAGTTAAATTTAGATGAGTATTGGAATAAGGGTTATTACGTATCACTTTCTCCAATTCTTAAAACTCCCGAGGAAGCGGGAAAAATTTCACCTCTTTATCTAGACATGGTATACGACGCTGTAATTCTCTATGATAAGGATGAATTCTTTACTAAGATATTGCAAAAATTAAAGGAGAGGCTTACGGAATTAGGTGCTGAGAGAGTAAGAATGGGTAAGAAATGGTATTGGATACTTAAAAAGGATTCGAGATTTGGTGAAACAGTTGAACTTTGATTCCTTAGCATTTTCATATATTTCCCAAGCCGAGGAAAGATTAAATTTAGCTAAGACAGAGTATGAAAGAAATATAACATTGTTGTAAGACTTTGTCAAGAAGCTGTAGAGCTCTCTCTTAAAGCATGTCTCAGGCTGGTTAATATAGAACCGCCCAAATTTCATGATGTAGGTCCAATATTAAAAAATAATTCGGACAAATTTCCACAATGGTTTAAAGAAAAAATAGATGTTTTTGCATCATACTCTAGATCTCTGAGGAAAGAAAGGGAACTATCGATGTATGGTGATGAGGAAACTAATACTCCTCCTGAACTCCTCTATTCAGCTTATGATGGCCAGCAATCAATCAAAATTGCCGAGGAAGTATTAGAATACGCAAAGAAGCTATATGAAGAGAAGAAGAATAGATAAAATTTTTATAGAAAAGATATAAAAATTAGAAGTTATTTTGTAGTCATTATATTCTATATTTATTAGTAAATTTGTATCAGATTATCCTTAATATGCTTAATATTTCCTACGGCGATAACATTGGGTTTGTTAGCTTCTGGTATATAGTCTTTTTCTTCCCACGGTTACAAAATTCATATCTGTTATTAGAGGTGAAGTATGTAGTGCCTAGTAAATACGAAGGTGAAATGAGATTTGTCAATATACAGATTTGTCCAGTTATTTTCATTAAATAGCTCACCTTCAACCTCTTAATAGCACTTGTTCTACTTTAACGCAGCTTAAAGATTTTCATCAAACCTAGTGCACCCCCTAAACGTATTTCAACGAACCGGAGAAGTTCCTCCACACTCTTCAGGCTCTTAAGTTAAAATTAGACCTTTGCAACTCCTACGGGGAATTTACGCAAAACTAGAGAGCGAATAAAAACAAGTATTACAAGAGAAAAAGAAATAAGCAAGGAAGGGAAAAAAACAACATAAGTCCATAATAAACATGGGGACAAAACCCGTGTAGGAGTGTGCAAGTAAATTTTTCTAGGGGCTGAAGGTAGTTAGTATTATGCAAGAAAAACAAGGTATTATAATCACAAGGGTTATATAGGGGTTACATGTTTGGCACATACAGATTCACGGTTCCCCCAGAAGTGCTAGAGGCGAAGCATGTGGAGCCTACTATGAAAAAAGACTCTAGACTTCTAGGTAACTTTAGGATCTATCTGAATCCTCATCACCTGGAAGGATGAGGTTCCCTTTCAGAGTGGTTCATCGTTCCCACCATCGATTCGGGATCTCATTTGGTGGGTTGTAGGGGTAGTCAGAGAACCCTCACTTGAGGAGATCCGTCATTCACGTTGTCTGGATCCCGTGAAAGAAAGTGTGAAGATGATAGATGTCTCTCCCTCAGTCCCATTAAGTCCTCAATCGAATTGAGGAGGAGTGTCATCAACATCACTAAAAGATATCTCGACAAAGAAGTATTTAGATATAAGGGGACTATCTATCTCTTTGGCGAGGCTTTCCGCCTCCTTAACCCCCTACTTTGTAATTACCCCTCTGATCCATAAAACCTTATATTATCCACGGGAGATATTCAAATTATGGAGGAATTGATTAAGAAGGCCGAAGAACTAGGAGTAGACGTTGAAGAAATTCTGATTCAAGCTATATCTAGAAATGATCCAAATGAGGAGATAAAGATTAGGCTGGAGCTTGCTAAGAAGTATATGGCAGAATGTGAGGAGTATATTAAGAAAGGCGATGCTGCTCAAGCCTCCGAAAAAGCTTATAAAGTTGCCGAAGAGCTAGTTAAGGCTTTGGCAGAGAGATTTAATCTTGAGGAATATCAGAGGGCTAAGAAGGAAGGTAGGTGGTACACATATTTGCTAGGTTCAGCTTCTGGCAAACTTTCAGCTAAGTTAGGCACTTGGGTTTTGAATGGATGGGATTCTGGATACTCTCTTCACGTTTGGGGCTTCCACGAAGTTAAGTGGAATGTTATTGATATTCTCCCTAGAGTTGAGATTGTAAGAAAGATGCTGGAGGAGGCAGAAAAAGTATTACACTAAGTCGTTGAATATGACGTTTCAGTCTGATTTCTATATAAAGGAGATATTGACATCATTTTCATATATTAATTGTGGAGAATCTCCATGTAGAGTATCTGCTCAAGACTGTATTTTTAGATACACTATTTAGATATATAATTTGCTAGTTTGTTCGATTGATTTCATAAAAATAAAACGATATAAGAAGAGCTTTTCATTAATTAATATTTATTTTGATCTTCTTCTCAAGCTTACACTTGAATATCAGCAGCTTTACCAAATATGGAATCCACCAAGTGAACCATTCACGCATAAGCCCAAAACTAGACAAGGAGATGGTGGAGCTCTTTGTATACGTTATTGCGTTGATCTACAACTCCTCGATCTATGCCTCAGTCTTATCGCGTGTTCCCGAGAGGCAGTTAGCCCACTAATTTTGTACCGCGAGAGTTGGTCGAGGTAGGGTGGGCTATGTGGAAAATTCTGTTTTTCTCTACTACTGGTTATTTTCTCTTACAGTATAAGTTTAATCTCACGTTATACTGAAAGATATAATTGTATTTCATTCCTTATGGTTCGTAATACAATATTTCTCTTTCTATATTTTTATTCAATTATTTGCGTTTGGAACAGTCTCTCAAGCTTAGGTATAGCATAAATACGTTAAAAAGGCTAAATCTTTCTTAAAGTCTTAATAATCTGCTATAAAATACAAATGGGTTTTTAATATTACTGAATTTTATATCAAGAGAGCATTTTGAAAAGTCTTGTCAAAGGACAATTATTTAAAGAACATTTCACTCAATAACGAACATGGACAACTTCACAAGGATAATCAAGGATAAGACTAGAAGGGAAATATTGATTTATCTCTACAATAAGGGTAAAGCTACGTATTCAGATATTCTACATGATTTGAACCTATCTACAGGAAAATTAAATTATCATCTAAAAATTCTTGAGCCATTAATATTAAAAGAAGAAGAATATTATAAACTCAATGAAAAGGGAAAGCAGTTAGTGGAAATAATGTTGAGCTTAAGTAATGATAAAAGGGAGATTGAATACAGTAGATACTTACCTCAATTTCTAGCTATCGCCTCTCTCATTTTTCTATTTATCTCTGGAGGTTTTTTGGCTCATGAAGTAAATATCTACAATGAACCAGTCATCTCTAACCCTCAAGCATTTTACACTATTTATTCCATTTCGATAATAGCATTACTAGCCTCTTCATTTTTACTTTACACGCAGGAAGCTAAGGGTTTAGAGAACGCGATGTTATTCTTATCAATAATTTTCCCCTATGCAATATACCTTAACTGGCATTTAGTCTATTTAGTTTTACCAGCTTACTTAATTGTAACATCATCCGTTACTTTTCATTATTATATTTACGAGCTAATACCTACGTTGATATATTATTTTGGCATATTACCTAAGTTTATTAACTATAATATAAGGTTGATGACGATTTTATGGGGAATCTTGATTATATTTGGAGCACTAGTAAATTTTTCAGCAGCTTATTTAATAGATCTTTCACCGTTACTTTTAGGCTTATCTATAATGACAAGTAGGGATTCTTTGAAGAACTACAAAATACTCTTTATGATAACTTTAGCAATAATAGTGGGTGGGATATTGTTTAAGATGTTCATTATATACTAATCAACAATTTATCGAATAGCATTCTCTAACAATATCCCTCTTGATATCTTAGTGAGGAGATATCTTAAAAAGTAGAGAAAAGTGATGATTTGTGGATTGTTTCAATTTTTATAACTATATATGCAAAATATATAAACTTCACATTTTATCGGAAACTGTTAGCGACGGCAATAATACCCTAAAAGTACGCAAAAATCTTCTGTGTATTAAGATGAACAACCTTATCTTTTAAAATCTTAGGAAGTATAACAGAGTTCGGCCTTTCATCGTAACTAGTAGTTACTTTTTATCACTACTAGTTACTCAGCCTCATCACTCCTTCTTTCTCCCCGTGCCTAGGTTAGGGAGCCTACCTCCCAGCCACGACATGGGGAGTTTCATCGAGTGCACTCCTCCCTCTCTCAACTGCTCATAGAGTTCATAGTGATACTCTCTGATTAATTAACTATAAAGATTTTAAGGTTTGGGTTATAAACCTAGGGTAACTTGATAAGCATATGTTATCAACTTACCTAATAGCTTTAAGAGGATTAGAAGTAATTAAAAATAACTAAAAGTTAAGTAAATACATTACAGACAAAGTCATTTTACTCTCACTGCATCTCTGAGAAAGAACTTGTATGGTGGTAATTCTTTCTCATCTTCATAAATTACTTTAACGTCAAACAGATATGATGCTTTCTCCCCTAGTTTGCTCTCGACCTCATCGAAGAAGCCTATTAGCGCTTTATTCCTATCTTCACCGCGTTTAATAACTAAGATTAAGTCAATATCACTTGCCCCAGTTATCTTCTCACTAACTACAGAGCCAAACACAAATACTTCTTCAAATCTTTCAAGGTTAAGCTTTCTAAGTGCTTCCCTCCAGTTTCGTAATAACTTTATCTTCTCTAAAGGTTCCATAGTGATTCTACAAGTTTTAGTATTTCCTGCGCAGTAATTAAAGCTATTTCGGCCTCGTCCCTAGACACTGGAGGTAAACCGTACTGTGACTTTCCTCTTACGTTCTCTAGAATAATAAGCTTTTCTCTATTCTCCTTCGTAAAGTCACTTATCCTTTTATCTCCAAGTTTCGCATATATTAATGAAAGTAACTCTCTAATCCCGTGAGTTCGGGGAGGTTCTATTCCTAACTTGAAAAGTAGTCCTTTTAAGGAGAGTTGGGCTGAAACTTCACTGTTTAATGCCGAGGCCTCATAAAAGCTGTGCTCAAATGATAGTTCAGAAGCTTTTAAGTAATCCTTTGCCTTCCTCAAAAATTCCTCAGCAATGTTGTATGACACGGTTAGTACTAATGTAACATAAATATTAAGCTTATTTTCAAACGACCGTTTATTATAATCTTTTTGATAATAATTACAAAGGAGTAAAGGGAATAGTTTTAACAAGATATTGAAAGTAAGCTAGTTAATGAAAGTAACAAGATATATTTTGTATCGACAAAAGTTATATTCTCTTCTCAATCATAGGTACTACACGCTTCGCCTCTTATATAAAATATTTTAGTAAGTTTGAGTAGTATATATTTGACTGGATGAGGTCGTTTCGTCTCTTGGGCTCAAAGCTCGGTTGTTAGCTTGGCCACCTCCAATTCGGACCGGAAGTTGGGCTTGAAGCCCGAATAAAACATAAGGGTATATTTGGAGACCCATTTATCTGTATAACTAAACCATTAGATACTAATGAGAGAAGAGACGCGCCATTTATATAAGTAGTTGAGACTATACTCAATTTTGATGGAATGATTTTTATACCGGAAGCTAACAAACCTAAGTTTGCGACCGTGGGAAGAAAAAGACTATAACAAATCTAATGTTGTAACGATAGGAAACATCCTTTTTCCTTTAGACTAGTAAAGTATACTATTTATTATTAAGATATTTTGGCAAGCTAGGAAAAATCTTTTTAAAATATTTCTAACGTAGAAATTAAAGAGGTTTTCCAATAAGCTTTACCATAATTTGCCATTATCATAAAAATCGATCTCTAACAACGGACTAGAAGCGCGGTAAAAATTTGTTAAAAACTCAAATTCTTTTCATCAAACCTTATACGTTACCATAACTCTTATACTCTGCCCGTTAGATAACGTGAGAATCACGTTATAATTATTCCCAGGTATCATTCCGCTTAATGGATTAAATGCTACAATCACATTATTATTGCCGGGATTTAACGATATGGGAGCTATCGTATTTGAAGTATAAGTTGTTCCTTCTAAAGTAGCGGTTACTATGTTAACGTTACCAGAACTGTAAAGTACGAAGCTGGCTACTCCATTAGGCCTCATTTCTCCTATTCCTATTTGGTAGACATTAACAAACGGTTGACTGGGGACTGTTGGTGAAGGTTGCCCATATCCCCCAATTTGTCCTTGAGGGTATGGTATAACTCCTCCAGTAAGTCTTCTAACTATCTCATCTACGCTAACGTAAACCAATATCCAACCTATAAAAGATATTACCGGAATTATCTCAATAATACCTCCAATCTTAAGTAGATCACTATTATAGAATTTACCTATATTATATAACGCTATACCTATCAATAAAAACGCTATAAAAACCAATATATCACCTATTACCCCGATAGCACCGCCAACAATAATAAACAGTATTAATCCTCTGAGATTAAAGGGAGAAGCGAGACCAAATATTAAGCCTAACACTGCAATTAAAGCACCAATAAATTCGATTATTATTCCAACGGGAAGTATTCTTAATCCAGTAAATCCTAAACCCACGTCCTTTCCTCCGTTTGAAAAGGTTTGAAGTGCCTGCCTTAGTTTCGGTATGCCTAAGACGAATAATAGTATCAGTGAGACTATCGCTGCGATACCAGCCACACTTTTTACAATCCCTATATCTACGAGGAGACTTATCACTATAAACCATAAAGCCGCGTCCTTTAACTGTTGAAGTGCTTGTACATCTGTATTACTCATTAAGACATAATATTTTTTGTAGATAATAAATTCTTTGTAGATAATATTTCTTATAGTCTTTTTCTTAGTAGGTACATATGCTCCGCCTCTAATATAGATGGTGCGATGTTTCCCTCCGAACGATGTTTTCAAAAATCCTCTTTTTTCCGCTACCGTTGGTAAGTTTATATATTTTTATGAAATTTACGTAGTATTACCATCATTCAATTCTCTCTTTTAAAACTTTTTTGTTAACCTTTCCAGTGCTGGTTAGTGGTAAATCATTTACAATAACTATATCATCTGGAATCCACCATTTTGGTATCAAACCTTGAGTTGAAGCACTTCTTAAACGGCCGATTATGTTTTCTTTTAAATTTGATCCATTTCCTTTAACTAGAGCTATAGGTCTTTCTCCCCATTTTTCATCTCTTCTACCTATTACAGCAACTAGATCTACTCCACTTACTTCAGATATTATTGATTCAATTATACTAGGTATTATCCACTCTCCTCCACTCTTTATTAAGTCCTTCTCCCTATCCAAGATTCTTACAGTATGGTACTCATCTATAATCATAGCTATATCTCCAGTTTTGAACCAACCATCCTCGTATGAAGATTTAGTATTCTCAGGATCGTCAAGATACTCACCCGGTAGCCAAGGTGTTTTAACCCATAAATGTCCTATCTCTCCTACTTTAGCCTCTTTACCGTCTGGCTTAACTACTTTCAATTCCACGAAGGGAAGAGGATGAGTATATACTCTCGCGTAATCTTCGATATTTTGTATATTTATATTTGCAGGAATGATAGTAATTGAAATTGCTAACATATCTGTTCCACCATATATTGATGCAAAAGATACTCCACTCTCTTTTAACTTCTTAGCTAGATTGGATGATATTGGAGAACCACCTATCAAAGCCTTTAAACCATTTAGTTGCCCTTGTTTAGCTACGCTTAGTAGCATATACATTATTGTAGGCACAGTGTTAAACCAAGTTACCTTTTCCTTTTCTATTATTTCCAATGTTTTTATTGGCTCAAATTTTCCACTTGTAACATATTTAGCGCCAAGGTAAGTAGCGTGAAATAGTGAGCCCCATGACCATAAATGATAAAATGGTATAAGACCTAATATGACATCGTTATTCTTCAGTGAAGAAGGGCTATTGTAAAGTGATAGCTGGTGCACCATACCTATTGCTCCATGAACCGTTTTATCATTAGTGTACATAACCGCTTTAGGTAATCCTGTTGTACCTGACGTAAATAAGATGGAGTATGGATCACTTCCTTTAACGTAAATTTCGGGTTCTTTAACTAGTTTTCTATTTACCAAATCATCATATGTTATCTTAGTATCATTGGAATCTATGCTAATAATTTTCTCCTTAGTGAAGTCCTTAAATAAGGATATAAAATCTTTTGAAGAGAATAACCATTCTACCTTAGCGTGATTAATTGTATAAAGTAATTGATCATAGGGTAGTCTGACGTTAACCGGATATATTATTGTACCTATTAAGCTAGAGGCGAATAGTAGCTCAACGAATTTAAGGGTATTATAATCTGCAACTCCTATTATACTTCCCTTAGATATCCCAATCGATAGCATTGAGTTAGATATACCTATTATTCTTTCATAAGTCTCTTTATATGACAGTCTAACATTGCGAAAAGGATCTACTATTTCCTTATCTGGTGCTATAGTTACAGCCCTTTTAAGAAGCGAGAATACGGTAAAGCCCTCTTGCATTACCAAAAACCTCTATTTCATCTCTTCTATATTTATAAGCTTACGTATTTCAGATATATAATCTCGTAGAATACTTCTACCCATTAGAAATCTCTCATAGTAAATCTTCGACAACATTGTGAATCGCTCAATACCCAACTTACGACCCATATGGGATAGTAATATCACGGAAATACCATGTCCTAAAGTTGATAGTAAATCTTTTGAGTAAAACTGCATCTCATATTCTCTGTAACTTAGGAGCGTGATGACCTTATCTTTGATGAAATCAAGAGTTTTGGAAGCTATCTCATCCTTTGCTTCATTTACAATCCCTTCTAGGTCCCTTATTAATTGTCTATGTGCTTCCTTCTTTACCATGGCTTCGAGCATCTCTAAAGCCTGAATGTTTCCAGTCCCTTCCCAAATTGGAGTTATAAGTGCTTCTCTGTGAAGTCTTTCTATAGGAAACTCTTCGAGAAATCCAATTCCTCCATGAATCTCCATTGCCATTCTTGATACATGAGATGCTATTTCAGCTGTAATATACTTAGAAATGTGAGTTAATAGACGCGCATAATGGTACTCCTCATTATAAAATGGTGGCATAGCTTTCCAAGATTTTTGGAACTGATCTATTGCCTTAAAAGTTACTATCATACCTCCTTCTATCATAAGCTCCATTTCGAGTAAATCTTTCTGAATTAGGGGGTGTTCAATTAATGCCTTACCAAAAGCTTTTCTGGACTGCGAATAATAATAAGACTCGAGAAAAGACTTCCTCGCTATACCTAAAGCCCCTACAGCATTGGCTAATCTTGATACCATAAGATCCTCAGTTATATAATATATCCCATATTCCTTTTCTCCAATGAGATAAGCCTCTGAACTGTTAAATTCCACCTCTCCAGTTGGCACACTATTTGTTCCACTTTTTCTCTTAAGTCTTCTTATCAAAAAATTCTTCTCCCCTTTATTGTTCTCTTTAGGAACTAGGAATAGGGAAAGACCTTTAGCCCCACTCTTACTTCCCATAGGTCTAGCACTTACCAACGCTAAATCAGCCAACCCGACACCGCTGGCGAAATATTTAGTATTCCCTTTTAATAACCAATACTTACCGTTAAATTCAGCCTCCACTAAATTAGATCCTAGGTCACTTCCACCTTGAATCTCAGTGAACCACGTAGCTCCGAAAAGCAATTCATCCGAATCTCCTATTAGATAGGGAACGTATTTCTTTAGTTCCTCGCTACCGTATTTATAG
The DNA here is from genome assembly GCF_019175345.1 of Saccharolobus shibatae B12. NCBI lineage: Archaea > Thermoproteati > Thermoproteota > Thermoprotei > Sulfolobales > Sulfolobaceae > Saccharolobus > Saccharolobus shibatae. Next base: position 1,759,963 of record NZ_CP077717.1, on the reverse strand, counting down.
AGAGCGTATGCTGTCTGATTAGTAATTGTAAGTATGCATGCGATACCTGGATCAGAAACCAGATATATTGAAGCATAATGCTTATGCCAATTTTCCTCTTTATATGGAAATTTATTAATATGGAAATCTTTAATTAATCTTTTAATAGCTGTCCTTAGAGAAGGGTCAATCCATACTTCATCTACTCTCTCCCCATTTACGCTCCACATTACGTGTATGGGTCTAGCTCTCTTATCCACATGCTCCGCAATTTCATATAACTCTCCCCCTGCAAACTCACCTAATTTTGAGAAATCTGCTTTCACATCGAAATATTCTAAAATCTTTTGTAGTGGTTTATCAATAGTAAAATGATTTTTGCCATACGCACTAGATATATATGAGAAGGTACTATTACTCTTACTCATAATCTATATTTATTCTTATACAACTTATAAGCGTATAGTACTTTAAGAATGCTAACTACTCTGCCCTCACGATAGACCCAAAAATCACCTCCTTAAAAATAAATTTCTAATATTAGTAAGCATTTAATCTAATTCGTTTGAATAAGTCTCATTAGATATATTATTGATTAATGAAATTAATGATGATTTTAACATTCTCGTGCTTCTTTGTGGATTGATCCAAAAGTTATCTAAAAACATCCAATTTATTTTCACCACATATCCTTTAATTTTAAATTTAAGAGGGATCAACGAGATTAGCATAAGGAAATTGAAGCAATCCAAAAAGCATATTTCTAGTTAATTGTGGTACGAAACCTTTAGAAAAAGTCGAAGAAGTAGAGATAAGGTGAGTAAAATATTGGAGAACAAGAGAGTAGCTCTTGATTTCCTAGATTAAATATAGTAGTTTCTATAAAATTTGAATACAACTTAAAAATTTATAAGACCCTTAAAACTTACCAACTTGTCTTAATAGTTAAAGTAAATATTAGGCTTTTTAACTTTATTAGCAATATTATTAAAGCATATAAGAAAAAGTCCTAAAAATATAATTATTGATTCTTTTTAAGATTCTTCAATATCGCTATCATAGCAGGAAAATAGAAATTTCTGATTACGAAGGTATCCAGCACTATAGCTATTATAAAAGCTATTCCCAATTGCTCCAAAAACCCTACTGGTATTAATGCCAAAACTCCTAGAGATATTGCTAAAATTATTCCTAATGAAGTTACAATCTTACCGGTCTTAGAAAATGCCTTAGGTATTGCCTCCCTAAGATCCTTAGAAGATTCCTCTTCGACAGTAGAAATAATGAATACACTATAATCACTTCCTAATGACATTAATATGACAAATAATATGACAGGAATTAGATATATTAACTGTTGATGTAGTAGTGTTGTTGAAATAAGATAAAGCAATACGGTAGACCAGCTAATGCTTATTATAACACCGGAAATTGAAATTAATATGTATTTTATAGATTTAAATGAAATCCCTATAACTAAAGCTGCAACAATGGTTATAAGAATTTCTAGAAGAGGATAATACACTCCATTTATTCTCTGCTGATCTATTATACTAGATGTTAACCCTCCCACTATTATATCACTATTCTCCCTTAAGTGTCTAACTAGATTTATGGCACTATCAGAGTAAGGAGAGTAATTCGAATAGAGTACATAATAATAATAATTGCCAATTTTAAAATCGGAAATATTATTATTGACAATTGAGTTTCCTTGCAAGAATGGGCCGAATCCGTCAGTTATTCCCTTTATGGTCAGAAGGTAGTTAGATATGTTCTTTAGCTCGCTAGTATTATTGGTAATTACAAATATTGGAAAAATGAAATTAGAACCGAATTTATTCTCAAGATAATTTAACCCTTGAATACTTGGTAGACTATTGGATAAACCTGCTTGAATGTTATACGTAGTAGGTAGATTTATGAAAAACAAAATGGAGGGGATAGCAAAGATTAGAATAATTCCTACAATCAGAAACTTATGTTCAACTGAAGATTTAGCTGTTTTATAGAAAAAAGATTTCTCAAATGGTTTATTTTCCTTAGTTTTCACATTACCAAAAATTTTCGTTCCTAATAAAGAGATTAATGAAGGAAGAAATGTTACTATAAACGTTACAGCAATTAAGACTGAAATTACTAGCACTATACCCCAAGATAGGAAGCCTGGAATCAATGAGAAAGTTAACAAACTAAATCCTACAGTGAATCCACTAATTAATACCGTTTTTCCAGCTCTCCTACCAGTTTCTAAAATAGCTTCTTCATTCGATTTGCTTGCTGAAATCTCACTCTTATATCTACTTAATATAAACACTAAATAATCCGTGGTGATTCCTATCAGTACGGCAGTAAGGGTATAATTCACTATATAATCTACGGAACCTATTAATAACCCTGCTATTACTATTCCCAAATATCCTATTAATGTAGATATGGAAACAAAAATTATCGTTAACAACGAAGCCCTATAACTATACAAGGTTATTCCCACAGCTATTGCTAACACTATGAAAATCAAACCAAAGGCGAATCCACTTTGTGATGTTAAACGTTGAGTATCATATAATACTCCACCATTTCCAGTTATATAAAAGGAATTATTGAAGTAGTTAGATGCTATTTTCTTTATTTGTGGATAATCGTATTGAGAGACTATTTCTCCATTAGGCAGGTAATAATTACTGGATACGTTAAATACAATAAATATAAGAAAAGTAGAATTATCGTTACTTATATATCTATCTTTAATGAAGGCTGGAATACTTTTTAAACCATTCTTTTCAACATATAGGGTCGCTAGGGAATTATTATGCATAATATCCGATAGGAAATTTATGTAATCCGAGAAGGGAGATTCCACCTTCGATACATAAGGTAGTTTTTCAATCTCTTGCTGAAACTGTAAAACCATGCTAGTTGATGTATTGTAGGGGTTTTGTTTAACTATTAAAATTAAAGTATCGTTATTTATGGGTGATAATATTTTATCTGCAACATAACTTTCACTGTTTTGTAGAGCTGGATTATGTTGATTATAAGTTATAAATTTATTATAATTCAATGCTGGGATTACCATCAAGAAAAGGACTACTATCCAGATTATTATTATCAGTCTACTTCTTTTGATTACACTATTCCAAGTCATAAGATATAAAGTTATAGTTATATGAAAAGAGCTTACTAGTCAATAGTTAGAAAAAGCTTTTATACCCCTAATTGTGTAGTCGTAAACTAACATAACCTGAGCATATGGGTCGATTCTCCTAACCAGATCAACTATGTTTTTAGACTCTTTAATACCGCCAGTAAAGCATATTTCAACACCTTCACCCTCTTCATTATCTATGGTGATTACTGAACAGTGAACAGTAAAACGCTTGATTTCCTCAAGTTTCTTGGTAAATATACCTAAAAGTAACGAATCAGCTTTTATCAGATCAACCTCGGGGACTATTCTAACGATCTCCTTTAATTTCAATAATATTCTTCTTATTTTTTCTGCTTTATAACCAGTTTTTAGCGCAATTTCCCTAATTTCTGCCCTTGGATTTTCTGAGAGAATAGACAAAATTTTAGCTATATTTTTCTTTATAATAATGAGATTTTGACTAGGGGCATATTTCATTATGGGACTTCCTAACGTCAGGGAAAAACCTTCAATTACTCTATCTAATTCAGATAGATTCTCAGCCTCTATTCCATAAACGTTAAAGTTTTCTAGACATCTAAATTTGACGAATATCCTATCGTCTTCCATATCTCTCAAATTCGGAAATGCAACATACATAAAGTATTTTCCATAAATATTAGGATTCACAAATAATTTGAAATCTCTTAATATTCCTTCTTCAAGCAATCTTCTGAACCTAGCATTAATACTAGGTGAGGAAATATTAAGGAGCTTGGCTAGCTTATTTTGTGAAATTCTACCATCTTTAAGCAAATAGAAGAGTATCTTCCTATCAATCTCATCCATAAATAGAAGACAGTTAAATCTTTTAAAAACATTGTTAAGAGACTGTCAAGAGTACAAATAATTGAATAAATCTATATATAATTGTTCAAGAGAGAACGTAAAATCTTGAGAAATTTTGAATTTTAACTTTAAGTGAGAGCTTTAACAGAACATGAATCTACGAACTTATTAATTACTAAGACCAGTATATGTTATGAGTACGGGAAGTATAGATGTACAAGCCCTTCGACAGTTAAAGGATTCTGCCCTTTGGTTTACAGTGATAATTTTTCTATCGACTATATTTATTTCGGTTGATGGATTTATGCCTCTTCTAATCGTTTCAACGATCTTACTTTTTATAGTTGGCTTATCGAAATTAAGACATGCATTTGAAACCTTTGAGATAGCAGGGAAGAATGTGGGTTACGGATTCGCCGGATTGGAAATAATTCTCGTAGGATTTATAATCGAGGTTATCGGCTCTATACTTCCGATAGTACGGCTTGTTCTTGTGGGTAGAGTGATTTCCGTATTTGGAGGAATATTGGTGTTTATCGCTTCTTTATTAATAGGTATAGCCTTATATAATTTAGGCAAGTTTTACAATAGTGAACTGTTAAAGGTTGGAGGTATTATTGAGATAATTCCGGTAATATCTTTTATAGGTTGGATATTGGTTTACGTCAGTGTAGATGAGATAGTTAGAAGACTTACTGGAGGATTTATCACATATCCTCAAAGACAATTTGGAGGATATGGCGAATCTCTTTCAACCCTTCAAAATCAGTCTTTTGTTGAGGTTTATCAGATAGGAATAGGAGAGATGAAAGCTAATGGAGAAGTCAAATTTACATTATATAGTTCAACTAATATTAAGATAGTTAGCGCTTCCCTTGAGGGAACAAACTATACTTCAAATTCGATAGTTCCAGAATCTTTAAACCCTGGTAATAATAATGTAACAGTGATCTTTCCTCCACTAAGTGGAATGATTCCTAATAATAATTACAATTTAATCCTAACATTGTCTAACGGGCAGAGTGTGAAAATCATAGTAACATATAAAAATTGATGAAATTGTGGAATTTTACGCAATCATATTATTATGATAGGGAAATTTGTTAATGACGTCATTGAGGTATAAATTATTTTCGTGTAAAAAATTATGGATTATGGCTCTCTATGCTGAGAACTACACTAATTCATGAAAGTAGAATTTGTAGTTTATAACAACATTATCGATGTTAGTAATAATATTGTTACCCCAGTATAAATTATACTTGGAATATTAGAAAGAAAATTTATAGCTTAGCGTTAACACCATGTTCACACTCCTATCTTTTGACAATAATTTAAAGCTTGATTCATTCATATTCTGAATATTTTAATGCTTATATCGAATCCGATATCTAAACTTTTTAAATTTTACTCTGGATCAATTTAACGTTACCATTCTCTAATATAACGTAACCCCTATCATTGTATAAATTGATTACATTAGACAAAGTACCTGCATTTACGCAATTAATCATCTTAAAAAACCTTAATGCGTGAGAGTGACCTAATATTATCGTGTCTTTGAAATTTCTAAGTGCGACTCTAAAAAATATACAGAAGAGTAAAGGTGGAATATCGTCGTCAATTTTCTTTAAAATTTTAGCTAGACTATATTCATTATTTTCATTAAAGTATTGATGGCCATGGAGGAGAATGAAACGTTTACCATTATTTTTAATCTTAACTAAATCAAAATCTCCTCTAAACTTGTCCTCGTCACCTTTAACGTAGATTATATTCTTTCTAATTTTCAGGCTGTTAATAAAGTTTCTATAATCCTCACTTTTAGAGACAATTATATCCCCTAAAAGAACTGTTAGTGAGGGTCTCTCAGATAGCATTATTTTATTTATCTCATCCATATTACAATACGGGTAATGAATGTCAGATAGTACCAAAATCTTACCGTCCCATTCAATGGAAATTTCTCTCAAACTTTTTATCCCTACGGTATAATTTTAACCGGTGGTAAAAAATGAAAGTGTATTTAGAAGATATATACGTCTCGACAACAAGACAGTTTGAATTAGTCGACATTACTGACCAGGTTGAGGAAATTGTAAAGAAGAGTGGTATAAAAAATGGGATTTGCCTAATTTTTGTAGCACATTCAACTGCATCTATAGTTGCTAATGAACATGAGAAAGGACTGATGGAAGATATTTTAACAAAAATAAAGGAGTTCACTGAACCCTCGCGAAGTTGGAAACATAACTTAATTGATGATAATGCTCATGCACATTTAGGGGCAACCTTCCTAGGTGCAGAAAGAGTATTCCCAGTTAGGGATGGTAAATTAGTTAGGGGGACATGGCAAAATATATTTCTAGCGGAATTAGATGGGCCCAGAAGTGAGAGACATGTCACAGTTGAGGTTTTAGGAGAGTAACAACCAAATCTCCGAGTGTGGTCAACAATTTCATTGATTTAAAATTTAGTTAAAATTCCCTTAGAGTCTCCTCTTTTAAACACTCTGATTAACAATAAAGATTCTTGGACACGATTAAAATCACAATATAATCATTTTATTAACAGATAAACCTTGTGATGAATTGAAACTAGATTTACACTTTATATGATTTATACCGAATTAATAAAATCGTCGTCAATACTCATAAGAAGAACCATCACAGTCTACTAATATTCTCGTCATAGGTGTTCCTTCTTTCTTCTAAACATTCTATTAAATACTCTTCAGCTATAAAGGAGAAAATTAAGATAAAATCATTTAAAATTTCTAAATTATAATTGATAGAAAAGCTATAATTTTTATTAGAAAAAATTATCTAAGATGGTAAAACCTTTATTGCTTAATTAATATTGTTATTGGAGATGACAGACTCTCTACTTCTCCTTTCTGTGACACTAGATCTCCCCCCTTAAATTTTATCTCTACAATATTTCTCTCATCAGATAAAATTACGACTACCGTCGAATTAACGCTTTTAGCCATTGCCATTTCCAGATACTTTTCTAACTCATCCTTGTTTATTTTGCCCGAAAATATTGTTTTCATTTTGTAAATTGGTACTTCTCCATCTTCGCCATTCTGTCTTTCTTGAATTACTATTCTTTTTTCCTTTGTCATTTCAGTCTTAAATACCTCCTTTCCTCTTTTATAGAACACATTAGCCTGTCCCTTAACTATGCTTTCAAATGGTCCCTCGTAAAAGAACACTAATCTTACTATAATAATTCCTCCTTTTGAGGGAAAAACTGTAAATCGTAAACTGGATTTTATCTTTATTAAACCTTCACTTTTTTCTACTAAATAGATGATATCGGTATTAGTGAAAACTCTCTTAACTTTTAATTTTATTGTAAATAACCAGTTTACATATAATTCCCAGCCATTGTCGACTCGTTTTAAATCCTTAAAGTGAGGCACATATTTCATTAAGTTTTCAGGATTCATGAGGTAATCTCTAACCACTTCTGGAGGAGCTTCTACCTCAAAGTCATAAGCTTGTTCCATAATTATAATTTAAGACAACAATATAATTAGACATCCACATTGGAAAGCCACGTTCTATGATAAATTTAAGTCTAATGGAAAGTTTTTAAAAAGAACCCGTAAGAAAATGATGGGGACAATAGAAATGATTTCGTATTATTGATAATTAATTATAATTATTTTTTTAAATATCAAAAATGGGAAAACCGCTGGGATATTGAAGTAGTAATTAGGGAGCTAAAGGCCTTGGGCCTAGAGAAGAGCTCTTTCCTCACATGGATTAGGAACAAGGGTTTCATAACCATGAAAGCCCTCTCCCTCCTCTTAGTTCTCTTGTTCAAGTATTCTCTAGGCTTGAAGTTGGAAGCCAAGAGGATATCAAGGCTGATAAAAAGTATTTATTGGTCTTTGGGTGGGATTAAGAAACTGTTTAAGAGAAGGAAAAAGACGTAAACTGCTAACCATAATACTTGTCAGCCCTCAATGATTCAACTTTAACACCTATAAGACTTTGAGGCTATTTCATAAGCTTCCTTCTCAATCTTTAGCGAATAACCATAAGCTATGATTAGGTTGCTAGCTAGGTCGAAAAGGAGTATACGAAACTCTTCTTTCACCTCCTCTCCCGATTCCTCTATTTCACTCCTATCTGGTGATCACTACTGAGTAACCCGTGCATGTTGCATCAACTGATAATCCCTCAACAATCTGTGATAGTAGGTTGTAGAGTATGACGAAGACGTCTGAGAATAGTCTTTCCACAGTCTTGTAACTTATTTCTTGTTAAGTTGATGCTAGTCCTGCTGTCTCCCTATTTGTCACAAGTATTCCTTGACTTATGTATGCTTTTTCTTGTGGTCTTAGTCTGCTCTTCCTTCCCTAACTTTCACGAATTTTGAAGCTTTTTCCAAGTCTTCCTTCAACTCTTGACCAAATCTCCTTAACGTTGCCAGCCTTTCCTCCTCACTCATCTAAGCAGTTTTCTCTTTGTCAAGCTTGCTCTCCTTATACAGCTTAATTAAATCTTCTATCGATGCCTTAAAATTATCAAAAGCCTTTTGAGTTAACTTCTTATTCATACGCTATTATATACAAAATGGAGGGTATGTAAAGTTTTTGTCCCAGATTCTAGAAGAACGCCCGTTGCGGAATTAAAAGTAAGGATAAGTTACGCCACGGGTAAACACTATTTCTATTAATGTTTTTAACATAGTATTAAGTGATGAAACAACAGAGGTCTAAAACAGCTATAGTTAAATTCTGCTTTCGAGATATGAATATGTCTTAAGTGGGATTATATGACAACGTATTTTTTATTTCTCAAGATTCATAGTTCTCTCTATAGTGAATATATACGTAAAGATTTTAACCATATTGTGCTAAAGTTTTAGTATGCCATCTGTTGCCGAAATAATTGTAAAAACCTTAGTGAAGGCTGGAGTGAAGAGAATATACGGTATTCCAGGGGACTCCATAGACCCCTTAATGGACGCAATAAGGAGAAACAAGGAAATTAAATACGTTCAAGTCAGGCACGAGGAAGGAGCTGCCTTCGCTGCGTCAGTTGAAGCTAAACTAACTGGGAGCGTTACAGCTTGTATGGGCACTTCCGGTCCCGGATCCATCCATCTATTAAATGGCTTATACGACGCTAAAATGGATCACGCACCAGTGGTAGTGCTTACCGGACAAGTTGAGAGCGATATGTTAGGCCACGACTACTTCCAAGAGGTGAACATGGTTAAGCTATTTGATGACGTTGCAGTTTACAATCAAATAGTTATTAACCCTAAGAACGCTGGGTACCTAATTTGGAGGGCAATACATGAGGCCAAGAGTAAGAGCGGGGTTTCTCATCTCAACTTACCAGTGGACATTTTGCGAATGGATGGGGAGGAATACGATGCTGATTTAGATCCCCCAAAAGTGAGTTACGATTATCCAGATATTGATAAGGCTGTTGAACTCATTGATAAAAGCAAGTCTCCAGTGGTCATGATAGGGGGAGGTACCAAGGGGTATTCGCAGTTAATTAGTCAATTCAGTGAGAGGATTGGGGCACCCGTAATATATGCCCTTAACGGGAAGGGCGTGTTATCGGATTTCGATGAGAGGGTTATGGGAGGAATAGGGTTACTTGGAACTAAACCATCAGTTGAGGCTTTAGATAAGACCGACTTGTTAATCCTATTGGGAACGTCTTTTCCCTACGTTAATTTCCTACCTAAGGGAGTTGATGTAATTCAAGTTGATAGCAATCCCTCCAACATTGGTAAAAGGGTTAGGGCTACTGTGGAATTCGTTGGAGACGTTAGCGATTTCCTATCTAAGATTTTGCCTAGAGTTAAGGAAAAGGACGATAAATTTTACGTTAGGATGAAGGACTCGAAGGAGAAGTGGTTTAATGAGTTGAACAAGAAGGAAAGCGATATGTCTAAGCCAATGAAGCCTCAAATGGTAGCTTATGAGTTATCTAAAGTCTTCACAGAGGGAGTTGTTGTTGTAGATACTGGAAACGTGACTATGTGGGGTGCGAGGAACTTTAGGGCATCTGGCAATCAGAGATTCGTTTTCTCAGCGTGGTTGGGTTCAATGGGTATAGGAGTGCCTGGAGCAGTAGGTGCGTCATTCGTTTATGATAAAGTCTTAGCGTTAGTGGGAGATGGAGGATTTGCTATGACCATGATGGAGTTGATAACTGCCAAGAAGTACTCCAGACCGATTAAGGTGGTAGTGTTTAACAATTCGAAACTGGGTATGATCAAGTTCGAGCAAGAAGTTATGGGATATCCAGAGTGGGGAGTTGATTTATACAATCCAGATTTCAGTAAGTTGGCTGAAGCCATAGGGATAAAGGGTATCACAGTTGAGGACCCTAAGGATCTACCCTCAGCTATTAAGGAGATGAGCGAGAGTGAGGAACCCTTTGTACTAAACGCTATTGTTGATCCCAATGAGAGACCAATGCCACCTAAACTAACCTTCACACAGGCTAAGAACTACGTGTTGTCTGTGTTTAGGGAAAAGCTGGAACCATCTGAAGAGGAGTGAGGCGATGAGAGTTGTGATAATTGGAGGAGGGTTTGCTGGAATAGCTGCTAAGTGTAAATATCCTAAGGAGTCAATTTTAATAGATAAAAGTGATAGGTTTCTGCTGACTCCTAAACTCATTGATACAATAGCCTATGGAGAGAACTCAACTCATTATAGGAAGCCAGATGTCCTAGCAGAAGTTGTAAACGTGAACTTTAGGGAAAAGAAGGTGATCACGGATATGGGGGATATAAGTTACGACAAGTTGATAATAGCTTTAGGATATTCTCAAGACCTGTCCAAGATTAAGGGAGCCAAAGACCACGTGATGAAGTTAGAAACATTTAATGATGCTTTGAAGATTCGTGAGGAGATAGTTAAAGCGAAGAGTCTAATCGCAATTGGTGGAGGAGATTTAGGGGTTGAGGTCATTGGTTCCACAGTGGAGTTGTTGAGTAGGTTCAAGAGGATGAAAAAGGAGAGGATTATGCTGATAAATAGGGGACATAGAATATTACCCCACATGCCCGAACAGATCTCCTTGAGAGCAGAGAGGATTTTAAGCCAGTTGGGGGTTGAATTGGTTCTAAACGCTTCTGTAGAGGAGATTAGGGGTAAGACTGTTATAACTGATAAGGGAGAGTTCTCGGCTGACCACGTGTTCTACGCTGGGGGTATAAAGGGGTCTGATTTTCTGGAGAAACTCAAGCTTAGTCTTAAGAACGGTAAAATGGAGGTAAATGAGGATTTGTCGTCTGTCGATTATAAGGACGTTTACGGAGCTGGGGCATGTGCATCTACTTTCTATCCCTCTAACGCTGACGTATCAATGCAGTCTGGAATACATGCAATAACTAATGCCATTGAGGGTAGAGATGATAAGTTTAAACCTAGAGCTTTGGCTGATGTAGTCGATATTGACAGTAACTTCATGGGAGTCTTCTTGGGATCTCCAATTGTGGGTTTTCCAGCTAAGCTTTTGAAGACCATAGCCTTTGTTAACGTTTATTATAAGATAAATAGGGTGAATTTGTTAACTAGGTAATATGCATTTTCTTATTATTATTAATAACAAATGGCGATAGTAGAGGATGACGAAGTTCTTCTTAAGAAAAGAGCTGATGTACTTAAGTGAGATTTAACTTTTCCCTTTCTGACGTGAATAATAAGGTAAAAGATTTATACAATTGTATATTAGTATAACTAAATGTTAAGGACTGTGAGTGTATACGAGCAGGATAATTCTGGATTGTTAGAATAATAGTTATTTTATGAATTGAACTCTATAAAATTTATTCTTAATCTTCTATTTGTTCTAATGGACGATAATCTCTGTTGACGAATCCAGAAGCCTTATCAATAGAAGTCAGAGGGTCATTTGTCCTATCATTAGTCGTAATTTCTAATGAGAGGGAAATACGAGGAAAAGTATAGAAGGATGGCATTAGAAGTATTTAAGAAACAGAAAGTATTTAACTACTCGGACTGTGGACCAAAACAGAGTAAAAGGGAGCCAAATACCAAGGATCCTCTCTTTTCCTTTTTGAAAGATAACATAAAAATGGCGAGTGTCGAGATAGTGTTGTTATTAACCTACAAATTCTGGAATTAATTTTCTCTCCCACAAGACTATTGCTAGAGAACACTTCATCATCTCCAAACTCCTCAGTCTTTGTAGACCTCTTAACGAGTTTATCCCTCAACGTGGAGTGTAAAGACTCATTAGGATTAACAAACTTGACCACAGTATGATTCCTTAAGGAGAAGTAGACCTTGTAATCATCACTAAGCCACCCTCTGGAGTATATGTAAAATTTCCTTGAAGGACTTCTCATCCCTATCCCCAACTGAGAATAGAACGTAAAGGCCGAGGAAAGTGTAAACGAAACAAGTAAAAACCCACTTGTAAAACGCCTTAAAGAAGTAAGTCTACATGTTATCAACAACCATAGCAACAACCATACCCGTAACCAAATCCTTAGCCTTCCTCCACAAGCTTCTTGTGTCTCTGCCTACCTTAACGCTTAATCCAGGTGAAAACAGTACCCAAGGGAACACTCAAAGTCCTAGCAATAGCCCTCATATTCATACCATTAGCATATAACCTCAAAGCCTCCTCTCTAAGCTTTCTAGAGTGATGGTGGTAAGAAGCATCAGCAAGGAAATACTTACCACAATCTCTACACAAATACTTCTGCCTACCAGCAGACTTGCCAGACTTAACAACGTGATGACTACCACAAGAGGAACACGCTAAGTCTTGCCTAATTACAGGTTTCATACCTATAAGTAACACTCGTAATATAAATAGGTTAATGATTATACTATCTCCACACTCGTAAAGGACTTAGTAAAGGTTATTTACGATAACTAGTACTCTACAACTTATCTCCTTTTTAATTGAAAACTACTTAATTTTAATTGATTTATTTTTAACGAAAAACCTAGATTAAATAAGAAAAAGAAATAGAGTGTTTCTGTAGTGGTATCTACTTAAAAATTTATTTTATTGTTAGAAAGTATCCTTTAAGATGGATAAGAAAATTTACGATGAAATAATTAAGCCTTTTGGTTCTTATGAGAGATTTAAGAAGAGAGTAGATGATATAAAAGCTGAGACAGAAATCAGAAAAAGAACGGGCAAAACGTCTGAAGAGATTTTTTTAGAGCTTTATGAAATATGGGAAAAGGAGTACCTTAAGGCATTTAACGGTGATGTAAATAAAGCAAGGGAACATTTAATGAAGGTGAGAGAATGGAGAAGATCTCTGAGGCCCTACAAAGGTTAGTAAAAGCGTTAGAAAAAGCCAATTGCAGATATGTAATAGTAGGAGGTTTAATTGCAATTCATTATGGAAGGAATAGAATAACTCAAGATATTGATGTAGTAGTAGATACTGATAAAGTGGAACTACTTATCTCAGCGTTAAAGGATAAAGGTTTTGAATTTTCAGAGCGTGAATTATTAGAAGCTTTTAAAGAGAGGAGTAGAGTTACGTTATTTTTTCCAGGAAATATCTTTTTTCACATCGACTTAAAATTTGCTAAGGATGAACTTGATTACGAAGTCCTTAATGGAAGGATTAGGGGAGAGCTTTTAGGAATCCCTTGTTGGATTGAGAGTGTTGAAGATATCGTAGTTGCTAAACTTATCTATGGTAGCAGTCAAGATGAAGAGGATGTTATTGCGATACTGTTAAATTACGGCTTAAGCGAAGGGCTAAAAGAAAAGGCTAAGAAGTTCGGGGTTTATGATAAATTATGCGGAATTGCAGAAATTATAGGGTTAGCATGTTAACAGTATGAAATTGTTTTATCATTAAACTATAAATCTCCTTCCTACATATAGTCCTTTTCATAATAGGCACTACATGCTCCGTCTCTAATAAACCTAAGTTTTCAACCGTGGGTGTTGTAAAGGAGTAAAATGAATAGTTTTAACTTAAGATGTTGAAGTGAACTAGATAACTGATTAATAAGAGATATTTTATTTTATATTAATTGTTTTTTGTCACTAAAATTGATTGTCAAGTTAGATAAAAATTCTGAAAATCAATTATATATTTACGCTGTTATCTCAATTAATTTCATTATATTGATATTAACTAGCAAAATTTTAACTATAAGTAATTACATAGTAGGATAATTCAAAGTTTCATTAAGCTTCCATTTGTCTTACTATGGTGGAATTTCAACTATTAAATTTGAATTAAATAACATTAATATGAAGAGCAAGTAAAAACATATTATAATGAGATTGCAGTTCAAACAATAAAGAATAGTTTTACTACACTCTATTATTTATGCATTAAACTCCATAAATTTAATAAGGAAAATTACAATTCATAATGAATTCTTGATGACCCCATTAAGAACTCATTTCTTTTTCTGCAATTTTATAATGTTGTTCGATTTCACTATCCCAGTAATCCTTAAATAATTCCCTTACACTGGTAAGAATATCTTTGGCTAACTGGAGAATATCTCTTATCGCCTCTTCTCTGTCTGAGTAGTCACTTGCTCCTTTATATAACCCATTATAAGCATATCTATGTAGTTCAAGAGCAGTAGAAGTTAAATGATTCACTTTATATCCTAATTCTTCAAGCCTTTGTGAAATTCCTTTTAATCCCGTAGTTGGAGCAAGAAATCCGGTCTTATAATACCACTCTTTTTCTTTCTCATTTCTAGGCATTTTTTCTAAGTTCATGACTGTTAAAGCACTCATTAATGCCTTCCATGAAAGGAAAATCTTATTTGCAGAGTTCCTACTAAATCCTTCTTTAAGGAGTTTTAAACCTAAGGCTAGTTCATCTAAGCTTTCAATTACCCTGATTTTTATATAAGCATTTCTGTGCTTCTCAATTGTCGGTATTTTTGTCTCCATAGTATTATATGATACTTGAGAGATTAAAAAGAACGATAACTGAGTTATCTACAGTGGAATAAGCTATGTGATAAAAATCATATTACTGATTACTAGTACAGTATGCTAAAAGCTTACACACTAAAACACTCACGATATTATCTTCATATTTTATCCAAGGCCGTTGTCAACAGTTTTCGATAGACCGCAAAGTTTGTATTATTTTATAATAAAGTCTTATACAATGATAAGACCTAAAGAAGTATGCTAACGTCTAGGAATATTCTGTGAAACACTCTGAGAATATGTTAAGAAAAGGTTACATTAAACCCGTAATCCTATAGACCGGCAAATGGAGATTCAGAGAGAAGGACGTAGAAAAGCTGATGGGTATTGTTAGGAACACAATATTATATGCTAGGGTATCATCAAACACACAAAAGGATGATTTAACAAGCAAAGTACTTACAAGAACAAGTTAAGGACTACAACCAAGTAATAACAGACGTAGGTTCTGGACTGAATATGAAAAGAAAAGGATTCCTCAAACTATTAAGAATTATATTAAACAATGGAAGATAATATTCAACGAGAGGGATTATGCTGAACAAGGATTCAAAAGCCTAAAACATAGACTAGCATTAATGGACTACTACTCCCCATGGAATTCTAGCAAGTTCACACTAATTAGGTGGTTATCGACGTTCTTCCTAATAACCTACTCTCACCCCAACGTACATGTTAGACAAATAGTTGATAATAGATTAAAATATTTCAAATGAACGAAATTGCTATCCACTCTCAGAAAAGGGAAGAAAACAAGTTTTAACCCATTAGACAAGTTGTAAATTGCAGCGTATGACAAAAAGGAAAATACACCCCAGGCTAAAATTACGAAAATCGGTACTCCTAGGAGATGTGGAGGGAAATTATAAGCATAATTGCCAAATGATATTCCCGTTGCTGGCCAATTTTCTCAAATGTAAATCCACTAGATTAAGGGGAATCTTCTTCTTACTGCTGGTAAGATTAATGACGTTACAGTTGCTACGAAGAAGACGATTAGAATTCCATCAAACATAATTCCAAGGCAAAGAATTATGAAGGCAATAAGATAGTATTTGTCCACATATCACTCTTTACGTTACCGTCAATAAGTTTTAGCAAGAGATTAGGTATGTCAAATTTAAATCTCTAATTACGCTAATGAAACGATGCTGTTAATAATTTACTTGATTGGGGTTATGGTAATAATACATTTAATAGGGGCAACAATATCTTTTTTAGAAAAGACCTTTCCTAAGAAGATAGGAAACGTGATAGCAGTTTACGAGGCGGTCTTTTACGTTGTTGTTTTATTTTATCTAAGAGGAGTGGCGTTACCTTTACTCCTCGTTACGTATTTTTACCTTTTGATACATGTAGTGGGAGGTGTACTTTACGTTAGAAACGTTTTGGGAAAGATCTATTCAAATCCTAATGGGCTTTTCTATTACGGAATTTACGAGTTAGTGGAAATGCTCTACTTGATTGTGTTACTGTTAATCATGTGACTTAGTCGAACCGGGAAAATATTCACGGAATGAGCCATAGAGGATAATTTTTATAAAAATAAGGGGTTCAAAGGGGACGGAAAACCTCACCTTTTAAGGTGACGATGGATAGTCATATACCTAAGAGAAATCCAGACGCCGTGGCCAGCAGTTTTCAATAAAACATGAAGTTTATATACTTTATATGTAAAGAATTTCTTAAAAAGCTTGCTACTTGATGTGGATGGGCTTCCCGAAATGTAACAAGATATTATGCAAGATGTGCAAGCTTCCCCCACATCCGTAGTACACCACGGGTGTGGGTTGGGGTTATCCCGCTAAAGGGTGGAGAAGAATAAACGGGGCAATGCTCCGTGACTTTGGTGAAGTTCAAGATCTGAGGATTTGATACAAATTCATGAAAATTTAATGAAGTCCAAACCCCTTTTTATGTAAAGATCTTTAGAGGAATTCGACATAATTAAGCTAACATCTTCTTTAAAGGATAAGCTTGAATATAATGAATTTAACCCTTAGAACCCTCTTCCTCACCCGATTCTCTACTTATTTCCAACGCCTCAGCGTAAATGAAACCTAAAATTATCCAACCAAAGAACAGATATACTATGTATTTGTTAAACGTTGGCAAAGAGTATAGAAAGACTGATATACTGACCAATGATGCGAAAATCCCGATAAATATTTCATGAAGATGCTTCAATGCTCTCTTCGATGCAATCCTAATTAGTGAGGAATTGGCAGAGATGTGAACAAACAAGTTGTTTAAACCAGCTAACGCTCCAAGTATTGTGAAAGTGTTGTATAATCCAAAGGTGTAACTCATTGCAGTTAACGCAGTTATGAAGACTAATCCCACAAGTAGCTCAGAGTATTTCACCTTAGAGAGACCACTTGGCATTATCCTATCCTCAGCCATTGCCTTCAACGTTCGGGAATCAGCTAAAATATACGTCATTCCTCCTAACGTCCCATCGCTTAACGCGATGAGAGCTATTATGAATGTACCTATTAAGCCAAATCTAAACAGTAAGTAGTCTATTAAGTTTCCAGTGAAGTTCATGGCTGCCAAGGAGTAAAAGAAAAACGTTGCTAAACCTCCACCAAATAATAACACTGAAATTGCAGCTTTACCTATGGTTTTAGGATTGGTTTCTCCACCTAGGGGAGCTATTGAGCCGTAACCTGTTGGTATTCCCAATCCGAAAACTACAGCTGATATTAAGGTAGGTGTTATTGAACTCGGTATTGGATTGTAAAAATTCCATTTAGAATCGTAAAGAAATAGTAGGGAAAGTAGGGAAATTATTAAGATTTCTACTATTGACGCTCCAATAGCGTACTTAGCTGACACTTGTACTCCAGCAAGTACTATTGACGTCGCAATTATTCCTATAATTAATGCGTAAAACCACTGATCATAAAATATTGAAGGCAGTATTGTAGAGGGTACGTACGTTGAAATAATAGTATAAAGTACGTAAGCTCCACCTGTGAGTAATGTCCCACCATAGGCCAATCCGTAAAGTAAATAGTTCCAACCCGTATTCAACCCTAACCTAGAGGTTAAGGAGTAAAACGCGTATGTATAATATCCCCCACCCCTCTTAAATCTCCCTGATAAAGAGTAAATGACTACACCGTTAAATAGAACTACGAGAGTTGCGACTAGCATTGCAAATGGCGCTTGTGTTCCTACTTTTCCTATTATGACAGTACCGAAGGTTAGTAAGGAGATAAAGGGTGCTTGTCCACCAAAGGAGATGAAGAATATGTCCTTAAATGATAGCTTTTTATTCCCCTTATTCAGCTCCTCTTCTTTGTTGATCTCTTCCTTCATACACTAAAAGATAGTGATACATTCAAATAAACGTTTGCTTATACTGCCATAGAGGAAGAATTATCTAGAATTAAAGTTAATCTTCTTCTAATACAATTTTAACCTCTCATAATTTCTCTAAAAGCTTTTCAAACCCCTTAACTTCTCTAAGAGGTAATCCCATACTACCTCTTGTCACAGCTAAGACTTCAGCGACAATTGATAGAGCGATCTCTTTCTCGCTCTTAGCACCAATATCTAAACCGGCTGGAATTCTCAATTTCTTTAATTTCTCTTTATCAATTCCAGCTTGGATAAGCCTCTTCAATATTACCTCAGCTCTCTTTAAGCTCATAATTACAGCAATCTCCTTAGCTCCACCATAAATTGACTTCATAATAGCCCAAGTATCGTAAACGTGCCTAGTTGCAACTATTACGTAATTGTCCTTTACAACGTCATCTGGAATTTGGAAAGTAGTACCTTTTATCACCTCATCAGCTTCATAATAACTTTCCTCGGCAAATGGGTCAACCACTAAAACATGGAAGCCCAAATCCTTTAAATACCTTGCTATAAATGGGGCGACGTTAATTCCCTTCCCAGTGCACTTACTGGCATCAACCCTTACGGTATCCCTATCGCAAAATATTGGTTCCTCCATTTCCGCTTCTCTACTCGAGGCAAATACGACGACTTTCATAAATTAACATACTAACTAAACACTTATATGTATTCATTAAAAGCTAGAAAAGTAGTTTCAAGGAAAATGAGTAGCAACTCCTACTAGTAGGGCAATGCTTAGATTTTCCATAATAAAAATATCTATGGAAAGTCATTAATGAATTGTGGAACGCTTTAACAAAAATCACTTTTATTTCGTATTTATCTACTCATTGTTAAATCCAGAGTTGGACTTCAATGACTTTTAAACTAAGGGGAAAGTTTGTTCTTTTCTAGGTTATATAAAAAAGTAGTTTGCTCATTTGTTAACACGAGCTATCATTCCATCTTAAGAAAGTTTTTAGATTTTGAATAAAGGAGTGTTTATGTATTAGTCATCCAAACTTTACAAGAACTAGAAAATCTAGACAGAAAAAATTTCAACAAGTATGAAAGAAAAATCACTATTATGAGTAAATTTTATTTTCTCATTTTGTGACTTCTCTATAATGAAGATTAGAATTGGTATTATAGGTTTAAAAGGTGGTGTCGGGAAAACAACGATTGCGTTAAATACTGCACTATATCTTTCAAAAAAATATAAGGTTTTATATATTGATAAGGATCTGCTTTCCATGGGGTCTTTAATTTTAGGCTTTAACGGTATTGGTTTTCATAAGGCAATAGTGGAAGGTTTAGGCAAGGAACAATATGAGTATAAGGTTAACGATAACTTAACGTTATTTAAGTTATATAGTGATCCAGTAAATGAGAAAGAGCTACATCATAAGGTTAAAGACATTGGTGAAAAGGCTGAAAAAGCTTACGTTGATCTTGTATCGAAAGGCTATGATATCATCATAGTAGATTACGGTAGAATTTTCATGACTAACGATCCATTGGTATATGATGAATATGAAATGTTTAAGAGAAATTTCCCCAACTATCTCATAGCTGCAGTAGGAATAACTGACGCTATTAGGAATGATATTACAGATGTTGTAAAATATTTTCTAGACACAATAAATAGAACTAAATCCAAACCCCTCGCTTTCGTAATTAACATGGTACCTCAAATAGGTGACATTCAGAAAGAAATTGACCAAATAGTTAAAGAAATTAGTCAAGATGTAAAGTGTGATATACTTACTATTCCCTTTGACGAGAAGTTGGTACAATATAGCAATATGGGAGAAGCGGAAGAAATGCAGAAAGTAGGGAAGTTAATAGAGAGGATTTTATCCCAAGGGTAATAGAGATTTTTACAATCTAGTTTAAAAGTATTTATGCCTAAGAGGCTTATTTCTTGAATGTTTAATATTATTGAAGATAAGTTATTTATTTAGATACTTACTTATAGGATACGTGAAAACAATATAAAAATTATTTAGTTATGATTCTACATTCTCCATTAAAAAACGTTTATCGAATATATAGGAAAAAACTTCTAAACGTATATATAAAAAGAAAGAGCATACTTTACTCTTTAGTCGTATTTTTCCTGACTGCAGGGACAATAGATATTAATATAATAATTAATATGAACGCTATTACAATGGCGGGTATTCCGTATACTTGGTATAACGTATATTTTCCAACGTAGTTGGCTAGGTATTTGACTACAGTCTGCCCTGGTGATAGTTTGACGTAGTTTAGTGGTATTGTGATGTTTTTGATGTATGTCTGGTTATTATGGTAGTAGAACATCGATATCTGGAATACGGTATTCTTTGTGACGTGTACTGTAAAAGGTATTGCTATTGTTTCGTTTGGTAGTATTTGTGAGATTATGTAGAATGGTGGTGTTATTGCTGTTCCGTTGGGTTTTATTAGGATGTATATGTTGTTGGCGTATTGGTCTCCTGTGTTTTGTATGTATAGTATTAGTGTTGCTGTGTATGTTCCGGTTGTTGATCTAGTTATGTTGATGAATTGGTATGTCACATTCAGCCTAACTGCTACAGGTGACACTGCTTTAGCATAATTTAGTGGTATTGTGATGTTTTTGATGTATGTCTGGTTATTATGGTAGTAGAACATCGATATCTGAACCAGTGCGTTATTTGTTGCGCGTAAAGAGAATGGGATGGCTATTGTTTCGTTTGGTAGTATTTGTGAGATTATGTAGAATGGTGGTGTTATTGCTGTTCCGTTGGGTTTTATTAGGATGTATATGTTGTTGGCGTATTGGTCTCCTGTGTTTTGTATGTATAGTATTAGTGTTGCTGTGTATGTTCCGGTTGTTGATCTAGTTATGTTGATGAATTGGTATGTCAAATTCAACTTGACGAATGGGACTTCGTAAACTTTCTGCGAGTAAGAAAAGATCCTATTATCAGCATAAAAGGCAATGTAAACAAAGTTAGGTTTTATAGTTGCAGGATACAAGATATCCCCTTTAGGAGATAATTTTAGTATCTTTACAGTGTCTTGTCCAAACTGAACCGTTATGTTATTTAGCGTGACGTTATCACGATTAGATACATTGATATTACCGTTATTCCACGTTACACTTATTGGGTACTCTATAGGGAAATAGTAGCTACCTAAACTTACGTTATCAAAACCTAATGGTGTGTAGAAGAAAACATAAAGTTTGAGCGAAACGTTTGAATTAGCGTAGAAGGATAAAGTGAAATTCATTGCACTATTTGAAGGTAAGTAGGGAATGGTTAACTTCTTCATAGTATTGTTATATTTGGCAATTAAGGTGAGGTTACTTATTGAAAGGCTCTCCTTGTTTACTATCGAGATATTAAAGTTATTATAACCCGGGTAAACTACTCTAGTAGGAGCTTGAACATTTGCGTATAGCGTTGGTATTGAAGTATTTACGTTAGTTTCTAAAACGAATTGCTTGACATAATAGAGGTTATAAGGTGTTAAAAATCGTATGGTTAATGGAATATTTAAATGATAGATCAGACTATTTTCAAATGGAACGAATAGCTTCACTGAGATGTCCTTACTCTCGTTAACGTAAGACAAACTAACGTTTTTCATAAAGTATGGGGATGAGATAGAGCCATTGTAAAGCGGAGATTGTGTATTGATTCTGAAGATAACGTCTTGGAAGCCTTGTATTAAGCTTGAATTTAACAGTTTAATACTAAAGTTATACGTACCATAATAGGGCAAAGTAAGTGAAGTATTATAAGATACGTTACCTCCACTTTCAGTGATTAACATCAACATCACTGGGAAATTTAATTTATTAGGTAAACTTGTATTAACTATGCTAACGTTAAACTGTATGTTATATTGTTGAACCTGAGAGGATAAGGGCAAAATATCTTCTATATAATGTCCTTCACTAGCATTCAAAACTCCTTCAGGTAAAAATATCTTCGCAATTAGGGCATAAGCGTTTACCTTAGTAGAGTTTAAGAAAGTAATTAAGTTTAAATTTATCGTTGTAAGGTTATCCAATGTGGGAATTGTCTTCCAATTGGCTGTAATGAAGTATGAAAAAGGTGGTGATGTAGATGAGGAATTTATGACTCCAGATAATACTAACGGGAAGAGTATTAGAAGGATTAAGACTATTGATTTATACATTTTGCATCACTTACTCCTCAAAATCCTTCAATATCCATCCTTGATATCCATGTATTTCTAGTTCTTTACAAGCTGATACAGACTTCACTTCGCCCTTAGTAATAGAAACATTAGGAATAATCTTACTTTCACATAGATTTAATACTTTATTGAGATCAAGCTGTGACATCTCACTAACTAGAAGGATGATTTTTACATCCTTTCTCCTCAGTTCCTTTATCTTTTTAATATTCTCCTTATGGGAGTTAAGATATGTTAGTGTTTGTTCTTCGTATATAAAGATCAATCTTATTTCCTTCTCTAGATCCAAATAGAACGGACTGAGAATTCCGTTAATTTCAACATTTCTCCTAGCACTAATAACTTTTTGATCTAACTTTTTTACCATTTCCATTAAATAGTCATTAATTAAATCGTCTTCTCTTAACTCATTTTTTGAAACTAAAATTTTATCCATTTTTTCACCTAACCTAAATAGCTACTTCCCCTCCATTCTGAAACACCGTAATGGGTGATAGCTGCATATATGAACATGGGGAATATTACAAATAAACCGAGAATACCTAGTGTAATAATGTCAAGAAAAGACATTTTATCAGGGAGCTTAAGGTTCAAGATTACAAAGGATATTTTCATGCTTAAATAAAGACCAATAATAAATATAAGTAGTGAATATAATATTATAGGTATGTTAAATCCATAATAAGCTAAATAACTCCAAGACCACGCAGTGGGATTTCCGGGAACTAAGAGTGTATCTATTAATGCCAAAGCGAATGAGAATGGAGCAAATAGATACGTTAACATGTGAAATCTATATTTCCCTGGCATTTTGAAAAATAAGCCACTCCTCATTTCCTTTATTAGATAAAGATAGCCGCTTCTAGCCCATCTCAACTGTTGGTTGAGGAATTTTAAAAACGTAAGTTGAGCTGCTGATTTGGCTACTGCCGTAGCTTGATAGACCGTCTTATAACCATTCATATTTGCGTAATAAGTCAGCGCTTTATCGTCTGCGACAATTAGTCTTCTCTTTCCGTAGGTATCATGATTGAAGTTCCTTATAATCTCCAGTAGATAGCTTCTTCTGTAAGCAGCAATCTTTCCATCA
Source organism: Saccharolobus shibatae B12 (assembly GCF_019175345.1). NCBI lineage: Archaea > Thermoproteati > Thermoproteota > Thermoprotei > Sulfolobales > Sulfolobaceae > Saccharolobus > Saccharolobus shibatae. The sequence continues at coordinate 1,736,412 of NZ_CP077717.1, read as the reverse complement.
ATTACATTTAACGTGCCATTTAGTGCTCTAACAACAATATCCCTACTATACTCTATTATTTGTCCAAATAAGTAGGGAATTCTGCCATCAGTTCTGAATAACATTGGTCTTCCTTGAACTCCAGCCACCTTAGGGTCTGCAAAGGGTTTAATGATTTCATTTATAGTATTATCCTCCATTATCGTATCGCTATCCAACTGAACTATTATATCTCCAATTGCGTTTAGCCAACCTATGACTAATGCCCCGCGTTTACCAACCCTCTTACTGAGGCTTATGACCTTAGCACCGTACTTTTTGGCTATATCAACTACTTCCTTTCTCTTATCATCGTGGACTACTATTATCTCGTCTGGATTGTTTTTTGCAACTGACTTAATGCATCTTTCGAAAATCTCGAGACTCTCACCGTATTCTGGAATTACTGCAGTTACTTTTGCCTTATCTCTAGTTAAACCAGTGGAATAGGGTCTATAACTTCTAGAGAAATAGCGTAATAAAAATTGTCTAAATAAGAAGAATATCGCAAAGTTCACTGGAAAATATATGAAGACGCCGTATTCGAGCATATACAGCACGTTCTCTAATTCGTATAACATATTCTCCACTTTTATCAACACCCAAATCTTATAAATCCTTGGGTTTTTTTCATCTAAATTAGATATATAATAACTAAGAATTATGTATACTCCGCAACTTAGAAAAATAAAAATATTTAAATAAATAGTATTTATTCTCAATTAGAAAAGTTAACTACACGACGTCCTTATTAGCATATAAGATTTCTATTTATTTACCATGTACCAGTCATCTCCATGAAAGAAATTGGTCATTAGGAAAGCTAATCAATTTATAGTACTACTTATGAAGAATGATATAGAACTGTGAAAGTTGTTATCATTACTAGTAATAACATATTATTAGTATATATATATGATAAAGCTGAAAATATTTTAGTTATATGGGAAAATTAAGGCAAATTTTATAAAGATAGATCAATTATTAAAAAAAGGTTATTGCGTAAAGCAAGAAATGACATTTTAGTTTAAAGATTTACAAAAGATATAAACATATTGTAAACTATTAAATTTTCTGATGGCTGATATGAAATATCAATATTTTTATGGTAGTGTCAATAGCTATACTTAATTATAAATAAGGAAAATAATTGTATCATTTTCTTGATACCCTATCACGATATTAGCTACCAAATATTTTATAAAAGTATAGTATAACGATGCTTGTTTCTAAATATTAACCAACAAGGCGAAGGATTGTTTGTTCTAATAAGAAAAACTCATATTCATATAATGGTACTTATAGATCCTGCAAATGCACCGTTTAGCAAATTATACGCTATCGTTAATCCTAAGTACGCTTGAGGATAAGATACTTGAAAGGCATATGGCAATAAGGAAAAGACCAAATAAGATAATGCCGTTATTAACCCTATTTTTCTAACTTGAATCAAAGATGATTTTCCAAGAACTGTCCTTGCAGGAAAGACAAATGCAACCAATATTACCAATATTAAAATCTGTACTATTCCTTCTGCAGGAGAGTGGATTATTGCCTCAATTGGTGAAATATCAAAGGGACTTGGAGGATAGAATGCCTTAACTATTAATGATACTATTGCCATAATTATAGTTAAGATAAAAGAATAACCAATTGATGTCGCAATATTATAACCTAAAATTCTACTGTTGTGTTCCACCACTCTGTTGTTGCCCCCTTCTACCTATACCTACTCTTATTAGGCCGTCTGGTAGATTAACTATTGTTGATAGGTTTGGATAATACGGCACTCCGATTGCCATATTGACTGCTGCTGCGTTCTGCTGTTCAGCTAATATTCTAGCCAAACCCATTCGAACTGCATCCATTAATGGTATTCCCATATCTCTTAATTGTATTATTCTTCTCAACTCTGGATCTTGAGGCAGAAGTCTGGTTATTCTTACAGATATTAGATCTACGCCTATTTCTGCTAAGAATTGCTTTAACGCTGCCGTAACTGCAGTGGAAATTTCAGAGAATTTCTTGAAAACATCAGTTAGATTTACCCTATTAAGTACCGAACTAACTTCTTGATCTACAATTGGTGAAATATAATGAGCTAGGTCTGCATCTTTGAAATATAGGGAACCGAACTGGACATTAGTCACTAAGGCTGCAGGGTTTTGAACTCTAAAGTATATTGCCGTCTCATACTCCAAGGGTACTAAATCGTCTGTCTGACTAACACCCGCTACTCTAACCTCATGTCTAGTAGTTGAAACGTAATAAACTACGGTATCATATGGCAATGTGTTATACCTAAACTTAGATAGAAAAGCTGAAACCGGATTTCCTGGAGTTTGAATATTATGACTACCTGGAGGTAAATCCGCAACAATTTGACCTTGTATTAAAACTATTGCTCTCTCTGTGGGTTGTACTATTATAAGTGATTTCGAAGTAATTGCCTCCTTCGGATATTTGAAAATTATAGCATCAGCTGTCATAAAACTTGATCCATCTTCTTTTTCTGTCGAAATAACTTGACCTCTAATAGTTAAAGACATATATTAAAATTATTCTAGTATTGGTATTTAAATTTTTTCGTAACTATTTTCTAAGTTCCGGAGGATAAAATAATTTCATCCTATCATAAAATATTGCTCTTAGGTCATTAAGTAATGGTTCGAACTCTTCAATTCTATTATTCTTAGCAAGCTCCACCAATTGTGAAGCTATATCAATCATCTTCATATCGTGATTAACGATTTGATCCAGTTCCTCAGTCGTAACTTTCCACCTGGCGTAAATATCCGCACCTCCACCTTGACTCGACATTATATTGTTTATTAGCTCCCTGATTTTAGAGATCAAGAACTCCATTACCTTAAGTTGGGGTGAGAACGGATCAGTTGAAGCAATGAAACTTTCTTTTTCAGAGATTACCCTTATCGTTTGTTCTAACCTATCAACCACTGCTCTCCTAACTAGGAAATCGTCTTGTCTAATTAGATCTTTTGCTTTATACCCCCTATAACCTGGTAAAAGTAATTGTAACTGCTCAATGGGGGTTAACTCTCTCGGCATAATTGAATATACGCCTAGGAGATTATAAAATTATTTTATCCTAAAAATATTTTAGAACGATAATCATAAAAGCGAGATTTTACCCATTGTCATTTTGTGTTAAGAAATATAATAGTGAGTTGGATAGGAACTTTTCTTCAGTTGTTTTTAAGACTCAGTTGGGGAGTTATATCATTACCAATTGCCCTACTTTTCCACCTAAACTCCATACAGATAGGGCTAGTTGCAACAGCTTTTTACGTGGGTTACGTTGTCTCCTCAATACCTTGGGGTTTGATTATAGACAGAATAGGCCCAAGCAGTGCTGTGGAGTACGCATCGATTCTCTTAGTGGGGATGAACCTATTACTCTTTCTCTTCCTTACAAGTTACGCTATTCTACTTATAGCCTACCTCATAGAAGGACTAATAACAGCTGCCATATTTCCGTCAGCCATGAAAATAGTTGCAGTTAGTTATTCCAACAGCTCAAAGTTCACATTTTACGTGGCTTTAGTGGAAAGCGCAGGACCAATAACTATCATCACCTTGGGTGTAATAGCAAGTTTTCTGTTGCATTTATGGAGATTTATTTACCTAATCATGGCCATAAGTTTTGGACTAATTGCAATTTTCACCTATTTCAATAGGATAAGTGTCAATAGGACTGAAATCAAGAGGTCATTTAAGATAATCCTTGATAGAAAGATAACAATGGCAACACTAGTTAGATTAGGGGAGCTGTGGTCCACGTGGGGTACAACAACGTGGATTTTCCCAATGCTAGTACTTTATAGGGGGATCTCTCCAACTCTATCAGCCCTATTTCTTCTTCTTTTCGGAGTTGGTCAGCTAGTAGGGATTTTAAGTGTGGAAAGGTTAGTGGAAAGATTTGGCGATAGTAACGTTATCTTAATAAATCTAATAGGATTCATCTTACTGACGTTTTCAATAATTTTCTCAAATAACATCGATATATTACCCGAGGCCTTCTTATTGGGGATTTTCTCGTTCTCATATAGACCTCCTACTGATTCTCTAATAATGAGAATAGCTGGACAATCTAGTGCGGGGACTTCAATAGGTTACGCCAACGCCGTATCCCAAGTTGGGACGATGATCGCTCCATCATTTGTAGGTTTGGCACTGTATTTAACCCATAGCTTCTCTATTTCAATGTTGGCCTTGGACGTTGGGTGTATAATATCTATCATATCACTTTTATCCTTGAAACATTTATAGTAGTCTTCATATAATATTAAAACGTGGATTTAGGTAAAATCATAGGTTTAATAGTGTTCATTTCAGTACTAATCGTTCAGTTTGCCATCATCAATAACTTCAACGGTTTACTTCAAACGACATTGAACCAAATCAACTCCACTATACTCATATTATTCACTTCACAACCAAAAATAGGCCTAGTTATTTCCAATAACCAGTTAATCTTAACTTTTAACAATACTCTCAACTTCCCAATAACCTTACTAAACGTAACCGGGAAGTACACTTACTTATCAAAACCGGTAACAATTAACCCTAATGAAGTAAAGAACATAAGTGTAGTTATTACTAATTTGGAAATGTTTGAGAGAACAGTTCAAGATAATTTATATAACTTAACGATAGTGATGAAGATGTTCAATACAACCTTTTCGCAAAGTGAAATGATATGATAGTTAGAAAAAGAACTTTAATATTGGTCATAAGCATGTTACTAAATGTACTAGTAGCGTTATTACCGGGTTATTGGTGGTATTATTCCGCTGGAGGAATGGTAGTAATTAAGGATAGCCTCTTCTCATTCTACTTAGAATTTCTAGGTAAAGAATTGGAAATAGGTATAATAATAAACTATATTTTGTTTGCGTTTAGATTCTATGTGATAAGTGTTTCTCTTTATTACATTTATCTCGCCTTGAAAAAGGACGTAATCAATAACTACCTATTAATAACTTGGATAAGCTATCTCTACTTGTTGGATCCCTTGATATTTTACTTATTATTTAACTACGTAGTGGGTTATGTTACTCCAACCAAATATCCCTTGTTTATAATAGGGAGTCAGAACATGAGCATGTCGTACAAAAACGTTATGATAACAATCCTAGTCGAAAGTTACCCCACGATTTATTACTGGATAGCCCTTTTTGCAGGTACCTTTAACTTGATTTCAAGAATAATAACTGGTAGGCTATCTAAGCTTTCGTAAAATGTAGTCTTGTGCCTTAAGATACGTATTCGTATATAGGATTTTTCTAAAGGGAGAATAATATACTCTCAATTTTATCAAGGAGAGGAACATCATAACTATAACTTTTATTAACTTTTTAGATATCTTACTATCGCTCTCGTCATGAATGTAATTTATTTCAATTTCCTTAACTTTATAATGTCTACGCTTAAATGCGTAAATTAAGTTAACATCGAACAAAAGATCATTAATTATCAACTCATCTAATATATTTGAAACCTTTTCCCTATTTACTAATTTAACACCAGCTTGGAAGTCTGAAAATTTCACTAGCGATGGAAAGAATATCTTCGTAATTATTATAAATGCCTTGTGTAGGAACCTCCTCTTTAACGGCATACCAACAATTTTCCTCTTAGGTATGACTAAATCAGCGTCAGTATTTAATATTTTATCTAATTCCTCCTCTGTAATTGGAAAATCGGCATCTAATAACAAAACTCTCTGGAAATTGCTTTCATTGATTCCTTTCTTTAGCGCCCCCCCTTTACCAAGTCTGCTCTCACTTTTTATGAGTTTTGCAGAAAATTTCTTAACCACCTCTGGCGTGTTATCATGTCCATCAAATACTACAACTACTTCAGCATTAGGTAGTGTTGATGATATCTTCTCCAACGTCTTACCAATTCTCTTTTCCTCATTGAATGCCGGTATGATAATTGAGATCAATTTATCCAGTAATTGTAAGTTAGAAATAAAAGGATTTTGTGTGAAGGTCTATAATACTTATATAAGGTATTTCATAAGTAAAATAGACGAAAATAGACTTGATAATATTAATATGAATAGTTGCATCTTCTCTTCTATATAAATTTGCACGAGATCTCAAACTCCTCCATAACATCTTGTACGACTTCGTGAAACTCTGAGTTAATTAACTCGCATAGGAAAGACGAATAGCTAAGAACCTCCTCTAAACTTACCACTTTCATTTCCAGTAGTGGTTTTAACGTAACATACCAAGATAACGCCCTTACGACCTTATTGCTATCTTTTAGCATTTCAAGGAAACGTTCTTTTCTTTTGATAACCTCCTCCAAAGTTAATATTCCCCTCTCTACGAACTCCGGAACACTATTCCACGCCCTATATCTGGTCCCAGTATCGTGAAATGATAAAAGTTCCAATAGGAACTCCTTGTCATTTATATTTAAAATAACGTAATTCCAAGCTTCGTGTTTTATATCCTTATCCTTGTCTGATAAGAGTCTCCTTATTAAATCTAAGGGTAAGTTTGAGGAATTCCTCAAAATATTTAGAACCTTTTCCTTGTCCATTTCCAATAATCACTTAATTATTGAATCCTTTATTTGTTGCTGAACTTTATTGCCAATAATGCGTGGGCTAAAGCACCTAGCTTCAACACATCCTCATCTACGCAGAACTTAGAGCTATGGTTGGGATATATGCAACCTTTCTTCTCATTTCTAGTTCCTAAGAAGAAATACGTACCTGGAGCTTTCTGTAGGAACCTAGAGAAATCCTCAGCTCCTAGAACTGGCTCAGTCTCAACAACTGTGGATATTGAAGATAGAATTTTCATCACCTCATCAGTCACTTCTGGGTTATTTACTGTAATTGGATAGACGTCCTCCATGAATTTGACCTCACAAGTTGCACCATAAATTCCGCATATTGATGATACTATTCTCCTCATGTAATCCTTAGCCTTACTTCTAACATTCTCGTCTAGACTTCTAATCGTTCCCTGCATTTCAGCGTCATCTGGTATTATATTATCCTTTGTCCCAGAATGTATTGTAGTTATGGATATGACGAAGGGTTGAACTGGGTCGATTTGCCTAGCCGTTATACCGTAAATTGCGTTAGCTATTTGTAAGGATATGAAAATTGGGTCTATAGTCTCATGAGGAGCAGAACCGTGACCGCCTTTTCCGTGAACTATAATCTTGAATGCGTCTGGTGTAGCCATTATTGGACCTTTTCTAGTTGCGAAGACTCCTGACGGATAACTACTCGATATATGTATACCAAATACGTAATCTACACCGTTCATAACTCCAGCCTCTATCATCGGTTTCGCTCCTCCTAATCCTCCATCCTCCTCTGCAGGCTGAAATATTAACCTAATTTCTCCACTGATTAAATCTTTATTTTTAACCAAGAGATAAGCTCCACCTAAGAGCATTGCTACGTGAGTGTCATGACCACACGCGTGCATTACCCCTTTAACCTTGGACTTGAACTCTACGTCACTAGTCTCCTCTACTGGGAGGGCATCCATATCCGCTCTTAAGGCAACTGTCTTCCCAGGTTTATTTCCCCTAATCCTACCAACTACTGCAGTGGGTAATCCAACGCCCTCCTCTACTTCTATTCCCAATTTCCTTAACGTTTCTGCCACTAGTTTAGAGGTACTATACTCTTTATAGGAAAGTTCAGGGTTCTCATGAATTTTCCTCCTAATTTGAATTATCCAATCCTCTATTTCCTTCACGTCATTCTTCAACTTCTCGACTAAATCCATAAGAGATATAGTGAGGTAAGAATAAAAAGCTAATTTGCTAATAAAAGTTAACCGTAAACCTTTTCACTTTACCTAGGTGATATATTATAATGAATAAATTATATATCATTATAGTTCCAATAATTGTAATAATAGTTGTGGGCACAATTGGTGGAGCTATTTACCTACACCATCAGTCACCTAATGTCAAAACATCATCGATTACTTTCACCACTAACGAAACCACAACTTCAATGAGCATAACAACCAATACCGTACCTACGACAGTAACGTCAACTGTATCCTCTATTCCTCAGCTAATCTATGTTACATCCTCTGCTAGTTCACCAACTCCAGTTTATCTAAATAACTCAACTGTACCGTTATTTTATCTTGAAGTGAACATGTGGAATGCTAAAACTTGGAATGGCAACTATACCATGGTTTTTAACTCACTTACTCGTACGCTCTCTGTTAGTTTCAACTTAACCCAAGTTAATCCATTACAGTGGACTAATGGCTATCCGGAAATTTACGTGGGCAGAAAACCCTGGGATACTTCATATGCAGGTAACATATTCCCAATGAGGATAGGCAATATGACACCGTTTATGGTATCGTTTTACATAAACTTAACTAAGCTAGACCCGTCAATAAATTTCGATATTGCGTCTGACGCTTGGATAGTTAGGCCTCAAATAGCATTTAGTCCCGGAACTGCTCCAGGTAATGGAGATATTGAGATAATGGTCTGGTTATTTAGTCAGAATTTACAGCCTGCTGGGCAACAAGTTGGAGAAGTAGTAATCCCAATATATATTAATCACACTCTTGTCAACGCTACTTTTCAAGTGTGGGAGATGAAGAGCGTCCCGTGGGGAGGTTGGGAGTACATAGCATTTAGACCAGATGGCTGGAAAGTCACAAATGGGTACGTCGCATATGAGCCCAACTTGTTCATCAAAGCGTTAACTAATTTCACAAGCTACAACATTACAAACTATTACTTAACGGATTGGGAGTTCGGTACGGAATGGGGAACAATGACTTCCAATGGTACAGCCTACTTCTCATGGACAATATCGAATTTCTCTGAAACTCTCCTCTAACAATTTTTAACAACTAAAAACTCTAAACCTTTTTACCTTATTATTCAAATAACAAGACATGGTTAAATACACCGACAAGGATAGGATAGTGGCTGGAGTTCCACTGGGAGGAATTGGCACTGGAAAACTGGAAATCGACAACAAGGTGAGAATAGTCAACGTTACGATAAGGAATAATTGGGGTAATCCCATTAAGCTTTTAAGAGGATTTCACGTATTCATAAAACCTAAAGACAAGAGGGGATTCCTTTTCCAAAAGGACGGTGGAATATATAAGGTAAGTGAGTTTCCAGGGGAAATTCTTTATGAAGGAAAATATCCAATTGTCAAAGTAATGGGAAAGATTAATGAAGTTGAAGTGGAATTGGAAGCGTTTTCGCCAATAATCGCCAATGACTTGAAGAACTCATCCTTACCTGCAATAGGAATTAGTTTAAAAGTTAAGGGTATTAAGGAAGGAAAGGTAGCAATATCCTTCCCAAACATCGTTGGTAGTGTGAGTATTGGGAGGGTAAATGAAAGTATAAAGAATGGCGTTATTCATAAGAACTTAAAGGCAAACGATTACGATCCGGCAAAGGGAAATACTACGTTAATATCAAACAACGTGAGTGATATTATAACGCAATATAACCTTAAGAGGAAACCAAGCGAGACGATGAACTTTTGGCTATCACAATACGAAAACGAGGAGCCTTGGGTTAAATTGGATAGGGGAGAGGAAATTGAGGACAATCCTCACGAGGTAACTGGTCATAGGGATGATCCGGCAAGTATTATAATATCAGAAGGGGAGGAAATGAGATATGTGTTTGCGTGGTATTTTAATGGTAAACACGTCTTTTACCCCTATGGGCATTACTATGAGAACTTCTTTAAGGATTCCTCAGAAATTGCGAAATATTTCTTGGACAACTTTGATCACTTGAGAAAGGACATATTTCACAATATTGTAAATGTGAAGGAGGAGTGGTTAAGGGATGCAATAATAAATGGTTCATATATTCTATCCTCCAATACTTGGTTAGATGAGAAGGGTAGATTTGCAATTTATGAAGCACCGCAGAATTGCCCATATTTAGGTACAATTGGTACCTGTTATGAGTTTGGCTCCCTACCAGTGATTTTAATGTTCCCAGAGTTGGAGAAGTCGTTTTTGAAAATATTGATTAGTTACGTAAGGAATGATGGTTATGTCCCCCACGATTTGGGTTTTCACTCCTTGGATTCTCCCATTGATGGTACTACTTCTCCACCAAAGTGGAAGGACATGAATCCGAACTTAGTACTATTGGTTTATAGGTACTTTAAGTTCACTAACGATATCGACTTTTTGAAAGAGGTTTACCCAACCATAGTTAAGGTTATGGATTGGGAGTTAAGACAGTGTAGAGACGGCTTGCCCTTCATGGAAGGAGAAATGGATAACGCATTTGACGCTACCATAATTAGGGGCCATGATAGTTACACCTCTTCACTTTTCATAGCCTCTTTGATTGCGATGAGGGAGATAGCAAGGTTAGTTGGTCATAGTAATTATGTTACCTTCATTGAGGAGAAGTTAAGTATTGCTAGAGAAGCTTTTAGGAAAATGTTCAACGGTAAGTATTTCAAGGCATGGGACGGTGTTGATAAAGTCTCATTTCTCGCCCAAGTATATGGGGAGTGGTTTACAACCATATTGGGATTGGAGGATATTGTGGATGAGAATATGGTTAAAAGCGCTTTGGAAAGTATCGTAAGGCTTAACGGTAATGCGTCACCCTATTGCGTTCCTAACCTAGTTGATGAAAGTGGTAAGATAGTTAATTTAAGCGTCCAAACCCACTCCTCTTGGCCTAGACTAGTATTTGCCATTTGTTGGTTGGCTTATAAGAAGGGTGTTATTAACGATTTGAGTTTTTGCAAGAAGGAGTGGGATAACCTAGTGAGGAACGGTATGGTATGGGATCAGCCATCGAGGATTAATGGATATACTGGGAAGCCTGAAATTAACTATCTAGATCACTACATAGGTAGTCCTAGTGTTTGGAGCTTTTTATTCTAATATCGGGCTTTAAACGTAAAATCCTAGGGTTAGATAGTTTTTAAAAAAGATTATGTCTAAAATCATAATATTTTATATTAAAACTGTTAATGCCTGTTATTTATCTTGAAATTGGTCTAAATGTTGAGATAAGTATTCATAGGAATTATTGAGTACAACGATTTTCCAATAAATGCTACCGGATAACTGATTTGATGCTAACTGTATAACCCAGTTGGGCATATTCTTAGCATTTAGAATAATATACTTAGTGGGGTAACGCTAGTGGCAAATTGACTATAGAAAACTACAAGATGTGGTTATTGAAAGATCGTCTACACTAACCTTACTTCCACTAGGAGTGATAAGTGTTGTCCCGAATGAAATTTTAATGCAAATTTGGGGCGATGAGCCTATCACTAATAATATGTAACCCAGATAGTCATAAACATCTTTTACGTAGAGATATTCTTTCTACCCTAGGTAGTAGAGGAATTTATGTTAACTGAGAGGTTTTAGAAATAAAAAAGGGTAAAACTTGATAAAGACTTACTTTAACTCAAATTAACCCTCTACTTCTTATTACAATCCTCATTTAACGTGATTATACTCATGTCATCTGGATAATCAATTATACAGAAGAACTCCAATTGATCACTCTCATTAATAATTGCGTGTTTCACGTTAGAGTTTATAAAAATGTAGTCACCCTCCTTTAACTCGTAAACTTTATCGCTCACGCAAACCTTACATTTCCCCTTAGTTACAACAACAGTCTCTTGGTACTTGTGAATATGCATTGGTATAATTCCATCCTTCAATAGTGTGAACTTTCTCACAGCGTAGTTAGAACCATTTTCTTTAGTAACTAACCATTGAATGAACGCGTTTTTGGAACCATTGACTGACACCCTATCCATTTTTATTTCCCTGATATTTGAAACAAAATAGTCAACCATAAGTGAAAATAAAGATTGTAATTAAAAAATCTAGCGATGTCTCATAAAACAATACAAGTAACCTATAAGCATTGAAGTTAAAGCTAAGGAAAACTCAAATCCGTAAAGCATTACTTTTGTGAACCACTCGTAATCTGTTAACAAGTAACTCAAACCACCAAATCCAGCTATTCCAATTGACACTAAATTGCCTACGCCAATGAATTTAGGGAATAGTAAACCAGTCCTATTAGCTAAAACGTAAAGGTAAACTCCGAAACCTCCAGTGATCCCAGCAAAAATAATGTGAAGTATCAATACGCCGGTTGAGAAAGTATCTTGAACAGTATCATACATTGCCCTAACTAGCCCAAATGAGAATGCCAAAAACATTATGACGATGCTGAAAATTGAATATTTATAGATCTCTCGCATATTCACCAACCTTAATCACCTCAAACGATTTTCCAATTTCACTCATCTTTATTCTTAAAGATATGGATGACCCGAGAAGATAATATTGAATGTCCTCTAATAGCTCATACCAAGCAATGTTGGGAATATCGCTCCTTATTTTAACGTCCAATTCACGAGCGATCTTCTTCAGCGATGGAACGCAAGAAGAAGTTGAAACAGAACATCTATCACATTGATATGAACTATCGTAGTAGTTGAAATATATCAACTGTTTATCATTAGTGATATACATTATCCCCTCCTTCAAACTTATCCCTTTACTATTTACTGTAAAGGGAACTACAGCCTTAAAGCCGAGTGCATTATCTATTAGTAATCCCATCCTCCTTAGCCTATCAACGATAAAATAGAAATAACTCTTACTTATCTCCCCGTCCCTCTTATCACTGCTTAAAACCCTTAAGTAATCTTTTACCTTGCTGAAACTATCATCCCTAAGTAATATAATATCATCTGAAATTATTGGCCTTGTAACATTGTTGATTATAAGGAGACACATATACAGTACTAATCTTCTTTTTCCAATAAATACTTAACCATCTTAAACTACTCTAAATGCTATTTAACACTGTTAAAGTCTTTTAATTAAATAAAAAAGCTTAAATTTTTCTAATATTGATATTCATCGCATGGACAGCACGTTAAAGACTTTAGCATTTTTGCATGGCTTTTAATTACTTTTTTAATCATTTCTCAATATCGTCTTTATATTATGATTATGTTTATATAGTATTACCTCAATATTATATGTTAATGAGCTCCCTACTGATGACGGGCTCTGCTCACGAGGTTTTGGGAGTGATAAAAGGTGGATGGGAGGGTAATGATGTTTCTCTCGACTAGCCCCAATGAGTTAAGGGTGACTGTGTATGATCCCTTAAGAAGTGTGCCCGTGGAATTAGAAATAATTAAAGGTAATCATAAGTTACGCCATGGGTAAACACTTTAGCCAAATACGGTTAATTGCAGTTGACAATTGAGTTAATAATGGTTGAACTTTTTGCTTAAACCTTTTACCCTTAACGATAGTGGGTAGTGTAGTTTTAGCAGTTATAATGAATTTCTTTGTGAACGATTTGAGGAAAAAACTAAATCCTAGAAAAAAGTTCTATAATCTTTTTGAGGTGAAATAGAAATTGACAGGTCTTTCTCCTAAAGCTCATAAGCTATATCACGAATTTGGATTAAACTTTCTTTTTGAAAAGTGCAAGTATTAATATTAGCAGTTGTTCTACTTTAACGTAGCTTAAAGATTTTCAGCAAACCTAGTGCGTTAACTAAACATATCTCAATTAATCTGAGGAGTTTATCCTCATATTTTTAATTAACTAAACACTAAACTAAAAACTTTATCGGTAGTGCCGGGAATTTTGTATTGCCGAGGAAAATTAGAACAACTGCTATAATATATTAATTATCTTAGATGGATATAAACTCAATGAGAGGATAGACATCGAATAACCCGATAATTGTTAAAAAATCTTATTGACAAAATTGCTTTGATCTTTATCCTTAACTAAAAATTCCTAATTACGATATCACCGTGAAATGGTATTAGTACAGTATAGGGAAGCGATACTAAATAATTGAACGACTTCACCGCCAATTCGTAATTCCAAGAGAATATTCTAAGGGGTGGTGATAACGTATTTCTAACGTTCCTAATAGCATCACCAACTATCAAATACTTACCGTCAAATAAGGCGATATGCCCCTTTGTATGTCCTGGGACGTGTATAACCTTAAACCCTCCCAAATACTCACCACCTTTTAATGCAACATCAACCTTAACGGATTCATAATGTAAGTTGTTAATCCTATCCATGGTCTTCTTAAAGACTGAGAAAGGAATGCCTAATTCATCACTATATATGATGTTGTATTTTGGAGGATTTTCCAAATTCTCCAACTCATCCACATGGGCGTAAATTTTAGCATCACTTATTCTCTTTATTGCCATGGCGTTCCCAGCGTGATCGTGGTGCCAATGCGTTATTACAATATCCGAAATATCCTCCAAGGAATAACCCCATGTCTTAAGATAGGACTCAATCTGATCGAGATATCCCGGTAAACCAGTGTCAATCATCATTAATCCCCCACAAGGACCATACTCAATAACGGATATATTGTGATTAAGTATTGTACCGAAAAATTCAAGTTCTAACAACTCCATTATCCTAACCTTACCGATCTTAACCATTAACCCATCACCCAACGTATTAACCTAACGATCTTTTCGTACGCCTCTCTCTTACAATCATCCCCATTAATAGTTGCTAGGAACTTACAACCACCCATGCATAAGGGCAAAAACGGACACGATTTACACTTATTCTCAATTTTAACCTTCCACCACAACGACTTATTAGTTACTTTTACACTCCCGTCCTCTTCCAACTTACCCTTAACGTAAAGCGGATTTCCAGTGAAAGCCCAGCAAGGATAAATGTTTCCCTCTGGGTCAACAACGATATCTTCATTTGAGTAAGCTACACATAACCCTAACCTAAACACGTCCTCTGGTACCTCAAATCCATACTTCCTAGTAATCTCCCAGAACTTGACCAAAACTTCTCCCTCAGCCTTACTGGAAATTGTGAAATCCCACCACTCGTTTCTGAACATGTTTGAATGAACCAAATGCGGGTCTAATCTCACTTTATTTATTCCCTCCCTTTTCAACTCATCTAATAGCTCCTCTATTTCGTTCAAGTTCTTAACATCAATGTTTATCCTTAGCACGACCTTTACCATATCTTGTACCTCCTTTAGATTCTTCATTATTACGTCAAACGAACCCTTACCTCCTATGAAGAACCTTCTCTTATCGTGAACCTCTTTTGGCCCATCCAACGTTATTTGTGCGTGTGTTAACCCTAGTGGAATAAGTCTTTCCGCTATTTTCCTAGTTAAAAGAGAACCGTTAGTCACTACACTAAAGGAGTACTTCAGGTCAGACAATTCCCTAGAGATCTCCTCTATTTTCCTAAGCTGTAAGAGCGGTTCTCCACCAAAGTATGTTACCCTTACCTTCCTACCTCTCTCGTTCTTCCTAATGTAGTTTACGAAACCCCTTGTAACCTTGTCCGATACCGAAACGTTTTTTCTAAACCCTTTTTGGAAACAGTAGATACAATCGAAATTACAATTATAAGTTAGTACGAGAGTGGGTTCCATAATGGGTTTCCTTAAAAACTTTTCAATTTCCTCATCTAACTCCTCATCTATAGCGGAAAAACCTTCCTCTATTATATCCTTTAAATGTTCTGGCACAACTCCTTTCCTTAACTTCTCAATCTCCCATGAATCTAGCCTAATCGCGTATCCAGTAAGAGTGTTAAAAAGAATATTGTCAATAAAAAGGTTGAACTTAGAGAGGGTCATGGGGAGATAACCTCAGTCTCCCCAGCTTGGAGAATATCCACATCTACCATATTTCCTCTCTATTACAACTACTTTTTTGGCTTGAAGGGTTGCCTCCATTTTTCCACCCGCTAGGCTAGATATGATTAATTACATTTAAACTTAATATTGAAAAGAGAGCCATTTGCACAATTTAACAGTATTTAGCCAGTATTATGAAGTACCAATTAAAAAGGTAAAATATTCGACAATAATAATGGTAAAGTCGATGAAGTTTAACGTAATACTTAAAATAGAAATAGAATCTAATAATTTTTCTCGTGATATAATGAATAAGTAAATGTAATTGTGTAAAATATTGACTAAGCGTATATTTATCTATGCTAGAATGCATATATTCCAGTGTCATACAACTTTTTCCTACGTAAAGAATAAGTATTTAATCTCATCATAGTTTGAATGTTATTAGATACTGTTAAACAAGAAAAAATAATAAATACTTTGACAACTAATAATTATAATTATGAAATATGATGTAGTTGTTATAGGAGCCGGAGGAGCCGGATATCATGGGGCCTTCAGGCTTGCAAAGGCAAAATACAACGTATTAATGGCTGATCCCAAAGGTGAATTAGGAGGGAATTGCCTGTTTAGTGGATGTGTACCCTCTAAGACAGTTAGAGAAGTGATACAAACAGCCTGGAGACTTACAAACATGGCTAACGTAAAGATTCCCCTGGATTTTTCAGCTGTTCAAGATCGCAAAGATTACGTTCAAGAGTTGAGGTTCAAACAGCATAAGAAGAACATGTCCCAATACGAAACCCTAACCTTCTATAAGGGCTACGTTAAGATTAAGGATCCAACTCACGTGATAGTTAAAACGGATGATGGAAAGGAAATTGAGGCTGATACTAGTTATATGATAATAGCCAGTGGTGCTGAAACCGCTAAACCGAGGTTCCCTGGCGTTGAATACTGTTTAACAAGCGACGATATATTTGGGTATAAAACGTCATTTAGAAAGCTACCCCAAGACATGGTGATCATAGGGGCTGGGTATATAGGGCTCGAAATTGCGTCAATGTTTAGATTAATGGGCGTACAAACTCACATTATAGAAATGCTAGATAGAGCCTTAATAACGCTTGAGGATCAAGATATCGTCAATACTTTGCTATCAATACTTAAACTTGACATAAAGTTCAACTCTCCCGTAACTGAAGTTAAGAAGATTAAGGATGACGAATACGAAGTAATTTACTCTACCAAGGACGGTTCCAAAAAGGGCGTTTTCACAAACTCAGTAGTCTTAGCTGCTGGGAGAAGACCGGTTATCCCAGAAGGGGCAAGGGAAATAGGACTTTCAATAAACAAGACTGGGATAGTTGTTGACGAGACAATGAAGACTAACATTCCAAATATTTTCGCAACAGGAGATGCAAATGGTTTAGCCCCATATTATCACGCGGCGGTGAGAATGAGTATAGCTGCAGCAAGCAACATAATGGCTAATGGAATGCCAGTGGATTATGTGGACGTTAAGAGCATACCAGTAACGATATACACGATTCCTTCACTATCCTATGTTGGAATATTACCTAGTAAGGCTAGAAGAATGGGTATTGAAATAGTTGAGGCGGAATACAACATGGAAGAGGATGTGGCAGCGCAAATCTACGGACAGAGAGAGGGCGTACTTAAGCTAATATTTGAAAGGGGAAGTATGAGGTTAATCGGAGCTTGGATGATTGGAGTCCACTCTCAATACTTAATTAACGAATTGGGATTGGCAGTAGCTTATGGACTAAACGCTAAACAGCTTGCTAATTTCGCTGAGCAACATCCATCTACGAACGAGATTATATCTTATACGGCTAGGAAAGTCATATAATTACCTAATTTTTTCCTTTTAATCTTTTAACGTTAATAAGTTCCTATTTAATAAAAACGACTACTACCTTTAGCAAATCATTCCGCCAAATATAAAAGATACTCAGGTGAAATTCATGAATGATGAAAAGCCTAGTACTCCACGGCAAGAACTCCTCACCAGACAAAGTGGAATGGTTGGCGAAACCACTTAGGAAGTTTGGGGAAGTGATTGTACCAGAATTCGAGATTGAGGTGAAAGAAGGTGTGGAAAAGGCTTTAACTTACGATTTCGATTGCATAGCTGGCCATTCTAGGGGAGGATTAATTGCGTTAATTACCGCAGCGTTAAAGGGGAAGTGTGTAATTGCAGTCTCAGCACCTTCAGATAGGAGAAAACAAAGGGAATACCTATCGAAGTTCCCTCCTGGGACAATACAGTATAACATCTATCAGGACTTGCTCAAGATGCCGGAATACGAGTTTGACTACTCATCCCTCAAATATGCTGACAAGTTGAAAAAGGTACTTTTAATACACGGTGAAAAAGACGAAATAGTTTTGAAAGAGCATTCAGTTACGCTATGTGAAATGATAAAGAACCACGATGGTGATTGTGAGCTATACATCGTTCCAGAAATGAAGCATACACCATTAGGACAGCAGTATCACGTTATATGGAACACCATAGAGAATTGGATAAAAAGGAAAGTATTGTAAAGACATTACGTTAACTCGTAAAAGAACTTATCAGAGGAGATTAAATAGAGGAAAATTGAGACTGGCAAAGTTAATTGCTCATCACTTTTCTTAAACTCATCAATAGTTAAAACGTAGTCCACGTTGTTATATCTATTCCTCTCTTTCTCTCTCCACTTAACCTCAACTTTTACATTACCAACAGAGAAGTCAACCTCCTTACCGCTCTTGAAGTGCAAATAACCAACCTCTTTGTATTCCCTTGCCAAATGCTCACCAACAATTCCCTCAACGATCAAAGGCATCTCATCATCATCAATGTCTTTTCCAACACTATAAATCTTCATTACCCTAAAGAAGAAGGGGTCTATGAAATACACCTTCTTCAAACTCCTATAATTAGTCTTTCCCCCTCCCTCTATCTTCCTAAAAGTCCTTATAATGAACAACTTCTCCAAAACGTCTAAGTAATCGCCAATAGTAGTGTGGGAAACGTTAACGTCTTTGGCAATAGTGTTTTCAGAAATCCTACTTCCGTAGCTCTCAATTATTTTCCTAATAATTACCTTAAACACACTCTCCTTCCTCTCAGTCTTTAAAAACTCTGAAAGTATTGCGTCCTTATAAGCCTCATAAAGCGATAATGGGTTTTCGGAAAATGAAGTTGCGAAGAAACCCCCTCGCCTAACGTATTCCAATAAAGCCTTGTTTAACTCTGAAATATATGGTAAAAGCTTCAAAGCGTTTTCGTAAAGTTCATCCTTCTCGTCAACTTTCACGTGATCTTGTATTAATTTTTTATAAAAGATGTTGAAATAAACTCTAAAATTTAAGGGGTAAAACACGTACTTCTTTATGGATCTCCCCGGTAGCATCTCTTTCCTCAAATTTATAGAGGAAGAACCAGTGACGTAAACCAATGAGTTATTAAAGTAACCAGCATTGAACAAGTGTAGCAAAGCTGTATTCCAATCGCTCACTGAAGTTATTTCATCTAAAAATATGTACGCACTTTTCTCCCTATTGACTAACGTTCTGTACTCGTTAACTAAACCTATTAACTCCTCCTTCCTGGAAAACGCGTCACAAGAGAAGAAGAGAATTGACCTAGGGTCTTCTCTCTCAAGCAAGGTCTTTATGGTAGTTTTTAGGAAAGTAGTTTTACCCACTTGCCTAGGTCCTAATATTAAAGCACTCTCATCGATTGGTGGTACTATAACCTTAGCCCTTTTCACGTGTTCATCTTCAAGTATCCTATTCTTATCAACCCACCAAGGGTTTTGAAAGCTCATCTGTGAAATGTATGACACAGTAATAGTTGGTGTCAAGATTTAAATAAATTTTGACAGTATACTATCAACTTTTCCGAAGAAGTTGATAGAAAAAAGCAAGATTCAAGGAAAATCAAATGTTTCACTTAGCACTTTGCGTAAAATCCTAGGGTTGGATAATTTTTAACAAAATTATGTTCAAGATCATGATGTTTTTACATTAAAACAGTTAGTATATACTATTTACCTTGAAATAAGTCTAAATGTTAATATAAGTATTCATTAGGAATTATCAAGTGTAACGATTTTCCAATAAATGCTATTCACTCTTTAACAATAGCCCTCTCAATTGCCTCCCTTATGTCCTCTAATTCAGTATGAGAATCTCTTTTCTCTCGTAAAAAATGAGATGAATGAAATTCAGAAAAGAGTCAGAAGAACGCTAATTTTTTGTAGAAAAGATTGTATAAGCGAGGGCGGACCTAAACATATGACCCACAACCACACGAACAAACGGGCGAAGTCCAATAGAGACCTCGCCAGTTCTACCCTCAAGTCAATCTACTCAATCCTCCCTATAATACTTTTCCCCAAAGAACTCCTCAAGGCTTTACTTAAGGCCAGGGGAACCTACTTGAGCAGACTGGGAAACGAGGGGAGAAGGGTATTTAACCGTATTGACGTTGAGGACGTGAGAACGGCCTTAAAGAAATTGGGAAAGAAGGTATTGAGGGACACGAGGGATAGAAGAGTATAGACTTTCACGCCATACCCCAGTATCATGAGGATAAACGTTTGTTGAGTAGGATAAAGCCGACTAAGGGGACCAGTTGGGGACTCGTCCAAGCAGTACTCTACCTCTTAGGGAGGAAGAGCGTCTTTCTGGATGTAATATCCATAACCGTGAAGAAAATAGTTGAGGACTTCAAGAAGGTAATGGAGGTTCTCAAGGAGGAGTTGGATGAAGCTGGTCTCAAGCTCGTCATGGTCTTCGACGATAGGGATTTTGTGAATGATGTAGTGAGGATCCTTTTGGATATGGGTTTGGACTTCGTCATAGCTGCCAAGGCTCAGATGTACAGGGAGTATGAGAGGAGGTTGAACTCCGTGGATGTCAAGTATGGTGGAGTGAGGTACGTTGGATTTCTGGGAGTGAAGCATAAGTCTGGAGCTTATCTCATTATACTGAAGAAGGAGGACGATAGTGTTTTGGCTTTTCTGGTGATGGGGGAGAGGGATGTTTACGGTGCTATAGTCTTGGCTGAGATGTATAGGGAGAGATGGGGTGTTGAGAATGCTTTCCTTGGAGGAGTTTCGGGTTAGGAGTAGGATTTGTGATGTGGGGAAGGAGTTGGTTCTCGTTCTTCTTTGCTACTTTCTCTTGAATGTTTGGTTTTTGGTTCTTGGAGGAGGGTGAGGTTGTGGGAGTTCTAGTCTCTTTTGGATCTTCCGGTTCTTGAGGGACGGGAGGAAGTTGTTGTAATCGCCTTTCCTCAAGCTGAGGTGTTGTTTTTCTTTAACCTCAGCTAGCACTATGTTCCCCTTCTTGATCGCGTGAAATTAATTCTATATTTTTAACCTTCTTAACACGTGATTGTTTTATTAGCAGTAAATATTACAATATATATATTTGAATAATACCGATCTGGCTCAATTTGACCAATATTATCGTTTATCTCAGAAAAATGATGCTCCCATACTGAAATATGATGATAATTCCCAGTGTAATCCATACTTAATGCATACCTTTTATTCACCTAATCTCGTTTATTTCAATTCTAGTTTAAATTTTTAGATAATGGAGAAAAGAGGGGAATGTACGTTAGAACTCTTGGTGATTACACTTTATTGATAAAAGCAGCGATGGATGGCATGAAAATAAAAGTTTTATCTCATCAGCCATCTAAAATACAACCCTTTCATAATTGTTGGCATATATTCATTATCTATCTTTTCATATGACACTAAAAACTACTGGTGTAGTTTTCACTTCTACGCTAATAAACATCTGATTAACAATACGAATTAAATATAGCAACTCTGTAGTGCTAAAGAAATATCATATTGCTTTTTCTAATATTTTTCACATGACGTGAAATTAGCGTTAGCTTCTTTTTGTTATATATGATTAGAAGACTCTTCATATGTTTTATTGAGTAATCCCCTTTTACATCCATAAATCTACACTATTTATTTTCGTAGATTGAAGGCCTATAAACGATCCTATACTGCCATGACAAAGCATATGCTGTCAAACTAAACAGAGGTAGTTTTTAATCGATCTTATAAAAGCTGATAAATGATGTAAGCCAAACCCTAATGACGAGATAGATAAAAAACCTTGAAATTAAAGTGATCAGATCTTCTAACTACCGAAATTACTAATGTTGATAAAAACCCTCAAATCAAAACGAGGACAAACCCATTCAAATGGAGTAGTGAAGAAGTATGGAGTCCTCAAACCCTATAACTTGAAGAGGCGCTTTCATATTCATCCCTTAATGAGATCATTAAAAAGATTTAAAACCCTCTATAGATAGAGATAATAATATGGTGTCAGTTCTTGACATTCTCCTCATATTCGTTCTAATAATGATTATAGTATATTATGCTAGGAAAGTGTCCAAACTGAACAAACAAATTGTCGATTTGAAAACAAAAGCACAGGAGATGGGACAACAAACCTTCAACCAATGGGTACAACAATACTCCCAACAGTTGCGACAGCAAATGGAGGAGGCAATTAAAAAAGAATATGATGCTAAACTCGAGCAATGGAAACAACAAAACGAGGATACTATAAGAAAGGACGCAATCCAGAGGTCAATCAACACTTTACTGGGTAGGATTGGCGAGGAATTCGCACCATTACTTATCGCAGAGAGATATAACGTAAACCCTAAGGACTTCCGACACCTAGGTACACCAGTGGACTACATAGCGTTTAAAGGTTTATCGGATGACCAAAATATTGATCCAGAAATAATATTCTTCGAAATAAAAAGTGGAAAAAGCACTTCACTTACGGAGAGGGAGAGGAAAGTAAGGGATGCAATAAAGAACTTGAAAGTCAGATATGAGGTGATAAGCCTACACGACATCATTAGCGAAGTCCAAAGAAAACTAAACGAGGAAATAAACAACAAGTAGTTTTAGCCATCTTGGTAAATTGTAGACAAGAAAGGAAACTTAAAAGAGAGATCATGAAAATTAGCCCAATTCCTAGATCGGTTGGAAAACGCTTAATACTGAGTGTGATGAAATGAACCTATAACACCATGAAGTTTTGTCAAATAAAATTATCATAATACCCCCCTACTATCCTTTCGACTATCTCGAAAAGTTTTCAATTAGAACTGGTGATTCACTGTAAACTTTTATTGTTTAGTTTTTAATTAACTTTCACCACTTTTGTATTTTAATTTCCCATAGAATAGTTACGTTTATGAGTATTATGGCAATTCGTGATCATGAGGAAAAATGAAAGTAAGCATGTACACGTTAGCCTCAAGTCAAGTAGTAAGGTATTCAATAATAATAGCAGCAGCTTCCCTACCATTAATCCTAGCAGCACTACATGTAACACATGCTGGGATATCAAAAGCACCAGGTACTTATTAGGCATGTTAAACTCTTTTTAGAATTTTGAAGATACTATTTTTATGTGTTCTCACTACTTATTATGTTGAGTATGATTGATTCCACTGTTGTACAAAAGCTTGCGAGATTATTGCATTATGTTCAGAGGTTTGGTGACCATAATTATGAGTTATTGAGTGAGTTAACTGGGATAGAAAACGTTGGGAATGTCTTATCTAATCTTAAAGTGTTGGTTATTCCGTCTCCCAAATTTCATTCTTTAGGATTATCACTCTTTCATACTACTATCAAACTGTCAAAGGATTCTAAACTTCAACCCTTAGACTTCTATTACCTACTTGACGGTATGATAATGGCCTCATTAAAGGACGTTTTAACCAGTGATACGATAGTTCTGGATGTTGTTTTTCCTAGGGGTAGGTGGGATTTTGTTCAAATTTTAGAGATGATGAACGAGAGGGGGTTAATTGGTAATTATAAGACTTACTTGGAGTATAAGAAAGAGGTTTACCCAGTTGATTACTCAACGTTCAATTTTGAGACTTTGACTTTCGAAAGGGCTATACTGGATAAGCCTAGGGAGCCTTTCCAATTACTTGATCTGACTGATGGTTTTAAACCAGACTGGATTGACCTTTATACACTGGGTAAGAAACAAGAAGACCCTCTAATGAATTGGGACGAGATCGCTAAGTCTTTGGATATTTCAACAGATGAAGTGGTAGATCATTATTTTAATCACGTTGTTGGTAAGGGTTTGGTTGATGCGTTTTACACTTATTTAGGTAAGACTGACTTTAGAATGTCGTTGATCGTAAACGATACTAATGAGGAGATTGCTAGGGAATTGAGTAGGATTGTTACGCTTTTAAGAATATCTTATTTACATAACGATAAGATTTATGCGTTTATTGTTGGGCAAAATCACATGTTAGTTTCAATTTTGGATTTCATCAACTCTTTATCTTCTAAATACAACTTCGCTTACGAAGTTTACGTTCACCCCTTATCCCCACCCATGAGATATGTAATATCCTCATCGATACCTTACGAACACTTCACAAAAGATAACAAGTGGTCAATAACTTTACGCGAATTAAAGGACAACTTCGAGAAAGAGTTGAACAGAATATTAAGTGAAAGATCTAAGCTGTAAATTCCTCAGAAGAATAGTCCTCGATTCAAAGGCAGTATATAAACACTTGAACCTTATGGTAAGTAAAGAGCTACTCGGCATTTAGTTGTAAAGATAGATTTGAAAGTAAGTTGTTGTCATCTATAAACGATATTAATTACTTCTAATTTCCTCTAGAAAAAAAGAGCAATGAAAATGCCATGGAACATCAGTAAACTACTAAAAATGTTTTTGCTTATCAAGCTAATAAAATGAACTTCTCTTTCCACAAGAGTCTCAAGAGAAGAGCTTCCTTTTAACGAGAAGTCTTCTATTACCCATAACGATATTAATGTCCAACCAACGCCTTTTTATAATCAGAACTTTCTACACATAAAAAGAGTGATATTGAACACTTTTAACATTTTGAACAATTACTTTTTATGTATAAACTACATCTATTATATCTATGACTGATTCAACAAAATTGGCAAAACTTTTATATTACGTTCAGAGGTTTGGTGATCACAATTACGAGTTATTGAGTGAATTAACTGGGGTAGAAAACGTGAAGGATGTACTTTCAAAGCTTAAGGTACTAGTAGCTCCAACACCGAGGTTTTCCTCCCTAGGCTTATCACTCTTTCACACCATCATTAAATTGAAGGATTTCAGCCTTGGAACTAAAGATTTCTACTATTTACTTGATGGTTTGATAATGGCGTCATTAAGAGATGCTTTGAGGAACAATACTATAATTCTAGACATTGTATATCTTAAGGGTAGGTGGGATTTTGTTCAAATTTTGGAGTTGATGAACGAGAGGCAACTAGTTAGTGACTATAAGACTTACTTGGAGTATAAGAGGGAGGTTTACCCAGTTGATTACTCAACGTTTAATTTCGATACTTTAACCTTTGAAAAGGTCATATTGGATAAGCCTAGAGAACCGTTTCAGTTACCTGATCTGACAGATGATTTTAAACCAGACTGGATTGACCTTTATACACTGGGAAAGAAACAAGCGGATCCTTTGAGGTCATGGGATGAGATCGCTAAGTCTTTGGATATTTCAACAGATGAAGTGGTAGATCATTATTTTAATCACGTTGTTGGTAAGGGTTTGGTTGACGCATTCTTCACTTATTTAGGCAATCTAGATTTCAGAATGACGCTAGTCGTAAATGACATTAACGAGGATATTGTTAGGGAGTTGAGTAGGATTGTGACGCTTTTAAGAGTATCTTATTTGCACAACGACAAGATTTACGCGATTATTGTAGGTCAAAGGCATATGTTATATCCAATAATAGAATTCGTGAACTCCTTAGCTTTTCAGTACAAATTCATTCATGAAATCTATCTTCACCCATTATCACCGCCTCACAAGTACGTATTAGCAGCTTCCATACCTTATGAGCACTTCACAAAGGATAATGAGTGGTCAATAACTTTACATAAGTTAAAGGAGACCTTCGAAGAGGGATTTACCAAAATAGTGAGTAGAACAAGATCTGATAAGAAGTAGCTATTTTCATCTGTTTAAGTAAGGTATTTTAAAATGCAATTTATCAAGAGATAATTACCATTAGTTTGATATAACAGTCAACTTAATTTATAGAAATGTGGGAATTGTTGACTAGATTGTGATAATATGCTAACTGATTTTCATCATAATAGTAGGGTCTCTTTGAAAGATTTTTACACAAGTTATAATAATGAGAGGGATGTGGAATCATGAAGGATGAATAAGGTTAAGGAGTGCAAATTACACGGCAAGTAGAATAGTGATACAATTGAGCTTCTTCGTGGTAAAAAGTGATAGCCACTCTTCTTAGTTAAAAGCATAAAGAGATATCTAACACAATAATGCCGATACTTACGATAACAAGAAGTGAAAAAGAAAAAGTCATATAATTATATCATCTAAATGAAAGTCAAAGCAATCCTACCCAAAACGGTTTTCTTACAAGTTTTAGGCCTAGTCTTTGTACACTCCAAAAATCCATCCTCTTCCATCTCGCTAACATGTTTTGATATAGTCGATAAAGTTTTTTGAAGCCTATCAGCCATTATACTAATCTCAATGGAGTTCTCGAACTTAAACAGTTTCAAGATTTCAGCCTCACTATCAGTTAGCCTTCTAGGAATTTCCACCGGCAATTCGTACTTTTTGGACATATCCTCTGTATAACTGAAAACCCTAACGTTTAGCCCAAATCTTTTAGCTAACATTGCGTAATAGTACAAGACGAAGTTAATTATTCTCATACCACCAATCAAGTAAAACTCCATATTATTTTTAGCAGATAGCTCATTGGCAACTTCATAGAGGATTTCGGCGAAGTCCCTACTAACGTCAACGTACTTCCACTTATACTTCACGTTTATAATATCTAAAAACTTCTTAACATCATTTAACGCATTATCCGCTTGCTTCCTCCTAAAGTCGTCAATGTTAAACACTCCAATAAGCACAACTTCATCAATGTTATCCCTTCCCCTTTCCGTTATACTCCTAACTATGTACTCTGAGGTAAAGCCTAAGCCAAATACTAGTGTACTCCCTTCCACAGTCATATTATTCCATAACAAGTTATAAATTTGACGTAACGTGAAAAATTAAGGAATAGTGTTTGGGTCATGAGATTATCCAAGTTAAATAAAACGGCAACTCATGAGATTAGTAAGAAATCGTAGTGAGATAACATTATGTCGAATGGAATTAAACGCTAATGTATTACTTGAGTTAGTTAATACTTAATATCTGTTGTATTTATGTTGTAGTTTCTAAGGAATCTGCTATAACAAGGTTTGTTTAGCTATATTTTTTGATAAGTTTTTGTGAAACTGTATAGTTATATTTATTAATGTAAACCATATTATTCTTTATAATTACATTTAATATATTATTCTAAGATATTAGATATTATAATGCAATAATTTTTTAATTTTGCCCAAATTAGTGATGCTCCTATATATTTTATATATGTAGGTAAAGTAAACCTCCACGGTAAGTTATTAAGTACAAAATATTCTGCATTCCATCTCTTGTGATTTCTAACGAATTTTTTATTATTTCGTCCTTGGTGTAAAATCCTCTTAATTGTGATCAAGTGTAGGTCCTTAGCCCTTACCTATCTTTAAGATTAGGGACCAAGTTAGCGTTAAGGATCTATATCCCTTTTCTTTAACTCCTCGATAATTTTAACGCTAGTCTATAAACTTTCTCGAATTCCTTCCCGACTATTATCCTTTTAACTATTTCTAAGTTAACTGACACATATTCGTGGATCGCAATATTCCTAAAGCTTACTACACGTCTATAGAACTCGAACTCTTCTTCATTTATTATCCCTTCCTCCATTAACTTTCTACCCGACTCTATATAACCTTCTGCCTTAAGTCCAAGTTCTGAACATCCTCTTTGCACAATGTCTATTAAAGCTTGTGCTTGGGACTGGAGTAAGTATATCCCAGCGTAAAAGCTCCTCCAATCATCTAACGTTAATTCCTCTAACTTCTTAGTGTATTCACTTAGTGTTTCAAGTAACGATTTTATAACTCCAATAACCTCCTCACCGCCCTTATTTGAGTTTCATGTAAATTTAGTTTTTCATAGTCTATCATAAAGTCTAGGCAGATGTTCCTCATCCTTAACCACTGTCTTGCGTAAAAATCCTTATTATCGTAAAATACTACTTTGCCTTTATTCAGTATTTCAAGGATTAATACACAAGGCAAATTCTCGAAGAAATTTAAAGGTACTACGTCAATCATATCCTCCTTAACTTTTAAATATCTTGAGAGCACATAAATTAGATCGGATAAATACTCCAGTTTAAATTCTGAGAAGTATACTGCCAGATCCCAGTCCCCTTTGATAACCTTTCCAGTAACCCTTGAACCGAAAAGTATTGCGAATTTAACGTTATAATGCGTCCAAGGGAAGTTTTTGAAGTCCACAAGATAAATTACTTTGGCTCACCTTTTATTTTTATGGGAGGTATTGTGGAGTATTTAGGAATGATTTAGTATTTTTATAATAGTTACAAAAGGAGTAAAAAGGACTAGCTTTAACTTAGGATGTTGAAAATGAGCTAGACCCCTTAGTATTCATTAAGAATAAAGACTATATTAATGAATCCTGGAAATTTCGATAAAAAGTTACCATTATTTTAACTACTAACTTTCCTTAGAGTACATAAGTAGATAAAACTTTATTTTTAAAAGATTATTCTTACTGCATGCAAGAATTGCCGAAGCCCTGGTTTGATATTATAGGCTATAAGAGAACTAGAATAGAAGAAGCATCCTTTGAATCTAAAATAGCTGAGGAATTCCTCAAGGAAGTACTTTTACGTAATGCTGCGGGTAAGGCATTCCAAGCATGGAAAGCTTTGTTAGGTGCTATGCTAGTGGATAAAAGAGAAGTATTATTAAAAAAATATCCGGGTAAAAAGAAATTAAGAGGGAGGAAAGTTGTGGAATTTGCAGATTGGCTAATAGCTACAATCCCAACTTCTTATATGGAAGAACTGTCTCTCCTCCTTGGAAAAGATATCAACCTAGTTACTAAATTGGCCTTAGCAGTTCATGAGTATAAGTATAATGGTATCGATAGGGATACTATACTAAGCCCGTTTAGAACCGATGAGATTGCAAAAGAGAACATACTAAATTTGATAGAAGAGATAAAATCTAGATTGCAAAAATTATAAAGTTTTATTATTGAATTTAATAGAAAATGCCGGAATTTAGATATAGTGTCGTCATTAATATATGAATTTATTAAAAGGGAAGTCTCTGGAAATAATAGGTACAAAATAACGTTTTGTATGCCTTTTAAGAGTGTGGACAACAATTTTGTTAATTCAAAATAAATTATATGAACTGCTCGTGTTCTATTAATAGAATGCGACGTAATACCTTTTTAGGGTGAGCACGGGAGTATTAATTGGGTGATACTACGGGAACTAGGTGGAAAGTTCCCGTGCTCACCCAATTAATATTAGTTTTAATGGAGTATATTAATCTTAAGCCTAGGTTTTACTCTAGTGAGGTAATAGCCTCGGCTTTGGCTAGTTACCTCTCGGGTTTGTCTTCTTGGAGGACTTCTTTGCCTCATTCTACCTTGTTGTACTACTTGAGGAGGTTGAGCTGCATTAAGTACGTAGTGCCAATTAGTGGTTTTTATGCGGTAGACGAGACTAAAATTATGGTAATTAAGGGGCAGTATTATTACGTGTGGATTGTGAGGTACGTAAAGACGGGTGCAATACCTTTCTTCATGGTGACGAGCTCGAGGAGTGGAGTGCACGTACTGATAGTCTTGACGAGTGTGAAGAATGCGGAAAAGGAGGCTGAGAAAGTGCTCAAAACGAGGATAGACAAGGTAATCTACCTACACGATGGGGTAACAATCTATAATGCATTCACTTGGCTAAACGTGGAGCACAAGAGGGTAACGTTCAACGAGAGGGACTACGCAGAACAAGGATTCAGGAGCTTAAAACACAGGATATCCTCAATGGATTTTCACTTCCCGTGGAACACTAATAGGTTAACGCTCACGAGGTGGTTATCAGTGTTCTTCCTAGCTTATAACGCGCTTTACGCTCCAGTATATTTGCCAGATAGGGGAGTGATAATAAATGTAAATATTCCAAATGAATGAAATTGTTGTCCACACTCTGTTTGTTGATAGATAACTTTAACTTCTCAAGTGCTAATTGTTTATTGAGGGACTCCAACCCCATAAAAGGCGGCGAGGGAGTCGCCACAAAGGGGCAATGGAGCCCCTCACTTTAAGCTTGTTCTTCCTCTTACCAATCATTGATAGTGCCGAACATAGTATATTACCTATTGTGAATGAACGTGATTTTCTCCCTTTATTGCATATTAATTTGATGTTTTCCTATATGATTATAGAAATAATCGTTTTTTATTTCTTCTATGACATTTTTTATCTTACACAGAAATTGTATTATCTTTAATAAAATTGATAAAACCTCACTGGACAAAGTTTTAGAAGATCTAGTGTCTCAATTGAAAAGTTTGAAATTCGCATTTAGATAAAGATAAAAAAGTTTGATAATTTTTAATATTAATTGTTAGTAAGTTTCTTAACAGTTAAAATTTTTCTAAATGTTCCTTCTTCATTTAAACGAGAAGATTGAACTAATAATTTAGGTTAAGTATTTAAATATTATGACGCTACTGTAGTTAATTATGGATGACTTTGTACTTAAGATTTACGGCTTAGTAGAAAAGAATCTTAATCTCACACTTAGCGATATTAGGGCTTTACCGAAAGTGGGTTTAACGTTTGATTTCAAATGTGTCGAGGGATGGGAAATTAAAGACACACAATGGCAGGGTGTTAGAGTTAGGAATTTACTTTTACTGGCCAGACCGTTAAATAATGCTAAATACGCGATTTTCAGAGCAGGGGATTATACTATAACCTTAAGTTTAGAGAAGCTTATGGAAGATAATGTAGTTTTAGCTTACGAATATATGGGGAAACCATTGTCAAAGGAAAAGGGAGGACCAATAAGGTTAGTATTTCCCTCCCAATACTGCTATGAAAGTGTTAAATGGTTAAGGGAGATAGAGCTAACTGATGTTTATAAGGAAGGAACCGAGAAGAAGATAGCCTTATCCAGAATTGGGAAAAGCGATGCGTAGTATAGAGATAGAGGATATAGTGCCTCCTTTCAATTTAATTTATACTGCTTGGCTTTTGAAGAGGGTGAAGAATAACAAGGTAGATGAGATATTGCCCGATAAATCTTACGTTAGGGTATTCAACAAGAATGTAATAGTTAAAGTAAAGCAAATTAAGGGAGTCCACGATCCTAAGCTCAGAGTTGAGATTTTAGGTAATGAAAAAGTTGACGAGGAAAATACAATTAGGACTTTGAGGAGGGTTTTAGGGTTAGACGTCGATCTAACGAATTTTTATAATAAGATTTTGAGTAATCAGTATTTTTCTAACTTAGCTAGAAAATTCATTGGTGCAAAACCGGTAGTTTTTCCGACCCTTTTAGAGACGATTATCAATGCAATTTCCTGTCAACAGATATCACTTAACGTCTGTTTAACTTTAGTTAATAAACTAGCTGAAAAATACGGAGGAAAGGTCATGCTAGATGATATGCAAATTAACGCCTTTCCAACTATTGAAGATTTGATTGAGACTAAACCTGAAGATCTCAGAAAGATAGGTTATAGTTCCAGAAAAGTTGAGTATATATTGAATGCTGTAAATGCCTTAAAGAATAATGACAGTTTCGAATCAATTAAGGATTTAAAGGGATTAGGAAAATGGTCGATAAACTACATACTGTTAAGAGGATTAGGAAGGATTGATGTAATTCCGACTGGAGATGTCGGATTCAGAAATAAGGCTAAGAGATTTTTAGGAGTAGATAACGTTGAAGAGATACTTTCTCCTGTTAAAGAATATTCGGGGATGATTTATTACTATTTACTTTTAGAAAATCTTTCTGAAAATAAATTTTTATGATACTTTTCTTAGTAGGAGTGAAAAGAATATAACTTTAACCAATACAAAATATAGAAGAATGTCTGAATTAGTATAAATAGTTAGTGAATTAAACTTGATAAAAGTTAATAATAGATAACGTAACGATTGTAGATAAAATTTTTTCATGCCATCCTCTTCCTTGGGTACGTCATGAGACTTATCAACTCAATAGTTAGTATAATTACGAAAATATAGGTTAAGGGGGCGAAAAGCTTCACCATTTATGGAGATGGATAGTCCCCTTATATCTAAATACCCCTTTGTCGAGATATCCTTTAGTAGTGCTAATGACGCTCTTCCCCAGCTCGATTAAGGGCTTAGTGGGACTGTGGGAGGAGCAACTACCATTCCTCTTCTCTCTTTCATGGGATCCAGAGGCATTCTATGACGGATCTCCACATTTAGGTGGGGGAGTTCTGATACCCCCCTACTGCTCCTCAAATGAGAGATGTAAACCCGAATCAATGAGGGGAACGATGAGCCCTCTGGGAGGGAACCCTCTGACTCTTCCAGTGCGGTGAGACGTCAGGAGTTAAAACTAGATGGCAAAACTTCTCCTCCATTGAGATAAGAGCATATTCAAGGCTGTAATAGGTATTAATTCAACACTTTAATTCCTTAAAACTCGATTGGGTTTAAGTCGGGAGTGGACTTTATTGGAAAAATCCTTGCACTTTTAGGTTACGTTAAAAATATTTTAAAAGATTGCTTTACTTCCTAAAAATTTCTTAATAATAATGGCTAAAAATATATAGTTTAATGAAAATCACTTATATATTTCATACAAAATATTATGACTATTTAAGGTAAGGAATATATTTGAAAATACTATCTGGAGAATAGGGATGCAAGAAGAGCAAGGTAACGCTGAGCTGAGAAGAAAAAAGTTAAATAATGCAAAAATTACGTAAATTTCAAGGAAGTATTAGTAGTTGTTATGTATTCTATCGCTTGTAGTGACTCTCGGTTTTTATTTCTCCGGTAAATATATCTTCAACTGGCATAACATCATTAAGTACAGAGAATGGGAATGGTCCCCAGAAGTCGCCTTCAGCACTTAGCAAACTTATGGGATACTCTAAGGGAGGTAGTTTATCTGGGTCTAAAATGAAATAATCTTGAGAAGATAGTTCTATTCTATTTCCATCTAAATCTCTGAAATAGGCTGTAATTGTTGAAGCTGCTCTATGCTTAAATACTCCAGTCTCAACACATTTCTTTAACCCTTTAGAACCCAAAATATCGGCAGCCCTTATTATATCATCAACGTTTTGCACGGAGTAATTAATATGACTTAATGCTGGAACGTTCTTATCGTATTTACCAATTGCAATCTCGTGGGAGTGTCCAAATTTCGTAAGAAACGCTATCACCCGCTTACCTTCGTTATCTATATATCCTTCGGTTTCATAAAAACCAAATACATTATGATAGAATTCATATTCCTTATCAATGTTATTAACCATTACAACTGCATGATCTATTTTGACTGGTCTTGCACCTCTTTGAATTGAAAATTGTAGACGTTGAATTCTGGGGTCCGCCACATATTCCATGTTATAATATAATACTATGGGTATTCCAGCAAGTGATTCGAAAATTATTGCATCTTCTACTGCCTCTTCTTTAAACTTCCTAACCTTTAGATTATATTTCTCAATTAGCTCTTTAGCTTTATCTAGTTCCTCAGCTCTTCTAACCCTAAAAC
This sequence comes from Saccharolobus shibatae B12, assembly GCF_019175345.1. Taxonomy (NCBI): domain Archaea; kingdom Thermoproteati; phylum Thermoproteota; class Thermoprotei; order Sulfolobales; family Sulfolobaceae; genus Saccharolobus; species Saccharolobus shibatae. The sequence goes on along the minus strand of NZ_CP077717.1, from coordinate 1,702,893 downwards.
CTAAATAACTTAAGCCGGGAGAACTAGCTCGTTTTAGTACTAGGCTATGATGTTGACCTTCCTCAATGCCCCTTAAATATGCATATTCACCTTTAGTTTCTGTTTCTATGAATCCTAATAGATCCCTATAGAAATACAAAGCTCTCTCTAAATTAGTAACTCTTATACATGCGTGGGAAAGTCTTAAAACATCTATTAACATATCTTCTACACCACATAGAAAGTAAGCTTTAGCGCTTATTTAAGTTTTTTCCTAACATTTAAGTTAAGTGTATATTTTAGTTTAATTCTATTTTTATTTTTTTTATGGCTATTATGATAATCACGATAATAATAAAAAATTATATCCATTTTTCTTCGACTAAGTAATTTCTTAATACACCTATATTACTAATCTCAGCTTCCATTACATCTCCGGGTTTAAGGTATTTTCCAGTAGCTAACGCTACTCCGGGAGGAGTACCAGTGGATATTACATCTCCAGGCTTTAACGTTATTCCATTTGATAAATACTCTATTACTTGGTCTATTTTGAATATCATGTCCTCTGCATAACCTTCTTGCCTAACCTCTCCGTTTACCCTTAAGGTTAATTTTAATGAGTATGGATTGGGTATTTCATCCTTTGTGACAATCCAAGGACCCATTGGAGCCCCAGTATCCATACCTTTACCGTGAACCCATCTCTGTCCGTAAGGGTCAGAAACTTTAGGCCAACCTGGAGGAAGTTGCCTATCTCTAAAACTTACATCATTAAGGATTGTATAACCAAAAACGTAGTTGTAGGCTTCTGATGACTTTATATACTTACACTTTTTACCAATTATTACTGCTAACTCAACTTCATGGTCAACTTTAGTTGAGGACTTGGGTATTAAAACAGCTTGATTATGCCCAATAAGTGCGTTAGTGAATTTAGTAAATATATATGGTTCATCAGGAGGCTTGGCACCAGCCTCACTTCCATGTGCTCTATAATTAACAGCCAACAAAAAGATTTTCTCTGGATTTGGAACGGGTGGATAATATGTAATATTATTAGGATCGAAAAATATTTTTCTACTATCATCTTGTTCGTTCTTATTTATTTTATTAATTAAATTATTTACTAAATTTATAGCTTCTTCTCCACCCTCTATTAAAGCTTTCATGTCAAAAAACCAGTTGGGTGGTTCAGCGCTATATATAACTCTATAGGCATTAACTAAGTCAACTATTTTACCATTTAAGTATACGCCAACTCTCTTACTCTCATTTGGAGTAGGAGAGAAAAATAGCAGTTTTACCATTATGGGTCTAATAAGTAGCTTAATTAAACATAGTAATAAACTTTTCTTGAAGCTCATCTTTTCATCATATTATTAGAGCTCTAACTTGATTATTACACTTTAATATTCTAAGGTTTTTCTTCTTTCTCTCTTGGCAGTCTTAAATTCACTTAATAGCGAAGAGATGTGAGGGGTAAAGCTTTAGGAATGGTAGCTCACATTATGAATGATAGGGGTTGCACTCAAACAGTCATCTTGCTCGATAGCTAATCGTGAAATTATTGGAATAGCGTAAAAATTCCCCTTTAAAGACATTTATATAACTAGAAATAAAGGGGAAAATGTTACTTATCAAACGTTCAATTGCAAGATCCCTTGTATGGAGTGCCCTAACCTTAACTTAATTAATACTTCTTTACCTAAGTTTAAATCTTAAGCCTATACTGCTTTGAAGGAAAACTTAGCAAAGCTTAATTGAAGGAGTACAGTATATTAGAGGTAATCTGATATAAGTTTACAAACAGATATCAAATAGGATGTCTACATGAAAGCACCTCCCAACGATTAGATGAAAATCTTTTTAAAAGACTTTTCGAAAATCTTTTTAATAACTTTTTATTTATTAGATATTGATGAATAAAGCGGAACTCTTATTTAATGCCTATAGGAATAGGAGTGAGATAATACCATTTCCATTAGCTGAGAGTGAAGCTAAAGAGGTTGGAAAAGAGTTTGCAAAAATGCTTGTAAATAGTGAAGGTTTAGGTGGTTATAAAATAGCTAAAAGTGGAATAGGGGTGTTGACAAAACCCATGATTACAACAAGCAGTGATATTGAACTATGGTTTAAAAGTCACAAATTAGAGGTAGAGATAATAGCGTTAGTCTGTAATGGTACAGTAGAAAAGACATTTCTCGGATTAGAACTGCCAGCAACGAGATTTACAACTTGGGAACTTCCTTCATATTACGCAATAGCTGATAACGTTCATGCTGCTAGATTATATGTAGGCCCAGAAATAGATCCACCATATGGTTCCTTTAAACTTTATATAAATGATGCATTAGTTGGTGAGGGAGAGCCTAAGTATAAGCTAGAAGAGAGAGTAAGAAAGGATATGGAAGGATATGTTTCATTAGGAGTGTTCATAGGTCCAATTAGCATCTATAAGGGAGATAGGGTAAGAGTTGAGGGGAAGAAAGAGATTAACGTAAAGTTCGTTTAGTGATGAATTATGAAAGCAGCGTTTATCCGTAAATATGGTGGGCCAGATGTTATAGAATTTAATGATATTGAAGATCCTCAAATAGATGATAACAGTATCTTGGTGAGAGTTAAAGCTGCTTCAGTTAACAGTTTAGATGCAGTAGTTAGAGTAGGTGGATATAAGCAGTTTGTGAAAAAATTCCCTCATATTTTGGGAGTTGACTTCTCGGGTATTGTAGAAAAAGTAGGCGAAAAAGTTAATACTGTTACAGAAGGTCAAAAAGTTATAGGTTTCCCAATACTTCATGATAATTCATGTGAATACTGTAAAGAAGGTTATGAAAATCTTTGCAAATCGTTCGGTGTAATAGGAAGGGATATTAACGGATCCTATGCGGAGTTAATTTCAATTCCTAAGGAAAATGTCATGCCATTTGATTGGGATTACATACAAGCTTCAACGATACAATTATCTTTATTAACTGCATGGCATGCCCTAACTAAAAGAGTTCAGCTGAAAGAAGGAATGAACGTATTTATTTGGGGTGGAAGTGGGGGAGTTGGTACGTTTGCCATTCAAATAGCTAAACTATTTAAGTCTAATGTCATAACTACCACAAGCGAGGAGTGGAAAGCTAAAAAACTTAAAGAGATTGGAGCTGATTTAGTGATAAATTATAAGGAACAAGACGTTTTAAACGAAGTCATGGATTATACAAATGGAAGGGGGGTTGATGTGGTCTTTGATTCGTTAGGGCCAGATACGTTAAATACATCAATTAAAATCACAAGAAAAGGAGGAGATATTATAGTCTTAGGTGTTGGTATAAAGGAGAGTGATTTAACTCCTATAAATTTAAGGAATCTATACATTAAGTATATAAGAGTTCATGGAACTGTTATAGGGACTAAAAAAGATCTAAAACAAGTTACCAATTTAGTTAAAGAAGGTAAAATAAAACCTGTGATAGATTCCGTCTTTAACCTTAAAGATGTTAGTGTAGCTCATAAAAAATTAGAAAAGGGGGAGAGAGTAGGTAAAATAGTTTTAACAATAAGTTAATTGTTATATTTAATTTTTGCTACAAGTATTAATAATAATATATATCAATATTATAAGAAATTATTACTTAATTTATCTATATTATTACTACTCTGACATTTTCCCATGATATCTTTTATTAGATTTCGTAACTCTTTTTAGTCTAAAAGTGTTAGAAAGTCTGATAATGCCAATAGGTTACAAATCCTTCTTCGATGAAGCTGACTCGCAATATTTAATGTCTAGATTTAATATTCTATGCAGAGAGAGGATTCTCTATTAGAAAAATAGTTTATACCTTAGTGAAGACACTTTCGTCTAATTTAGCTAATAATGTTTCTCTCGAAAATGGTAATTCAGTAAGCCTTATTGTAGTGGCATTAAATATAGCATTACCTATACATGCTGGTACTGGGACAATAGATACTTCTCCGAGAGACTTAGGTCCATAAGGATCTTCGGTTTCAACAAATATTACTCTAATATTGGGTATCTTATCTATGGTAGGTAGCCTATACGTCATAAAATTGCCATTTAACAAGCTTCCGTCGTAGTCAGAGAATATCAGCTTCTCATTTAAAGCCATGCCTATTCCCATTACAATTCCCCCTTTAACTTGATTTTCTGCAGTTAGATAATTAACTATTTCTCCAGAATCATGCACTGCTAAATAGTCAATAACGTTGATCTCTCCAGTTTCAGTGTCAATTTCTACTTCACAGAAGTGGGCAGCAAATGATAGTCTCTCCATATTTTTATCCAATTCTTGATTAATTCTTACAAATGTTTCCAAATAATCAGTTTTAGTTTTAGTCAATAGATCTCCAATATCGATTTCAATTGAACTATCTAAGGAAACTACTTTCCCATTCACTATTTCCAAATGTTTTTTCTCTATTCCAGTAAATTGTGATGCTAGATTTAGAATCTTTTCTCTAAGTTCTAGTGATGCCTCTTTTACTGCGTTTCCTGTGAAAGAAGTAGTTCTACTTCCAGACTCCCCAATTGAATATGGGGTATTCTCAGTATCTCCCCATATTATATCTATATTCTCTATTGGAACGCCTAAATAACGAGATACTATCATTGCCATAGTAGTCTTAGCTCCAGTACCTATATCAACTACTCCTACAAATAGTTCAACTCTTCCATCAGGCTTAAGTCTTATTTTAGCCTCGCCATATCCAACTCTTGCATGCCACGCAGCCATAGCCATACCTACTCCTCTAACTATTTCTCCCTTTTTTGGCTTTTCTGGTTTTTTCCATCTGTTATACCAGTTAAATTCCTTAGCACCTCTTAGTAAACACTCTCTTAAACCATTTGACGTTAAATTTGAACTATTATGAACTTTAGTTACAGCGTTTTTTAATCTTAAATCTAGAGGATTAACTCCTAGTTTATATGCTATCTCGTCGATAAGGGATTCAGTAGCAAAACACGATTGAGGGCCGGGAGGTGCTCTCATATGTCCTGTGGGTGGTGTATTAGTGTAAACCGCATATATTTCAGAATACCATGATCTCGTAGAATAATAACTCTCAGGACCTTCTACAAACTTACCTATTGCTCTAGTATAGGCTCCAACATCCGCGTATGCCTTAATTCTAAAACTTAATATAGTTCCGTCCTTTTTAACTGCAGCTTCTAAAGTCTGATCTGTTCCCCATCTTCCGTGAACTAAGGAGAATTCGTCTTCTCTACTAAATTCAATTAGCACTGGTCTTCCGGTTCTTTTAGCTAAGATTGCTGCGATTAAATCGTAATTCATATCGCTGGCTTTATTTCCGAATCCTCCTCCCTTGTAGTATGTTATAACTCTAACGTTTTCAATAGGTATTCCTAAATCTTTAGCTAGTCCCTCTCTACAACCGAATATACTTTGAGTAGCAGCAACTACGGTGAGTCTATTACCTTCCCACCAAGCTAATGATGCAGCAGGTTCTAATTGTGCATTAGCTACTCTCGATGTTTTGAAATTACCTTTAAATATTAAATCAGCCTCTGCGAAATCCTTTTCTATATCGCCATATGAAATTACAAGTGGTCCTTTTACATTTCCATCTTCCCATATTTTAGGTGCATCAGGTTTCATTGCGTCTTCTATTTTAAAAATCGCTGGATATTCCTCGTATTCTACTTTCACAGTTTCAGCTGCAATTTTAGCTGAAAATTTTGTCTCTGCAGCTACTGCACCAATAATATCTCCTAAGTATCTTACATGATCAGTGAAGACTCTCCTCCTATGAAATTTCTCTCCTGCATTCCATATTGTATTATCATCGAAGCAAGTTACAATATCTTTTACACCTTCTATTTTCTTAGCTTCATTTACATCTATCGACTTAACTTTACCGTGTGGAATCTTACTCTTTATCACTGCACCATAAAGTACATCTTTAACATTCCAATCGGCAACGTATTTAGCTATCCCAGTAACCTTATAAATTGCATCAATCCTTGGATGTGATTTTAATATCTCTTTTCTAGCTTCAGTTATTGTTATCATGTTTTCTCCCTGACTTTTTGCGTAGCATATTTAACTGCTTGAAGTATATTATTATATGCACCACATCTACATATATTTCCAGATAATGTCTCTTTTATATCTTCTTCTATGATTTCACCTTTCATATTTAAAATTAAAGATTTAGCTGAAATTATTTGGCCCGGAGTACAGAAACCGCACTGTAATGCATCGAACTTTATGAAAGCCTCTTGTAATAGATCAAGATTGTTTTCGGAACCTAATCCTTCTAAAGTAACTACATCTGAACCGTCAACCTCTACAGCTAGCATAGTACATGAGCATATTGCCCTATTATTAACAAGTACGGCACAAGCTCCGCATATTGTTTCGTCACATCCTCTTTTTGGACTCGTTAAATGAAATACGTCTCTTAATAAGTCCAATAGAGTAAGCCTAGTATCTACGATTGCAGATACCTCCTTGCCATTTAGCTTAAAAACTATTTTTCTAGTCTTACCCAATTTCTCACTCTCATGCCATATTATAGGCTTCGTTTATTGATCTTCTCAAATAAACTTCCATCACCTTTTTAATGTAATTAGAAGAGAATTCTAAGGTGGGGGACGGATTATATATTGATGATGCCAATTTGGAAGCTTTATAAATATTTTCCTCTGTAGCCTCCTTTCCTTTTAAAAATTCCTCAATTTCTTTAGCCCTTACTACAGTATCAGCAACACCACCTAATGCTATTTTAATATCATCGATAGTATTTCCACTTCTTCTTATTAGAGTTGCAGTTATTAAAAGAGGAAAGTCTCCATGCGAGAGACTAAGCTTATTAAATGACCATCCATAGTTTTCTTTTGGAATTTTGAATCTAATTGACTTCAAAACTTCATTTTGTTTTAAATTAGTCGTGAGTGAGCCTAAAAAGAACCTATTAGCATTAACATATCTAACAGCTCCCCTACTAACTATTTCCATTTCGGCGTCTAATAGTACTGATATCACACATAGATCTGCAGCTGGATGACCAAACACAATACTACCTCCAATCGTCCCCCTATTTCTTACTAACTGATGAGCTACTTTCCTCGATGCGTAAGATAGTATTGGTAGATGCTTTTTGATCAGATCAGACTCGGATATTTCTACATATTTAACTAAGGCTCCAATCCTAATCAATTGCCCATCTTCTTCTTTTATGAATGATAGGTCCGATATTTTCTTTAAGTCTATTATACTAGAGACTTTTATCAAATTCATCTTGAGCATGGGTATTAAACTTTGACCACCGGCTAGAAATTTGAAATCCTCCCCAACCGATTCTACAATATCAAATACTTCGGCTAGAGAGTTAGGTGCATAGTAATCAAATGTTTCAAGAATCATAGGAATATTAAGTTAATTATACCTAAAAAATCTTTTTCCTTTCAGTCATGAATTTAGGATTAAAAAGAGAATTTTAACACGTTACCCCATTAGTTCGATAGATACAGAATGATCACTTTAATAAGATATCTCAAAATCAGATTTTTATAGCCTAGTTAAAATTTTCGCTCATTTATTAAATGGTTTAGTCTTACTTAAAGCTTCTTGTATTAGATTATGGATTTTTTCTGGAGTCATTGGTAAACTTCTAACTCTTATTCCTAAAGGTTGTAATGCGTCTTCTACTGCGTTAGGGAGTGCGCATAGCGGTCCAAACGTCTCTCCTTCGCCAATACCTTTAATTCCTAATGATGACCTCGGCGAAGGTGTCTCTGTGTGTGATATTTCTACGTTTGGAATTTCCATTGCTGTGGGTTTCCCATAATCTCCATAACTAGTTGTTAGCAGTTGCCCATTTTCATCGTATTTGAACTCTTCGTAAAGTGCAGCTCCTATTCCGTGGAATAGACCCCCATGAACTTGACCCTCAACTACTAATGGGTTTATTATTTTTCCTATGTCATGAACTATTACGTATTTTAGGATGTTTATTTGCCCAGTGTCAATATCAACCTCTATTGCAGCTATATGGACACTATTTGGGTATGTTAAGTATCCCGTTGGAGAACCATGTCCAGTAACTAATTGATGTAATGCTCCAACTTCATACTGTGCGTTTTGAACGAAAGCTTCCATGGCTTTTTTAGTACTTCCTATCACTGTAACCTCTAAACCTGCCTCAATGTCCGGTAAGAGACCCGGATTTTGGTAAGCCATCTTAGCTAATTCAGCAATACTCACGCTCTTAGAGGTATCGTATTTATGGTATGCTTTTCCATCAGCTAATTCTATTAGATCTGGATCTACGTTTAGCTTTGATGACGCCAGCTTTATTAATCTTTCTCTTAATCTCTTTGCAGCCTCTACTAATACTTCAATATCTGGTCCAGAGAACTTATTTGCATGAGTACCAGAATAAGGTGTCCATGGATTTCTCTCAGAATCGAAGTGTAGCATTACAATGTCACTAGGACTAACGCCCAGAAAATCCGCTAAAATTTGAGTATATGCAGTAGCATGAGATGTTCCCATATCTGGGGATCCAGATTCTACAAATACTTTTCCACTAGGATCCATCTTAACTTTAACTCCTTCTATCTCTCTAGCAGTTGCTGAGGCGCCGTGAACGTAAGAACATATCCCTATTCCTATGTATCTTCCCTTACTTCTCATTTCCTTTTGATATTCTCTCCATTTCTGGTATTCAAATATTTCTAGGGCTTTACGCAATACTTCAGCGTAATTTCCACTATCGTATACTCTTCCACTTGGAGTTACATAAGGGAATTTATCCTTAGGTATGAAATTCTTAAATCTTATTTCTGCTGGATCCATCCCTAGTTCTCTAGCAGTTATATCAATTATTCTCTCTATAATATACACTATGCCCGGCTTTCCTACGCCTCTATTTGGCATTGAGGGGCAAGTATTAGTTAAAACTGTGTCACTAGTCCATTCTATATTTCTTATGTCATAACATCCATTAATTAAAGTAGCATGCATAGACGCATAAGTTCCTGCATATTGTATAGATGCGCCATCATCATTAATATCATGTAACTTGAAGCCTAAGATTTTACCATCCTTTTTCACTGCGACTTCGACATACGCTACTAATCCCGCAGATATACCAGCTGCCATCATATGCTCGGTTCTTGTTTCTACATACTTCACATAAGTCCCAGGAAGTTTCCTTGCCAATAGTGCGGAAATTACCAGTTGCCTCCATGGTCTTGTTTTTATCCCAAAACCACCTCCAATATCTGGGATAATAAGTCTGACTTGAGTAGTTGGTACTTTTAACATTTGGGGTAATACCATCATTGCGTGTCCAGGCATTTGGACATTAGCCCAAAAAGTGTACTTATCACTGTTTTTATCGTATTGAACTACTACAGCAACTGGCTCTAATGGGATTGAACTGTATCTTTGCAAGATCAGTTTTTCCTTAACTATAAGATCGGCTTCCTTAAATGCTTTTTCAACTTCCCCCCACTTAGCTTCGTAATGTGCAACTACATTTGTCCCGTAAGATTCATAGAGGAGCGGAGCATCGGGTTTCATGGCATCTTCTGGGTTTATAACGGGTTTTAACGGCTCATATTTTACCTCTATAGCCTCAATTGCATCTTCTGCAGTAGCCTTATCCACTGCAGCTACTGCAGCTATAGGCTCACCCATATATCGTACTTTATTCACAGCTAATACATATTCTTCCGGTTTAAACTTAGATACAGCATAAGCTGGAATTGGTGTTGTATATTTAAGTGCGTCTTCCCCAGTTACTATTGCCTTAACTCCAGAAATCTTTAATGCCTTGCTCACATCAACTTTTAACAATTTAGCATGAGCATAAGGACTTCTCAGTATAGCGACGTATAAAACTTCGCCGGGGAAATCTAAATCATCTACGTAAACTCCTTTTCCCGTTATAAATCTATAATCTTCCACGGTTTTCATAGGTTTACCTATCCATCTATAGTTTTTATCCTCCATGGCTATTAGATTAGTTTATTATCGTATTAATAAGTTTTCATGAAATTCTTGTATGTTCATAAATCATAAAATAGAGAAGAGAGGTTCAAAGAGGGTTTTGGGATTGTTATCAATCTTTTTTTGAGACAGAAATGCGATATTAAATGATATAGTCTTTTTCCTTCCCACGATTACAAACTTAGGTTTGTTAGAGATGGAGCATATAGAGCCTAGTAAGTGGGAAGAGAATATAACTTTTATCAATGCAAAATATATCTTGTTACTTCCATTATCTAGCTCATTTTCAATATCTTAAATTGAAACTAAGCCCTTTTACTCCTTTGTAACTATTATGAAAGAGACTATAAGAAAATACTATAAGTTCCACGTTAACTTTGACAAAAATTGAAGCAATCTACAAAGCAATTAATTATAAAAAGGCATTAAAATCACATCAACGAAAACGGAAAATTAATTTATCTCTTTAACCATAATTTAAAACTTGAAGAATATGTCTGATGCTAAAATAGTTTTAGAAAATTTATTGGACAAGAGCATTTTAATAATAGTAAGATGGGATATAAGGATAAAGGGTACATTGAAGGGCTTTGATAATCACCTTAATGTTTTATTGACTGACGCTGAGGAGATAATAGATGAAACTAAAAGTAGAAAATTAGGTACTATAGTAATTAGAGGGGATAGTATAACTTATATTTATGCGGTTGAGTAGTTATTTCCTTGCTGTAACCTAGTTATTAGCGTTTGATTAAACTTTAGATTTCTTAGCGGAAATGATCTCAGATGCTCGCTTGATTGCCTTAATTATGTTTAAGTAGCCAGTACACATGCATAGATTGCCAGATATACCTTCTCTTATCTCCTCTTCTGTAGGATTAGGTTTTTCATTTAATAACCAAAACGTCTCTAATATCATACCGGGAGTACAATAACCACACTGCAATGCATGATTTTCCCAAAAGGCTTCTTGAATAGGGTGTAACATATCATCTTTAGCCAAACCTTCTAAAGTTATTATATCTGAGCCATCAGCTTCTATTCCCAGAACTGTACACGATTTTACGCTTTTACCATTCAATATAACAGTACAAGCACCACATTGACTAGTATCACAACCTATATGAACGCTCTTGAAACCCAATTCCCTCAATACCTCTACTAATAATTTTCTAGGGCTGATCTCAACTTCATGAATCTGTCCATTTATTCTTAGTTTAATTACACTCTTTTTATCTGGATCATAAATTTTCATATATATCCCCCCTTTAATTTCTGTAAGGAAGTATTTAAAAAATTAATCTCTTAACTTGTTTTTCCGATTTTCTTGGCAATATATTCAATTAATTTATCTGGTGGTAAAGACTTAGCTTCCTCATATTCAGGTGCTGATTCTAACTCTTCTAAGTCATTTAGCCCAGCCCATTTATATAACCTACTCATTGCCACAATTAATCTAGCTGGCCTATTATCAGAGGAATTGAAATGTTGATGGATAACATTAGGAGGTATATAGATCAAATCTCCAGCTTTCCACTCAAATCTTTTAACCTCATCTGAACACTGGAGATTATAACCTTGCTCAGTTATGTCAAAATCGCAATCTTGATGTAAGTCATAACCTTTACCCTCTATTACATAAACATACTCTTCTGCAAGATGCCTTTGTTTACCCGAACGGCTACTGGGAGGTATTATTAGCATGTATGCATCTAATGTACGTAATGCTATATCCATTTTCTCATTGGCTAACCATTTTATTATACCATGAGGAGTAACCTCCCACGGCATTTCCCATGGTTTAATGACTTGCTTCCTCTTTTCCTTATAGGGCCATCCATGAGCACTCTTCAATAATTCGCTATAATAATTTGAAGAAATGTTACCTAAAAGCCATTTTTTAGACTCTTCCCATGCCATTATTATCCCTCTGTATTAGGCTCTTCTCTTGGTGTGTAACCTAAATCTTCTTTAGGTCTCGGTTTTACCGTTTTCTGAAAGATCATATTCATAAAGATGAACATTGGTTTTGTCTTTATTACTACTGCTCTTACTGGTTTATTGGGGTCTGCATTAAAGTGTTGGTGTACTGTATGGTTTGGCACAATCACTACATCTCCAGCCTCCCACTCTAGTTTTTCACCATCATGAATATCATATCCTTTTCCATCTAGAATATAAAACATTGCCTCATTAACGTGTCCATGCATTTGGGAGTGCGCACCAGGTGCATACTCTTCAACATGTATGTGTAAAGTCTGACCTAAGCCATCTTCTGGCACTAACATGTGTTTACTAAATACTTGTGGTCCATCAACCCAAGGAACTTCTTCAGCTTTAATTACTCTAGGTAGTGATCTTAATCTTTTTAACTCTTCCTTAAGACTGTATTCACCAGTTATACCTCTTAAGAATACTCTATCCGCTCTACCTTCTTCTTGATACGGAACTCTCGATTTAGATATTTGCCCATTCATATCTAATGACTTGTAAGATTACTATTTAAATTTTTTGAGGAGAAGTGTTTTGTTGATTTGTTCAAATTTATTTCGTAAATATGATATGATAGAATGAGAATTTATCAGTAATTAATATTTATTTCAAGATTCTTCTCAAGCTCACACCCTAATACTAGGAGTCCTACTAGCCATAGAATCAGCTATAGTCTTTTTCATAATAGTCACAAAAGAGTAAAGGGGCTAAGTTTAATCTAAGGGATATTGGGGAATTATGATTTGGATATATTTTGTATTGACAAATGCATTTTCCCTTTGTATTTGCTAGGTTCTATATGCTCCATCTCTAACAAACCTAAGTTTGTAACCGTGGGAGGAAAAAGACTATAAACTCTTACTTTAACTTTAGTGGTATTTGCTTCTGTACTTAAATATATTTCCAAAGGAATAGATTATTCTCCAAATAGTGGTGTTCTAGATTGTTTCTTAGGTTTAGGAAGTTTTGCGATTAAGGCTAAAGCTACTACGGCAAATGTAATCATTATAAGTAATGCTCGCTCAATTCCAATAAATTGTGATAAAATTCCGGTTATTAAGGGACCTATTGCACCGCCACCGGTCACCCCAATACCCCAGACTAACGAATTAGCGAACCCTACTGAACGTCTAGGCACTAAATCTCCAGCTAGTGAAAGGAGAAGGGGAAACCCTGTAAATGTTAGTAGACCGAAGAAAAATAGGATGAACGGAGAGGGAAAGTCTATGAATAATATAAAAGTGGCTATAGATCCTATACCGCTTATTGCTAATGTGGTTCTCCTACCTATTGTATCTGATAGAATTCCCATTAGAGGTTGTCCTATGATGGAACCAGCGTAAGCAGCTGTGACCATTAGACCAAGCGAAACATTATAGTGATAGCCATAGTCTAAGAGTAAAAAAGATGGTAAAAACTGCATGACGGATCTTTGAAAAGCGCTTCTCAAAAATGCAATTATTGAAAGAATAATTATGGCTAGTATAGGCGCTTTAATGGGATCTGCTGTATCACTTTTTTTAGACCTAATGCTGGCTATAGTTGAAGTTAAACTTAAATCTAAAGGTATAATAAAAACTACTAAAGATACAGAAAGTGAAATCAGACTCACAAGCCATAACGCTATGGGCATACTTCCAAAAATTGTAAATAATAAAAGAGAAACTGTAGGATATAGTGTTCTCCCTAAGCTTCCTAAACTGCCATTAATACCCATAGCAGTCGCTGTATTGTTGCTGAAAACGGAGTAAAGAATTTGAGAACCTAAGGGATGATAAAATGTTGAAGAAATTCCGCATAATATTATCGACACGGTTATAAGTAGTATTGAAGAAATAGATACAGAATAACCTAGTAATGTGAGTCCAATAGCCCAAAGCAGTATTCCAATTCCAATACCTCTTTTCGGCTTGTCAGTAACGAGTTTTACGATTATTGGTGATAATAATGCAGAAGTTCCATAATATATTGCAGCGAAAACACCTATTAAGAGACTCTGAACGTGGAGGTGAGATATAAGAAAAGCGTAAAGTATGGGTAAAACTTGTCCGTTGCCATCATTTATAAAGTGTCCCAGTGATGTTAATACTAAGCTTCTTACCTTCATATCTTTCTCTTCCCTTTAAGTAGTTAAAAACTTTACTTTTAATCGAACTATTTTTATGTTTGATTTGATATATAACTGTAAATACAACTCCGTAATAACTTATGAAAAAATAATATTAGTAAAGACTAGTCTTCAAGTTGCTTGCCTTTAGTTTCAGTTATAAGTATAGCAACTACTATTATTCCTATTATTCCTAAGATGACGTTACCTAATGCTATTACTGGCCATGCATTTAGTGGGCCCCTATATGTTACGAGAAAAAGTGGATAAAGGACACCGGCAATTGCAGAACCTATGAGACTTGCTACTTGAAAAGCAAATCCTCCACCAGAATACCTATATCTCGTAGGAAATATTTCCATGTAAAATGTAGTAAGTGCAGATGTGGTACCTAAGCTTACTGAAAATATTACTACCAGAGTTTGCTCTAAAATTATAAAAGGCAAACTTCCGGTTCTTAATAATAACCACGCTGGATAGCTTATGGCAATTGATAAAATTAAGGATAATAGCAACATGAATTTCCTTCCAATAACGTCACTAAATAGACCAGATAAAATGGTAAATACAGCACCTATGATATACCCTGCAAATTGAGCTAAGAGAATATCTTGAATAGGAATTTTGAGTGCTTGAATAAAAGCTATTGGAATTGGTCCTCCTCCTTCAGATAGAGCTACAGCAATAAGTGGAGCATTTAAGAAACATGCGGGCAATAGTATTTTCCAATATTTTCTAAATAATTTAATTGCCGGTGACTTCTCTACTCGCCCTTCTTGTTTTAATTTAGTAAAGAGGGGTGTTTCTGAAATTATATACCTTAAACCTATTCCTATTATCAGCACTAGAGCTCCAATGTAAAATCCTATTCTCCAAGCATAATTAATAAAGTCTCTTATCCCATATGTGTCTAGAAGTATTAAGAAAACTAGTGGAGCTAACGCATTACCTATTGGTAAGGAGCTAGCCACTATACTATTCCATAACCCTCTCCATTTGGTATTAGCTGAAAACTCAGTAATTATGGTTTGTGCACCTCCATATTCACCACCCATTCCAAAACCATAAATTAATCTAAAAAGCAATATCAATGCTGGAGCTAGAATACCTATTTGTTTATACGCTGGAGTTAGACCAATTCCTATTAAGGAACCGCCAGTCAGTATAAGTGTTACTATTAACATTACTTTCCTCCCTAACATATCACCGTAATTTCCTAATACGAAGGCTCCAATAGGTCTTGTAAAATATCCTGCAATATACGTTATAATAGATGCAGCTAAAGCTGCATTTCCTGTAAGATAGTTAAAGAATATAACAGGCCATACTATTGCAGATACTGTAGCTGATAAGAAGAAATCGTACCAATCAATTATTGATCCTACCATTGAGGCAATAGCTACTTTGATTCTCTCTTTAGTATTTATCTTCTTAATCTCGCTTTTTTCCCCTTTACTCATAATTCATCCTTGAATCATATTTAACTTTTAGCCCTTAATAAAGATTAATGCAAAACAAAGCTTTCAATTTTCATAACTAGCTATTTGTTTTAAAGATAACAATATATTTTGAATTACTCTAACATAAATTTAAAAATATTGTGTATTTTAATGATTTATGTTTCTAATCCGAACAGTTGTTGAGCGTTATCTTGTAGAATTTTTCTTATCTGAGCATTTGTAAGTCCTGCAGGCTTAGCAACGCTCTCTATAAATATGTTTAAATTATCCGGGTAATATGATATGTCCGCAATATGCGGATAATCGGTTGCAAACAATATGTTATTTTCTAGATTTAATTTATTTATTGCTAATCTAAGGAGATCTGGATCATCATCTGTTTCTACTGTGACAAAAATATTACCAGCACTGATGTACTCCGATGCTAATTTTTTAACATACGGGTAAGGATCCATTCCTAGAACTTCTAAATACGACTTTCTTATTGAATTAATCTTCTCTAAATTCTCGTCTAACCACCAACTCCAATATGGTAACCACCCCACTCCTGTTTCTGTAAAGATTACCCTTAAGTTAGGAATCCTCTCAAATAACCCTTCACTAATTAACCCAGTTAAGCCAATCATTGCAGCTAATGAAAATCCAAAAGTCCTAACCTGAAGCCAATTATAAAATAAATACATGAAAGGCATATCTGATACCGCAGGAATTACATGAATAGCAACTGGCATATTTAATTGAGCAGCTCTCTTAAAGAATGGGAAAAAATCCTCATGATATATAGGTTTGTCCGCATAGAAGTTACCTTGAGATACAAAAGTTGGAACAGCAACCCCTTTAAACACACCTAGATCCTTAACCCTTTCCAATTCTCTAACTGCTTCATTCAAATCCTGCAAGGGTACTATAGCATTAGCATATATTCTATTAGTACCACTTTCCTTAACTCTATTTGCCACGTAATTATTATAAGCTCTCGCTAACGCTGCGGCATATCGTTTATCTCTTAAATTGTAAATTATTAATCCAGATGTGGGATTAACTACTTGAAAATCCACTCCCATTTCGTCTAGATCAATTAACCTTCCTTTAATATCGTTTAAAGAAAAATTCTTCGCCTTAAGTTTAGGATTCAGCAAACCCCATTTAGGATGATATGTGTGATCTATTAATCCTCTAATTTGTCCCCCAGCAAATCCGAAGGGTCTTGTATATAGTTTGCCATCAAAAACCCAATATCTAGTATCTGATTCAATATCCTTAACTATCATAGGCAATTTATATCCAGGTTCTAAGAACTTTTCAAAGTCTTCTGGTGACTCAATAATATGCGAATCACAATCTATTACGCGAATATCTTTAACTTCCTCCGGCTTATCTACCATTAAATCACCCATAACCCTAGTGAGTTTTATCATGAAATGGATATAAAAATATTTCTTTGCACTGCTTTATGGATCGTTTCAATCTTTATCTGAGCAAACGTTAAGCTTACTTTTAATCTACCGCTTGATTTTGAATTTAAGAAAATTTAACGAGCGCAATATCTAAGAATCTACTATAGGATTGATGAGAGTGCTCCCGTCTGGGAAAATATGGCGAGCCTCATAACCGAAGCAAAATCTTCTGCGTGACAAACCCCTTCATATGACTGTGATTATATTTACCATATAAGTGTGAAAGGAGGTAGGGATATTAGGAATAACCCTCGTTTAACTAAGACACCTTAGCTAAATCATCATCAATGAATACAAGTTAATAATAGAGATAAAAAGGGATTTCTACATTTACCATAAAGAGATAATATTTTAAAACCTCTTTTTAACTCCCAAATTTATACCAAGGATAGTTTTATATGAATGCAATTCATAGTGTAGTCATTAGGATACAAATTTGTTAAACGACTATGTTGTCTTTACAAAGAGTATGGACATTAAATAAGGTATATTATATGTCAAGAAGTTATAGAAATATAAATCACGCGACGGCGACGCTATGATGCAATTTAACATATATTATGAGTTATCAATATATTAATGAAGTATGAGAAATAGTTAAAATAAAAATTAATCATATATTGTTTTCCCTAAGAAACTGGAGGGAAGTTTCATTAAAATTTTCAGGTTGATCCATTACGCACATATGTGATGCGTTATCCATTATAACTAGCCTAGATTTCTCAATGTTCTCATGCATAAATTGTGAATAATTGCAGGGTGTAAACATGTCTTCTTTACCACATACTATTAACGTAGGAACATTTATATCTCTCAATATCTTAGTATCATCGCTTTTCATCATTAAAGCTTGCAAGGTCTCTATTATAGCCTCCTTTTCCATGTTCATGCTCATTAACCTTACCAAGTCAACTACCCACGGCTTATGGTCTATGGTATATTTAGAAAGTCTTCTATAAGCAAAAGCGTTTACAAAATCCTTAACACCCTTTTCCTTTAAGATTTGGATTTGAGTCATTCGCCTACTCTTTTCATTCTCCCCATCTGGATGAGCTTTAGTACCAGCCAAGATTAGTCCGCTTATCATATAATTAGCTATTCTCCACATATTAAATGCTACAAATCCACCCATAGAAGAACCTACTATTACTGCTTTCTTTATATTAATCTCTTTTAACAATTCTACTATATCCTTAGCTAAAATCTCCATGCTTATTTTACCCGGTGTATACTCACTATCGCCATGTCCCCTAAAGTCTGGAACTATAACTCTGTAGCCAGCCTTCACAAAATCTGGAATCTGGTAAATCCACATTAATTTAGAGTGATTAAAACTGTGCAAAAATACTATGGTTTTTTCACTCTGACCTAAGTCGTAAAAAGATATTTCTGCGTCATTTATGATCAATCTTTTAGAGTGTAAGCTCATTATTAACACCTTGCTTTATAATAATCTACTTAGCTGTTTAAAAATATTCATGGTAATAAGAGCGTTTTTATAAGAATGAATATTGTTGTTACATGGCAGTATAAAGTATCGTGCAATAAACTATAATGGATCTCCCTTTAACTGTTCGATAATATCTCAAATAATTTAGAGGCTTTCACCTATAGTTAAGAGGACCTACTAAGGTATCTATATCTGAGGTACATAGAAATGCACGATTCTTAGTGTTTAGGAGGGAAAAATTCATAGTGTCGTCATTAAGATATATATAACTAACTACGTCTGGAAAACGTGGGATAGCTTGTACTTTTTAGCTGAATTATGTTTAGTAGCATAATTTGTAGCTTAGTGGCGACACTATGGAAAATTTTCCTAATTTATATCGCTATATAATATTATATTTTGAAAATACATGTTATAATGATGTCCACGAAAATACAAACATTCTTAGATAGAGTCTTTGCAAAAGATTTATTACCTTATATTTATTCTTTATTAAGTTAGGTGATTTAATATGAGGAGAGGTATTAGTAGAACACTAGCCATAGTTATAGCATTAGTAATAATTATTGTAGCAATAGGGGCAGGATTAGGATATTACTACTCCTCTAGAACGCCAACAAGTGTCACTACAACTCCTTCCACATCTACATTACCAATCTCAACAACCCCAATAACAATAGGTGCCGTATCAGCTTCGCATCCAGATATGGCAGCATGGGCTTTCATGGAAAGCAATATCTCTTCTACTCTGAAAGAATATGATCCTAACATTAATTTTGAAGACTTCCCTGCAGGAAGTAGCGCAGTCATTCATGCTGTTGAGAGCGGAAGCGTACAGATAGGTATTGCCGGAACTGATGCTATAGTTGTTGCAATTAGCCAAGGCGCTCCACTGGTTATAGTGGCTACATTTAGAGAGACACCAGCAATAAGATATGTGGTTGTAAAAAGTACTTCAAATATTATGAATTTGAACCAATTAAATGGTACAATATCTGCTAATAGCGCACCCGGGAGTTTAGATACTATAGCCGCAGAGTATTTAGAATTATCACATCATCTACATTTTAAGTTATCCTATGTAGGTTCTTTCAGCGCCCAAATAGCCGCTGTAGTAAGCGGTGCAGCAACGTTTACTAACATAGGTTCTTTTGACGCTCCCAAACTAATTGAAAATGGCACACTGAGAGTAATATATAATTTCACTTATCCATGGCCCATGTTCTCAATATTTACCACTAGAAGTTTCTTGGAGCAACATCCTGATGTTGTTAAGGCAGCGGTAATGGCAATACTTATGGGTGATCAAATCTATGAGGAAAATACAAACAATATCACGGTGAACTTCCTAATTAATTATTATAAGAATATTATGGAGCCTTCTTACGCATATAATGTACTATTTAAGGAAGTTAAGTTTTCAACTAATGGTGCTATTAATGCTACTGCAATTCAAGTTCTAATAAATACTTATAGAGAGCTAGGTATAATAACAAATACGACAATTACTGCTAATGATACATATACAAATGAATTCGTACCTATAATAACATAATTTTTAAAAAATTTAAAAATAATTTTTTAGAAAGCTTAGCTAATTTTTGTTCTCATTACTGATAATAGCTTCGTAATGCTCGCAATGACCGGAAAAGTAGCCTCTGTTAGGCTAAGCGAAACTTAAACGTTATACTTCTCTTTGAGAACAATGAGCTGATACTAAAGGAGGTAAATGGATTAGCTACGGAAATAAGTGGTATTTAGGATAAATACTTATTGTAATTGCTAACATCACTATTGACTACTAACATCATATGAGAAAATGCTTATCCATCATCGAGAACTTGTGCCTTAAACTTCTGAGCGCTGGTTCAATTAAGTTTCTTTTACCGAAGACAACGTATTAGCGATTAACTCCCATGAATTACAACATATTGTATCATGACTTATCATCATAGACTAAAGAACTTATCAGAAACAATAGTGGCTCAAGATGCTCTTTACCTTATATAACAAGGTGAATGAAATTACTGGATACAACTTATATAAAACATTTTAGTCAGTGTGATTAATATAGATTTGACTGAATGAGGCTATTAATCTCCTTGGGCGTTAAAGCTAGATTTTTAGCCTAATCCTCAAAACTTGAAGTTGGGCCTAAAGCTCGAATAAAACATAAGGGTAAATTTGGAGACCCCAGCTGTAGAATAGATGTATAATAGGCCATTAGATGCTAATGAGTGACGAGATAGTAGGTAATATCACTTACATAAGTAATGTGGGCCAGGCTCGATTCTAGTGGAAGGTTTTATACCAGAAGCTCTAATACCTATTTCCGAAAATCTTATATTTTATCTAAACGTTTGTTTATTATGCCACAAAAGCTGGTTAATGAACTACATAAACAAGACTATTTTGTGGATTTCGTTAAGGCAGAAGGTATACCGTTATATGATGACTTTCATGTAGATCTTTTAGAAGCTAAAACATCATACTGGGACAGATTTGGCGTAGATGGAGCTTGGATATATTTAAAGGGAGCATCTGCATTAGATGCAGCATATATTCTAAATGTCTCTCCTCAAACTTCTACTAAGCCCCAAAGATATATTTTAGATGAGGTGGTAGTAGTGCTAGATGGTGAGGGTTATACAGATATATGGTATGATGATAATGTTAGGATAAGAGTAGAATGGAATAAATGGACATTGTTTAAGATACCACACAACGCTTTCTTTAAACATTATAATAATAGCAAGGAAAAAATGGCTAAAATTCTCGCAGTTACTCAATTACCGTTAATATTAAATGCTTCAAGGGATAACGATTTAATATTCGGAAATTCTCATAAACCTAGAGAACTCCTAGAGCTTATAAAAACGGGTGAATATCTGAAAAGCTCTGGTATTATGGAAACACCTAAAGGCGTATTATGGAAAGGTTACGTATTAAATAATATTGCATCGTTAGAGCTACCATCGTCGAAATATTTTGGTTCAAGAGGAACTGGAACTAGAGGTGTTAATCTAGATTTAGGCCCAGGTTTAATGGCACATATCTCTGAAATGCCAGCATTTACTTATAAGAAGGCTCACGTTCATGGTCCTAGTGCTACAATATTAATATTGAAGGGAGAAGGTTACTCCTTAATGTGGTATGGTTCAACTAAGTGGAGTGAAGCATGGGAGAAGGTTAAAATAGATTGGAAACCAGGAGTTCTATTTATACCACCCGATAAGTGGTTCCATCAACACTTCGATGTAAGTGCAGAACCGGCTAGATATTTAGCCATACACTCACCAATAGGACATATAGGTGAGCAAAACTTTATACAAATAGAATATTATGAAGAAGATCCAGAAATAAGGAAGATGTATGAACAAGAGTTAAACAAGCGTGGACTAAAGTCTCAAATGAGACCAGAATTATATCAAAAAATATAGAATTTTTACTTTAAACCTTAAAGATATTTAACTTTTTATTCTAATATTGATCCATTATAATACAAGTCATTCATTGGTAAAGCTGATGCAAATTCTGTAGTATAAAAATCCGTCAAAGGTGGAATATTTGTAATGTTTATCACATGTGTCTTTTGTAGAAATTGAAGTTCTAATTGCATTCCTCCGGAATATATAGCACCATTTGTAGAATAATAGTCTGTCTTTAAAAAGAGCGTCGCCAAACTAGGTGTAAAATGATAATGAGCCATCAGAAAATAAAAACTAGCATTATCAATATTTTGATCAAAATATTTATTCAGCATAAAAATTACTTGTAACACCTTACGAACTTCAGCGGGATGTTGTTCTACGAATGATTTAGTAGCTACTACTACCCACAGTGGCCACGATTCTGGAATGTAGTCTACTACTCTAAACTCACTTGTATTAAGAACTTGAGGTTGTACGAGTGGAGCAACTGCTGTAGCTGCTACTTTTCCTGTTAAAACTGCCGCCAATTGAGCTGGTACAGAACCCACATACACTTCTGTGTAATTATTACCCCAATGTTCCTCGTTAAAAAGGATATGCAAGACTATATCGTCGAAACTACCTGGGCCACTACTTGCAAACGATTTACCCTCTAACTGAGTAACGTTATAATATGGAGATTTCGCGCTTACTACTATTGCAAAATTGATAGGTGTAGGTTCAAATGTAGCGATAATTACTATTGGGGCACCCTCAGCAATAGCAGTAACAGCATTATCTTCTACTACTACGCCCATCTGTACAGTCCCAGTCTCCATGGCGTGAATTACTGCAGCACTCCCTGCAGGAAAAAGTTGTATTGTAACAAAAGGTAAGTAGGTTTTAAATACTCCACTCAATGACCCATTTAGTAATGGAGCCAAATACGCATGCTCATTATAGTCCACCGTACCTATAGTAATAGGTACTGTTGAAGAAGACGAGTTACTTGACAAACTATAATAGTATCCTAATCCTGCCCCTATTGCTACAATAATTATTACTAATGCTATAACTATGGCTAGTGTTCTACTAATACCCCTCCTCATACTAACCATTATTAAATCACCTAAATTAATAAAGAATAAATATAAGGTAATAAATCTTTTGTCAATATATTAACTCAATAAAAGTTTTTAACCTACTATAACTAATAAAAGGAGTGATGAAAATATGTGTGAAAAAGATGAAGAAATAGGTATAATGTATCCAGATGGAGGAACGGCAGAAGATCTTGAAGAAGATCCTAAAATACTAGAATTAAGAAAGATAATAAGTGTAAATCCAACGCTAGATGGAGTTGCCGAATACCTTGTGAGTATACCTCAGCAATTTAAAGACTACGCAAGTAGAAATCAAACTGGTTTTGTAAGATATGGTGATGTTAAACCAGGATCAAAGGTTTTAATTGCTGCTAGTAACTTACATGATAGAGAAATCATAAATGCTTTAGTTAAGGCGTTAAAAAAGAAAGGTGCAAGCGTTGTTGATATTATAATACTCGATGATGGTGAGGATAGGGAACTTACTTACTATGACGAAATAGAGAGAATTATTAGAACAGAGCCTTGGTGGATTAAACCTAGGTGGTATGATTATCAAGAGAAAATTTTAAACTATGCGAAGGATAATGGCTATGATTTACTTATCCATGGACGAGGAGGACCCATACCTAAGACTAATGCTAAAGGAGAGATACTTCCCTACAATTTTGAGGCATTTCCATGGCAAAGTAAAGACGCATTTCTTTCAAGATCCACCATCTTTCCTGCTAAACTTAATTATTTAATTAATGTAAAAACTTGGAAAATGATATATGATTTAGGCAAAGGAGGAAAGGTTAGGTTAACTGATCCAGAGGGTACAGAACTAGAATTTACTCTTCATGAGAAATATTATAATAGAACGCTAGATGAGAGAGGAGGATTTGGACCAAGACCAGCTTTAGGTCACTTATTTGGTCATCCCACTCCCCCAATAATTTCAGAAGAGGATGCTGTTGGCGTGATTGCTGGTACTACATCTCATCTGACTAGACCTTTTCCTCAAATAAGGATTTACGTAGAGAATGGAAGAATTGAGAAAATTGAAGGAGGAGGGCCTTATGGTGAGGCCTGGAAGAAGTTACATGAGGAGACTCTCAGTGTTAAATATCCAGAGTTTCCAGATAAGGGACTGTTCTGGTTATGGGAGATGGCAATAGGAACTAATCCTAAAGTTAGAAGACCTAGCAATGTGCTAATGTTAAGTGGAACTAATGAAGTTGAGAGGAGTAGATCTGGTGTCATACATGTAGGTTTTGGAACAAGATGGAGAGGTGAGAGTGAAAGATGGGCAGCTGCCCATGGTATCCCATTTGGTCACTTACATATTCATTTATTATTCCCAACCTATGAGATTAAAACTATAACTGGTCAAGAGATAAGAGTTATTGATAATGGTCATCTAACTGTGCTTGATGACCCTGAGGTAAGAGAATTAGCTAAGAAATATGGAGATCCAGAAGAATTGCTAAAAGAAGATTGGATACCAAAAATCCCTGGAATTAACGTTCCTGGAAAATATGAAGATTATGCGAAGGACCCTGCAGAATGGATAAAGCAATACAATGGGTAATCTATCTCAGTATAGTAAAATGGAGCATAGGATATACATTATCTACTATCTTTCATATATTTTTTTATCTTAAATCTATATGCAGTGTATGAGATTAACCAAGTTAAAGCAAATGTGAAGATTATTATAATACCAATGTTTCCCCACCAAACTCCTCCATTTATTGTACTAATCCATTGCCAAAATATCCCGCTTAGATTAAATTGAGATTGAATCAATCCGAGTAATTCTAGGGTTCCTACTAAATAGGCTATAAGTATGGAAATCGTTGTCATTGTTAGGTTGTACCATATTTTCTTTAGCGGATTTCCTAAAAATGCCCAACTATATGCTCCATTCATGAAGAACCCGTCTGTAGTATCAATTAAGGTCATTCCAGAAGTGAATAGAAAAGGAAATACTAGCAAACTCCATAATGGTACTTTAAGAAATACTCCTGCAGCCGCTGCCGAGATAGCCAATAAAGCTGTCTCTGATGCGGTATCGAAACCTAAACCGAATAAAAATCCTATAGGATACATATAATATTGGCTGTTAATAATTGCAAATAACTTTCCAAAATATTTATTCATAAATCCCCTACTTAATAATACTTCCTCCAGTTTTTTCTCGTCTATTGTTTTTTCTCTTGTAGTTCTTGCATATAGGTTATAAATCTCTAATAAAGATAAGAAATTAAGTAGTCCTATAATATATAAGAAGCCACCACTAATTAACGTTCCTATTATGTCTCCAATCTTTTCGAGTGAGGGGATATTAGATGTAATATATCTTGTGGCAATTATTAAGGTAAGAGCTAATAATATAACTACACTGGAGTGTCCTAAAGAGAAGAAAAGACCAGTAAAGTGCGATGGTTTCTTTTCTTGAACTAATTTTCTAGTTGAATTATCAATAGCAGCCAGATGATCCGCATCTAAAGCATGTCTTAGTCCAAACAAGTAAGCTAGAATACCTAATGCAAAGAACGTAGTTGTTACATTAGATTCTTCAATCTTAACTGTTAAATTTCCAACTCCACGAGATAAGAGGAATAACCAATAAAACAACATTCCAGTAATTATTCCCTCAAGAATATAGAAAATTACTAATTTAATGGGGATATATTTTCTCATAACTTAAGATTAATATAATCTTATATAAGAGCTTTACTACTGAATACGTTATGAATCCCTACTGTATTATGCATGTAATCTTATTTTCAGACTATCTGTGGAAAATTCCCAACTACAAAGTAAAGCTTATATTAAGCGAAAGTGAGATTTTTACTGGATAAAACATGTCTAGCGTTAGTGAAGAGTTAAGAGTTATTTTAGATGAGATGGCTAAGTATAGTATATATGTCGGTCTATTCCCAGAAGAGGCTAAGAGACAAGGTAAAAGGTCAATATTTACTAATTACCCAGAACCCTTAGCGATACCGTATAAGTGGGACTATGAGATAGCTAGAAAGTTTCTTTACAAAATCGCCGAATACATATCACCTAAAGAGTCTGAGAGAAGAGTAATACACCTAGTTAACCCTGGGCTTAGAGAAATGAAACCTTATGATACTTTAGCCATAGCACCTACACTAACTGGTGGTATTCAATTAATTAAGGCCGGTGAATACGCTCCTGCACATAGGCATACGCCAACTAACTTAAGGTTAATTCTCGAAGCCCCTAATGATGGTGCCTATATCATTTATGACGGCTATAAAATGAATTTAGAAGTTGGGGATGTACTAGTACAATCTAATTGGACGTTACATGAACATCATAATGACGGTAAGAGTGATTTAATATGGTTCTCTGGTCTAGATAGCCCATTTTTATTATATTTAGGTGCAATATTTTATTCAAAAAGTGAGGAGAAGTTTCAAACTAATGAGGAAGGAGATGTTATTTTAGATACTCTAGGAAATAACCTTAAGCCATTAACTATAAGTACTCAATCATATAATCCTTTAATTAAGTATCCATTTTCACGAACTAAGCGGGCATTAACTGAATTAAATGAACACAACAAGATAGATGAATACGAGGGAATTGTAGTGGAATATACAAATCCAATTAATGGAGGTCCTGCTTTACCAACCATTGATATTAAGATGAGGTTAATAAGATCTAAAACTGAACTAAAACCAATAAGAAGTACTGAGAACACGATATTTATCCCAGTTGAAGGTTATGTAACTTTCGACATAATTGAATCCAATATGGGTAGTTTAAGAATCAATCTAAAAACGCGTGATCCTCTAGTAATACCATCTTGGACGAAATATAGAATAATTAATGATGATGATAAAGCCGCGATACTTTTCTCCTACTCAGATAAACCTATATTTGATGCTTTTGGATTATATAGAAAAGAAAAGTTCAAGGAATAGATTTTATACGAATAAAAATTACGTTGTAGTTATATTCCATGCTAATACTCTTTTTTCTATTCGGGATATTATGTAATACAAAGCCATTCCTATCAACGCCACTACAACAACAACAGTGTATAATTCAACAGTTAAGAAGTTAGTTGCATAATATTGAGCCAGATACCCAACGCCAGTAGTTCCCACAAATTCCTCGGCTGCAATAACATCTGCTAGAACACTTCTTAAAGATATTCTAGCACCTCCTAATACACTAGGCAGTATAGACGGTATTATTATTTTATAGTATATTTGGTAAGATTTGGCTCCATACGATTTGGCCAAATTTATAAGTTGTGTATCAATATCTTTAACTCCATACATTACATTAATTATCATAGGAATAATTCCCCCAAACGAGGCAAACCAGAATTGATATGAAAAACCGAGTCCAAAAAGAGTCCAGAATATTGGTATGAATATCGCCTTTGGAATAGAATATAGTATCAACATATAGGGTTCAAATGTAGACCTTAGATATGTAAATAACCCTAAAAGTAGTCCTATTAATGTACCAATTACTATTGTAAAAATGAAGGATGCGATGGTTATCCAAATTGTATAAAGGATTCTATTATATACGAAAGGGTCTCTTAGTACTTTAGGAGCATTAACTATTACTGATGAAGGTGGAGCTAGGAATAGTGTTGAAACTATACCAGATTGTACAAGATATTGCCATATTAAAAAGAAAGTAATCACACTAACTATTTGTATTATAGTAGTATATAATGTTCTTTTCCTTCTCTCATCCATATTTGAACACCTTTCTCTCTATTAAAAGAATAATACCTAAAAACAATGCTGCGAGTAATATCACGATTATAATATAATCATACATTAATGGTGTTTCAAAATTGTAATTAGCTACACTTATTGCAAATCCTAAACCATCCTTAGAAGCGATGACTTCACCCAATATTACACCTATGAAGGAGAACACTAGAGATAGTCTTAATCCACTCATTATGTATGGAGCTAAAGCAGGAATCATTATTTTAATAAATATCTGAGTACCGTTAGCACCCATAGATTTAGCTAAACGAACGAATAATTGGTTAAGCTTTTTCGATCCCGAAAGTACATTTATAATCAAAGGGAATACCCCAAACAAGAAGCCTAGAGCGATTTTAGATTGAACTCCTAATCCTAAAGTTAAAAACAACACTGGGTAGTAAATTGATCCAGGAATTGCGTATATTAAGTAAATTAATGGCTCGTATGCATTACCAACTAATTTGAAATAACTTAAGAGTAAACCTAAGGTTAAGCCTATACCTACGCTTAATCCAAAGGCGGCACCTAGTTCAGTTAAGGTAGTTAATAACTGTGGTATCATTCCACCCGGTATTAGACCATGTGTGTTAAATAACTGCGGAAAGGTTTCTATGACTGATGTAAAGGGGGACAGAACATATGGACTAATTAGCTCAAAAGTAGGTAATAATTGCCATAAGACCAATATTATAATCAATACCAATATTCTATATAATAATTCTCTAAACTTCATTAAATCACCTACTAATAATTTCCTCTCTTAATTTATCCCAGACATACTTTCTGAGTTTAACTACGTTATCATCTTCTATAGATCTTGGGTGTCCCGTATCTATTTTAACTACCTCTTTTATTGTGCCAGGTCTACGAGTAAATAACGCAATTTCAGTCGATAGAAGTGCAGCTTCTTGTATACTGTGGGTGACAAAAACAATAGTTTTACCAGTCCTTTGCCATATTCTAACTAAATCTATACCTAGTAAGAGACGGCTTTGTTCATCTAAATTGGCGAAAGGCTCATCCATTAATAGTATTTCTGGCTCAACAGCCAAAGCTCTAGCTATGGCTACTCTCTGTCTCATTCCTCCAGATAGTTGAGTAGGAAAGTAGTCTTCAAATTTAGATAAACCTACTAAATCTATATACTTTTGAGCTATATCCCTCCTTTCCTTTTTGGGTATACCTCTGATCTCTAAACCAAATTCTACATTTCCCATTACAGTTCTCCAAGGTAGTAATGCTGGATCTTGAAAAACCATTGCAATTTTATCAGGTCTGGGTCCTTCTGCCTTTATATTCTCTATATAGATTTCTCCATCTGAAGGTCTTACGAGTCCTCCAATCATGGATAAGAGAGTTGATTTACCGCATCCGCTGGGTCCTATAAATGTCAAAAAACTTTTTCTTCTCACTTCTAGATTAACGTTTTTTAAAACTTCAAGTATACCGGATGAAGTAGAAAAATATTTGTTAACGCCTTTCACCTTAATTATAACCTCACTATCTCCACTCATCATATTTTATTATACTTATATAAGAATAAAAAGCTTAACTCACAACTAACTCCATTTATAGTCTTTTTCTTAGCAAGTGTGAAGGGAATATGGGCATTTATGAATACAAAATATATCTCGTTGCTTACATTTAACTCGCTCATCTTCAACATCTTAAGTTGAAACTAGTCCTTTTACTCCTTTCAGCTATTATGAAAAATTCCTTGTTTCATGGCAGCTTATTCCAGTGTTAATTTCAAGGTTATTGCTGGTTTTTCCTTAGGCTAAGAATTCTGGTAATGTTATCTGTATAATAATGTTAGTTTTACGAGATTGCTCATGTTTTCTATGTTGCTTCTTAACTGGGCATTGCTTTTCTTGCCTCTCTATTCTCCAGCTATTGTGTTTAGAAGGAGTTGAAGCGTTGGTAAACACCTATTACAACTTGAAATATGCTCTTGAGTCTATTGAAGAGGAGTTTTACCATCTAATTTTCAAGTACAGTTATTCTGGTTATTGGGTTAGTAAGTTTCATGACGTTCTCGTCGCTCTCAAGGAAGTGAGCAGTACGAAAAAATTTTTATCATTTCTCATTTATTGTTTGTCCTTAACTATTAGAAAGTTTAATCTATTAACTATTGGACTCATTCAAAAATTATTCTATATTTTATATTGGCAAAAATTATATTTTCACTTTGCACTTACTAGGCATTACATGCTTTGTCTCTAATAAACCTGAGTTTGCGACTGTGGAAAGAAAAAAGACTATACTATTATATGATCGCTATATTATCTTAACGAAAGATTTATTATGGTTAAGATAACTTACTATACTTGCAATGTCAAAGGTAAAGTTAACTTTAGCGTGTTACATATATGATAGAACGCTACCACTATTGCTTGGCAAAGTAAAACCAGAGGGTGTAGAGTTAAATTATTTACCCTTGTGGGTTCAAGAAACTTTCTCAAGAATGATAAAGAATAGAGAGTTTGAAGTATCTGAGATGTCATTTGGAGGATATCTAGAGTCTTTAAACTCTCCTAATCCTCCATTTGTTGCAATACCCGTATTCCCTTCTAAAATGTTTAGACATAGGTCAATTTATGTAAATAAGAATAGTGATATTAATGATCCTAAAGATTTAAAGGGAAAAAGAATTGGAGTACCTGAATGGAGGCAGACAGCTTCGGTATGGATTAAGGGTATCCTAAACGAATTTTATGAAGTACCATATGACTCTGTGACTTATTATGTTGGTCCTTTAGAGAATAGGGAAGTATCTAGAAGGATGGCAGAGACAGATATGTTAAGAGTTAAACAGGGAATAAAGGTTGAGAGAATATCACAAGGTAAAACCTTATCAGAGATGTTAGATAGAGGCGAAATTGATGCAGTTTATAGTGCGCAAGCGCCTTCAAGTTTTCTTAAAGGTTCTAACGTTAAGAGGCTCTTTGAAAACTATAGGGAAGTCGAAATAGAATTTTACAGAAAGACCAGAATATATCCCATAATGCACGTCATCGTTATTAGAAGAGATATTTATGAAGAGTATCCTTGGGTGGCATATAATTTGTACAAAGCATTTGAGGAGTCTAAGAATATAGCGTTTAATGAAATATACAACGTCTCACAATTTGGTGTAGCCTATATGTTTGCACCATGGATTCAAAACGATTTTGAGATAATGAGGAGCATTTCTGGAGATGATTTCTGGCCATATGGCGTGTCAAAGAATTATAAAACAATAGAAACGTTTATAAGATATTGTTATGAACAGGGAATTATTGATAAACAGCTCAATCCCAGAGAAATTTTCGCTAAAGAAACTCAAGATACGTAAATACTTATTCATAGTTTTTACTTATTTGAGTCTAAATTAAGAGAAAAAGAAAAATTACGAACTTTTTTCTTCTGTAACGTAATCCACTGCATTTATCCCTGCGACTCTTCCAAATATCAATGCTCTTAAAAATGATGTTGCCCCCGGATATCTATAATAGTATAAGCCAACTATTTCTCCGGCTGCATATAATCCCAAGATGGGCTTATCATTGGTATCTAAGACTCTAGCGTTAGTGTCAGTAGCTAGTCCTCCAAAAGTAAATTGTACCGTAGCAGTTACTGGATAAGCCATAAACGGAGGTTCATCGATTGTTAAAGCCCAATTAGATTTAGGTGGTTCTATTCCCTTAGTGCACTTACCGTCCAGAATATTAGGATCAAATCTTCCAGGTTGGACTGCGTTATTATATTCTTTAACGGTCCTCAGGAAATTATCCTTATTTAAACCCCACTCACGACTTAGCGTTTCACCTAATTCTTCCAAGCTGTTAGCAGTTATCGGAGGTAAGTCAGTATTAATCAAGGATTTATAGTTAGGAATAGAAGTTACTTTATTATCCAGAATTATGAACGCCATATGATCCCGTTGTTCGAATATTCTTCTCCCAACAACTTCAAAAGAATCATGTATATCGCCAACACCACTTTCATCCATAAATCTCTTTCCATCCTTATTAACTAAGATTCCAAAGAAATATAGATCTACTCTAGGTCTATATGCCTTACTTCTAATATCTTGTACTGAACCATGCCAGTTTCCAAAATCTCCAGAAGTTTTAGCACCCACTTCTAATGCCATATTTATGCACTCTCCTTGATGTATTGGTGTAGCTGGATTGTCCATAACTAGGTTAATTGCATCTCTACCTATATATCTCTGTAGCATCTCATAATTTCCCTCAAATCCTCCACATGCCAACACTATAGCTTTAGCCTCAATCTTGAAACTTCTTCCTCTCTCATCTCTAACCCAGACACCATTAATCCTTCCCTCATCATCTAATGATAATTTCCAAGCTGTAGTATTAAACAGTATTTGAACTCCCATGCTTTCAGCATGCTTCCTAAGCGCTGAAATTACAGCAAGACCACCACCAAGCGGGCCTATTCTGGGAAGACCATAACCTGTCCACCTACCAGTCCTATTTTCAAACTGTACTCCCAAGGATTTTAGCCATTTTATGGTATCTACAGCATTATTGATTATCAGCTTTACATGATCCATGTTTGCTTTCCCTTTAGAGAATTTCTCAAAGGTTTCTTCTAAATTAGGATCGAAATGTTCCTCATCGATAAATCTCATATTTGCGGTAGTATATCTGCTATTTCCACCCCATATCTCATCTCCAGTTTTCTCTAACACGACTATACTTATGTTCTTGTTATTCAATCTAGCATATTCTGCTGCAGTTACCGCTGCAGACATTCCAGCAGCTCCACTACCTATTATTACTAAATCGTAGCGCATATAAGATCACATATATTTAGAATAAAAAATTATCTATAAATTTTTCGGTTATATATTTGCAAAAGATTTATTACCTTATATTTATTCTTTATTAATTTAGGTGATTTAGTAATGGTTAGTATGAGGAGGGGTATTAGTAGAACACTAGCCATAGTTATAGCATTAGTAATAATTATTGTAGCAGTAGGAGGAGGATTGGGATATTACTATACTAGCACATCAGGATTTAAGTATAATATAGCTATAACTGTAGCCGGTTCTGATCCTATTCCTCTATATTGGGCATACCAAAATGGGTTATTCCAAAAATATCTGCCGGAAGCTAATGTGGAAGCGTTTCCGTCTGGTGGAGGAGCGGTTATTCAAGCAATTAGCACTGGTAAAGCTCAAATAGGATTTGTAAATGCATTTAGTATTCTCACTGCTATAGCTAGTGGTGTTCCGATAAAGATTGTGGCGGTTTGGGATGATTCTCCATATACTGCAGGAGTTATAGTAAAAAGCAATTCCCCATTTTATAATATTTCTCAGTTAAAAGGAAAAATATTTGCAGAAAGTAGACCGGGTAGTTTTGACGCTGTAACTTTAGAACTAATGGTAGGTCGTTTAGGATGGGGAAATAACTATACTGCTATCCCAGTTGGTTCTCCAGGTGCGCAAATAGCATCAGTGCTTTCTGGAAAAGCGGATGCCGCACTCGTTAATGTATGGGATGTTCAGCATCTAGTACAAAGCGGGCAAGTTAGGGAGATCTACGTTGTTAGTCAAGAATGGCCAGCAGAGTATATAGTAGCTACCGATAGTTTTATATCACAACACTCTGATGTTATCGCAAAAGTAATACAAGCTACATATAAAATTATGCAAGATTACTACTCTAACGCAAACTCATCTGTTCAATTTATGATAAAATATTATAATTTTACGGAGACAGAGGCTGAAGAATATTTACATGAAGTAATTTATGCAACAAATCTAAGTTTAGCGTTGGTTAATGCTACTGCTCTAAAATTAGCAATATCAGCACTAATAAACGCAAAAGTTTTACCATCTAATTTTACTAATATACCTCTATCCTCAATCTACACTAATCAATTTGTTCAACAAACGTCCAGTAATGTAAATACGACTGTCGGATTAATTAATTTACTTATAATAATAGATTCAAAAATTTTAATTAGAGCATGATAACTAGCGGGAGCGGAGCTTAACATTAAAGAGCTAACATTAAGTTTTTTAGCCTTACTCTCTTTCTGCATCCGAGATACGACTTACTTAGGAATCCTCGTAAATGCTGTCAATAATTTGTCAAACACCGTTAACGTTAAACTCAATATCTTTTTATACATAAACTTTTTAGCTATACTTTCGTTTGAAAATATGACTAAATATGTCTAAGGAATGGGAATCTAAAATCAAAGACTTTATCAGCAAAATAGAAAAAGAAAATTTAACCACATTTTTTGCAGCCACACATCCTAAATATTCTACTTCGGTTTTTAGATTTACCAAGGAACCCACCCATGTAGCTTTACCTTATGTATGGAAATATAAGCTGGCTAAGGAGAGATTATTAGAGTTAGCTGAGATCCTTCCCCCTGAAGAGGCAGAAAGACGAAACATAAATTTTGTGAATCCCGGATTAAAACAATATTTTCCAGCAATATCTGCTGCTACATTACCTACATTAAGGGGAGGTATACAAATGCTTAAACCCGGTGAAAGGGCCTATACGCACAGGCATACTGCAAACGCATTTAGATTCGTTTTAGAAGCACCCTTAGAAGGTGCGTATACTATAGTAGAGGGGTATAAATTGGCAATGAGGCCTGGCGATGTTATATTGACACCTAACTGGACATGGCATGATCATCATAATGAAGGTAATAATTATGCTATATGGTTTGACGGTTTGGATGTTATAACAGCTTACTGGCTAGGAGGTGTATTCTATCAAGATTTTGGAGATGTAAATGTTGACAAGTATCAGAAGATAGTAAGTAGTAATGAGGATGTGATGGCGAGGTATTTAGGTGTAAAACCAACTTTTGAGTCATTACCATCACATCTACCTTCATCTGACAATCCCTTATTCTACTACCCTTATAGTTTAATACGTAATTCGCTAATCAGAATAGCTGAAAAAGGAAAGGGAGATCCATATTATGGTATAGAATTAGAATATACGAATCCAACCAATGGCTCTCCAGCTTTTCCCACAATGTCATTAAAAATTAGGCTAATCAAGGGTAATGATGAACTTAAACCAATAAGGAGAACTGAGAATAGGATATTCGTAGTATTTGAGGGTTCTGGTACATTTGAAATTGAGGGACAGAAGTATGTAGTAGAACCGTTTGATATAATAGCCATTCCGTCATGGAAAAAGTATAGCATTAGAAATGATGCTAATGACAATTTAATAATATTCTCATATTCTGATGAGCCAGTGTTTAAGGCGTTAGGGTTTATGAGAGAGAAAAGAGAAGAATAAAAATTTTTGATTTAATTTATTTTTTCTATTTATTGCTTCTCTAACTCATCAAAATATACTTTTGGTTTGGGTCCAGTATATTCTGGTGCCGTCTCCGCTTGATGTAACATTCCTTCAACATTTAGATTTAAGGATGCAAAAATTGCCATTAGATTTACTATTAACGGACCTGGAATTACTCTTAGATAAACAGCCGATTCGTCACCATCATTAAAATGTTGATGATAAGTATCTGGAGGAATATAAAGGAAGTCTCCTGCTTCCCAATCATATCTTTTTTCATTTACAATACTATGACCTTTACCTTTGACTATGTAAATGTACGCTTCGGTATGTTTATGCTTTCCAGTATGTCCATGAGGTGGTATCTCTCCTAGACCTATATTAACTATGCTATTTGTAAAACCGTTCTCAGGGTCTATTACTTTTGCACTTCTTGCGACTTGCCTTCCTTTTTCTATCCATTTTATTTCACTAGATTTAATTAGAACCCTAGAATTCTTCTTCTGCTCCATAATTTTCTTGTATAGATCAAATATATCTGGAGGTATTTCTGAAGATGAACGTTTCTTTCCTAGATCTCTTATGTCTATATATGACATAAAAATATCTCAAGATTTACTTTTAAAAAATTTTCGTTTCAAATTTCGAGTATGTATAACAATAATGTTCAGGAAGCTTCTGGAGCAGCTTATCTTAAATTAGCACATTAAAACAAAAACTTATATACTTTATTTAATATAGATTAACTCGATATGATTCATAAAGGTAAAAAAGTTGAAACACAAAATCAATCCATTTCCGATTTTCATGGATTTGGAGAAAGTATAAGGAGAGAAATTGCTTCTAAAATAAACATTAAAACAAACCTAAGAGTATTAGACGTAGGAACTGGATTTGGAAGGAATGTTAAGTTCTTAGCTAAGCTTATACCGTTGCCCAGAGAGATATGGTCAATAGACGCAGATGAGGATAGTATAAAAAGAGTTAAGGATGAGCTTGAGCGGGAAAAGATAGCCGAAGGTATACACTTTAAACACGGACTAGCTGAAAATCTACCATTTGAAGATAATTATTTTGATTACACAATTTCTGTTATGCTTCTTCATCACATGTCGTCGATAGAAAACGGCATTAAAGAAATGTTAAGAGTAACTAAAAATGATGGAATGGTGATAATAGTTGATTATACGCCAGAAGCTCACACATTACACTTTACAACTCCTCATAGCAAGTCAGACTTCTTCGATCATGAAAAAGTAGTTGAGATAGTACGAAATCTATGTAATAATTATGAAATTAAGGACTTTAAAATGTGGTACTTAGTAACAGCAGTTAAGGTATAATATTCTCTTCTGGAAGTTAGGTACAGTCTTTTTCCTTAATAAGTGCAAAAGGGAATATAACTTCTGTTAATAAAAAAATTTGAATAAGTTAAGTAGTTAGCATATTAACTTTCTAATAGTTGAGGATAAATAGCAGACGAGAAACTATAAAATTTCTTCGTACTGCTCACTTCCTTGAGAGCGACGAGAACGTCATGAAACTTACTAGACCCAATAACCAGTATAACTGTGCTTGAAAATTAGATGGTAGAACTTCTTCTCAATGGACTCAAGAGCATACTCTATTGGCAGAAGTTATGTTCTCTTCTCGCTTACTAGGCATTACATGCTTAGTCTCTAATAGACCTGAGTTTTGTAACCGTGGGAAGAAAAAGACTATAATTTTTAGCTTTACTAATGGTTAAACCCTCTAAATTATTTGATGTATTTACGGTAATTAATGGTAATAAACTTAGATTGTTTCTTGGATTACATGATATTAGAGTATGAGGTATTACGTTAACGCTTGGGGGATAGTTATGTTCACTTTATACTGCTTTTCATCGGATTTGCAACACAGCCTAATCTTAATAAAAATCTAATGTATAGGCTAATTGAAGTATTGCATTACAAATACCGTGAAAAACATTATATAAATTCATTACTATTGATTTAGTTATATTCAGCGAATCTCTCACAATGGAATGCACGACGGTAGCATTCTTTCAAGCTATTTAAAATTTATTAACTAGTTAACTAAATATGATGAACATGGATAAACAAGAAAAAATAGATATATTTTGTCATATTACACCTTTAAAATTCATTCATGAGTACGTAAAATCTATGGTTGTGCATTTCCTAAGGCTTATAGAGATTAATGTCAGTAATAACTTCATATACTTCTCTGACCCGGAATATAGGTTAAAATATATGAAGAAATATAGCATTGATATTGAAGTGCTAACTTTAGGCCCTACTGGAGATACATGGAACGTAGTCCCGAATAATATTTTACCTAAATTGGTTAAAGTCGCTAATGATTCAATTGCTGAAATAGTTAATAAATATTCAGATAAATTCGTAGGAATAGGAATAGTGCCTGGTATATATGAAGGTTTTATGGATGAAGTAAAGCGAAGTATTAAAGATTTAGGTTTTAAGGGTATTATGATACTTAGCAACTTGATAGGAAAGCCTGTAGATGCTGATGAAATGAATTCCTTTTATCAATTTATGTCATCGGAGAATTTACCAATTTTCATTCATCCTACTAATCCTCCATATGGTAATTCTTATCCTTGGGCAAGAGAGTATAGACTAATTCAAATGCTAGGTTGGCCTTATGATACAAGTTTAGCTATGGCTAGATTGGTTTTTAGCGGTATTCTAGACAAATATCCTAATCTCAAGTTCATAATTCATCATGCGGGTGCAATGATCCCATTCTTCAGTAAGAGGATTGAAGGGTTTTATGATGAGGCAATAGCATATCCTGAGGTTTACGGTGGAGAGACTTTTAAAAGACTAAATAGACATCCTTTAGAATATTTTAGGAATAATTTTTATGTAGATACCGTATTAAATGGAAATATATCAGCCTTGAAAGCTTCTTATGACTTCTATGGTATAGATCATATGGTTTTCGCAACAGATTTCCCATATGGCCCAGAAAAAGGTGAAAGATGGACAAAAGATATATTAGATAGCGTATATGAGCTAAAGCTAGATGAGGATAATTTGGAAAAAATTTTTCATAAAAATGCTAGAAAATTACTTGGAATATAGCATCGGTAGTTTTCTAAAATCTATGCAGAGTCTATAATAGTTAAATTCAAGTTCTACCTAAATAATTTATAGCAGTTCTACGATTTTAACGCAACTTAAAGATTTTCATCAGTTCCATTATTCTACTAAATGTATCTCAACGATCATCAATAACTCCTCCTCACCAAGAGATCAACAACCCCTTAACGACATTAGAATCATATAGGCTTTCTCATAATAATTGCAAAGGGGATTAGGAGGAACTATCTCAAACTAAATTTTAGTGGAGAGATATTGGGAATGAGTTTACTTAGGCGATCTACTAGTCCAAATCCAACATCTTCCTATAATATATTAGACAAAAAGAAGTATAAAAGAAGACCAATGAGTGTAGCTAGAGGATTAATGAAAAGGATCAGAAAGGTGATAAAGAAGAAGCCTAAGGGGTTAAACGAGGCTAAGGTAAGGGGAGTGATATTTGAAGGAGTGAAAGTTAGAGAAATAGTTAAAATATTACAAGCTCATGAGGGTTTTACAGATGGATTAGGGAGTGTGAGGAGAAACGAGAGAATTGTTTATTCTAGAAATAGAGAAACAGAAGGAAGACCAAGGTAGACGAGAGAGATAGGCGTAAAAGAGCTAGAGACGATAAGAGGGGCTTACATAAGAGAGAAGTTCAGCGTGAAGTTATGTAAGAGTTTGACGTATTGGTAGGTTAAGGCTAAAAATTCCTTACATAAAGGCTTATAAGTTCAACAAGAAGGCACAATTTTGAAGTAGCCCACAATACAATTATAAATTTGAGTCACATAAATGTTAAAATAGATGTAAATGACTAACGGGGAGAAAGGTAGTAGTCCCATATCTAGAGAAAATCTAGTAAAGATAGCGGTAGTTGCTGGATTAGGAAATATGATAGATTTTTATGAGTTCTTTATATCAGCGACTGCAGCAGCGATAATATGGCCTATAATATTCTTTGGTCCATTAGTTAGTTCCTCATATTTAGCAACTACGCTTTCAATAATAGCTTTTGGAGTTGGATATATAACTAGACCAGTAGGAGCGTTCATCTTTGGCCATTTAGGAGACACAAGGGGAAGACTGACTTCTCTGACTCTTTCAATTTCGCTCAC
The DNA here is from genome assembly GCF_019175345.1 of Saccharolobus shibatae B12. Classification (NCBI taxonomy): domain Archaea; kingdom Thermoproteati; phylum Thermoproteota; class Thermoprotei; order Sulfolobales; family Sulfolobaceae; genus Saccharolobus; species Saccharolobus shibatae. The sequence goes on along the minus strand of NZ_CP077717.1, from coordinate 1,663,654 downwards.
AGTAATTTCAATATTAGGTGTGGGACTTCTTCCAACATACTCTTCTATAGGTATAACTGCATTAGTCCTACTGTTCGTATTTAGATTGTTATTAGGTATGTCTCTCGGTGGAGAATTTGGTGGAGCATCGGTTTGGGTTATAGAACATGTAGAGGTGCAGGGTAAAACATCAGTGATAGGCAGATATGGTTCCCTCCTTGGTTCACTTCAATCATTGGGTATTGGGGCTGCAGGATTGGCATTTACGCTTTCAAGTCTATACTACCATGGAGCTTCTTTCCTTACATTTGGATGGAGAATTCCATATTTAGCTGGTGTAGTGGTAGCCATAATAGGAGCAATAATAAGATTCAGAATGATGGAGAGTCCAATATTTAAGCAGATAGTTAATAAAGGTAATATAGCGCACATGCCGGCTCTTAAAGTTTTAAAGGGAAAGTTGGGTCTAACCATATTAACTGCGTCATTTATGTATTTCTTTCAATCCTTGATAGGAGTACTTTTTGGAGGTCCTATTCCGCAAGCATTCATCTCGAGGATACATTTAATAAATACTTTTGGACTTTCACCTAGAATTTTTGCACCTACAATGATTGCTATAACGTATTTCTCAGGGGCTTTAATAGGGGCAACAATTGGAGGTATAATAAGTGACCAAATAGGAAGGAAAAAGACTATGTTGATAGCAATTGTACTAACTATAATTTTTTCCTATCCGTATACATTGTTAATGAATTCAGCGAATGGAATTTTAGCCTTAATAGCAACAGAATTAATGGAATTTAGTGGATGGATTGCTGTAGGAGTAACTTTCGTGTGGTTTGCTGAGATGTTTCCGGCAAATTTAAGGTATTCTGGAACTGGTTTAACTGCACAAATTGGGGTCCTAATAAACGGAATTGTGAGTAGCATTATAATACCTATTATTATAACAAATGCGAAAGGGGTAGAATATATTTTCACTGGATCCTTTATTCCAGGGCTAATAGCGTCTATCATTTGCTTAGGACTTCTTTTCCTATTACCTGAAACAAGAGGTAAAAAGTTAGAAATGTAATTTTCTACAGTGATAATGATTTAGTCCTTTATTTTATGGAGGGAAAAGGCTTAATACTACTATGTTTATTATTTAGTAATGTGATGAGTTATGTCCTCAATCCTTGATCATTTCCTTAATATGTTTCAATACGAGAGCACAAGAGTGTCGTTTAAAGTGAAAAGAATGAAAGATTTAATAGCATTAATTCAAAAAGGTGAAATAATAGAATTAGGTAAAACGATAAGGAATGGCACATACTATTTCGGACATGGACCAGTATATATTGGAAAGCACTTATACTACGATGATGCAAAGAGGCGATATAAAGAATTAGATATTCCAGAAGGATCTGGCTTTGCAAATGTTAGATTAAATATGTGCGATCACACTGGTACTCATATAGATGCTTTAAATCACGTCTCTGAGAGGGGTAAACTATTTGGAGGTATAGATATTAAGACTATGAGAGCTGATGTTGACGGATACAAGGATTTAGATATAACCACCATACCGCCTATTTTCACTAGAGGCGTATTCTTTGACGTTTCAGATATTGGATTAGATAGGGAAATTACCGGTGAGGATCTAGAAAAAAGAATGGAAGTTAAAATAGAAAGAGGAGATGCTGCAATAATATACACCGGATTTAGTAAAGATGGTGCAGATGAGGAGCCCGGTATAGGACTGGACGCAGCTAGATGGATTGTTAGTAAGGGATTTGGCCTTGTAGGAAGTGATGCACCTAGAACTGAATATGTTAGAAAAGGTATGAAAACCTACTTACCAGTGCATAGGTATCTAATTGCAGAGAATGGGATACCTATCATAGATAATATGAACCTGGAGAACTTAGCTAAAGCATTAAATAGAAGACAGGAATTCATTCTAGTTCTGTTGCCATTAAAATTAACTGGCGCCACTGCATCTCCCTTAAATCCAATAGCAATTATCTAAATTAACTATTTTTTAATATTAATTTTAATATCATTTACACTTATGCTCTAAAAGATATGTGAAAAAGACCAAATTTGTATAAGGGAGTAGTTAGTATGGAGGTAAGAGGACATAATTACTCAGCGCTAGATGTATGTCTATTTCATGATATCCGTTAAAGCTGCTTTATTGAATTCTTTAACTTTCTCGGATATTAAACTCTAAATTTTTCTTAAATTCAAAATCAAGGGTTGATTTAGAAGTTAATGTTTGCTCGGCTAAAAATTGAAGCAATCCACAAAGCAAGTTCCACATTCCATATACTTAAAATTACTTTTCGTAAAGTTTTTATTCTCAGCAATGATAAGTGAACTTGATGTCCAATCTAACTTTAACTATTGCATGCTGGGGATATGATAAAGTGAAGCCGTTTTTAACTGGAGAAGTTAAAATACAAGGAGTAGACATTAATTTAAAGAAAATATGGGTTCAAGAAATTTTTAGAAGGATGCTAGGTAATAAAGAATTTGATGCTTCAGAGATGTCTTTTTCGGCATATATTAATACTTTATTTACTAAAGATAAACCATTTATTGGAATACCAGTATTTCTTTCAAGAAAATTCAGACTAGGTTATGTTTTTATAAATAGAGAATCGAGTATAAGGAGTCCTGAAGATTTAAAGGGGAAGAGGGTAGGAATACCGGAGTTTAGACACACTGCATCAGTGTGGATTAGAGGAATTTTAGAGGAAAAGTATGGAGTACCAGTAGAATCAGTGACCTACGTTTTAGGCCCTATGGAGAGAGAAAAATCTCTCAATAAATATTACATTTACGTTCCACAACTAGACTCCACTGAGCTCTATAGGAATGATATAAAGATAGTTAGAGCACCCGAAGGTAAAGTGTTATCTGAAATGTTAGCTGAAAAGGAGATAGATGCCTTATATCATGCTCAAATTCCCACTACTTACTATACTACGGATAAAGTTAAGAGGCTTTTTGATAATTATATAGAAGAGGATTTAAAATATTTTAAGGAGGAAGGTATATTTCCCATTATGCACCTTTTAGTTATCAGAAGAGATATATATGAGAAAAATAAATGGATAGCCAAAGCCCTCTATGACGCTTTTCTTAAGGCAAAGGAAATAGCTTATGAGGAATTAAGAGTGACTGGAGTTAACACTTATATGCATCCATGGTTAGAATATGAAATGGAGAAGATAACTAAGTTAATGGGTCAAGACTACTGGCCATATGGGGTGAAAGCTAATAGAAAGACAATAGAGAAATTCATTTACTATATGTATAAACAAGGGCTGATACCAGATAAGTTAGGAGTTGAGGAAATTTTCGCTCCAGAAACACTAGACACCTAAAGATGATACAAAATCTAATAGATATTCGTCAAACCCTATATTTGCTATAAATTGGGCACCTACAAATTTATTTATTGGAACTGAAATTGCAGGTACTTTTAAGAAATTAAATGGAGCTACATTTCTTATTAGTATTTTACTATAGTTTATTTCATTATTTATGACATCTTTTATCTTAGGAGGATATATTGGAACCGTAGGACAAACTAGGAGATCATATCTATTAAAAGTCTTAATGAACTCCTTTATCATCTTTTCTCTGATTTTAATTGTATTTACATAATCCAATACTCTTACTTTAAACCCTTGTTTTATTAATGACAGAACGTCTGGAGAGTAGTCTTGTTCATGTAGTCTAAGAAAACGGCGATGATAAGAAGCAGTCTCAACTCTAAATACATCGAGATATTTTGAAATGGATAATACTATAGGTAATTCTACTTCTTCTATATCATAATCGTTCAATTTATATATAAACCTCATGAAATCGTTTCTACTCTCACAGTCGACGGTAAGCTCATTTATTATACCTATTCTCTTAACTTTCTTCTTTTTCTCTCTAATGCTTAAATTAATAAGAGTATTAGGATCTTTATTATCATGCCCTTTTAATATCCTATATATATAGATCAATTTGGTAATGTTTTTGCTTAAAATACCAACATGATCCAAGCTCCAGCTATTTGGAATAATACCATGTGTGGATATTCTCCCAAAAGTAGGCTTAAACCCATAAACGCCGCAGAAGGCAGCTGGTATCCTTACTGACCCTCTAGTATCTGTCCCTATTGCAACATCAGCATCATCTACAGCTACTGATACTGCAGAACCTCCACTTGAACCACCAGTTATTAATTCTGGATCATTTGGATTTTTAGTTATTCCAAACGCACTAGAGGTATTAGTTCCGCCTATCGCAAATTCGTGCATATTTGTTTTCGCTATAATTTTCGCCTTAATTTTCTTTAGTTTTGCTACAATTGTAGCATCATAACTGGGTATAAAATTATAAAGTATTTTTGATGCAGCAGTAGTTCTAACACCCTTAGTATATATATTATCCTTTATAGCCACCTTTAGCACTTCGTCATTATCATTACTATTAATCACAGTTATATAGGCATTAAATTCTAAGCCTTTTAACTGAGACATTTTTATAACTTTTTAGAAAGTTAAGTTTTTAAACTTATCCATTAACGACATTATAGAACGCAACTCAAATTAAAAAAATGGCTTAATCTCTCTCTCGTATCGGCAGCTCATGCAGAGACTCACTTACAAGTGGGTGCTTATTCCTTAGTGTATCCATATGTCATAAATTATTTTAGTATTACCTATACTGAATTGGGATTATTATTAGGAGCTGTAAATTTGATAAATGGTGTTCTACAAGGAGTTTATGGTCTTTTATCTAATTATATTAAGAGAAAGTATCTATGCGGTGGGGGAAATATATTAGTAGGATTAACCATGATTGGGTCAGCCCTGTCCAATTCTTTCCCACTCTTTTCGCTCTTTAGGCTATTTGGCGCAGTAGGTTCTAGTCCCCAACACCCTACTGCTTCATCTCTAATATCAGATTGGTTTGAAAGAAGAGACAGAGGAAAGGCGTTGACAATCCACACAGCCGGTGGTAATATTGGCACCTTAATAGCTCCTATAATAGTAGGATTCTTAATAGCGATTTTAGGTTGGAGAAGTGTTCTACTTCTTTTAGGTGTTCCAGGTTTAATATTTGGGATACTAGTAATGTTACTTGTAGAAGATAGGAGATCTCTTATATTTGAGCAAAAGAAGAGTGGAGCTAAGTCCTATGTTCAAGTACTTAAAGATAAAAATATACTTAAACTATATGTGGCACGATCTATAATAGCTGGAGGTAGGGGACTAGGTGTTGCTTTAACGTTTATACCTCTTTATCTGATTAACTATTTACACTTTTCATCGACAATAGTAGGTGGTCTTTATACAATATTAGCGGCAGGAAGTGTAATCTCTCCAGTACTAGGTGCTCATGTCTCTGATATTTTGGAAAATAGAAAATATGTGATAATACCTTCACTTTTAATGTCCGCAACTGCAACGATAATTCTTATACTAGCTGGACGTAACATTTTATGGATTATTGTGTCAATGCTCATAATTGGTATGTTCTTATTTAATGAAGATCCGCTATCTCAAGCTTTACTTTCTGATGTAATTAAAGATGAACGCAGAGATAGTGCTTTCAGTTTATATTATATGATAAATTATACATCTGGTGCAGCATGGAGTGCTATATTAGGTTTAATATTGTCATTCTGGGGATTTAGAGCACTCTTTGAAACAATGCTATTCTCATATTTTATAGGTGCGCTAATAATCTCATCAGTAAAGGAACGAAACTAGTCTCCTTATATTACTTAAAAATAATTTTATTATATGAGTTTCATAGTTTTTTGTACTACTCATATATCTGGATAATGGTATTAAATGTATTTAATACAAAAATTTCATATACTTCTATATGGGACTTCTTCTTTTTAAAAGTTTAAACCAACTTGTTATGAAAATACACTACCACCATCGACTATAATTGTTTGTCCACTTATGAAATCACTATCGTCGGAGGCTAAGAATATTAATGTTCCCACTAAATCTTCTGGCTTCTGATCTCTTTTAATTGATCGCAACTGTTTACGGTTTTCCAAATAATCTGCTGGATTTAGTTTTAGTGTAGCCTTAGTTAATGTTAATCCTGGAGCTATAGCATTTACGTTAATGTTATAGTCTCCCATTTCTCTTGCCAACGCCCTAGTTAACCCTATTACAGCAGCCTTTGAGGCAATATAATGAGCTAGTCCAAAAGCACCTGAATGTACAGTAGTTGAGGCAATATTTATTATTTTACCTTTTCCTATTTTTCTCATATACGGAAAAGTAGCCTTTGAACATAACCAAACTCCTATCACATTTACTCGTAGTACCTTCTCGAATTCCTGTAATGAAATCTCATAAAATGGTTTCTTCTTCTCTAGCATACCATATACTGCTGCATTATTAACTAAGATATCTATCCTTCCAAATTCATTATATACCCTCTTAGCCATATCGTTAACTTGCTCCTCGTTAGTTATATCAACCTTAAACATAATTACTTTTCCACCCATTGATTTTATAGTTTCGGCAGTGTCTCTCATGCCATCTATATCAATATCAACTAGTACGATACTTGCACCTTCCTTGGCTAACGCTAAAGAAAAAGTCTTACCTATATCACCCGACGCACCAGTAATTATCGCTACCTTATCTTTAAGTTTCATTATTAACATAGTTGCACTACAAGAACTTAACGTTATCTCTCCCAAATCCCCTCAGAAACTTGCAAAATAGCACCTATCAATAATGACAACAAGCAGAGGATAAGACCATAGTGTCATTATTAACCTATAAATTCAAGGATCTGCGCTTTGTCCAACAAGACTAGGGCAATGGAATATTTGATTATGTCCTACCACCTGTAACAGAAAAATAAATAGGTTAACGACGATACTATGACCGTGTCCTATATTATCTTTATTTTGTACAAAATTTTTATAAAATAGTAAAATAACATTATTTTTAAGAGAATACAGATAAAAAACTAAATGCAATTACAATCCTTATTCTCAATAGCATCTTTCCTTCATATCTATCGGACTTAGGCTTCTATGAAGAACATCTTGATCAAAGGTGTTTGTAGTGCCATAATTCCAATTGAGGGTAGGCACCACATGCTAGGCCTCTAACAAGCTTGAATTTGCAACCGTAGAAGTGGTGTTAATATTAGGGAAGGTAAGGCTTCTTCTACAACTTTAAGGGGAGTGGTCATAGAGGTATTCTTCCTTAACCTCTATCGTGATCTTGAAATTCTCTCAGCGAGGATTAGGACGAAGGTACTTGTTAATTAACGAGGCTTACTTACTTGTTTAGCTGCGATTATGGCAAATTTTATTATAAAACTGTACAATTATCTGTATTATATCTTATTAATATATATTATATCATTTGTTATAATTGAATATAATGTATAATCGTATAATATGGAATATTATAATGATGATAATTTTTCAATTTTACTCAAATTCTGACAATATCACGTGAGTTGAAAGGACTTACGTGGCAATCTTAGTTGGTACTATGCTTGGAATTTGGCTGAAAGATTTATTGCTAAACGCCTATCATTGTAAAGTCCGTAAAGTACTACTTAGTAACAGGGTAAAAGTATATCTCTTTTTAAGTACATTTTTCACAATATCTTAAAAAATATATAAATTCTAAATGTAATATAAAAGTAATTGATGTAAGGTTTAATCCTCTATTGTGATTTTTAAATCACAGTTTATCTTACTATATATAAATATTTCTAGTTCAATTAAATATATATTCTATACCATAATGATTGAAGAAACAAAATTTTTCACATATATATGTAATCAATTAATAAAAACACAATGATAGATTTATGCAAAACTAAATCATACTGTAGTCATTAAGCTATATGTTCTCTTCCTAATATTCCAAACGTATATGTGGAGTATCAATTTTAGTACCTTCTCTTTATAAAGATCTGCTAACTTAATTAATTTGTAGCTCAGTTACGACACCATGTCCACTCTCAATAAAAGTTTCATACTTTCAATGTATGAGATTATTTGCGACCTAATTCAATTTTTTATCATAAGAATGATATAGTATAAAATATGGTTTTCCCGACAAGCAGTATTTATTTCAACATTCTTCTCGAGCTCACCACTCTAATACTAGGAGCCCTACTAACTACAGAATTCGCTAAGTGAACCATTCGTGCATAAGCCCAGAACTTAGCCTCAATTATTTGATTTACAAAGCTGGTAGCCCTAATCAATTCCCTAAAATCACGCTTTATAGCAGAGAACAAGGACTCTATTTGTCACCTAACACCGTAGTCCTTTTCCTCCCTACAACGATCATAAACCCAACTTTCTAAACTCCCGTACAGCCTTCTGCCTAGAAGGATGACCACGCTTAGTAGAAGCGTTCTTGTAACGAGGAACTACAACCTCAATATCGGTCTTGTAAACGTCATTGGCGTAATATGCCTTATCTCTATAAAAACTTCTTACCCTTATCTTGGAGATCCTTAATTGCTTTCACGGCACTATCAACTTCGTTATTAATAACCTCAACACTGACAATCTTAAGCTCTTCCTTCTCCATTACAATCTAGATCTTGAGCAATTTGGATCCTAGTTTTCCCCACTTTGCGACAATGTATTGTCCTCCCTATTTGCGCTTATGCTTGTTGCATCTGTAATCACTTCAAGCTCGTCAGTTACATCTGGGAGATTATGTTCATGTCTTTCACCCTCCTCCATATCGTAGAATAATCAAGGCTTGTGGGGACTATCTTCAACTGCTCTAAAGCCCTCAATACTCCTTCTATTGCTCTGTAAGGTAGGAAGAAGTGTAAGAATGTTAGGAAATCGTTGAACTCCTTTGGTGTCTTGTACTTAGTCTTGGCATATTTATTCTCCTCAGCTAATAAATCCCATCAGGGGTCAAATACTTAGAAGGAGAACATCAACCTGTAGCTAGTTATAACGTTCTCGTCGTATTTACTCAATCCCTCTTATACTTCCTCTTTCCTATAGGTAACACTTTACATAATTAGTTATAAATTTTTGTATAATTTTGGAGCAGACCACAAAGCGTACATTAGAAAATACTTAAATACAACTCGATTAAAAAATATTATATGCATATCAATTTTGGTGTGTTCACGCACCCTATACTTCCTCAAGATCTAAATAGCCTTAACTTTGTAACATATTATAAAGATCAGATAAAATTAGTTGAAGAAGCCGAAAAATTAGGTTACGAGTATTTTTTCTTTGCAGAGCATCATTTTTCTAGGTTAGGTGGTAATACATCTCAAGGAGTACTCCTTTCAGCTGTTTGTCAACATACATCTAAGATAAGGATAGGTTCTCTAGCCTATGTTGTTCCTATTAGAAATCCCCTTCATTTAGCTGAGGAGTTGGCATTGTTAGATAACTTATGTGAGGGTAGGCTTGATGTCGGTTTGACTGGTGGCATTAGTGAGCTTGAACTCAAGGAAGTTGGATTAGACCCTAAAATAGCAAAAGTAATGAGTAGGGAAGCTACTACAGTTCTACTTGAGTTTTTAAAGGTGACATCCCAAGGTAAGAAATTTTCGTTCAAAGGGGACTATTATAAATTTGAGGATGTAGAAAGATTAATACCTTACGTTCAGAAACCTTATCCTCCAATTTGGATACCCACTAGAACTATACCAACTACTATATGGGCAGCTCAGAATGGTTTAAACTTAGTTACGGGTATAGATAGAGATGAAATAGTAAGAGAGCGAATAGAAGCTTATAGAAATAATTTTAATGGTAATGGTAATCCTAAGTTGGCAATCGAAAAATATGTCTATATTAGTAACAGTGAAGAGAAATTAAGAAAGTTCTTACCAATAATGCTTAGAGAGTTAAAGGGAGCGTTTTTAGATTTACAAGCAAGGAAGACCGTGAAGAATTACGAAATAGGAGAAACAAGAAAAGCAGAGGGATTTATTCCACCAGAATTTTATAAATACGATGATGTAGAGTATATGTTAGATACAAATCGTTTATTGGCGGGTAAACCTAGGGATGTAGCAGATAAAGTAAAAAAGATTCTAGAACATACCAATGCTAATACATTTTTAGTACATATTGATTGGATAACTATAAGTTATGAAGATAATATAGAAAACTTAGAATTATTTGCAAATGAGATAATCCCAGAAATACAAAGGAAATAATTTATCTAGCGGGACGATTATCACTCCTTCGATCAATTTATGAAATATAAAGTTAAAATGTTAGTAGCGTAAACTATACTCCAGAGAGGCACTATATGCTAATAGATATGAGCTTGTAACCGTAGGAGGAGAGTGTCCCATGTGTAAATAATTGAATAAATATGTTTTCATATCTATATATAATTATTCAAAATAAGACGTAAATTTTTGAGAAATTTTGAATCTTCTCTTCGTGTTAAAAACTTGCGCAATACTTAAAGGGAAAGATATAAGATGTATGACACTCATTCAAATACTCTTCTATATTTCTTATTGGTAGAAGTTATATTCGATTCTCACTTACTAAAAAATATTTTTATAGTATTTTTTTATTATTTAGAATTTAAAAAATCTTTCTATGAGATCACTTTTACAAACTCATTAGTATAAGTATCATTGACTGTTAGTGTGCTGTTCGTTATCACACCTATCTCCCTATAAGTATTTATTAATATTTGCAGAGCTGTAACATTGATTGCTCCATTAGTAGAATAGGTATAGTTATGAAATAGAACCACAGCACCATTTGAGCCTATAATCCTTCCATAATAGCTTGCTAGGAAATTTATAGTTTGATTATTTACATTAGCCTCATAGATATCGTTTGCCTTAAGTAGGCCCATTATTACTGCTTTTATAGCATCTGGATGTTGCTCCAAAAAACTTCTGGTAGTCACTACTGAATATGCAGGCCATTTTAAGCTAAAACTATATACTACTTTTAACGTTCCATTCTGAATCAACTTATATGCATCAAACGGATTCACATTTGCAAATGTTGCCTTATCACTTATTAATGCTGCTATTTGACCTTGAAAAGATCCTACATATTCAAAATTAAAGTGTAAATTATACTTATATTCCAAATATTCATCAGTTATTGTGGGTAAGATCCCTGGTGATGGTTCTGCATCATCGGTGTTATTTAACTGATATAGGTTGTTTATGGGTGTCGGAGCTTTAACTACCAAATCTCTTGCTGCTGGAGTGATCCTATACGTGGCTACTATTACAAGAGGGGCTCCTCTAGAAATAGCAACTATAATTGAATCAGTGCTAATAATACCTACTTGTATTGTTCCACTTTCCAATCCTTGTATGACTAATGTAGCAGTGGAAAAGTCTTGGGTCTTTATATTAGGATCATATTCTTTAAGTGTAGATAGAAGTTGAGATTCCGTAAAGGCCCATGCTGATATGTCTGGGTCATTACCTTGTAAGGCTCCAATAGTAACTGGTGTTGTTGATATGGGTACAATACTAGACTGTGTTGTCTTTATTGACGAACTTGACGAATGATAAAAAACCAGCGTTCCACCTATCCAAGCTATAATTACTACTACTATTATCAATACTATTACCGTAATTTTACTTATACCTAATTTTACTCTTTTTCTGCTCATGTTATCACTATTAAAAATATAAAATATATAATTAACTAATAAACCTAACTGCCTTCAATTATACGTATAGACTCTTTGGGAGTTATTATGTGCTCATCTTGCTTTAGATATTGTCCTTATGCCCATCATGCTCTTTCAAGATTCTTTTCTTCTGTTCTCTGCTCATTCTATGTTGAGTTAATACAGCATTTCTCCACATGTTTTTCCCTTTTTGATAATCAGTTCTTGTTCACGTTGAATGATGAGCATTTGTATCTTTCTTCTTATCCCTAATTTTTCGTGTATAGTGTTGATGATAGTATTGCTGTTTTCGTGATCTGTACTCCTAAGACAATACTATTGTAAATGCAAGTTCTTTTATTCTGTATTTTCTTGAATTAAGATTTAAATTTCTTATAATCAGAAGTATTAATTGTCCAAGGGTTACGAGGTTCATCTAGCTAACCCTCATATAAGTCTCGTAATCCTTGCACATAAATTTTCTCAAGAAACATCTTGAGCGTTCTAATGCAATTTATCCCTAGATAGAGGTGGTTATTTGAGAAAATCTCTTATCAAATATAATTTTGTTATTGATTATCGAATAAGATGACTGTTCGAGAACACCCTCACTTGTTAGTCTTACAAGATCAACTCACGACTTTATTAAAAATAAAATCCTATCAGCAATTGTATGATTTTAACAGCTTAAATATTTTCATCAATCTTGCTGTCATGCCCAAAAGTTATTTTAATAAATCCCAATTCCGTATTTTATATCCTTGGTTAAAAACTTCTCCGATACTATCAAATCTCCAGTGATATCTAAGGGAAAATCGTATAATTACCCATTTCAACTACTCTCCGCATTGTTAATGTCTATGCCTTAGCTCTTTCTACAATTGCTTGTATTATTGCTGGTTTACCTTGTTTAATGTAATTTATCGCTTCAAGTAGGGTTTCACGAACTTCCTCTGTTCTCTCTATTAGCTTAAAGTACCCTCCATATCCTATTACTCCTTGACCTATATTATACCTTCTAAAAGTTGTTGCAGGGAAAACACCCTTAGCTACTGCCACACCATCTGGATAAACCTCTTTTACGGCATTTTCAGTAGCTAACCATCCACCATTATCATAAATAATGGTTAGTAATGGGTACTTAACAGCTAAATAATAGAACGCTTCTGGAACGCCGAAGATAAATTGACCATCTCCTACTATAGCAATAACTAGCCTATCGGTTAGCGATCTAATTCCTACTGAGGCACCTAAACCCCAACCTAAATAACCTGCTGAAGGTTCTCCTAAGTAACTACCAAATTCCGTTAATTCAGCATATTTAGGATTGAAAACGTATTCATTAACAATTATAGCACTTTCCTCCTTTGCTACTTTTCCTATCTCATATGATAAGTATCTAGGATGAATTTTTCTGCTCTTGCTTAGTCTCTCAATCTCTTCTATTTTTTCCTTAACTTGTCTTTCTCTTTCCTCAACTACCCAATGGTCATCTTTTGGGTTAAGTGAATTAACTAATCTATCAAAGAATTCCGAGACAGTTGATTGTATACATAGATCACATTGGAAGCCATAAAATGGAATGTTCCTATATGAGGGATCAGTATCGACTCTTATGACCTTACCCTTAATTTCTTGCTTTTTTGGAATCCAAGGCACATCATTTTCAACTACAATTAATAAATCTGATTGCGATAAATCTAGACTATCCAGAGCCATTTTGCCGTTTGAAGGGTAATTTACATATCCCCCTATATAATTAATTACTGGTATTTTAATTGTATCAGCAAATTTAACTAAGGATTTAAACCAATCCCTTCTCTTACCCGCATTCCATGTTATAATTACCGGTCTTTCTGCTTCTTCAATCATCTTTTTTGCTTTCTCTAGATGTGCAGTTGGTGCTGCAGGTTCAAAGGGTTCCATTTTAATATGCCTATATTCCGTTTCTTCTACTGTAACTTCCCTGGGGAAAACTATATATACGGGACCTTTAGGTTCGCTAAGGGCAATTTGAATGGCCCTTGAAACTGTTTCTGGAATCTGCTCAACTCTTTTAATTTCAAACGCATACTTAACCCATGGTTTAACTATTTCAGTTTGGTTTTCAATCTCTTGAGGCCAATGAATTCTTACATTTCTACTGGCCCTACTCCCTTTTTCAGTATATGGACTTCTACCCGCCAAAACTATTAACGGTAGTCGCATAGTAAATGCGTCCATTAAAATCCCTATAACATTTGCTGTTCCAGGTGTTGTATGGACTAAAACAGCTCCGATTTTACCTAAAAACGACTGTCCTAATGCAGCAGACGCAGCAACTATTTCATGCGGAACTTCCTCTAAATCTGGCAAATCGTAAGGATCCTTCACCTTTTCCTCTATTAATGCTGCATGATCAGTGCCACCAACTATAAATATTTTTTCAACACCCAAATCCTTTAATAGTTTTAAGAGAAGTCTGGCACCAGTTGGCATAAGAGTCTATTATTAATATAGATATATAAATTTAGTGTTGTATATAATGAATAATAATAGTAAACTAAATTAGTATAAGAGAGAATTTTAAAATTAGCAATTAACTTATAAGAGATTTTTATATTCCTGCCTTAAAGATGATGTTCAAAAATTCCTTTTGAACCTCTAATTTATAAAAATATTATTAATCATAATAGGAAAGGAATCTTATAAAATTTATATTTAATAATTTATTACTATTATATTCTAGCATAGTAGGCTCCAGTGCTAAAGCTAACACAAAATCGATTTAAACTAAGTTAAAGAATATTATCGTCATTGCTATTGCTATTTCTTATCCTATTTAACTTTTGTGTGAAAGTTTCTATGATAACTTCATGTTATTTTGTGTTAATTATTAAATTAAACTTTAAATACTTGATAATGTTATATTATCTCGTGATAAAATGCCAAACTATAATGTAATTAAGACGTCGATTGCAGGAGTAGTAGGGACTATGGTAGAATTTTATGATTTCTTCCTAGCCGGAGCAACAGCAATCACAATATGGCCAAGTTTATTCTTTCCCTCTACCGTGCCTTCATTAGCTTTAGCATTATCGATAACCGCTTATGCTATTTCGTATATAGGAAGGCCATTGGGTGCACTGATATTTGGTCATTTCGGTGATTCTTTAGGAAGGTTATCTGCCTTAATATGGACTTTACTCATTGCAAGTATTGGTACAATTGGAATAGCATTAGTACCTCCCTATGCATCTATCGGAGTTATAGCACCGGCATTAATTATTTTGTTTAGAATTCTTTTTGGGATCGGAATTGGTGGAGAATTAGGAGGAGCTGCAACATGGATCTCTGAAATTGGAAATCAATCTAAATTACGTGCGTTGTGGAGTGGCGGATTTGTACAGTTTGGAGGGTCAGTAGGAATAGCACTGGCTACTGGGCTATTCACATTAACGGCTGACTTACTACCTCTTGGGGCCCTTATTAATTGGGGATGGAGACTTCTATTTGGAATAGGTGCTGTTATGCTTATCCTTGGAGCAATAATGAGGTATAGATTAAATGAAAGTCCTATTTTCTTGCAGGAGAAAGATAAAGTAAAACAAAGAAGAGAATCGCCTGCAATCTACGCTCTAAGGAAGAAATGGAAGACAATTTTGTTTCTAGCTCTAATCGCTATGTACACTCCCATCACGTTAGCGGGAGTAATTCAGTCCTTTCTACCTAGCTATTTTAGAGCTCTAGAACTTCAACACGGAGTTCACATATCACCCTCTCTTATTACTGAAATAATATTAGTTGGATCAGTTACTGGAGGAACAATAGGTCCTATATTAGGTGGAGTACTGTCAAGTATCATTGGGAGGAAAAAAACAATCATGATAGCAACATTAGGTAGTGCCATTCTATTATATTTAGCATTTCTAGTCTATTCTAGTAGAGTAATACCTGCAATAATGGCAATAGAAGGTATAGTTTATTTAATAGCACTAATAGGAAACGCAGCATTAACTAACCTATTTGTAGAATACTTTCCAACAGAAATAAGATACTCTGCGTCAAGTTTAGTATATCAGATAGGTAATGGCATATATGGGGGTGTTACTATATCCTTCATCTACACATCTTTAATTGCCTCATTAGGAGGAATCATAAATTCGATAGAAATAATAGTTCTTGCTACTATTGGGGTATCATTAATATCATTTATAGCTACATTACTTTCTAGAGAAACGAAAAATGCGGACTTAGCGAAGATATCCACATAATTTTTATAATTTTAATTTATATAATTTTTTTGCATTTTTCATATATATTAGTTCAAGCTCATCTTCTGTAAGATCTAGGGACTCTAGTAATTTTTTCATACCTACTGGATCAGATATTTTAAAGGGATAATCGGTACCGAACATTACATGTTCCTTTCCCGCAAATCTTATTAGATGTTCTAATGCTTCTTTGCTGAAGACTATTGAATCATAATATATTTCCTTTAAATACTCACTAGGCTTCTTTTTTATTTTTTCCTTTATCTCTGGATAAATTTCATATCCCCTATCTAATCTTCCAAATTGATATGTTATATATCCTCCTCCATGTGCAGCAACAATTTTAAGTTTATATTTATCTAGAATACCACTTAGAATTATACGTGATAGCACATGTGTGGTTTCAAATAAGTAGTTTACTAATTCCCCGGTTCTATAATCTTCACTTATTATCTTATCTAAAGCCATGCTCCCTGGATGAAGAAATATTGGTACATCCAGTTTCGATATGACTTCCAATAATGGCTCGAATTTAGGTAAATCTATTGTGCCATCTCCTATACCAGTCCCTATTATAAATCCGTTCAAACCTAAATCTTTGACAGCCCTTTCCGCTTCTTCAATAGTATAGTTTATGTCACTATTTAAAGGAAGGGTACCTAAGCCTCCAAAAGTAGATGGATATTTATTAATGATCTCTGCAATCTCATCATTTATACTTCTTGCCGTTTTTATCTCCTCTTGCTCTGGTAAAAAATAAGTCCAAGGTCTTGAGATACTAAGTATTTGATATGTAATAAAACCAAATTTTTCAATCTCCTTCAATCTTTTATCCATATCAATTATGGCACTACCAATTAATGCCGTTCTTTTCCCTTTACCTATTTTCACTGTATCTTCTGAAAGTCTACTTAACATTCCGTATTTTTCTAGAATATTTACATAACTTTTAGTATATATGTGTGAATGAACATCTACTATAACTGAATCTTTGGTCATTAATTTTATCTTTATATAAGCGTATAATAAAGCTTTGTTTGCAAGAAAATTATTAAGCGTTTGAGACTATTAGATAGTGCGCGAAAATCAGTGAAGTAGTGAAAAATTTGTTTAGACAATAGATGTTTATGTTTTATAAGGAAAAAAGATTAACGTAAATTTACACAGCCATTCCTTATTCCTTGACCTCAGTTTCTTTCAGTAACAAGTTAGTAACTAAGGAAATTACACAAACAGATACCGCTAAAATCTCGATTAAAGGCCAAGCCTTTACTAGCCCATGAGAAACTAAAATTGCAGTAGGTAATAGAAGAGATGAATAAATACCAGCTATAACTCCACCTAACTGGAACGAAAAACCGGAAGCGGTATATCTGTATCTCGTAGGGTATAATCCTGTTAATAGTGCTGCGACAGTACCGAAACCTAAACCGATGCTGAAACCTAGAAATGAGTATGCAATCATAAACCATACTATATCTCCAAGATTTAATAGCGGAAAGAATGTAACTGAAGCTATTATAGATAATATGTTAGATATTAGTAGGATAAGTTTTCTTTGACCTATTCTATCACTAAGAATACCCCCTAAGATAATAGCTAAGGCTTGTATTAAATTACCTACTAAAATTGCAGAGTAAGCTATAAATACGCTAGCCTTAAGTTGTAACATATAACTTAATCCTGTTGGATACATTTCTATTGCGACTAATGTAACTATAAAGGGCCAACATAGTCCACTTAGAACTATCTTCTTCCAGTCGATTTTAAAAGCTAATGATATTGGTGCTTTTGCTACTTGGCCTTCTCTAAGTATTTTTTGGAACTGAGGGCTTTCAAATATGTAATACCTAATTATTGCTCCTATAACTAATGCTACTGCTCCAACTCCTATGAGTATTCTCCAACCATAATTGATAAAACCTATAGGTGGCAATATTTGGCGAAGTATTAGAGTGCCTATTATTGAAGCTACTATCCCAAAAGCAGTGGTTGCTTGAATCCAACTAGTCCAGTAGCCCACCTTACCCGATTTCATCGAGAACTCGGTTATTACTGAAGCCGCACCACCCCATTCTCCACCTAAACCTATTCCTTCGATTAATCTAAAGATTAAGAGAAGGATAGGAGCTAAAAAGCCTATTTCAGCATATGTAGGAGTTAAAGCAAGTCCTACCATACCCAATGATGTGATACCTAAAGTCCAGATTAGCATAGGCTTTCTACCTAGTTTATCACCATAATGACCGAACAATATGGAGCCTATAGGTCTACTGAAAAATGCACTAGAGTATGTAGCTATTGAGGCTGCAACACCTACACTAGACGCTACTGATTTAGGATAGAAGAGTGATGGCCATACTGTAGCAGCAACTGACGCTATTATGAAGAAATCGTACCATTCTACTACAGTTCCAAATGCCGATAATGCAGTTACTCTAGTCAGTTCTCTACTTAGCTCCTTTGCCATAAATATCTGATAATTTTCAAGTTAATAAGCTTTAAGAAAGATCGTATCTGTGAACATTTAAAAAATTACCTATGATTGTAAAGATTAAGGTATTATTACACTGATCGTATTATCCTCGATTACAAATTCATATTTTGTTAAAGGCTTCCTGGCTAAGCCGTTTACTGGTTTTCCGGTTTCAATATCAAACTCCGATTCATGACATGTACAAACTATTTTATTATCCTTTAGTATTCCCATTCTAGCTAAATTGCAGTTTCTATGAGTACATAATGCGTCATAAACATAAATTTTGTTCTTAACTTTTATTACAATTAAACTCCTATTTTCTATTCTAAATCCTTTAATATCGCCCTCATTTACATCACTGATATTACATAGCTTGACCTTTTTTACTGGAGCCATACAAGATGTTATAATTACAATTTAGCTTAAAAAATTATCCCTTACCTTAAATTAAATAATTCTACTGCATTTTCCCCTAGAACCTTTCTTATTTGGTTTAACGCTAAATTTGCTGGCTTTGCTACATTTTCTATAAATACCGATATTTCATCAGGAAAGTATTCTATATCTGATACATGAGGATAATCGGTTCCAAATAGCAAGTTATTCTCCATTCCTAACTTTTCAACCAGATATCTCACTAGCTCTGGAGGCTCATCTGACTCTAAACTGACGTATATATTACCTTGCTGAAGATATTCTGAGGCCAACTTCTTTAAATTAGGATAAGGATCTATTCCAAACCTATCTTTAAAATACTTTCTCAATGCACCATGCTCTATAGTCTCATCAAGCCACCATATCCAATAAGGTAACCAACTACCTCCAGATTCTGCAAAGCATACCTTCAACTTAGATAATCTCTCAAAAATACCTTCTCCAACTAACCCGGTTAAAGTTGCCATATTAGAGAACGGAAATGCAATACTTCTAACGTAGTACCAATTATAGAATTGAAATGCAAATGGGGATTCGTTAGTAGCTCCAGTAGGGTGAATTATCAGTATCATATCTAATTGCGCAACTTTCTCAAAGAATTTGAAAAACTCCTCTTCCCATATTGGCTTAGACGCAATATAAGTTCCGTTTGATACATAAGGAGGGACAACTACGCTCTTAAATCCTAACTCTTTTGCTCTCTCAAGCTCCTTAATTGCCAAATCGACATCTTGTAATGGAACGATTGCGCTAGCCAATATTCTTCTATCTTCAATTTCTCTTAATTTATCACTAACATAATTATTGTAAGCCTTAGCTAATGCGTTTGCGTAATTTCTATCCTTAATGTTAGGGATTGAAAGGCAATTGGTACAAGCTACTATTTGGATATCAATACCCATTTGATCCATATCTCTTAATCTTCCTTCGATATCGTCAAGGGAAAACCCCTTAGCCTTTAATTTAGGGTTGTTAGCACCCCAATATGGATTTCTGGCGTGATCTATATTCCCTAATATCATACCTCCTCCAAAACCAAAGGGCCTTGGAACTAGTTTTCCATCAACCACTAAATACCTGGTATTAGTAACTACATCCTTAACTATCATCGGTATTCTGTAAGGTTTTTCTAGATAATCTTGATACTCTTCAGGACTTTCCATTAAATGTGCCTCAGCATCTACTATTATGGTATCTTTTAACTCATCAGGTTTACTTAACATAACTTTTCTTTCTTGCCTATATATTTAAACTTTACTCCTTAATTAAATTAAATCTCTCTTCTTCCTAATTACCCATTTATACCGTATAAGTACGATAATCAATTCATATATTTTCTTCACATGATAATTAATAGAATGGTATAACGCCTTTCTGAAGATACGTTAATTTAAGAAAGGCCTAAATCACGGTGTTGAAGTAATTATATCCAATAATACTGGAATTTTCTTTTCCTTTATCGTGTTTATAGCTTCTTTAAAAACTTCTAGAAGATTTCCACTATCTTCTATTGGTCCAATTCCAGCTAAGCCAAAGCTTCTGGCTAGTGTGGCAAAATCTATTATAGGATCTTTAATTTCACCCCCGACTCTAAATGCCTTTTCACTATCTCTATTCCTCGTTTTGGCAATTAGGGCATTGTGGTCAGCATCATTATAATATGCTCTATTGTTATACATGACTACAAGTAATGGTAATCTAGCATGTGAAGCTACCCATAAGGCTGATGGAGTGTACAATAGATCTCCATCAGGTTGAAGATCAATTACTATTTTTTCCTTATCCTTTAACGCTAAGGATGCTCCTATAGCTACTGGCAATCCATATCCTAATCCTGCACCTCTGGACCAGCCTATATAACATCCTGGTTTTTTCCAATCCCAAATTTTTCTATTCCAAATTACGGCACTTCCGTGACTTACACTGGTGAGAACCCAATCGACTCCAGTTTCTTTTACCGCATTCCATAATTCCAAGTTAAGTTTAGAAAGAGAGATCGGCTTCCCTGAACTGCTCTTTGCCTCATTTAACCACGATTTTCTTAATTCGTTGTGAATCTCTTTTGCTTTCTGAATTCTTTCATTAATTACATCTTTTTTAATTAACTTAGTAGATGCTACGCTAAGTAGTGCTTCCAAAGCTGTATCTGAGTCAGATTTTATACTCTGAGCTGGAATTAAATCTCCATAATCATATGACCAGGAATTTATTAGATAATTACCTATTACAAATATTTTCGCATCTTGTTTAAATAGAGGTTTCCGATCTCTGGTGAGTTTATCAGTTTTATATAAATAATAGTCTAACGAAAGCGTGTCTATGGCTAATATCACATCCGCCTCTTGTACAGCGTTTGTGAACGTAGCATCTAAAGGATGAGTATTGGGAAAATTAAAGTACTCTAATGTATCAATTACTTTAGAGCCGGTTAGCTCAGCAAAAGTTATTAGCTTACTAATATTTTCATGAAGTAGTCCAATTCTTCCGACAATTATTAATGGATTTTCTGCAGAACTTATTTCATCATATACCTTTTTAATCATTGAGATATCTGGATAAATCTTCGTAGAATTGTAGGAAGCTTTAGGAATTTCTGGTAATTTCTCTGGCTCCTTTTCTAACACATCTACATCAACGCCTATAAATACTGGGGCATTGGGGGTCTCCATTGCTATATTATAAGCTCTAATAAATGATTGAATATACGATTCCAGTGATGTTACGTAATCATCCCATTTCACATAATTTCGTATGATGTTATTAGGTAGTAAAGTAGTATGAGCCCAATCTATCCAAGGCCTTCTTCTTTTAATGTCTAATGGACCATTTGCACATATCAATATTACGGGAACTCTATCACACCAAGCATTGTAAATTGCCATTGTAGCGTGAAGTAATCCTACAGTATCATGAAGCAAAACGGCAATAGGCCTTTTAGTTACTTTAGCATAGCCATGGGCTATACCTACGGCTATCTCTTCATGAGGTACACTAAGTAATTGTGGCCTACCGTTTCCATAATTTACTAAAGATTCCCATAATGCTCTAAAAGACGAACCTATGTTGGCAACTACATATTCTATGTTAAACTCCTTAAGTATATCTACAATTAAATCTGTTGCATATTTCTTACTAGACTCTCCCATACACTATTTTATTTTGTACTTACTTTTATTTTTTATCTCCATAATTTGATAAGATTAGCGGATAAATGTCTAACCTTTAGATAGCGTCGTCACTAAGATATAAATTGTTGTGCTTTGCAGGAAATTCCCTTAATCTATTATGAATTTTAGCCCCAAAACTATGAACTTAATTTTTTCAAAAAGTTTGTAACATAATAACGACACTATGGACGCACACTACATGTGAATCCAAGATTAAAAATCTAATTAAATTGAAATTTAATTTTAAAATTATTCTTGAATAAATCAAGAATAGTCAAAAAAATGTAAACATTAACTTTAAAATGAAAACCTTTTAATTTTGATGAAAGAAGTATATTAGGGTGATTAGATTGAGCAATGAATTAGAACAGAGAAGACAAGAGTTCTTCAAGAAACTACTATCCTATAATCTAACTACCTATTTTATAACCTTTCATCCTACTGAAGCTCCAAAATTCGGTCTAGTTAAGAGACCTATTTTTACAAATGAGCCTACACCATTAGCTATACCATTTAAATGGGATTACGCAACTTTACGTAAGCTATTATATGAACTAGCGGAGTTATTAAGACCAGAAGAAGCCGAGAGAAGGCAAGTTCAACTAGTTAACCCTGGATTAAAGGAGTTACCTTATGTTGGTGTTATTGCAATTTCACCAACGATATTTGCTGCAATACAATTAGTTAAAGCAGGTGAAGTGGCCCCATCACATTATCACACGCCAAATGCATTTAGATTTATTTTAGAAGCTCCACCAAACGGTGCGTATACTATAGTTAACGGTAGAAGGATTATAATGCATAGAGGAGATGTAGTTCTAACTCCTAGCTGGTCATGGCATGATCATAGAAATGAAGGAGAAAGTGACGTTATATGGCTAGATGGTTTAGATGCTCCTCTTATATGGTATATGGGAGGAATCTTTTACAAAAACTATTCTGAAATATATAAGGTAGATAAACAGCCAATAACGCATACGGAAGATGACATATTAACCACCTATGGTAGTGGCTTGAAGCCGGAAAAGGAAGATATAGGGGTCTATAATCCGTTATTATACTATCCATATTTTAAGGCTAAAGAAGGTCTTACTAAATTAAGTGAGAAAAGTAACGTAGATGAGACTGAAGGGATTGTACTAAGATATATAAATCCACTAAATGGAGAAGATGCCTTCCCCACTATGTCACTAAAAATTAGAATGATAAAGCCTAAATCTCAGACACTTCAAATCAAAAAAACTGAACACATAGTATTTGTAGGAGTTGAGGGATATGGCACCATTGAAGTTAAGGGACAGAAGTTTAGCATGCAACCTAATGACATTGTAATAATACCGCCATGGGAAAATTATAGGATAGTAAATAGTGATGAAAAACCATTAATACTATTCTCCTATTCGGATGAACCATTATTTAGGAAAGTGGGAATATATAGGGAACAAATCTCAAAATAATTTCTTTTTTAATTTTATAGCATAGCGTTTACTTCCAATTTTTGTAATTTAAGAAACATTTTCTACCATTGAAAATAGAAGAGATTTAGCCTTAGATTATATATATCTGTCCTCCAACTACAGGCTCATTAATTAGCACAACTTTCTTAAGTTTTATTTTAAAATCTCCATTAACTCGTTTTAATCTGTATTCAATATCACCGCTTAATGTTTCTTGCATTCTCGGACCATAAAGTTCATGGGGTTGTGCTCTAAACATATTCATGATGAACTTACATAACACTTGAATATAGTCTTCTATCTGCTTATCTATTAATATGTTAGATACCAATCTAGTAGTTCTTGCATGGGGCTCATAAGTATACGCTATTCCAGTCAAAATCCTCTTAATGTAGATTTCTAATCTTTTTTTATCAAGATATAGGATATTTAAATCATCTTCTGGGTTTTCTACAATACTATTTTCAGAAATCCATCTTGGAATCCAATACATACCATCATCACTAAATAAATCTAACCATTCTTGATATCTTCTCTCATCTAATAACCTCATCTCGCGGTAAATAAAATCCTCGATTTCTTCCTTTAAAACCTTCTTGGAGCTCATATACTCATTCTTGAAAGATTAATATATAAAAATTTTTATAATGGTTGCGCTGTTGGTTAGTTAAATTTTTATCAAAGTTAACGCTAAACTTACTTTTAAATCAATTCTTGATTTTGAATTTAAGAAAATTTAACTAACTTAACATCTAAGAAAACTGAAGGATTCAACAAAGCATACAATGATTACTCTTAGTTTGATATAATTAATTATCTAGCTAGAATTTATCCATGATATTTCAGCATAAAATGATTTTGAAAGAATTTGATATCATTAAAAGAACCTCTGTTGCGAAACTTTCTCGTCATCGATAATTTTTTATAAATTCTAAACAATAAAGACTACCCATGTGGGTAGCTGAATTTAATAGTATAAAGGTATTTTATGGAAGGAATTCACTCTCGTATCTAAACCAGTTAGGTCTGAACCAAGTAACAATTGTGGTTACGAAAAGTTTATTAAATAGTCGATTATTAAAGAAGATGGAAAATTATGTGAATATAAAAAGAATAATACAAGGTCCTTCTCATCATATACCAGAAGAAGAACTTAATATTTTGATCAAAGAGCTTTCAATGGAAAGTACTGTAATAAGCTTAGGTGGTGGAAGCATCATAGACGCGGTTAAATTGGCTTTTAGCGGTTATCATATAGCAATACCCACTACATTATCTGGAGCCGAATACACCTATAATGCGTCTTTTAAAAACAAAGATGGATTTAAGGTTTCGAGGAGAGTTAAAAATCCAGATGTGATCATACTTGATCCTGAAGTGCTAGAGTACACTCCAAAAAGTCTTCTAATTACTACAGCTGTTAAAGCTCTTGATCACGCTGTTGAGGCTTATTACTCTAACAAAGCTTCTCCATTTACTGATGTGCTATCTGCCCAAGGTATAAATATGATGCTAAAGTGTCTAGAAAATAATTTAGATGATCTGGAGTTTTGCCAGATAGCATCATGGATTTCGTCATATGCTAGGAAGTTTGCAGGGATGGGTATAAGTCATTCCTTTGGTCACGTTTTTGGACCTAAATTTAATATACCGCATGGTGTAACTTCATGCATCTCACTACCTGAAGCTATAAGATTTAATAAATCGGAAAAACTATCGTCTATCTATCCCAATTTAGATAGAAGAATAGAGAATATATTGAATAATTTGGGAATTAATGAAAGATTATCTAAATACGCTAAATTCGAAGATATTGTAGAACTATTGCCAAAGTTTGTGGAGGCTGTAAACTCAGGCTCTAATCCTAAAAAGATAACTATGGAAGATGCAAAAATGTTCGTAAAAAATGTTTATTATTAGTAATTTAAGTTTTTTTATATTAATTGGGAATCTTTAGTCTTAGTGTCGTCATTGAGCTATTTAATATGTCTATATCACAATAAGGCACGCAAAACGTTATTTTGCATTTACTACTTGTAGAGATTTCCCTTGTTTAATAAATTTATATACTAATGACGACACTATGATCTTTAGTCTCTTTTAGTGATAAATGTGATATGATAGAAACTATAGCAATAACAATCCCTATTAAACTTACGTAAGGCCAAGAACCTATTATTCCATGCCCTGCTAATGTTGCTAACGGTAATATAAATGCTAATACTACTCCTACTATAAGCCCTCCTAGCTAATATGATAAACCTGCTCTCGACGCTCTTACATTTGTAGAATAGTTTTTAGAATATAATGTAATTATTGGAACCAAGACCATGAGATGAGGTTTGTTAGTTGATAATTCCTTACCATAATAAGAAGGCTAAACTTTGGAATAGCTACAGAAAAGAAAAAGGTTTAATTACCTTTAGACATAGGTGACCATAGTGTCGCTATTAGCCTATAAATTCTGGGATCAGCGTTTTATCCCACAAGACTAGAGTAATGGCGACTTAAGATTAAAGTATAGATAAAAAAGTTTATTATTATGAGAAAATTAGTAGTAAATATGGAAGATTTAAAGAATCTAGTAAGAGATGATGGAAATGATGTTTGGTTAGATTCGCGGGTATACACAGATGAGAAAATTTTTGACATGGAAATGGAAAGGATTTACCATAGGCTATGGGTATATGTTGCACACGAAAGTGAGCTAAGTAATGTAGGAGATTTTAAGGTAAGTAAAGTTGGAAAATATCTCGTGCTAATAACTAGAGGTAATGATGGAAGAATTCATGGATTTATAAATAAGTGTACACATAGGGGAAATATATTATGTAGAGTATATAAGGGAAATACAAAATTTTTCAAATGTATTTATCATGGTTGGACGTTTGATAATAGAGGGAAATTAGTAGGCATACCAGATAGAGAAGGTTTTCCCAAAGATTACGATATGTCCAATCTTAATTTAAAGGAAATAAATATAGAGACATATAAAGGGTTTGTATTTGCTAGTATAAATCCATCTAAGTCTTTGGAAGAACATTTAGGAGATGCAAAAGCGTTTATTGACTATATAACCGATATACATCCTGAGGGTATAGAGGTGAGAGGTCCAGTAAGGTATGCCTATACTGGCAACTGGAAATTAGTTTTAGAGAACACAGTAGACATTTACCACTTTCCAACATTACATGCAAGCGTATCTATGTTATCAACATATATTAATAATAGATCTCCAGCAACTACTGCAGCTGCAGCTAAGAGTAAATCTCCTTACAATACAGCTGGGTATTTAAGAGGAGGACATTTCTTCTTTATATTAGATAAAGAAAATGTGAGGACACAATTACCACTTATTACTTCCACTGAGCAACTTCAAAAAATTTTGGGTGGAAATAAAGGAAAATTTAGATGGAGATGCACACTACATGCCGCCATTATACCGAATTTAATTATCCTCGATTATGACGAATCAGTACCTACAATAAGATTAGTAAATCCAATAAGAGCCGATTTGACACATATGGAAACTTATATTTTCTTGCCGAAAAATATCTCTCCAGAAATAAGAAGAAAACTATTAAGAGCATATGAGGAGTTTAGTGGTCCAGTGGGTATGGGATCAGCAGATGATAATGAGGTCATGATTAGTATTACTCATGCAAGTAAATTCGATAATCCGTTAATCAATCTCACTAAGGGTAGATACAGGGAATCAGATCAAATTAAGGAGATAGAAGAAGGAGGTATAAAATTCGAGGGAGCCAGTAACGTACTTGATGATACATTTATTAGAGGGTTCTATAAATGGTGGCTAAGATACATGCTAGAGGATTATATATGAAAATTCAATAAAATAAAAAAGGGAAAGCTAGCTTTCTGCTTTAACTGGGTTAATAAGTTCTCCTATATTTTCTATTTTTATCTTAACAGTGTCTCCATCCTTTAGGAATTTTCCGGTAGCTAATGCTGTACCCGATGGGGTTCCAGTTGATATCACATCTCCAGCTTTCAAAGATATCCCATTTGTAATATATTCTATTATCTCTGGTATTTTAAATATCATGCTTCTAGTATTATCGTTTTGCCTAATTTCATCATTTACCCATAATGTTATGGTTAGATTATGTGGATCAGCTATTTCGTCTCTAGTTACTATCCATGGGCCTATAGGTCCAGCTCCGTCTAAACTCTTAGCGTGTAAAAAGTTAAGGCCTATTTCTTTCATCATTGCATGCTGTCTTCTATCTCTAAAACTTACATCATTAAAAATTGTATAACCAAATATATATTTGTAATAATCCTCCTTCTGTATATACTTTCCTCTTTTACCAATAATAACAGCTAATTCTGCCTCATAATCAACTTGCTTTGAAGCTTTAGGCAACTCTATCGGCCATTTATGAGCTATTAAAGTAGACGGAAGTTTTGAAAATATGTAAGGTTCTTTAGGTGTCTCTCTTTTGGCTTCCTTAGTATGGGCTTCATAGTTCAAAAATACGCATAGAATTTTTTCTGGACTCATCACTGCAGGATAATATATTACTTCATCCAAACCATACAGATTATTGGTTATATTGTTACTGATCAATTTTTTAAGTAAGTTAAGGGCTTCATCTCCACCTTTAATTAAGCTATCAGTAGAGCTAAACCAGGATGGAGGATCACTGTCATATATTTCTTTAAATGCATATGGTACATCGAGAACCTTTCCTTTATATAGTACACCAAGTCTAATATTGGCATTGGGATGTGGTGCAAAATTTAGTAGTTTCATTCCGACTTAATTTTTAACTTTAAACCTTTTAAGCATATTGTTTATAAACCGACCTCCTCAAACCATAAAGGAGCTACCTTGTGGAAGTCGTCCCCACGATAATTTCGGCCATATCTCATTTAATAGGTCATGTACTATTCTAGAGAACCACTAGAAGATGAGACGCTATTCTAACTTTGGGAGAAGATTTTAGGAAAATAGGGATTGTCATTGATCAATCATCCTTTTTGAGATAGAAATGTGATATTAAATGATAGTATCTCTAATCTGTTGGATGCTTCGAAGGTAGGTTAAGTTAAGAGGGGTGACCTCCTTAGAGAGAAGTCATCCTCAAGACAATTAGAAGCGCTAGACTATAATCTTACATACTCTTGCTGTTGACCTTGGTATCCCTTTGAACCCTATAACTTAGGTGATTGATTTCTCGTTTAGGAGCTATATTGAGCTCATTGGTATTTTATTGAAACAGTATTTGAGGCCTTATGCAGTTGATAAGGAAATGGTTGAGCTCTTCGTTTACGTTATTGCGCTGATTTACGACTCTTTAATTTATAAGCCTGTTTTGTCGAGAGTTCTCGAAGAAAAACGGGTCAGTCCACACTGTGGTGATTCCTAATCTCGTAACAACTCCTAGAGTTGTAGGGTAGTGATGAGATTGTTGAAAATTCTGCTTTTCCCTATATTTAGTTATTTTATACTAAAATATAATAAGAATCTCTTCTCATATTGAAATATATAATTGACTTTTACTCTTAACGGCATGTTTCTATCTTATTATATTTATTAAATTATTTACACCTAGGATACTCTCCTCCACTTGAGGCATAATTGTTCATAAGCTTAATTTAGGTGTATAATGAGCCGTACAGATAGCTTTAGTTTGATAATTTAATTTATATGAATATTATATTTGTGCTCAAAAATAGATAAGTTAACTTTTTAAGATTAAGGTAGCAGAGTGATACTGATATACGATGAAAATTCATCCATTTTCAAGCACTGAGAAATCAGCTGTTGTATTAGGTAAAGAAAGTTACTATGGTGGAAATTTTATAGTAGCTTATGTAAAATTAGATCGAGACCTTCTAAAAAATGTAGTTCCAAAGATATTTGAAACTGATGGAGAAGCTCTTTTTTCTTTACGTGAATTTGTAACTGTAATGGGAAACAGAACCGATTTACTATATGAAGAACCGATGCTAACACAATATAATGAAGCAGCCGTAAGTGTTAAAGTATATTTTGAAGGGGGAACATATCAATACTACCCATTTATGTGGGTAGATAAAGATTTTGCGATTATACGTGGTTGGTTAAATGGATTTCCTAAAAAGATTGCTAATATACAACTCACTAGATTTCATCCACTATTACCTCAGATCAGCGAACCTAAAGCTGGAGTAACAGTAGGTGGTTATGTAGTACGTGGAAGCAGTATTTTATATAAGATAAAGGTCACCCTAAAGGAAAAAGCAGAAAAACCACCCACATTTGGTCCAACTCTTCTTATAAGGGATTATCCAGCTGAAGGAGAAGGTGAGACTAACGTATTAGAACTCGTAAGGCTTGATTTACAAGATGTGAAAATAACTGATATATGGAAAGGAGATGTTGAAATAGAGGTAGGAAAAGGAATAAATGACGAAGTAGAAAGCTTTAGAATAAAGGAAAAGTTAGGCGGGTACTACTATAGAATTGGCTTTAGGATTCCCGGTACTAAGCCCATTAAGAAATTGTCAGAATCAGAGTTATTCTAATTTTTAATTAATTTTTATCAAATAATAATAATTATTTCAATATTTAACAATATATATGTAGCAATGTGTAATTCACGTAAAATCTATCTCATAGTGAAATATTACTTTAGAGTAAACTTATTTTATAAATTATCGTGATAGATATCTATATAGCACGAATATTGTTTCCAAATAATGACAAATTAAGATAAAAACTACGTTTTGTTTCTTCAGAAATTATATGCTAATAGTGACAGAAAAGTTTATAATTCATGTACTAATCTCATTCATAAGGCTGATTAATATGTTTACAAAGAAATGGAAAACATCAGAAAGAATATATGATGTAATAAGGGAAAGAAGCGTGAAGATCAAGGTTTCCGATGGGATATCGTTAGATTGTGATATTTTTAGACCTAATACTGAAGGTAAATTTCCTGTTATTCTTTCGGCACATCCCTATGACAAGTATGGTCAAACTGAACCTATACAAGTAGGAGGATACTCCAACGTAGAAAAGGCAATAGAGGAACGAAGAAGAGGTACATTAGAAGCTGGAGATCCCAATTTCTTTGTACGAAGAGGATATGTCCACGTCATTCTGAATGTGAGAGGAACTGGTGATTCAGAGGGCTATTATGAGTTCTTAGGGCCTAGAGAAGTTCAAGATATATATGAGGTTATAGAGAGGTTAGCTGAATTTCCTTGGTCTAATGGAAATATAGGTACTTTCGGTGTGTCATATTTTGCAATGATTGCCCTCGCTGTAGCAGCAAAAAATCCGCCTCATCTCAAATGTATTTTTGCTCCATGGGGAAGCACAGATCCGTATAGAGATATGTTTTATCAAGGTGGGATATTAGCCGGGAAGTATGTAGTAGATTTTGCTAAATTTTTACAGGAAAGTAATACTAGAGTTAATAAAGAGTTTTCCAGGGATGAATTAGAGAAGATAGACGCTCTTCTTAAAGATCCAGATATCACTGCTCTCCCTGAATTAAGGGAAGCGTTATTAAATCCAGAAAAAGATCTTAACCCGTTTATAGTAAAGATTCTAATTCACCAATTATATGATGATTTCTGGAGAGAAAGAACTGTAGATCTTGAAAAAATAAGAATTCCCTCATATTTAGGCGGAGATTGGGCCAACTATGGTTTTCATCTTCCTGCAGCTTTTAGGGCATGGGATAAAATACGTGCACCTAAGAAATTAACTATTGGTCCACCTTATTTTTTGGATAGGCCAGTTTATCAACTTCAATACGAGGCATTAAGATGGTTTGATTATTGGCTTAAGGGTATTGACACTGGAATTAATGAGGAAAAACCCATAAAAATATTTGTTATGGGCTCTAATAAATGGAGAGAATCAGAAGAGTGGCCTCTTCCAGAAACTAAATGGGTACCCTTCTATTTACATGAAAGGGGAATTTTAAGTGAGCATGAATTTTGGGATAATGAGTCCTCAGATTCTTACTTTGACTCTCCTTGGGCTAGAGGTTATGCAAAGTACGTTACGCCAAAATTCGTCGAAGAAACTGAGATAGTAGGCCCTCCAATTCTAGAATTATTTCTATCAACAACGGATAACGAAGTGTTGCTTTCCATAAGGCTATTAGAAATAGACGAAAAAGGTAACGAAAGGGTATTAACTGGAGCGTGGTTAAGAGGTTCACAGAAACAAATTGATGAAAAGCAATCTACACCATGGTCATTTTATTATAAGCATGAAAATAGAGAGCAACTTGAACCTAATAAAATATATAAATTTAAGATAGAAATTGTACCTACTGCTAATCTTTTCAGACCTGGAAACAGATTAGGACTATTAATAAGTAGCTCTGATCCTCCTAGTTCTCCTTATGAAGCCGGACCTACATCACGTCATATAAAAAGACAACGCCCGTCAAGAATTACCTTATATCATGACAAAGATCATCCATCGGCATTATGGGTTCCTATAATATCAGGTAATATAATTGGCACTTACTTATCCATGTTTTAGAATATCAGTTTTTATTTAATATTTAAATTCTACACCCTGAATGTGCTAGAGTTCCTCAGAGATTTCATCACTCTGCAACTAGGTCTAAGTAATACCGTAAAGTCAGAACTTGTT
Source organism: Saccharolobus shibatae B12 (assembly GCF_019175345.1). Taxonomy (NCBI): domain Archaea; kingdom Thermoproteati; phylum Thermoproteota; class Thermoprotei; order Sulfolobales; family Sulfolobaceae; genus Saccharolobus; species Saccharolobus shibatae. The sequence continues at coordinate 1,631,604 of NZ_CP077717.1, read as the reverse complement.
TCATGTTATCCTTGTTGCAATCTGTCCATTAAGCCTCTAATCTAAAATGGTATTGATGACATTGCAGTAACTTTCAATGTTTGCCTTCATCCAAATAATTTGGATATTATGAAATAAATATTTATTATTTTTTATATGTTATATAATATTTTTGCGTTTTCACCTAATATTTTTTCAATTTGTTTTGAAGAAAGATTTGCTGGTTTAGCTATATTTTCCATAAATAGATTTAAATATTCAGGAAAATACTGGGCTTCAGAAGCATGAGGGTAATCTGCCGCAAAGACAATGCTGTTTTCTAATTTCATTTTTTCAATAATATATTTTATGATTTCTGCAGGTTCATCAGATTCAAGGCTAACGTATATATTACCTTGCTGAAGATATTCGGAAGCTAGTTTCTTCAAATAAGGATAAGGATCTATACCAAATCTTTCCAATGAATATTTCCTCAGTCTAGGACTCTCTATTGCTTCATCTAGCCACCATATCCAATATGGCAACCATGAAGCACCAGCCTCACATAAGTGAACTTTCAAGGTTGGCAAACGTTCAAAAAAGCCTTCTCCTATTAGACCCATCAATGTTATCATCATTGCATATGGATGGCCTACTCCCCTTACATAAAGGTATTTATTAAATAGGAAAACCCAAGGCAATTCTGAACTTGTTGGAGTAATATGTACTACTATTGGCATATTAAGCTCTGATGCTTTTTTAAAAAATGGAAAGTAATCTTCATGGAAAATAGGTTTTAATGCTACGAAGTGACCATCAGAAACAAATGATGGGACTATAACTCCCTTAAATCCTAATTCTTTAGCTCTTTCCATTTCCTTTATAGCTAGATTAACATCTTGAACAGGTACTACTGCATTAGCGTAAACTCTTTTAGTGTACTTAAGTCTAGAAGCAACATAATCATTATAAGCCCTAGCCATAGCGTAGGCCCAATCTTTATCACTCATAAATGGAACTATTAGGCTTGAAGTCGGATTTACAATTTGGATATCAACCCCCATTTGATCTAAATCTGCCAATCTTCCATCAATATCGTTAAGCGAAGCGTCTTTTGCTTTCAATTTAGGACTTGTTTTGCCATAAAATTTGTTAAACGTATGATCTATTAAGCCTCTAGCTTCACCTCCACCAAACCCAAATGGTCTTGTATACATTTTTCCGTCAATGATCCAATATCTAGTTCCACTCACTTCATCTCTTACAATCATAGGCAACCTGTATTTTTTATCCAAAAATTTCTCAATATCTTCAGGATTCTCAACTATATGAGATTCCGCGTCTATAACTATAAATTCTTTGAGTTCTTCCGGCTTACTCATCATTAAGTATATTACTTTGCTAGCATTTTTAAACTTTGCTTATCTTGAAGTTTAAACCGCCCAAAGATCTCTAAAATATTAGAGCTAACTACCTTAACTATACCTTAATAGTTAAGCTTAAATCTTAAATTCCTAAAGATTCGAATATGGTGGAAAAACTCCGTTTAACTCTAGCTTGTTGGAGTTACGATAGAACCATTGCGTTATATGATGGAACCGTAAAGCCAGAAGGACTAGAACTAAATTATCTACCGTTATGGCCTCAAGAGACATTTTATAGAATGTTAAAGTATAAAGAATTTGATATTGCAGAGCTTTCCTTTGGCGCTTATATAGCGTCCTTTTTTGAAGATAAGCCCTTCGTAGCTATACCAGTTTTCCCCTCTAGGTCATTTAGACATAATAGTATCTATGTTAACGTAAATTCTGGAATAAGAGAGCCACAAGATCTAATAGGAAGGAGGGTAGGAGTTCCGGAATATAGACAAACTGCAGCCGTATGGATAAAGGGTATATTAAGCGATATGTACGGGGTTAAGCCGGAATCTGTAACATATTATTCTGGACCACTTGAAGATCCCTCAAGAAGGAGAAAGTTCTTCACAGTCCTAGCGGAAACTGATGTTTTACCCAAATATAAGGAAATTAAAGTAGTTAAAATATCTGATGGAAAGAATTTATCTGACATGCTGGTTAATGGTGAGATAGATGCATTATATAGTGCATTAGTTCCTAGCTCCTTTAAGACTTTCCCAGATAAGGTAACTAGATTATTCAAAAATTATAGAGAACTTGAAATTGAATATTATAAAAAGACTAAAATATTTCCTATAATGCATGTCATTGTAATAAGAAGAGATGTATACGAAGAGAATAGGTGGATAGCCAAGTCCATATATAAAGCCTTTGAAGAATCAAAGAACGTTGCATTTGAAAAGTTTACTATAGCTACTGGAACGTTACATTACTCACTTCCATGGCTTTTTGATCATTATGAAGAAACTGTTAAAATCATGGGTGAAGATTATTGGCCCTATGGTTTAAAGAAAAATTATTATACAATTGAAACCTTTATTAGATATATGTATGAACAAGGAATAATACCCACATTAGTAAAGCCAGAAGAATTATTCGCTAAAGAAGTTACCGATACTTAAAATCTTAAGCGTGAAAACATGATTCCCTCTGAAGAATTGGTAGAGTTAGTATACAAAGAAGCTATGCTACTAGATGAGAAGAGATATGATGAATGGTTAGAATTATTTACCGATGATTCCTTTTATTGGATTCCTGCATGGGAAGATGAGGAGAATATTGTAACTGATCCTGACATCGATGTTAGTATTCTCTATTTATCCACAAAGAGAGAAATGGAAACATACGTGAAAAGAATAACGAGTGGGAAAGCACCAGCATACAATCCTCATCCTCGTACTGTGAGAATGATTTCTAACATTATTGCAGAATTTAATGAAATGGACAATTCGTGGAAAGTAAGATATAATTGGACCTTGTATATTTATAGGAATTTATATAAAAGATTGGAGACTTATGTAGGAGTTACGGAAATGGGGATAATAAAAGATGAAAATGGAAAACTTAAGATAAAATACAAGAAAGTAAATCTCATTAATGATTTTATAGAAAACGGAATTTTACTCCTAATATAATTCTTTACTAAGATTTATCAGAGTTTAGTTTGTTAGAAGCAAAGATCACTAATGCCTCCTATACTAGTCAAAATTATATATGATCTCCATTTGAGGGTATTTTAAAGTTAAATTTTAATATGCTTATATCTTTACCAAACTATGCAAGAAAAGGTAAGTTTCTTAGAGATAAAGAATGAGTTTTCAAAAGTAAGGATCTCGATAGATTTCAGTGGAAATAGTCCTAGGTTCAAAATTGAGTGCATTACAAGTGGGATTACTAGATATATAGATCCATTGACCATGGAAATTTTAATGCAGATACCAGATAATATCCTGGAGAAATATATTTATTCGCAAAACGAAAGATAATAAATAGGTAACTTTGGATGATAAAGAAGGTTGAGTTTATAAAGGCTAATATACCTTTAGAGAAAACAGATCCATTGCAATCTTGGTACAATCAATGGAGTTCACAACTTTTCGTTAAAATAACGAATGATGAAAATATCATTGGATGGGGAGAGATATTAGCAACAACTGCAAATTCTAGAGATATTTACATAATTTTAGGTCAAAAGATCTCTAGAGCAATTTTAAATAAAGATGAAGAAGAGATATGTGAAATAAATGATTTTCTCTTTAAGATCTTAGAGACGGGAAAGGGTGCAGTATCATCTGGAGTAATTTCTGGAATAGATATTGCCTTATGGGATTTAATGGGTAAGAAATTGGGAAGACCTATATATAAGCTCTTAGGATATTCTGGAAAAGATACACCTAGATATATAGCATTATCTCGATATGGGAATATTGATTCTTTAAGAAAGGCAGTAGGAATATTCATTGAAAGAGGTTTTAAAATTATAAAAATTCATGAACATTATAATAGGGCCATTGATGCAATGAAAGAATTAAGGGATATTTATGGTTACTCCCCAAAAATTATAGTGGATTTAAGCTCATCTATACCTAGCCTTGAAAAAGCAAAAGAATTGTTTAATTCTATATCCAAATATGAGCCTATGTGGATAGAGGAACCATTAAGGCAAAGTGATAATTATAAAGCCTTAAAGAAGCTAAATGAAATAGTGCCAATAGCAGGGGGCGAAAATATTTTCACAATAAACGAGTTTAAAAGGGCAATAGAGAGCGAGGCATATACGTATTTTCAGATAGATACAACCAAAATAGGTGGGATAACTGAGGCAATTAAAAGGATCAATTTAGCTAAGTTATATAATGTAAGTCTGTCATATCATCATAGACCAGATAATGGTTGGATAGGTATCTCCGCTAACTATCATGTATCGGTAACTGCACATGATAGTTTCTTACTTGAAACGCCCCCTGACGATCCTTTTAGATATTTTAGGATAGAAGGCAAAATTGGTACAGATTATCTCCAATTCAAAGGTTTAGGCTTAGGAATACAGCCGAAGGAAGATATTCCAAAGGAAGAAGAAGATCAAGATTTTGTGGTATATCAAGAACCCTGAATATAACTATCGAAATTAAAAATCTAATTCTTCCCCAAATACTATCTTAGCCCACCACTTATAAAATCCCCTATATCCCGTATCGTCTGTTCCATGACCTATCATCTCAGCGTTAACTAATTCCAATATTTCATGATACCTAAAATCTCTATGTACACCCCTTGATAAATCATTATACTTGCCTTCTTTTTCTTTTACCTTATAACCCTCCGTAGCTAACTTTAACACCTCGAGATCATCGGGGGTTCCCATTCCTGCAGGACCATAGAATCTTAAGGAAGCTCTTAGTTCCTTCTCTTTGTACTCTTTAGGAGCATTCTTGGGCAAATAATAATACGAGTAGACTTCAGTATAGTTAACCTTAACCGGTCTTATAACTCTAATTGTTGGGCCAGGCGACGCTACATCGAAGACTATAACATTAGGAAAAATTGCTAAATGGAACGTTATTTTAGACGCCCATTTTTTCTCTATTTCGGTCAAATTTCCGTTATTATTGAGATACCAAGGAGACCCTTTCTCATCGACTTCGTAGATTTCGTATTCTCTGAACATAAGATCTACTAAATGCCCCTTACCTAAATAGAGCGATAAATCTTTAGATCGTAAATCTATTCTTCTTCCAGGATTATGTCCTACTGCTTCGAAGTAACTTTCGTGAACAAAGGGTGCATGATAATGGTCTACAGCATTTTCAAATGCTAGTTTCCAATTTATAGGTACTCCATATTTATGATAGCCTCTTAAAACCTCAATTCCACCTGGAAACTTTTGTGCTATTAATCTCAATAACTTACCTGCCTCTCCAATATAATTTTCGAATTCAGGTACATCAGAGGACAGAGATCCAAAAATGAAGCCATAATAATTAACTAACTGAGGAATTTTAAGTAATCCTAATTTCTCCATATTAAACTGCTCTGGATATCCATCCCTATCAGGTACTCCTAATAATCTTCCATCATTGGAATAGGTCCATCCATGATATGGGCATCTGAAGAATTTTGAATTCCCTTTCTCTTGTCTGCACACAAGCGCACCTCTATGTCTACATCTATTAATTAGTCCTAGTATTTTTCCTCCCTCTGTTTTAACTAATATTATGGGGATTTCACCTATGTAGGTAGTAAGATAATCATTAGGAACTTTTAGTTGCGACTCATGACATAAGTAAACCCAACTTTTATAAAATATCTTGTCCATCTCGAGATTAAATAAGTAAGGGTCCGTATAAACCTCTGAACTAAGCTTAAAGAAAGCTTCTTGTTTATCAGCCTTAATATAATCTTTGATAGATTTTTTACTATCATTCATCTTATTATCATATGTTTAATGTGTTATTAAAAAATTAACTACTTGCAAGCAGAGTGTGTTAATAGTGTCGTCACTAAGATATAAATTGTTGTGCTTGTAGGAAATTCCCTTAATCTATTATGAATTTTAGCCCCAAAACTATGAACTTAATTTTTTCAAAAAGTTTGTAACATAATAACGACACTCTTTACATCTGCTAGCTAGATAAAGGCATTAAAAAAGGAATTGGAAACATTATGGATTTCTCTAATCTAAATGTACAAGTATAATCCTAATTTTATATATACAATTACAAGAATAATGAATAGAAGGAGTTAAAAAGTAGCGTTTTTAATATTAGTCTTCTTCATAATAATTGCGATAAAGGAGCATTTCCTAATAGCTTTATTAAAGAACCTTTCATAAAACCCTCGGGTTGCAGTTATTATGAAAAGGTATATCAAGCATAATCTTCTTTAAATCTGGAAATAGATAACATTATATCTAATGAAGAAATATTTGATTATAGGTGAGTATTGATGAAGGCTCTAGTAATTGAAGCACCAAATATGGTGGAAATAACAGATGTAGAGGAGCCAAAAATAGGCCCGCATGATGTTCTAATTAAGGTAAAAATGGTAGGAATACATCCTCAAGATTATTATATGACTAAAGACCTTATTGTTCAAGGGCATAAAATATCTCCTATTCCACATATTCCGGGAGAGGAAGTTGCAGGGATAGTAGAGAAAGTAGGAGATCAGGTTAAGAATCTAAAAAAGGAAGACAAAGTAATAATATATCATAGAATCCATGACGGTACTTGTGATATGTGTATCTTAGGGAATGAGCAATTATGTAGAAACGGTGGGAGATTTGGCATAAATGCCAATGGTGGGCTTGCGGAATACATTGCTGTCCCAGAAAGAAATGTAATAAAAATTCCTGAAGAAATAAGCTGGGAAGTAGCGGCAAGTTTACCAGCCTCTGCTTTGACACCATATCATGCATTAAATAAGGCTGGATTAAGAGCTGGTGAGTATCTAGTAGTATTTGGGGCTTCTGGGAACACGGGAATATTTGCTGTACAATTAGGGAAAATTTTCGGTGGTATCGTTATAGCGGTTTCGAGAAAGAATAGATCATGGTTAAAGGAGTTTGGTGCAGACTATTTAGTTAATCTTGATACAGTAGAAGAGGAAGTCAAGGAAATATCTAAAGGAAGAATGGCTGATGTTGTAATAGATTCTGTAGGTGTTGCCACATGGAATAAGAGTCTTAGAGTAGTAGGTACATTAGGGAGATGGGCAACATTTGGCGCGCTAACAGGTGGTGAATTTAATGAAGAATTTGTGAAAATATCCCCCATATATCTTTATAGGTTCGAGAGAGCGTTAATTGGTGTTCGCGGAGGTAAAAAGTCTGAACTTTATACTCTTATCAATTTAGCTAGTAAATTAAAGGTTAGAATTTGGAGAAAATTTAAATTAGAAGAAGCTTTAAGAGCGCTTGAAGCTATAGTATCTCCAGAAAGAGATGGTAGAGTTTTCGTTGAAGTGTAATGAACAATTTCCTTTTTCCCTTACTTCTTACCATATTACTATTTGAGTTCATGAATTTTATATATATTATTTGTTTCATATTTAGGAAAATTGTGAGGAAAAATATAAATAGCTGGAAAAAATGAAAGATTATATGATGATATAAATGAGTAAATCCAATAAGGAAACTCCATCTTCAATCAGTCCTAAAGATGTAAGAAATGTTGCAATAGCATCATCTATAGGAACATTTATTGACTTCTATGTATTTATCTTAGCCGGTGTTGCATCAGGTACCATATGGCCTTCCCTATATTTTCTACAAGTATCTAAAATAACTGGTGTTGCGATTGCTCTTTCGTTTTTGAGCTTTGGCGCTGCTTATGTAGTAAGACCAATTGGTGGAATGATTTTTGGACATTTTGGTGACAAAATGGGTAGAATGTCGACGTTAGTAGCAACTCTTATAGTAATCTTCATAGGCACTATAGGAATGGCACTAGTTCCACCATATAGAGTTTTAGGAATATTTGCACCGATTTTATTGATTTTATTTAGAATAATTCAAGGCTTAGGTTTTGGTGGTGAATGGGGTGGGGCTTCAACATGGTTAATTGAATACATAGCAGATACTAAGAAAAGGGGATTCTGGTCTGGAATTTTAGGGGCTTCTGCATGGGTAGGAATAGGTTCTGCTGCGGTATCCTTTGGGATAATGTATCTAATCTTTCCACAATCATTTATAGTAAGTACTGGTTGGCGTATTTTATTTGGTATTGGTGCAATTGCAGCAATTATTGGAGGTATTATTAGAGCAAGGTTAAGGGAATCTCCCGTCTTCGTAAACTATATATCTAAACGTAGACCAGCTAAGCTACCATCCTTAGAGATATTTAGAGCCTATGGTGGACGTATTCTTCATGCTGCAGCCTCTTATTTTCTTGGAGTATCTGTAACTGGGGTTGTTATAACTCCTTTTACTCTTCAGTATTTACTGGCTTCTGGTAAGCACGTACTACTTGGAATTCCTACTCCAGCTTTTATACTTTTAATGTTAGGAATAGGAGCATACTTTACAATAATATCCGCTTTTTTAGGTGGATGGGCTTCTGATAAGATAGGTAGAAAAACGGTTATTGTTATAAGTTCAATAGGCGTTGGAGTATTGACTTATCCATATTTCTTATTAATAAGCACGCTAAACGCATATTCTATAATTGTTGCTTTGATATTAATTCAAGTTTTTCAAGGTCTTTCGGTAGGATCAATTGGTGCGTATTTCGTTGAGTTATTTCCTACAAAATATAGATATTCAGGATCTGGATTGTCTTTTCAATTCGCTGGATTTTATTTAGGTGTGGCTACAGCATTTATAATTCCACCTTTAATAGCAGGAGTCCCAATCACACATGCAGTTAACGTAATAGCAGGAGTCCAAATAGCTATTGCTTTAATTTCTCTAATTTCTGTATTATTTCTTAAAGAAACAAGAGGAATATCTTTAGAAGATTAACAAATATTTTTATTAATTCCTTCAACTCCATTTTTCTCAAAAATTAACTGAATGAAGAAGTTCGATATAATATCTGAGTGTAAAAGTACCAATAACTCCTCGAATTTATTCGATTATTTTATATTCCATTTCTCTGCTTTATCTGATAGTAAAGGAAAGAATAAATTTATAAGCTTTCATAACAATAACTTAAAACATGGGATCTAAGGATGTGAAATCTAACAGAGATAGATTTATTGTTACCATTGCAGCAGTAGTAGGTACACTAATAGATTGGTATGATTTCTTTATTGCAGCAACGGCTTCTGCTACAGTATGGCCCATTGTTTTCTTTTCTCATTTACCTACATCCATTGCCGCAGGATTGTCTATTGCAGCCTTCGGAACTACATATCTTACTAGACCTATAGGGGCTGCAGTATTTGGAAATTATGGTGATAAGTTAGGTAGGAAATCAATGATGGTTATAACTATGGTTATAATGGGTATAGCGACTTTTGGGATAGCTTTTACTCCACCTACAACTTCAATTGGAATTTTGGCTGTAATTTTACTATTTTTGTGGAGAATAATATTTGGGATAGGATTAGGTGGAGAGAACACAGGAGCAACTACCTGGGTTATAGAATTTCATCATAACTCAAAATATAGGGCATTTTGGACGAGTCTAGTACAAACTACCGCACCTATAGGAATTTCAATTGCATCCATAGTATTCTCTTTGGTTTCAGCATCTACTGGAAAGAATTTTGTAACCTTCGGCTGGAGAATTCCCTTTATTGCAGGAGGTATCGCGCTAATAGTTGGTATATTAATAAGAGTAATAGCATTTGAGAGTCCCATATTTGACCAACTGCTTAAGAAGGAAAGGTTAGAGAAAACGCCATTACTTACCTTACTTAAAAAATATCCTAAGCTAGTAATCAAACTGGCCTTTATACAAAACATAAATTTAATAGGTCTCACCTTCCTTGTAGAACCTTACTCATTAATATACTTAGGTAGTCTAGGTATAGCGAGAGAATTCTCTACATTTGCACTATTTTTAGGGACTGTAATTGGTGGAATAGTACCTACTTTCATTTTAGGCGGTATTCTCGCGGACAAGATAGGAAGAAAGTTAGTGGCGTTTATCGCTGCCATAGGTCTAGCGATATTCACATATCCCTACTTTCTATTACTGTCCACTAGAAATTCCATTTTAATAGTGATCGCCATGACGTTAATAAATGTATTTATTCAAATGGCATTTGGTGTATATGGAGCTTTAGGCACGGAACAATTTCCCACAAATGTAAGATATTCTGGCTCAGCACTTTCATATCAACTTGCAGCCTTCATAATAGGACTTTTCATAACCTTTTGGGAGCCTTTCCTTATTTCGGCCAGCCATGGTATTATTAGTGCAACACCATTTGTGTCAATTACCGCATCAATCCTTTCAATAATTTCCGCCTTATTATCGTTAACGTTAATAGAAACTAAAGGAAAAGATTTATCCGCGTAAATCTTCAATAATTTTCCAAAATTCGCTAGGACAACTTTTAAATTGGGCAATAGTGTAAAAAGTTATAATGACTAAAAAAATTAGATCTCTAATCATTAGAGGAGGTACTACCAAAGGAGTTTTCATTAGAGGGGAAAATCTACCAAGCAATGTAAATGAAAGAGATGAAATTATCTTAAAAATATTTGGCAGTGGAGATAAATGGCAAATAGATGGCGTAGGTGGGGGAAACCAATTCTCAAGCAAGGTAATGGTAGTCTGGCAATCTAAAGATCCTAACTATGATCTCGAGTACATGTTTGGACAAGTAGGGTTGGGAGAGAGATTTATAGACTGGAATGGTGTAGACGGAAACTTAACTGCTGCCATAGCAGTTTATGCATATAATGAGGGACTAGTTAAAAGTGTAGATGAGACGTTTGTAAAAGTCAGAGCTTTTAATATAAATACGAGAAAAAGTATAATAATGAAATTTAATAAAAGAAAATACGACGAGGAAAAGAAGGTTAATGTAGAGGTAGAGTGGATAGATCCTTGTGGTTCTTTTTTTAATAAGGGATGTTATCCCACAAGCAACGGTACAGATGTAATTAATCTTTTAGGAAAGAACTTCCAAATTAGTATTATTGATGCTATAGGACTGATAATATTGATTAATGCTCGTGATATTGGTCTAACAGGTTATGAAATGCCAGGTGAAGAAAATCAACAATCGCTAAAAATCATAGAGGAGGTGAGAAAAACAGTAGGAGGAAAGTTGTTAGGATTGCTTTCTCCATTATTTCCATTACCTATAATATTTTCTGCTCCAAGAGATTATTACACTATAAATAAAGAATTCATTGATAAGGACTCCTATGATCTTTCAGTAAGAGTCATCTCATTAGGTGAAATACATCATGCGTTATCGATAAGTGGAGGTGTGGCAGTTGCTATCGCTAGCTCCTTAAAAGGAAACATATTAGATGGTCGTGTTAAGTCGAAAAATAAAGATTTAATTAGACTAGCTCACCCAAAAGGCATCTCAGAATTTCAGATAAAGAAAAATGAGAGGGGAGAAATTAAATCTGTTATAGTAAATCGTGAGTGTAGGACGCTAATGGAGGGCTATGTTTACTATTAATTATACAGTAAAAAGGAAAAATTAATATACCGTCTTTTCCTCCCTAATAAATAATAATGTAACAAATGATACGGCTGCTATTATAGTTCCTAAGGCACCGGCGTATATCCATGCGCTTAATACAGTTGCATGTGTAAATGCTAAAATTGATGGAAATATTACTCCGGTTGCAATACCGGTAAGAAGTCCTCCAAATTGATAAGCTAGTCCAGAACCTGAATATCTATATTTAGCGGGGAATATTTCAGTAAAAAATGCCGGTAAAGGTCCTTGACCGAAAAATCTGGGTAAATATATTAGTAGTCCAGCTAGTATAAGTAGTAATGGATTTCTAGTAAAGAACAGAAGCAAATATGGGTAGATAATTAAAGCTGTTATACCGCTAGCTATTATCATAACTTTTTTTCTTCCTAACTTATCAGAAGCAATCCCACCTAAAAAGGTTGAAATTCCACCTAAAATAGCGGAAATCCCAACAACTAATAGCATATAACTAGGTGTAGTCAGGCCAAAAAGCGGACTTACTTTAAGTGCAATAGCCAGTTCAATAGAATAAGGCAATACTAATAAAGGATCATATACTGTTACAAACCACCAACTAAAGGCTAACATTATTATCTTTTTCCACTGTAATTTCAATATTTCAATGGATGGCAAACGAGCAATATCTCTTCTTTCTTTAAGTTCATTAAATATTGGACTTTCGAGTGTTAAGTATCTTATTATTATTCCTATAACTACAATTATAGCACCAACGATAAATATAACCCTCCAACCCCAACTAAGGAATGCAGAATGATTTAAAACAGAGGTTGCAATGCTGAAAGCCAATGCAGAAAGTCCTATACCATAAGATACTCCGGATTGCAATAGCCCGCTCCAAATTCCATATGGTTTGCCACTTTTCATACCGAACTCCATCAGCCATGTCGAAGCCCCACCCCATTCGCCACCAAAACCTAAGCCTTGAATTGTTCTCAGTACGTTTAGCAAGATGACCGAGATTAGCCCTATAGAAGCGTAAGTAGGAAGAATTGCTATCCCAAAACTACCAATAAACATGAGTACTAACGTTACGATTAGATTAGACTTTCTACCATATCTATCTCCAAGATGTCCAAAGATTAAACCACCTATTGGTCTTACAAGATATGCTAAGGCTACTGTGACTAAGGATAGAGCTAGGGCAATACTAGGCACTTTAGTTATAGGCCCATAAAAAATTGTAGACCAGACAAGACCTGCGGCAGTTGATGATGCTAAAAAGTCATAATATTCAAACATAGTTCCCCAGGTAGCAGCTAAGCTTACTCTCCTTATCTCCTTCAAATAGTCATCAGAGGGCATACTGTTAATCACCCTTAATTTGTAATATTATGAATAGATAACTCGATTAAAAAGTTTGTGGAATGTTCTAAAATAACCACAATATTTGAAAGTTTCTATATAATTATGCTAATTCTTCATTTTATTATTTTGTTAATACCTTGTAAATATAGTCTATTTCTTAGTAAGTGCGAAGAGAATAGCTTTTGTCAACATAAAATATAGCCAGTTAAACCCCTTAACTTACTCATTCCCAAAATCTCCCATTAAGTTAATATCCCTTTTACTCCTTTGCAACTCCTACGATTGCAAACTCAAGCCTATTAGAGGCGAAGCATATGGTTTCTCTGTAAAGACATATCGTTTAATAAATATGTATCCCAATGACGACACTTTGATTTTATTTAACTTAAAGACGGATGTTAGTTATCAACTGAGGCTTTATCTTGTACATCAGATTCCCTTGATAGAAGATCTATTATTTTTCTGAAAACCTCAATATTAACTAACGTTAGATACTCTAACTGTAGAGGATCCAAAAATACTTTAGTGCCGGTAGTTGGTGAGAAAATCTCTAATCTAACACCATTTTTCGTACCTACTTTCCTTACTAAAATATGACTAAATTCATTACCTATTTCAATATAACTACTTAATGGTTTATATTCATCACTCATTTTTATACACCTAGTATAAGTTAGAAAGAGCATGAACCGGAATTACGGGTAAATCCGGTATAATCAGTCTATATGCTAGTTTAACGCCATTATTATCATTTCTTAAAACGTCTTCTCTTTCATAAGAGAATATTTCGTATTCTGGAGTTTCTCCCATAAATGACGTAGGTCTATGTCTTAAGAATAAAACGTTTGAATATACTTTTATTTCATTGCCCTTTTGCTCTTCTATAAATACGCTTGATACGATATGTCTATATAATGATTTTGGAGTTTCACTCCAAGAGAATTCATTCATTAACTTCTTAACTCTAGCTTCTAATGAACGCTTATTCTCGAGCATTAATGGAGCTTTTAGATCTATACTAGGTATTCCCTCAGCCCAAACTCTTCTAGCCATTATATATTTAACATCATCAGTTAGAAGTTTTAACCAATCCTCGAATCTATAATGATCTAACAAGTAAGTTTCGTAATTAATGAACTGTAAAACCTCGTAGTAAACCTCATTTACCATACTTCTCAGCCCCCTTAATTATAGTCTCAGCCCACTTTATCCAAAAACTTTTAGCACCATGTTCTGTTACCTCATAGTAGATACCAATTTCATCTCCATGTTTCCACACAAAATCTCTAATTGGATCCCTATGAGAGCCCAATAAGTATGGCAAATTAATTTCTCTACCGGTCTTCGAAGCTGACAAAGAATTTTGAGTTATTGTTATCCAATTTTCGATATCGTCCATTTCAAACATGCCACTAGGTCCAAATGCATGTAGATAAGCCCAATATGATCTCTCCTTAGCTTCCTCTGATGCGACCTTTTCAACCGCAAAGAAGCTTAATATCTCAGTCTTTGATTCACTTATCGGTCTCCATATCTTAAAATGAAGCCAAGGTGTGGGGAATCCATATGGAAAATCCTGAGTAATTGTTTTAGGATTGAACGAACCCATGGGATGTATTAAAAATGAGAAATTAGGAAATATGTTCCATCTCATTGAAGACGCAGCCATAGAAAATACCTCGAATTGTTCTGGTGTTAGAACGTTTTTTATATGATCTAATACTTTGGGATCCCACTTTTCATAAATATAGGGATATCTGAAGTGCGAAGCTTTTTCTTCTTCAGTTATTGCACCTCTCATTCCACCACTATGTCCCTTTAAGGATACAAACTGAATTCCTTTCTGTGATATAGTCTTTCCTTTCGGCCCCATTAGGGGTAATCCTAGATCTACTGCGGATTTATGCGTATAAGCAGTATGATAACTATCATGAGCAAAATTTTCTGCTCCTAACTTCCAATTAAAATTACCTACCCATCTTTGTGGGGTATAAACTTCAAGGTCTTGTTTCATTACTATATCAGTATACCAAGAGAATTCGCCTAGATGATCTTTTAATGATTGCTCTGGGTCTATGCTACCGAAAATAAAACCATTATACACTTCAGTCTTAATTTCTATTAACCCATGCTTAGATTTGTCCAGATTTTTCCCATAACCCTCCTCTTCTAATGGAACACTTATTAGTTCTCCCATATTTGAATAGGTCCAAAAATGATATGGACATCTAAAATAAACAGCGTTACCTTTTTCGGCTCTACATATACCCCTGCCTCTATGTCTACATAAATCTAAAAATGCACGTATCTTATCATCTTCACCTCTCACTACAATGGTTGAAATATAAGGACCTATATATCTCTTTACGTAATCTCCCTTAGCCGAAATCTCAGATTCATGAGCTAAAAAATTCCATGTCCTAGGAAATAAGAATTTTAGCTCCAAACTAAAAATATTAGGATCTGCTATTAATGAAAGAGGTAAAACGTTATCTTCTCTCAGTAGATCAATTGTTCTACCTATTTTTTCTAAAAGGTCTTTTTCATTCTCGCCAGCCATCATTTATGTAATCACTGAATAAACTTTATTATGATGTGGTTTAAAAATTTTTAAAATAGGCATCAGCCTTTAATCCTTACTATGTTAACATATTCCTATTATTTAAATTTTTTAATGTTAATATAACTTTTCTCTGTATTTTCCTAGTGCCTTATACGTTGGCGCATCAGACTGTATAAATAGTATTGATGGTTCTTTTCCTTCATTATATATCTTATACTTAGCCCATGGCGGTAATGTTAAGAAATCGTACTCCTTCAAATTATATTTTCTTTCTTCATCGCCTAAAATCACTGTAGCTTCACCCTCAATTGGGAACATTACAATACTTTCTGTAGCTTGAACTGGTCTAGTTTCCATTCCCGGTTTTACTAGATTAAATCTTAAGCTCATTGTAGGAAATGCTGGCCCACCAGTTTGAGGATTAATTAGCTCTAATGATATACCGTAATGAGGACTTCCGTTACTCTTTTCAGCCAGTCTCATTAAAGTTTCTCTCGTTTTCTTATATGGATAGTACCACACAGGATTTATTTCTTGCTTAGGTTCATGTAATGGGATGTAATTATATGAATACTTACCCTCAATATCAATCTCAGTCCCTATTACATCTTGTAAAACCTTTCCCTCAACATCTTTAAGAAATGAGTACCATTCAACACCTAACCAGAAAGTTAACGGAGCATCTAAACCATCATACCAGAACGCATAATCATTACCAAAATTACCATGATCATGCCATGTAAACGCTGGAGTTAGTACCACATCGCCTTTTTGTATTCTGATCCTAATTCCATTAACAGTAGTATATCCACCTTCCGGTGGAAATTCTAAGCCAACCCTAAACGCATGTGTTAAATGTCTATGAGCTGGAGGTTTGTCTTTAGGCCCTATTATTTGTATACCTGCGTACATAGTTGGTGTTGCAGGAGCTGGGAATTCTGGTGCTAATCGCTTTATGCCGGGATTTTCCAAATGTATTGTAACTCTATCAGTCATTTCTGGATCAATTACTTCTCTAACTCTAAATGCCAGCTTCTTTAGATCTTCATACTTCCACATATAAGTTGTCATAAAGGGTTTAGGCTCACTATAAAATACTGGATAATTTGAATATCTAGGATCGAAAGCTGTCATATAAGTGCCTAAAGAATTTTTCTTTAATTCATCAAGTACTTGTTTTAATTTTTCCTCTCTAGGCATTTCCATTATCTATCACCAAATATAAAATTATATTTTCTAATATATAAATCTTTCCATGAAATCGTTTATATAAAATTAATATTCATTATTTAAAGATTAGAAAAAGCATATATTATAATGGAATATTAATATAAACTTCAAGTTTCGATGCATTGGAAGATATGAAGAGAGAATTACGTTTCTGCAGTCTAACCATGATGACATTTATATGTTATACAAAAATACAATTATGTAGAAGTTAATATTTATAGATTATGCTAATACTACACAAAAATAAGAATCCAAATAATCTAATAATTTATATTTAGGCAAAATAGTGAAAGAAGACAGTAAAGGTTGAGGAGAAAACTCTAAATTATAAGACTTTTTTGGAAGGTCTAAACTACATTTACTAAAATGATAATATTGAGCTTCCTATTTAGTTAGATTATGAAGAGGAGCTAATAATATAGCAGAGAGTGCTCTTGTATAGTTCTCTCATTCAAGTTTTTTAGAAAATTTGATTTAAATTAAATAAAAATGTTTCTATTAAAGTAATAATTGCCTATCCATATTCTTCCCTATAAACTCCTAAGAACTTGAAAAGTGGGGAATCAGAGTACTTAAATATTAATGCTTTAGAATTAGTTGAATTTTCTATTGAGTATCTCTTCCATGACGGTATCACTATAACATCATGCGGTTCCGCGCTTATTCTGTCTGTATCTTCTACATTAATTGTAACATTACCCTCAAAAACAATGAATACAGCATTTTCTACTCTCCTTATAGGCTTAAGGATTTTGTTAGAGGGCAAAAGAATCATACTAGCCGAAATACTGCTAAATAGTGGACCCCCGTTTAATGGATTTATATATTCCACCACATACCCATTGTAAGGATCCATATTTTCTTTAGAACTTAATGTCGTTAATGCGTTTATTACATCTTCAAAGGGATAATAAACTAGGGGATTGTACGTAGTGTTAAACTCTTTAACGTAACTTGGATAACTAAGTAAAATAGGTCTAACTGACTTTCCAAATAGTTTATTAGCATCTTCTCCACTGCCTCTTAAAGACTTTCTTATATTTTCCTCCTCTTCTTTAGATTCTGGAGCTTCGTAGAACATACCACCTAAAAATGCTATAAGTGGGGCATCTAAACCTGCAAACCATATTAGGTCAGAATTTCCATCATTTCCATGTTCATGCCAAACCCAAGGAACTTGAAAAGTTAGATCACCTTTATGTAATTCTATCCTATATCCATTAATTACTGTATATGCTCCCTTTTCTGGGGCTTCTAAAATGAATCTAAAGTTAACTGCGGTATGTCTATGATAGGGAGCCTTTTCCCCAGGTTTAATCAACTGAAGCCCACCATATAGTGTTGGAGTTATACCCGCACTTCCTACTATAGGAATATCCTTAAGAGCTGGGTTAACGAAATGAATTGTTCGTCTCTCGGCTTGCTCTGGTGTTAGATATTTAGATAATTCATAAAGTAGTTCTTTCGCTTCTTTATATCTCCAAGCCCAAGCTATAGCTACTGATTCGGGTACTTTAGTGAAAAGTTGTCTCTTACCATATTTACCTGCACCTTTACCAAAAGTAGTAAAATACGTTGCCATGCCCTTCTTATCCATTATTTCAACTAATTTATCTAATTCAGCTTTCATGTATTTTTTTGAACAAATTCGTGAATATAAATTTATCTGCTTTATGTGCTTTGTTGAATCCTTCAATTTTCTTAGATACTAAGCTCATTGATTTTTCTTAAATTCGAAATCAGCGTTGATTTAAAAGTAAATTCCACATTAACTTGGATAAAAATTGAAGTAACCCACAAAGCAATTGCAACGTAAAACTTATACTTGCTTATAGTCTAAAGGGCAACGACATTTCTAAAATTACACAAAAACCTTTCCTTATATTGGGGAGAAAGTCTTGCCCTTTAAACTCTCAGGGAGTATAATTATTTACAGTGTAGCACACTTAAATTTCAGTGAGCTCTTAGTATTCACTTTAAAGTTCCTTTCTAGAGCTCACAAATTGTTCACACTGAATCTTTTTGATTATTTGAAAGCTAGCTTGTTATAAAGGTTTATTATAATGGAAGAATGTTAATTAAACATGGACAGCAAGATAATAGATGTTCATTCCCATTTTTATCCTAAAGTTTATATAGAAATATTAAATAAGAAAGGCTTTATAAAATATGAAGAAAATAAAATAATAATAAATTGGGGTAAAAGAATTTCTCCTGCTGATTTTAGGTTAATAGATATAGAAGGGAAATTGCAAGATTTGAAAAAACTAAAATACGAACTTTTCTCCCTATTATCTCTTTCAGCGCCATGGACCTACATTCTCCCAAGAGAAGATGAAATAATCATTGCGAAACAGGTTAATGATGAAATTGCTAAGATTGTAAATAAGTATCCAGAGTATTTTGGTGGATTAGCAACATTACCCTTAAATGATGTAAATGCCTCGATCGAAGAAGCAGAGAGAACTATAAAGGAATTAGGTCTTAATGGTTTTATAGTAGGTACTGGTATAGGGAATAAGACTATCGCAGATGATGAGTATAGACCATTACTTAAAAAGATTTCGCAGTTAGGTAAGCCGATTTTTATACACCCTGGTACACTACCATTAGACATGATACTAAATGAAGGAGTAGAGGCTATATTAACTAGCTTTATCTTCGAAACCACATATGTAATAACGAAACTAGCTTTAACTGGAATTCTAAGAGATTATGGATTAACTGTAATAATACCACATGGTGGAGGATTTATTCCTTATCAAATTGGCAGAATTGATTTAGGTTCCGCCTCATATAGCTTAGGTAAGTTTAAGCCTAGTGACGATCTTAAGGAGTTTGTATATTACGATACAGTAATTTATACTAAGGAGTCATTAGAGTTATTAATTAAGGTAATAGGAGAGGACCATATAGTATTTGGGACTGATCATCCATTTCCAGTGTCAAAACCAGAGTTATTCTTGAAATTGATTGAGGATGTAATCAAAAATAATAATACGAAAGAGAAAATTTGGAGAACCAATGCAAACAACATATTTAAATTACTTAAGTGATAGAAGTATTATAGATCATTATGAAGCTACTAAATTTTTCTCCAAAAAATATGGATACTCCTAAATTAGGTGTAGTATGGTCAAATAGTAGAATTTTAGACGTTAAAGAAGCATATAGGAATTTGCGTGAAGCAGAGCCACCATCTTGGTTCTCAAACGTAGATAAGACAGTAAGTGGTGGTGAAGATGCCTTGGAATTGCTTAAGAAGTTTATTAGTAGTCTAAATGAAAATAAAGTCGAGGAGTTTCTTTATGATTCAAATAGTATAATATATTACCCACCAATTCTTAAACCCAGTAAAGTTCTTAACATGAGCGTTAATTACATTACTCATGGAAAAGAGGCTCAGTTAAAAGAATTACCAAAAGAACCTTTTTTATTTATTAAATTGCCCACGTGTCTTATAGGACATAAACAGTCTATAATAATCCCAAAGTCATCTAAGGAAGTTGATTACGAAGGAGAATTAGCTGTAATTATAGGCAAAAGGTGTAAAAATGTAACAAAATCTGAGGCATATAGGTATGTAATAGGTTATACTATATTTAATGATGTTAGTTACAGAGATAGGAGATTGCATCAAATGATGAAGGAGTTTGGGATCAATTGGCTTCATGGGAAAAGTCTAGATAATGGCAGTCCAATAGGTCCATGGTTAGTTACAAAAGATGAGATAGAAGATCCTCATAGCTTACACTTAGTTACGATTGTCAATGATGAGATAAAGCAGAATGATAATACCAGAAATATGATATTTAAAATTCCAGAAATAATAGAGTATGCTTCTAACGATATAACACTCTATCCGGGAGATATAATATCTACCGGTACACCTTCTGGCGTTGGATTAGGAACCGGGAAATATTTGAAAACTGGAGATATAGTAACAGTTAGATTAGAGAAGATAGGAGAGTTACAAAATGATGTAGTTAGTTAATAGACTTATTCATATATTTTAATTAACTATATATAATATACTTAATTTGATATAAAGTGGAAATATTTATACAAAGCGTTATCTCTTCTCCTTTATAGCCTTAATTATAAATGATAAGAATAGCACTCGCCCTATGATTTACCAGTGTCTAAGATTGTTAAAGACTAAACGTAATAAGGCCTTCTAATAAGTGCCACAGAAGGTATAATGTGAAGGATGTTCCAGAATATCCTTATATATCTATGATATCCCGATATATAGACTGATTATTTGGAAGCAGAGCTTGTTTTTGTATGAAGATTAGAAAACGTGGGTGGTAAGCTTCAATGGTGAGTGAATGCTCATAATGTTTGTAAATCCAGAAGTAGGTTTTTCAGTTATGATAGCTACGTCTCTTCCCATCTAGATTGAAGGTGAAAATGGATATCTCAAAGCCATATTTTCCTAAAACCCATTTTCTAAGGTAGTAGTATCTCGTTTTCCAGTATGACTCTCTATACTCCCACGGTTGCAAACTTAGGTTTGTTAGAGACGGAACATATAGAGCCTAGTAAGTGCGAAGGGAACATGACATTTGTCAATACAAAATATATCTGGTTGCTCTCATTATCTAGCTAGTTTTCAATATCTTAAGTTAAAACTAATCCTCTATCGCACTCAGAAATTTCCTAACTGATCCTACTCCGCATCTTAAAGAGATGAAGGTTCCTTTTAGTGTTTGCCGTTTCCCCTAGATTTAGGTTTACATCTCTCATTTGGTAGATAGTCGAGGCTCTATATGCTACGCCTCTTATAGTCTATTTCATAATACTTGCAAAGGAGTTATATTTTATGCTAATTGCAAAAAAGTATATACATTAACCTTTAATTCATTAAAAATTAAAATATATAACTATAGGAAAGTTTAAATATAAGTTTAGTAAGAATAATAACGAGATAATATATGGAGAAGATTCCTGCTAATAAGTTAGCTAAATATATAAGTTTAGCTTCAATAGGAACTCTAGTAGAGTGGTATGATCTATTTGTAGTAGGGGTCGCTGCATCGTTAATATGGCCTACTCTATTTTATCCTAAGGGAATTGGAGCTGCCGCATTGGCCGCTTCAATCTCAACTTATGGTAGTATATATTTCACTAGACCAATTGGTGCTATAATATTTGGACATTTTGGAGATAAAATAGGGCGTAAAACGATGTTAATATGGACTTTATTATTATCTTCAATCGGGATGATAGGTATGGCTTTGACTCCACCATTTGTAAGTATAGGACTATTAGCACCAATCTTAATTTTAATATTTAGATTGATTCAAGGTATAGGATTAGGTGGAGAGTATGGTGGCGCCGCGACCATACTTATTGAGTATACTGCTAATACAAATAGAAGAGCCTATTATAGCAGCTTTCTACAAGCTACAGTACCCTTGGGAGCTCTTTTTGCGATACTCGGTTTATTTCTAGGAAGAACATATATGACAGCAGCAGAATTTGCTACCATAGGGTGGAGAATATTATTGGGAATCGGGGCTGTTGCATTAATTATCGGTGGTTTTATCAGATATGTTTTAATGGAAAGTCCATTATTTCAGGAACTTTTAAAGAAAAAGGAAATTGAGAAAGCTCCAGTCACTACAGTTTTGAAAGAAAAGTGGAAAACAATGATTCTTCTAGGTCTCAGTTGGGCATATATCGTAACTATTTTCGCAATTATTTACTTTCCTACTGGATTAAGCTATATGGCATCACTAAAAATATCATTAGGTATAATATATTCAGGTCTTTTTGCAGGTGCAATAGGGGGCATAATAGGAAATATAGTTGGAGGACGTCTTGGAGATATTATCGGAAGAAAAAAAGTAATGATAATTAGTGCAATACTAACAGCAATATTCTCATACTCTTATTTTCCTTTAGTGGGAATTAAAATTGCAACTAGTATTATTTTAGCTAACTTTCTATTAAACTTTAGTTACTTCCTTGGTTATGGGGTGGTTGCAGCTTTCTTCACGGAGCATTTTCTTACTAAGTATAGGTATACCGGTGCTGGTTTTTCATATCAAATAGCTGCAATAGTTACTGGTATATACACTTCATTGCTTCTTCCTACAGCAATAGTAGTTTCAAGGGGTATTATAAGCGCTGTCCCTTACATAATCGTAATGTCTATTTCGTTAGTAATAATAGCCATCCTATCCTTAATTCCATTGAAAGAGACTAAAAATATTAGCATTTCATAATTTTTTATTATGAAAAGTTACATAAAATATTAACTTACAGCAGTCTATGATTTTAATCTAGTTTAAATATTTTCATAAATCTTAACTTTATATTCGAAAACTATTTCAGCAAATCTGGACTAATATTTTATATCTTCTATAAAGTTGCTTTTAAAATTTAAAAGTTTCTCAACAATTGCGGAATTCATGAGATATTCAAGGGAAATCACATAAGTGCTGTTAATGATTAATTACTGTTTTTCATACAAACTTATTAGATTTAAAATCAATCTTATCATCATGTACTACTCAAAGTATCCATATAAATTGGTTAACATTAGGATTTTACATAGTGGTTGTTGGACAAGTTTTATAGATGATAATTTGGTTAAAAGTCTGGGAAGATCCTATCAGCCAGAAGATGGTACCATAAGATCTTTAGTGATAGTTAACGCAAGGTCCATGAAAGTCTTGATGAATTTGAAAAATGAGGGTAAGATAAAAGACATAATAAATATACATAAATATGGGAATAATTATATAGTTGATATAATTCAAGATTATAATAATTCTGTACTATCTATATTAAATAAATACGATACAGTAGTTTTAAATACCGTTAAGACAAAAAAGACAGAGCTTTGGAGTTTCGTCACCTATGAGTATAAGATTCCTAAAATAATTAACGATCTTAGCAATATAGGTATAGTAGAGAAGGTCAAAATATCAGATTATGATCCCAATGAAAAAGCACTTAATTTAACTCAAATAGAACTGAAATGTCTTATGATAGCTGCTAAAATGGGTTACTTTGATTATCCTAAAAAGGTTAAAGCTAAAGAACTAGCTCAAAGTTTAGGAATTAAGGAATCCACATTCATATATCATTTAAGAAATGCTCAAAGAAAGATAGTAACTAAATTGCTGAATGAACTAGATGCTGTTTATATTTAGTGAGCTTTCTTTTCACTTTCTAGTTTATTCCAATAAAGCAACAATAACTAAGTACCTTAATTATTATTGGTCTCTTACCTCTTATATTAGATAAAACTCCTCCAAATAGTTAAAGTGTAGTATTAACAACGACGTCTTGGCTTATTAGAACATGATAACTAAAATAAATATTACGAAAGATAGAGATTTTCATTATAATCAATACATTTTGGTATGTTAAGAGCTTATATACTTGTCACGATAGATAAGATTTATGGAATATTTAGAAGAAGTAATGGGGAGATATGTGAATATAAATGGCTTAAACATCTATTACGAAACTGTAGGAAATGGATCCCCAGTAATTATGTTACATTTAGCCGGATTTGATGGTAGAGTATATAGACCAACAATTCCATTTTTTCTACAGAGATATAGGCTAATAATATTAGATTTACCTGGACATGGTAAATCAGATCCTTGGCCAAAGTGGCAAACGCAAAGAGTTTCACTAGAATACTATGCCAATATCATTGTTAAGTTAGTAGATAAGCTCTCCTTAGATTCGGTATCTGTTGTGGGTACTTCAATAGGAGGTGATTTATCACTACTGTTAGGTGTTAAACTAGGCTATAGGGCTAAGGCTATAGCTTCTGTAAATGGGGCTGGTAGAACAAGAACATTTACCGAAAAAGATATAGAAAATTCAAACAATTTAGATGTAGGAAGGACTCTTAGATTTGCAGGAGAATACGCTACTAAAAAGGTTGTAGAATATTTAACGTGGATAAGAGGTCAAAATAGAAATGAGATTTTAATTAATGATTTATACGCGTGGAATAATTTTGATATCATGGATGATTTACCTAAAATTGAGGCTGAGGTACTCTTAGCTAGGGGAGAGTTCGAACCATTAGTTACAGAAGAGATGATTAAAGAAACCGCATCAAGAATTAAGAGAGTTAAAGTTGAGACAATAAAGGGTGTTGGTCATTATGCTCCAGCTGAAAACCCAGAAGAATTCGCTAAGGTTATAGTTACATTCTTAGATCAGGTGATATAAGTGTTTTTCATAGTAACTGTAACACAATAATTCAATTAACCCTTCAGATTAGATTCTTACTAATGCTTTTTGATCAGCCTACATTACAAATTCAATGAAAAACGCTATACTATCCCAAAAAGATGATCGATTAAGAACAATAATCCTAAACATGTTTTATATAAGGGAATCAGATGAAAATTCATAACCTAAGCTATCGTCTCTCGTCAACCTTACAATTCATATAATAAATCTAGGAACTTTACTGTAAATATATCCTATGTTTATAAATGAGGCGATAAATTTTACTATTCATGAGTAGTGGAAGAACTAAATATCTCGTCATAGGACTAATTGCAATGTTGTTTAACTCAACATATCAATATTCATGGAATGCATATGAACCATTAATAATGAAAGATTTAAACGCAAACATAGTGCAAGTTGAGTTAGCATTCACTCTTTTTGTAATTTTATCAACGATGACCCAAATATTGAGTGGATATCTTGCTGACTTATATGGACCTAGACTGGTAGGGATACCCGCTTCACTATTAATGTCATGCTCCTTAATTTTAAGCTCTATCGTATCTAATATTAATCTCTTTTATATAACCTGGAGCCTGGGAAGTATAGGGGTTGGAATTCTCTTTGGTTTGTCTCTTAATTTAGCTATAAAGTGGTTTGAAGATAAGAGAGGTTTAGCTTCTGGTCTAGTTTCAATGGGCTTTGGAATAGGGGGTGCAATTGCAAATCCTTTCATTTTACACTTTACGACATATAGAGAACCTATGTTACTAATAGGAATTTTAGCACTGGTTACAGTACCCATTTTATACGTATTTGCCAAATATCCAAAGAATGTTAAAGGAAGGGATCCAGTAGCTATAATTAAAGAACGTAACTTCTGGTTAGTTTACTTATCTTTTAGCCTAATAGCTGTACCTTTACTTCTCTCTTCTTCATCCTTATCTGTTATAGGTAGATTTATGAGTTTGACAAAGTATTCCACTTTAATAGTACTCTTTCCCACAGCTAATGGTATCGGTAGACCAATTATTGGATTTATATCTGATAAAATAGGAAGAACAAAAGGAATTATACTTATTAACGTGCTAATGATACTGGCAGTTATATTACTTATTATTTCGATTTTTCAATCATTAATCATGTTATTATTTATTGGCATAATTTTAATAGGTATGATGGGTGGAGCTTCATTACCCATATACATGTCTTTTATAGGAGATTTGTACGGGGCTAAGTTTTCAACCTCAAATACCGCTATACTTTATACTGGAAAAGCCATATCTGGCGTACTAGGAAGTACTACATTTATAATATTATATGTAAATTATGGGTATTTTAGCCTTTACTTTATATTACTTCTTACATTTGTTTCACTTATATCGATAATGATAATAAGGATATCACACAAATAGAGTCTCCCCGGATTTGAATCTATATTCACTTTAAAATTAAAAGATAAAATAAAAATTCTATTGTAGAATATGAAGAATAACAATATCTGAAATAAAGAATCTAATCGATTTAAATTTCCAATTATTTGATTATAAGTTGTATTTAAATTAGGTTCTCATGGAAAACCAGCACCACGCAAATTGTGTAATAGTACAAAATAAATAATTATTATTCTCTCATAACCCTATTTTCTAATCTACCAATTTTCTCTATATACCCTACCATCACATCTCCTTCTTTTAGAAATTTTCCTGTTCCTAACCCAGTCCCTGAAGGAGTTCCAGTTGATATTACATCTCCTGGATATAATGTTATCCCCTTAGAGACATACTCTATTAATTCTGGAATCTTATGTATCATACTGCGGGTATTTCCTTGTTGCCTTATTTCACCATTAACTTCTAATTTAATAGTTAAGTTATGAGGATCTGGTATTTCATCTCTAGTAACTAGATATGGCCCTATTGGCGACGCAGTATCTAGATTTTTAGCATATAACCAATTTATATTATATCTAGGCGAAGAATGTTTTCTTAAATCTCTAAAACTAACATCATTAAAGATCGTGTATCCAGCTATATACTCATATGCCTCCTTTGCGCTGATGTATTTACCTTTTTTTCCAATTATTACTGCAAGTTCTATTTCATGATCAACTTGTGATGAGACTTTAGGTATTAATATTGGTTGCTTATGAGCTACTAGTGTATCTATCCTCTTCATGAAAATATAAGGCTCTTCAATTGATGCAGAACCTGCTTCCTTACCATGCTCATTATAATTAACTGCAACACAGAATATTTTTTTCGGCTTAACAACTGGTAAAAACATTACACTATCTTCATCTAAAAGACCTCCAGGCAAATTATTGTCTAGTTTCTTGAACTCATTAACTAACTCATTAACTAATTTAAGTGTAAGTGAGCCTCCTTCAAGAAGCTTAGTCAGGTCTGTTAGCCAATCCGGAGGGGTTCCATAAAGGTATTCATATAAGTAGGCTAAATCAATTATTTTACCGTCCTTATACACTATTCCTACTCTACTATCCTTGGGACTACCTCTATAAAACGATAGTAACCTCATATATATCTTTCTTGCTCATTAATTTTTAAGATTAGTTATAAACTTCACCTCTAATATATTTGATAATAATGACAGAACATCCCAATAAAGTTTTTATAAAGAAAGCACCACACGCTTTTCCTCTAACAAAGCTGGGGGAGTCGAGAATTTATGGGTCAAAGACATGTATCCCTATTATATTCTTAGTGATCATAATTGCTTTGTGGATTGCTTCAATTTTTATCTAATTTAACGTTAAGCTTACTTTTAAATCAAAGCTTGATTTTGAATTTAAGAAAAATTGATGAGCTTAACATCTAAGGAAATTGAAGAATTCAACAAACCAACGTTAATAAAAATCTTTTTTATATTAGTTTATGCTAGAATGCTATGATAGAGATGATCCCTCATGTCGATGTGGGCTATGCTAAAAAGGGTGGAGATGAAAATGGCAGAGATGTGAATCTCGTTCCGTTAGGCTCGAAGGAGTCCCATGACCCCCTGCCATTAATGGGTGATTAAGGCTAAGCCCCTACACTTGATCATGAATGAAAATAGAATGATTGAAATGAACGTGTAGAGACAAACGGTAGTTCACTGAATCGTGATATCTCAATGTACGACATAGCCTAAAGTCAGCAGTATCAATCATTTCATCAAAGTTTAAAAAATGGCAGTGTATATTATTAATTTAGACTCTATAATGAGTACCCCAATTCGAATAGTAAATTTCAGTATACTCCATAGAGATGGATGGTCTCCAGAAACTAGCAAATATGAAATCACTGCTGAATCCTTAAATAAGACCTATAACAGAGGTGCGTTCTCCTTTTATTTACTTATTTGGGGTTCTGATGCCAAGAGATTTATTGAAGATATAAGAAATAAGCACCAAATTCTAAATATAGAAGTATTAGGGGTTACCAAAAGATTCGGTATCTTGAGATTGGAACACAAGAGTAATAACACTATTACAAATCTTGTAAAAAGATATAAAGGGATAATATTATCTGAAAGAATAAGTAACGGAGTAGAAAAATGGACTGTAGGAATAAACGCTAGAAGTTTGAAGAAGTTTAAAGAAAAGCTTGCTGAATATGGAGAAATAGTAAATTACAGTGAGAAATCACCAAACGAAATTATTCCTCCCCCAGTCTTAACTGAAAGACAAATAGAAGCATTAAAGATAGCCTTAGACAAGGGATATTTCGATTATCCTAAAAAAATAAGAGGGGAAGACATAGCTAAATTATTAGATATGAAAACTCCCACTTTAGTATACCATCTAAGAAATGCTGAAAAATCTATTCTCGAGTTCTATCTAAATAACTTTATAAATGATTAATATACTAAAACTCAAGGATAATATCGTTATTATGTTACAAATTTTTTGACGAAAATTAAGTTCGTAGTTTTAGGCTAAAATTCATAATAGATTAAGGGGATTTCTTACAAAATATAGAAATTTATACCTTAATAACGATTCTATTATAGTCTTTTTCATAGTAAATGCGAAGGGTAGATGATTTTATCGATACGAAGCACATCTTATCGCTTTCATTATATAATTCACTTTTAACATATTGAGGTAAAACTGTCCTTTACAACTAATTATGAAAAAGACTATAACTTAGGTGTGGAATAATTTCTGAGATATAATTTTTAATACTCTTTCGCAAGGAAAGGCATTAATAGTACTTGCTTGAAATTTACGTAGTATTTACATTATTCAACTCTTCTATCCTATAAAACTGACCTCCTCACAGCCCTAAATGGTAGACCCAAAATCGTTTAATTAAATATAATAGTGATAGATTAGTAAATGTTTACTATCTTATATATGATAATATATATCGAAAGAGAACGATTCTATCTAAATTTTTGTGAAATTAAAGTATTTCCCTCTTATTTTTCTAACATTTATAAGCAAATATGAAAAACTGTACGGATTATAGTACTGTTTCTTAAGTAATATATGAATACAGGAGTATTTAGTGAGATTTTTACTTTAAATTTCTATGGTTACTAAGGAGTTATAAACTTTAATTGTTTAATTGTTATAACATTTGGATATAGATTATACCTAAGGATAGATTTTGGATCTACCGTTCAAGATGGAATAGATTGCTAACTTAAAAACGCTCTCAATTTATTCTCATCCTCTAATATTTCAGTAAGCTCTTTTAGGAACTTGGCAGCTGTATGTCCATCCAACACTCTATGATCAAATGTTAAACTTATCCACATAACATAGCCAATTGAGATACTATCATCTATTACTACTGGTGCCTTTCTTATCCTACCTACTCCCAGTATGGCGGTTTGAGGAGGATTTATAATTGGTGTAAATGAATCTATATCATACATTCCTAAATTACTTATCGTAAACGTTCCTCCTACTACTTCGTCAGGATTTAACTTATTTTCTCTAGCCTTATCCGCTAGTTCATGACTTTCTTTTGCTATTTCGGTAATTGGCTTAATATCTGCATTCCTTATTACTGGTACTATTAATCCTTGATCCAGAGCCACAGCTATTCCTATATTAACATCCTCAATTATCTTTATTTGATCACCCTCTAGTGTTGCGTTTAGATATGGATGATTTCTGATGAGTTTAGCTACTACTTTAACTAGAACATCTGTATAAGTAATTTTCATGTTATACTTAGACTCTACCTCATTTTTTATTTTAACTAATGAATTTGCATTAATCTCAATACTTAGTGTTACCTGGGCCATTGTCTGGAGGCTCTGAACCATTCTTCTACTTATTTCTTGCCTTATTGCAGTCATTGGTATGACTTCTTTAACTCTAAGACCAGTGGCAGTGAATTTCACTCCTTTTTCAATATTTTCTAACTCTTTAATTACATCATCTTCTGTTATCATGCCCCCGGGTCCAGTCCCCTTTATTTTACTTAGATCTATTCCTTTTTCTTTAGCAAGCCTTCTAGCCCTAGGTGAAGCTCTTACTTCACTTATTGCCTTTGCCTCTTCGGCTCGAGTTGGTTGTCCTTGTTGCTGTTCAGCAACCAAAGTGGGTTTATTAGTAGGTAAGGACGGAGGTTTTTCTCCAATTTCACCTATGTACGCTATCATTTGACCAACAAGTACTTCTTCACCTTCTTTGGCGTAAATCTTAAGTAAGATACCACTAACTGGTGCTTTTACTGTAGTTGTTATTTTCTCAGTTTCTATTATTACTAAGTCCTCTCCTTCTTGAACTCTATCTCCCTCTTTTTTCTTCCATTGAACTATTTTCCCTTTAGTCATGGTTAAACCTAACTTTGGCATTAATACTTCTTTGCCCACCTTAATTCACCCATCTCTTCCCTATAATAACTGTTTATATAATTTAAAGACTTGGATATGTTAACTAAGAGAGGACCATCTCTATCTATTCTAATCATTACCTCATCTTTAGAGTTCACTACCATTTCCTTTTCTCCGTCAAATGCAATAACGTAGTTATCACTAGGTATGTGCACCTCTTGTCCGAGTTTAAGTATATTAATTCCGTCTATGAATACTTCTTTTACCAACCCTGGTGCAAATGCTGCATTAACCCTAATCTTACCCAACCCGAATTTCACCATTAAACCTAAATCATCTTGAAAAGTTATGGGTCTAATGAGACTAGCTATTGAAGGTATTCCAACATCTCCCAATTCACCCTTAGAGATAAAAGCATACTTTAATGAGTATTCGTTCCATATAGCTCTAGCCCCTACATACCAACCATCCATAAAAGTTAAATCTACTAATGCCAAATTTTTAAATTCATTATTAACAAAAAGCTTTATGGTCTTTATTCTTTCAACTACATTTGAGATACTATTATTACCCTCAAGGAGAAGCCCCAAGATCATTCCTAAAACTGTTGGTTCGTATAAGGCACCTAAGACGTTATTTGTTCCTAAAGAGAGACCGAGTATTGGCACCTTATCTCCTACTCCTTTGTATACTGCCCGGAGAGTACCATCTCCACCAGCACTTATTATAGCACTTACTCCATTCTCTATCATATATTTTGAAGCATTAATAGTATCATCTGCTGTATTCTCTATCCTCATATCCAGAGTCCTTAACTTAAATTTGACATCGTCCTTAATGTCACTTATTATATCTAAGGAAATTCCGTAAAAGTCCGGCATAAATACGACTTCCTCGATAGAGCTGGTTATATTTAGCCCATAAAGAAAACGCTTTATTGCATCTATTTTAGCGTAATTAGAGACAAAGGTAGCTTTTGCAACTAGCCTTCTAATGTCTCTCCCAGATTCTGGGTTAATAATAATTCCTATAGTTGACAATTAAAATTTACCCCAGTATGGATTTAACTGTATTAATAATCTTTTTGGAATCTGGCAATATATATTGCTCTAAGGGAGGACTGAAAGGTATAGGGACATTAGGAGTGGTTATTCTCTTTATTGGCGCATCCAAGTATTCAAAGGCTTCATCTGCGATTATGGAAGAAACCCATGAGGCGAAACCACATCTGTCATAATCCTCATCCACAATTACAACTCTCCCTGTCTTCTTAACTGATTTAATAACAGTTTCCTTATCAAAAGGAACTATCGATCTCGCATCGATAACCTCTACACTTATACCTTCCTTAGATAGTTGCTCCGCAGCTTCTAAGCTATGCCATACTGTTCTGGCTATTCCAATTACTGTTATATCGTCTCCTTCCCTTTTTATATCTGCTTTACCTAGAGGTATAGTGTATTCTTCCTCCGGTACTTCACCTTTTATCCCATATAACACCTTATGTTCCAAGAATACTACCGGATTATCATCACGTATTGATGAGACCAATAAACCTTTAGCGTCATGAGGAGAAGAGGGTACTACTACTTTTAAACCAGGTACATGAGCGAAAATTGAGTAAAGAGTTTGTGAATGTTGGGCTGCAGCACTTATTCCCGCACCTATTGGTGCCCTTAAAGTAAGGGGAACTTTCAATTGCCCTCCAGACATATACCTTAATTTAGCCATTTGATTATAGATCTGATCCATTGCCACTCCAAAGAAATCTACAAACATTAGCTCTACTACTGGTCTTAAGCCAGCTAATGCAGCACCTACTGCTGCACCTATAAATCCAGCCTCAGATATCGGAGTATCGATAACTCTATCGGAGCCAAATTTCTCTATTAAACCCTTGGTTACTCCAAACGCGCCCCCATAAACACCTATATCTTCTCCTATTAATATAACTGAGGGATCCCTTTCCATTTCTTGCCTTAAAGCTTCAGTTATTGCTTCAGTAAACGTTATCTGTCTCATTTACATATCACCCTAGTACGAGTTATCTGTAAAAACGTCAGTTAGAGCCTCTTCCACTTCTGGATATGGACTTTCCTCAGCGAATTTCAATGCTTGCTCTATTTCAGTTTTAGCTTCTCTGTCTATCTTATCCAATTCCTCTTGATTTACGATATTATTTGAAACAAGTTTATCTCTAAATAGAGTAATTGGATCTCTTTTTCTCCACATCTCTTCTTCCTCTTTATCCCTATAAACTAGAGGATCTCCCTCAAAGTGCCCGAAGAACCTGTAAGTCTTACAATGTAATAAGGATGGACCTCCTCCTTTTCTTGCTCTATCAACAGCTTCTTTAGCCACCTCATAAACTGCTAATACATCCATACCATCTACTTCTACAGCGGGTATTCCAAAACCTAAAGCCCTCTCCACGTAACTTTTAACAGCGGAATGTCTAGGCTGTAATTTAGCTGGAGCTAAACTTCTAGTCGACATCGCATACATGTTATCTTCTACTACAAAGATCACTGGAAGTTTCCATATGGCAGAGAGGTTTAAAGATTCCAAAACTACCCCTTGATTCATAGCTCCATCTCCAATAAACGCCGCAGCTACACGATCTAAACCCTTAAGTTTAAACGCTAATGCCGCACCTACTGCATGAGGAGCTCCTCCACCGACTATACCGTTTGCACCTAACATACCTTTACTATAATCAAAAATATGCATTGATCCACCTTTTCCTTTACACACTCCGGTTTTCTTACCCATTATCTCTGCTAGCATCCTCTTTACGTCTAAACCCTTAGCTATACAATGCCCATGCCCTCTATGTGTGCTAGTTATATAATCATCATCTCTTAGCGTGCTCATAACTCCTACAGCTACAGCCTCTTCACCTACATAGAGATGAACAAATCCCGGAATCTTGCCAGTGGCGAAGAGCTCTTTAGCAGTAAGCTCATGATATCTAATTAATAGCATCTTTTTATACATGTCTAATAATTTATTTTTAGGGATATCTTGAACCATTATCTCAATAAAAATATATTAAAATTGAAGTATTTAAATGTTAACAAAATAGCTATGAGTGGGCAAAACGCCGTTGTTGCAAGCAATTTTAGATTTGCGGTTATCGGAAAATCGTTAAACTTAAAGATTCCAATGAATAGTTATGAGAAAATTTATACTTCTCTTTAAGTTAGTAACGCAAATAATGGGGGCTCAAATTAGAAACTCTAAAATTTTTATCGATATTTTCATAAAGATCATTAATTCCTTGAAATTTCTCTAAAAATACTGCTATTTGATAAATCGTAAAATACGTTTTTTGTTGTTAAGTAGTGAGCCCATCCTAAAAATTCATATAAAAAATTTATTTATAGGGATCCGCTTTCAATCTCTAAATGGTGCACAACATATTATAGTGTAGTTATTGGCCTATAAATTCTGGGATTAACCTTTTACCCAATAAGACTAGGGCAATGGAATACTTGACTATGTCCTAACTCGTAATATAAAATAGGTTAATAATGAAACTATGAGTTCCCACAGAGCAATGAACATTTCTTTACCCTTTACTTTGGAGTATATTTAAAGCCTCAGTAATGGCTTCTAGATAAGAAGGATGAGGCATAACAAGATCTATAGGATCCTTTAAACTTATTTGGTATCGTATTAATACTGAAATAAGAGAAATTACGTCTTCAGCATAAGGCATGAATGCTACTGCTCCAATTACTCTATTATCCCTTTCGCATATCTTCAAGAATCCCTCACCTTCCCTTTCTACTACTGTTCTGGTTAAATTTAACGTGTTAAAAGTAACACAGTTGCCATTAGTAGTCCCTACATAGGCTATTTGGGGGTAAATGTATATAACCTTAGGTATTCCCTCTATGAGGAACTCTCTTTTTTCGCCTAACATGTTTTTCGCAGCTATAATACCAGCATATATGGCTTCATGTGCAGTAAATGTACCTATTATATCTCCTGCTGCATAGATATTGGGAATTTGAGTTCTCAAATATTCATCAACGTATATGTACTTCTCATGGGGGATTTCCTCAAATCCTTCAATATTTGGTTTACGACCGAAGGTTACAAATACAGCATCGCCCGAGATCGTTTGGTTGTCTTCAAGGGTAACAGACGTTTCATCAATTTTAGAGATCTTTTTACCTAAGTATAATTTAATCCCGATATTTCTTAGAAAATTTGTAACTACCTCAGAGAGTGTACTATCAATGTTTTGTAAAAGTAAATTGTTCTTGTCTATAAGATGTACCTCCTTACCCAGTTTCTTCATCATCCAACCTAGTTCTATTCCACCTGCATCTCCTCCTACTATAACCACCTTATTATAATCCTCATTAGTATAGGCTAAATCCTCCGTGAATTTTACCTTTCCTAATCTTTCTCTTCTGGTTCCGGTTGAAACTAAAACCTTATCAGCCGCAAGTGAAGTATTTGATGCGTGAACCATAGATGATCTTAGAAAGCCATTAGCGTGAATGACCTCTATCCCATGACTATTTAGCAAGTGTTCTAAACTCTTACTTATAGTATTTATTGAAGCTAATGCATACTCTCTGAACGTATTTAAACTCATATTGGATGCTTGCCTAGATATGATAAGCTGGCTTAGTATGGATTTTGTGGGTATGCACCCGTAAAGTACGCAAGTACCCCCCAGTTTTTCTTCCCTTTCTATAAGTGTAACTTTTGCATGCTTGGATAAGGTTAATGCTGAGTAAACTCCTGCTGGACCTGCACCAATTATTACAACTTTCATAATATTATTCTTCAATTTCTCGAATATAAATACTATACGATATCTTCGCCCTCTTCTTCCTCTACTTTCGCTTGTTCATTCAATATTATGATTGGATCATTCTTCCGTTTCTTTATCGTTATTGTTCCTTCTTTTTCCAATTCGGCTAATAGCTAATCACAAGCGAATTTCACTTTAGACCTAGTAATCTTTCCTCCATTCTTCCGTAAAACTCAAAGACTCTATTTTTATTGTCATTATAATTTTTCATAATAGTAGATATAAAAAATTGGTTTTATTTTATTATTATGCCCTGCACATCTTATACGCGCATCTTGTAACACATGCTAGCTCCATCTCAATAAACGCTGTGTATTTTGTAGTAACAAATGTCACTTCCCCTTAGCATTTACTAGGTACTGCACGCTTCGTCTCTTACAGACATAAGTTTGTAACCGTGGGAAGAAAAAGACTATGGTTCTTCATTTTATATAATATTCTGGATTTTTTGGAGAATTTCGCTTTACTGTTATTTTTATATTAAAATATCTTAAATCCCTTAATTATTACAATATTTTTATTGCTTTTTTAGATAGTTCGAAAAACCTCTTAGTCTCATCTTCGTCCTCTAAGTGGATTTCAACTGGTGCGTCAAAAGGTAAATTGTAGGAATCCATAGCTCTTAATAGGATTGCTTCTCTTAACTTCTTTCTCTCTTTATTGTTTAATTTCCTTTTTATTATTATAAGTATATCGATGTCGCTGAGCACTGTTATCCTATCTTCTGCAACACCACCTATAATGTAAACTTCAGAGTTAGGCTCCAAATCTTTAGTAGCCTTAGCTACTTTCTCAGCATACTCTCTCCACCTCTTTAAATGCGAAAATCTGAACTTAACCCAACTTGACAATCTTTACCACCTCCTCCAAGAATTTTACTATAATTTCTGTGACTTCAATTAAGGGTTTTAAATCCTCACTTTCGTATTCGATGCTCTCATACCTGGAATCTATGTAAGCATCCTCAATAGCTATCAACTGTTGCCTATATTCTGCAATTAATTCGTTAATCTTTTTAGCTAAATCTTCATATGCGTTTTCCTTAAGTAGCTTTGATAAATAGCTTATCAATTCTCTTATTCCATGTCCTTCATACTCCTTTCCGAAAAGTTCAAAGATAACAGCTTTAACATATAATTGTAATGCTTGCTCCACATGAAAGGCACCTATATCATAATACCCTTCGTTAAGATCTCTTTTTGCTTCATCTAAAAAGCGTAACGCTCTCTTTTTAAGTAATCTAACCCTATTTCCACTCACAAGTATAGTTGGAAATAGAGGGAAAATAGTTTTTTATGAAAAATTGAGGGAAGCTTAATATGTAGCATTTAGCGAAGAATTCCTATACTCTATAATTCTTTATAAGTAGTTACGTGAAAATCTATCCTTCTTTAATAAATATCGAATATAAACGTGTCCAAATTAGATATCTTTAATGAATCGTATCAGTATATAGGTAACAATTTTGTTAATTCAGTATAAATCATAAATAGTATAAATCTAGTTTCGATTCACCACAAGATTTATCCGTTAGCAAGGGGATTCAAGGATACACTGATAGTTGTATACTTGCTTATAGTCTAAAGGGCAACGACATTTCTAAAATTACACAAAAACCTTTCCTTATATTAGGGAGAAAGTCTTGCCCTTTAAAGTCTCAGGGAGTATAATTTGTGAAAAAAGTGTTAACACGATTAAGGATGTATTCCCTACATGAACCGTCTTTACTTAATTGAATTCGTCATAATTTTTGAAATATAGTGAATTTACAATGAAAAGTCAAATGTCCTAAACTAGATTTATGCTTTAAATGATTTATACTGAATTAACAAAATCGTTGACCACACTCCAAAATTGAGACGTAAAGCTTCTTTGAGGGGTAGCCTTTTATTTGAATATTAGTTAATGATTTGTTTAACTTCTTCCTTAGGATGTTAATCCCGTTGATCTTCCTTAAACTCAAAATCATATATTAGATTAAAATAAGTTTAATGCTGACTTTAATAAAAATTTAAGTAACTTACTAAGTATAATTAATAATATTTGATTTCAATAAACTTTCATTCTGAGGCACAAGTTCTATAAATATGTGCATCATTTTCAAAATCTTGTCTTTAAAGTCCTAACTATACCGTGTTGGCTAAAGAGAATTGAAGTATACCATAATAACACTTTAAAATTTCATGATATAATACTCTAAGCATGGAGGAACTAATTAAAAAGGCTAAAGAGTACGATATTGATATTAACGACTTAATAATTGACGCTATTTCAAGGAAAGATCCTAAGGAGGCAATTAACTTAAGAATAGAGCTAGCAAAGAAATACATTGCAGAAACAGAGGACTATTTGAAGAAAGGTGATGCGGTACAAGCCTCGGAAAAGGCTTATAAAACTGCTGAAGAGATCGTTAAGGCACTAGCAGAGAAGTTCAACATTCCGGAATATCAACAAGCATTGAAAGAGGGAAGGTGGTATACTTATTGGCTAGCTTCAGCAGTTAATAGGCTAGCTAAAGATTTAGGAGATTGGGTTTTAAACGGTTGGAATTCCGCCTATATTCTTCAAGTATGGGGATTTCACGAGGCGAAGCTTTCAATTGCAGACATTACTGAACATTTAAGAAAAGTTAAGGAAATGTTGGATAATGTAGTAAATATAATAGGGAAATAGTTTGTTTAGTAGTCTATTCAAACTGTTAGTAATCTGGTAAAAAACTTAGTCTTCAGACTATTATTAATTAAGGGGAGAGGCGTGATATACAAGGCCTCCTAGAAGAATTGTGATAAATACTGCACTCATCCATTGAAAAACACATTAACAGCTTCCTTAATAACATCCTCTAGTCCATCTCTCAAAATATCATCAGTGTTAAAAGGCCTCTTCTTATAAAACCTACAAGGATCTATGTAGGGAATTTTCAACCTCTTCCTAGCTATTCTTCAAGCCGTTACGTCACTATGGGAATCTCTTTTTTCTTGAGATAAATGATAAAACTAGTTAAATTGAATTAGATCGATATTATGCAAATTTCTTTTGAAAGGTATAATAGTGTTTTCCTTGTGTTATTAATGTATTGTAACCCGAGCAGGGGTAGGTTTTTAACCTACTTCTATTAGTTCAATGTGAAATTACAAGGATCTATTCTTTCTTTGAAGTCCTTATCTGCTGATATTATCTTAGCATTACATTTCTTTGAAATTATATAATGCAACGAATCATAAGGCGATAGTGAGAGATCTCTTGTAGCCTCTATTACATCTTCTTGCTTAAAATCTATCACCCTTATAGGCAAGGATAGTATGGCCAAGATCTCATCTTCAATATCCTTAACTCCTAATTTCCTTAACGCATTAGCTACTTCCAGTAGAATTACATTGTCTATAATTGCTTCAATCTTCTTTTCATAAATTTCCTTTATTATATCTTGGCAACATCCACCATACTTTTTATCATTTATTTTAGCATAAACGAAAACGTTACTATCTATAAAATAGTTCATTCCTCACCCAACTCATCCACCTTCTCTGGTGAAATTTCTTCCTTCATTTCCTCCTTACCAATAAGGACTTCCAATGGATTCTTAACCCTTTTAACCTTCCTCCTCAATAGAATCTCATTGTCATTTAGTGCAATAACCTCAAATTCTTCATTAGGCTTCAAATTAATTTTCTCCCTAACCTCTTTCGGTATAGTTACCTGGAATTTCTCAGTCACCCTAACCATGGTAAAGTATACGTATACGTAATATTTAAATCTTTTATACGGGTACCGTCTTCATGAAGTATTGTTAAAAACACTACATAAATACCTCTGCTCACCTACACATAATTAGGCTTTTTACTATAAGTGATCAAGATATATTACAATCCCTGGTTATAATATCACCGTAATAGTTATATGGAACTAACTCCCTTGGAAGTGAAAGTTCCTACATGAGTCGTTCATATTTCCCACCATCAATTAGGAATTTCATTTAGTGAGCAGTCATGGCAGTCAGAGAGCCCTCACTTGAGGGAATCCATTATAGAATGTCTCAAGATCCCGTAAAAGAGAGCAGGAAAACGATGGTAGTTGCTCCTCCCTCAGTCCCATTAAGCATCAATCAGGCTGAGAAGCTTTATTAAAGTTAGTAAAAACAGTTTGGGGAAAAAGGAGGTATTTAAATATAGGATTCCATCTTGACGAAGCTTTTTGCCCCCAAACAAATTTTATAATCCCTAAATTCGCCTATTTCTCAGTATCTCTCCGCTAAATTTAAGATAATCCCCTCTAATCCACTTGGCAATTATTATGAAAAAGACTATATAGGTTGTTGTGGAATAGGCATTTATGGATATTGAAAAAATGATTAAAGCGCAAAATGAGGCTAGGCAGGTGAGGAGGAGTACTGCCAATTGGGAGTTTATTAGAAGTCTTCCTCCTAAGCTTAGAATAGCCCTAGAATACTACATCGAAACGGGTAATTTTAGAGAAGCGGCTAGAATGGCAGATATGTCCGTAGACGAATTCCTATACTTCTCTAAAGATAAAGCGAACATATATGATATGTCTTAATATCCTAAAATAAATTATGAGAGATAAGAATAGTTTGATCTAAAGGATAGCAACTCTTAATAGATCTGCTGTAAGATACCTAAAGTTCTATGAGAGTGGGGATAACGAAATCATCAAGCTATAAATTTTCTTCCCAATATTCAAAACGTATATAAGTATATCGGTTTAACGTCTTCTCTTTATGAAGATTAATTAACCTAATTTAGCAGTTGTTCTAATTTTCCTCGGTAATACAAAATTCCCGGCACTACCGATAAGGTTTTTAGTTTAGTGTTTAGTTAATTAAAAATATGAGGATAAACTCCTCAGATTAGTTGAGATGTGTTTAGTTAATGCACTAGGTTTAATGAAAACTTTTAAGTTACGTTAAAGTAGAACAACAACTGCTAATAAATATAATCGTTATAGAAGCAGGGGAGATTAAAAAGAAATATGCTATAGCACTACCAGACTGTTACGTTATCGCAACTGCCGATTATTTAAAAATAAAGGCGTTGTTTAAAAAGGAAAAAGAGATAACTCAAATTATAGATAAGTTGAGAAAAGACCTTGGTAACCTTGTCAATTTTATAGATGAAATTTAGCGGGCTGTGAATAAAGAGAGAAATAAAGGACAGGAGACGTTATCCAAGTTGATTAAAACGGTAATTCATAAGTAATATCAATAAGAAACTAGATAAGATAATATTATGTCAAAGTTACTTTCAACCCAGAAGGAACTCCCAATCAAGGTAGATAAATCCTTCCATACACATAGAGACCTTTTTCTGAACCACAAAGCTTTAGAGACTATTAAGGATATTATTAAGTGGTGAAGTCAAGTATGAGAGTTGGTTTCATAGGGCTAGGCATAATGGGAGGGTCCATGGCAATGAGGATACACAAGGCTGGATTCCCATTAATAGTCTATAACAGAACGAAAAGTAAGACAGAACCCTTCGCAAAACTTGGCATACCGATTGGAAATACGCCAAAGGAAGTGGCTGAGAAATCAGATGTAGTAATAGACATGGTTACCGATGCACCAGATGTTGAGGAAGTACTCTTTGGACCTAATGGTGTAATTCACGGATCACATCAAGGCTTAATAGTTATTGACATGAGCACAAATTCACCAGAACACGCGAGAAATTTCGCCGAGAGATTAGCCAAGTACGGTGTTGAGTTCTTGGATGCACCAGTTACCGGGGGTGATAAGGGGGCAAGGGAAGGTACATTAACGATAATGGTTGGGGGAAAGTATGAGGTTTTTCAAAAGGTTAAGCCCATATTTGAGGCCATGGGAAAGACAATAGTTCATGCAGGGGAAGTGGGCAATGGGCAAATGCTCAAGCTATTAAACCAGACAGTTGTTGGAATAAATATGTTGGCTGTAGCTGAAGCAATGGCCTTAGCCAAAAAGGCGGGAATAGACATGGAAAAGCTTTTCACAGTACTATCAACTGGTGCAGCAAACTCCTTTACCGTACAATACTACATGCCGAAAATGATGAAAGGGGATTTTGAGCCCGGATTTAGAGCTGCGCACTTAAAGAAAGACCTAAAGTACGTATTGGAAACAGCTAATAGGTTAAATGTACCTTTACTTGGTACAGCACTAACACTGCAACTTTATAATGCCCTAGTAGCTAAAGGATTGGGAGAAAAAGGTACACAAGCGCTCATAAAGGTATATGAGGATTTTTCTTAATAAATACTTCAGTGTTTTTCAAAATATATAGTAATTTACAGCTATATAGTCGATGAAGAGTAATAACATAATATAGAAGGCACTATATGCTTCGCCTCTTATATAAAACATATTAGTCACACTACTTTAGGCACTAAGTTCAATGATTAGCATATTGAAATATAAAATTTATAGCTTAATAATAACACTCTCAAACAACACTGATTTAAGATAGGGAATAGAGTTAGACAAATCTAATGAAAATTTTATAATTAAGACAATCATTCTTTAAAAATGTGATAGATTTCCATCTGAAATTTTATTTGATTTATCGAGAGAGGAAATCATTACTATAGCAGTTATTCTAATTTCCCTCGGTTATACAGGATTTTCAGCACTACCGATGAAGTTTTTTAATTCTGTATCTGGTTGATTGAAAAGTGCTAAGTCCGAGAAGAAGCTGGACATTGCCAGAGTGATTTCATTAAATCCTTCAATTCCTTGGCTGGAATACTGAAGATGAAGGGATTGAGCAGAAAGGTGGAGGAGTTTCTCCCGTTCGTTGAAATACGTTTAGGAGGTGCACTAGCTTTAATGAAAACTTTTAAGTTAAGTTAAAGTAGAACAAACTGTTCTCCTTACCTCTTTGGTGCTTTGGGCTAGTCTTCTCAGCCTCCTCCAAGGCCATTTTCTCGATCTCCTTGACCGATTTGTTTAATAATGCGTTTTCCGGAAGTATATTGGGGACGAGTGTGAGGTTTTGTCCGAGCTCCTTCATGGCATCACTTAGTGGAGTGCCGTAGAGGGCTTTCTCGTCGATAGTTATGAGTTCCATGATATTACCTCACGCTCGTCCCTTATTAGTGTTACCGAAAATGTAGAATCAATTATTCTTATCTAGTTTTAGAGAAACAAATTGAATTCGCAATGGATCCGTGAATCGCCCGTTTATGTAAGGCTAGGAAGAATTGAAGAAATAAAGAATATAATCTCTAATATAGAAGAGATAGCAGGGAACTTAAAGCTTGTAGGAGAACATGCAGATGCTGAGAAGAAAGAATTTACCGGTAATTTCCCTCAAGTCTTTGTACATGCTGAAATTATCAACTTAATTAAGGAGATTGTGGGGAATAAGAGTAAAGTAACTTGATTAGTACTGAAAGTAAAGAGTTAAATCTTCAAACAGAAATTCCTTAGCTTTGCATCTAATTATGAAAGCATTAATAACCTGAGATTTTCATATTCCTCTTTTACTCTTAGGAAATCTGTGTCTTTAGTTACAAGGGTTAAATCTCTATTGATAGCTTGAGAGGCTATTAATATGTCAAAAGATCCTATTAGCATTCCTTTATCTCTCAATCTTTTATAAATCCTTGAGGCTATCAGAGAATCTTTTAAGGTAACGCTTAAAATTTTAAATGCTGATAAAAAATCTAATATTTTATTTTCATTAATTTTACCTAATAATATCTCATATGCACTTAATGAGCTAACATAAAAATCTTCAGCCTTATCTAGAATTTCCTTTGCCTTTTTGTTTCCTTTCAAATACTCAATAATTGCTGAGCTTTCTAGCAATATCTTCATCAGTTCTCTTCCTCATTTCCTCAATTTCTTTAGCTAACTCCCTTGCTTCTTCCTCATTAAGAATCCCAAAGTATTTTTCAATCTTTTTCCTTCTCACACTTAATGATTCCTTTATCAGTTCTTCAATTACTTCACTAAAGCTTTTATCACCTTTAATCTCAAACAATTTCTTATATACATCATCCCTTATCATTATGGTTTTCATAATATACTATATACATGCTATAGGTAATAAGCTTATTGGGGAGTTGTTAGAAAGAAAAAGTCTAATGGGTATTTTTGGAGAGTGTGGAGATAGTGTCGTCATTAGGGTATAAATTCTTGTATTATGAGTATTACTTATGGGTAGGAAGCCTGTAATTAGGCAAGATTTAGCTTGTCCTTCTTGCGGTAGTCATCACGTTGTTAAGTGTGGTTGGGTAGGCAGAAGTTTTTGTGTAGTGTGGTAAGCGTTTTTTGGGTGATGCTTCTAGGCATCATTATCATAAGAGGGTTAGGGAGTTGGCTTTGAGGATGTATTCTAATGGTATGAGGGCTATTTCTAGGATTCTTAATGTGCCTTTGGGTACTGTGTTTACTTGGGTTAAGCGTTATGGTAAGAGGAGGTATGAGAAGCTAGTGGGATAAGGCTAAAGGGTCTGTTAAGGGTAAAGTTGTTACTAAGGTTGTTGATGAGATGTGGACGTACTTGTACAGAAAC
The DNA here is from genome assembly GCF_019175345.1 of Saccharolobus shibatae B12. Lineage (NCBI taxonomy): Archaea > Thermoproteati > Thermoproteota > Thermoprotei > Sulfolobales > Sulfolobaceae > Saccharolobus > Saccharolobus shibatae. The sequence goes on along the minus strand of NZ_CP077717.1, from coordinate 1,587,642 downwards.
ACTAGGGCCTTCTACAAGTGGGTGTTTACTTGTTATGTGTACACTAGGCTAGGGTTATACATAATTTACTCTGTGGATGATAGGGATGAGAATACTTTCAGTGAGATTAAAATGTACTTGCCAGATGATGGGTGAGTGATGATTAAAACGTTTACTTCTGGTTAAAAAACCACACGATTGTCTCACTGGTTAACCCCAACGAGGGGCTTCATTCCTCACTAAGGGATAGGCTTATACGTTTCAAGAGGGCAACAAAGGCAGTGAATAGGAGCATAAGCATGATGAAGTATTCTATAGCCCTAGTCTTATGGGAGAGAAGACTAATCCCAGAATTTATACCCTAATGACGACACTATCAATCGTTGCACTCAATAATTCCTATGAAAACTTATCTTAACATTTATATCAATTCCAAGATAAATAACAAGTATTACAGTTTTAATATAAAATATTATGATTTTGGACATAATTTTTTAAAAACTATCTAACACTAGGATTTTACGTAAAATGCTATTCACACTAAGTCTTTACGCGATGTAGTAGTGAGATTACTTTCTTACTCTTGCCTACCCAATCAGCTCAATAAAAACCTGTATAAGGGGACGAGTTTTATCTTCTTACCCTCCCTTTCCTCTTCGCCTTCAATATCGTAAGTGATCACTATTAACTCCTTAACCCGTAACATTTCCTCAGCTTTTAGGAGAGATCTTATCTCCCTCTCTTCGATCTTATCTGAAGCGTAAGTCACTTGCAGCAAACGCGAGTTAATTTCGTCATAAAAATCCACTTCGAAGTCCTTACCTTTAACATAATATAGCCCTTTTAATTGGTTATCTCTGAACAGCTTTAAAGCGACTAAATTCTCTATAATCCTCCCCTTATCCTTAGCCCTCACAGCTACTCTCGAAATCATGCCCGGGTCTACTATATATACTTTCTTATTAAACGTCAGTCTCTCTCTAGGCTTCTCACCGTATCTAGGTAAGAAATAAATTAGGTAAGCGTTTTCGAGACCGAAAGACCATAAGTCTATCGTTTTTTTATCGACTCCGATCACTTTCGCCAATTTAGAAAGGGAAACCTCCGTCGAATAATACGAAATTAAGCTCTTCGAGAAGTCTTTAAACTTCTCCAACTCCCTAATCTTATATCTGAAGACCACGTCTTTAAATAATATATCGTTATAAATTACGTCAATCTGATCCTTACCTATTATTAATGCTTCCGGAAAACCTCCAACCTCCATATACTTCTCTAACTCCACCTTTACCTCAGCTATTCTCTTTGTAGACAGCGGAACTTCTTCGTTCATCTTCTTAAACCTTAAGTATTCTCTGAAGGAAAAAGGGAAGAGTGTGAAGTCAGAATGTCTACCGGTAAGTGAAGTTGAGAGTTCGCCCGATAACATTCTTGAGTTACTCCCGGTTATTATTATCCTTTTAGTCTCCCTTAATCTAGAAACGAAAAGCTCCCATCCCTTAACGTTATGTATTTCATCAAAAACTAAATAACTTACGTCATTACCGTAAACTTCATAAATAGCCTGTTCTATGCTCTTTAGATCTTTAGTAGTTAACCCGTAAAGGCTTTCATCGTCAAAGTTCAAATAAGCGAATTTTACGTTTAATCCCTTCATTAGCATTAAGGATAATGTGGATTTCCCAGACCTCCTAACTCCAAGTATTGCCAAGACGTTAGGGATGGCTAAAAACCTCGAAATATCTCCTACTTCCCTCTTAATGTAATTCATTGATAACTTTTCCTCTACCAATTCCTTCTGGTCCGCTACTATCCTTTTAGCTTCTTCAACATTCATTTGTGGAATATACTCCACTAACATATTTTAAACTTTGTGGAATATACTCCACTAACTTGATGAGTTTAAACTCTACTTAACGAGGTGTCCAGGTTAACTAAACAGCTAAAGTTTACGGACATTTCAAGGTTAATTAACGCGTCTCTTTATAGCAGTTATTTTACTTTCCCTCGGTAATACAAGATTTTCAGTATTACCGATAAAGTTTTTAGTCTAGCGTTTGGTTGATTGAAAAGTGCTAAGTCCGAGAAGAAGCTGGACATTGCAAGGAGCGAGCTCATTAAATCCTTCAATTCCTTGGCTGGAATACTGAAGATGAAGGGATTGAGCAGAAAGGTGGAGGAGTTTCTCCCGTTCGTTGAAATACGTTTAGGAGGTGCACTAGGTTTAATGAAAACTTTTAAGTTACGTTAAAGTAGAACAACTGCTACTTATGAATACTTTACGCAATATTTACTATCACTTTAAGATAGATAATAGGATTTAATAACTTTAATATAGAAGTATTATAATCTTGAACACAATTCTTTTTTAACTATCTAACCCTAGGATTATCCGTAAATGTTATTGCTAATTAGCCTCTCCTGTCTAATGCCTTGAGTACACCAGCCCACTCCTCACTACTAACACTAGATTTACTCATTTTAGCCTCCGTAGCAACTCCTACGGTTACAAATTCGAGCTTGTTAGAGGCCTAGCATATGGTGCCTATTATGAAAAAGAGTAAAGCTAACAATTGAACTTTACGTCCAAGGAAGTCAATGATTTGACCCCAGTAAGATCTATATTACTCATATCTTAAACCAATATGTTTTATATAGGGAGTGAGATAATTAGCGTCGCCGTGTTTAGTATAATAACAACAGTTATCTCTTCTCTTTTTCCTCTAATTTCCTAAACTCCAATCTGATCTCACCAAACCCAATACCCCTACTTCTTCCTATACCCAAATAAGCAGACGCTAACAAATACCTCAAGGCTCTCCTCTTTAACTTTTGATCTGGAATATCGAACTCAATCCAACCCATAACACCCCTAGCCTTCCTCAAATTACCCTTACTATCCTCCCCAATGGCAACGGTAACGGGGTGTAGATCATACCCCATAATTCTAGATAAGGCATTGGAAAGAACGCCAAGCTTGAATGCTCTGACCTCAACTTCCTTCTTCCCAATCAAGTTACAATATACGTTATAAGCATAAGCCACAATTAATCCAACAGAAGGCAAAGTCGAGTAACCCGCATCAACCCTCTTATACCTTTCAGAAAGGGAGGGAGGAAGCAAAACCTTAGACGAAAGTAATGTGGGGGAAACAAACCTCACTCTTATATTATCGTTCATGTGCTTTTCAACTTCTTCCTTCAACTTCTCAACTTCCACTATTTCCACACTCTCGATCATTATGTGAAATTTACCGTAAACAGTTTCGAAGACACCCTCCGTAACCTCAGGCAAAACGTTAGCTTGTGTAGAAAATGCTATTGTCGATGAAAGCCTGCTTCCCTTGTTTATAGTCTTCAAGTTTCCGTTAGTCTGGAAAATCCTCCTCTGATTGAAACCAAGATGGGATATAAAAATCGGTTTGTATTTGTCCCTTGATGTGATCAACTCCTTTAACGAAGGGAGTAATTTTCCACTTTGTATTAAATATTTCAACACCTTAGATGATGGAGTAGGCAAAATAACGTCTTGTAGAGGGATAACGTTATATCCTATCTTAAAAATTAATGGCACTATCCTTCTCCCCTTATTAACTCTCCGTTAACGTATGCTGAAATCAACTTCAGATCTCTAATCTTTTCATCATTGGAGTCTAAGTTCATAATTAAGTCCCTATTGGCGAAATATAGTAAATCCTCGAGCCTTTTAGAACCCGTTAAATACTCATAAATGTAATTAGCTAAAACGATATACCTTTCTCTCATATTACTACTTATACTTAACGCATTCCTAGCTATTATCTCTAACCTTTCACTCAATAGATCCCTCTTTTCCAGTAATTTAGTTAAGTCTATGGAGAAGCCTCCATTTATTGTGGTTGGGTTCTGCCCAACAGCATCAGACATGGTATAAATTCTTACCACATTTACGTTGGGATTAGTAACACTACTTACCACCTTTCTAGCTATCCAGAGTGCAAAGGCAGTCTCAGGCTTTATGCCGGGTACAATTCCGTTAACGTTTTCAATTAAACTGTAGAGAATACCCCTCGTCGGAGTAAACACGTTTACTCCTACGTATTCACCCTCACTAACCTTAGCCTTCCCTAGCCTAGTTAAAACCCAGCCAGCAGCAGCTATAATTAAGTAGTGTGGCTCTACCTCCAGTTTCACCCTTCTAGCCCTCTCCACCATTCCCGGTGATCTTCCAAACTCGTAAAATTCTGGCTTTACAAAGGATGGCGCACTTACTTCTTCGCACTCCTTCACTTGTGAGAAGTTCTTAAAGACATTAGATAGCGAAGCGGTTGTGGGAAAATTATAACACTTTAACGTCTCTGTCCAAGGATTCTTGTCATTTCCGCTTAAAGGTAAAATTACATTTGACGTAGAGGTCTCCCCTTCTTCTCCCTTTTTCTTTTTCGCCTTACTTCTCCTCTCCGCTGCCGCATCTTCATTACTTTTAGCTATCTTATAAGCTAAGTTCAGTACATTCCTTAATTCGTCATCGTCTATTTCCACTTTATTATTATATATAGTTGAATTCTCTGCTTCCGTTGCCACCTGAATTATGTAATTATCTCCAAATATATTATAGAGTGGAACCTCCATTTAACTCACCCTCCAATATACGGACAAATCTGGTTTTACTTCTATTATTTCGAACTAAACTACTATCTAAATTATCCCCCAACATTATTGGGGCTAAAAAAAGATTATACAACTTTAAATATTTTTCATTCTTCTTAGAAAACGCATAAAGCATATCGTGATAGTCATCAAAAGTGTAATCCCTAACTTTTAAGCTCTTGGAAATCACACCTCTTAGGTTTTCCAGCAAAATACTCCCGTACCTATTAAGCTTTATCATCCTTTCATCAAACTTATCTGGGAACTTATTCAGTGAATAATCAGATATCCCCCTAATTGCGTTCAAGTGATTTAGAACAGCTAAAGTTAACAAAGACTTAATCTCCTCAGCTTTCTTAAAGTCAATAGGTTCATAATCATTATAGAAAAATAGAGCCGAACCAAGTTCATGATATATGAAAGAAGAGTTACTCTTTAGGGGATTACAATTATCGTCAAACTGACTCTGATAATACTCCCCGGCTTTTCCCATATCGTGAAGGACAACAACGTCCTTAACTATTTCCTTAACAACGTTTAGATCAAGAACTATTCCATATCTTTCCAACCTCCTCGAGATAATCTTATAATAAGACTCACTTATTTTACCTCCTAGAACCTTATAAGAACCAATGGCGTGATCGATTAAACCTTGTTTCTCATAAGCGCAAGGCTTTATCAATACACACCACCTATTTCACTATTATAATCTTGAATCCTAACTCCTAAAATATCGTTCTTCAACATTTCCAGTTGAAGGCATCTTCTGTTATACAATTTAACATTACCATTCCCCACTAGAGCAGAACTTCCCTTGCTCTCTATTATTTTAATTGCCTCCTCCTCAGTTAAGGGTATGGCGTCATTGACGTCATTACTGTTTGGTGGGAACCCCAATATAATGCTGGCGTTTCTAGTTATGGAACAAATCTCCTCGTATAGTGACTTCACCCTCTTCGAGTCCACGAAAACGGAGTTGTCTATTACAGATAGATCCCTTGCTAGCATTGAATCAATCACATCAGTGTAATCCCTTTCAATGAGCAAGTTCTCATCAATGGTTTTCAGTTCCCTTACTCTTTCTAAGGTCTCCTCAACCTCCCTCTCATCATAGACCTTTCCGCTAAATGGGAAAACGTAAACCTCACCCTCTAACTTCCCTTTTCCTCCCTTACCGTACCTCGCTACCCTACCGGCCCTTTGAATCAGATTATGAGAGGGAGAAGCTTCAGTTATTAAAACGTCAAAAGAAGTATCAATACCGGCCTCTATAACCTGAGTTGAAACTACCAGCTTTGCATCGTTTATCTTGTTAACTTTATCTATCCTATCCTTTCTACTGAACTTACTGTGAATGAGAATAGGAGATAATCCCCTTCCCTTTAACTTCTTATAGGCTTCAATTGCCCAGACTCTCGTGTTGTAAACTAGAAGAACCCTCTTACCTTCCTTTACCTTTCCCTCAGCAATTGAAATGCCCTCTTCCTCCTTCTCTAATACGTTAACGTATAGCTTTCTATCGATTTTGAAATCAGTCGCGTTAACAACCTTCGCGTTTTTACCTAACTTATCCATTATAGCCCCCTCCAACCCCTTATCTATGGTAGCGGAAGTAACTATTATTGGAACACCCGCATCCCTTAAAACCTCTAAAGCGGCAAGTCCAGCTCCTAAACTTTTACCATCCTCACCCAATAAGTGAAATTCATCAAATATTACAATACTACTATATATTAACGCCCTAGGGAACTCATAATGAGAACCGTAATTTTTAAAAATTGACTTAAAATCAACAGTAGGTAGTTTAAACAAATTTAGAATGAAGGTATCCAGAGTCGTAACATTAACTTTCTTCATAAAAAAAGGGGAATCTTGATAATCCATGTCTTGAGCTCCAATACTCTTAGTGTAAATTATCCCTCTATCAGCGTAATTTTTCAACTTTAGATACAAATCCTGAACAATAGCCCTATATGGCAATACGTGAATAACCCTACTACCTAAGTCAATATCGCTACTAACGGCATTAGCTAGGATCATAGTTAACGTTGTTTTACCGTAGCCAGTGGGGGCCTTAAGTACAACGCTATGCCCGTTTTCCAAGTTATTTAAAGTATCCTCAATACCCTTCCTCTCCTCAAAACCGTGACGAGTAATGAAATCGTTATAGAAGTCAACTAAAGACGACATATTCCCCACCAACCTCATATGCTTCCTTAGCTTCAACTTCAACCTCCTTGCTAGCTAAGGGATAGGTGGTTATCGGTAAAATGTACCTTATTGAGCCTCCCTCCTTTCCCCATATATAACCGTTCTCTTCCCAGAAAGTAACGTATTCCAAAAACTCCTTCTTACCTACTACCTTTACAGTATCTCTGAAATAATATCTAGTTTTAACCCTACCTGAAACCCTCTTAGCCTCCCCGACTTCAACGTTCTCCACACTTACCAAGCACTCCTTACCTCCTATCCTAGTTATACTCCAGCTGAGTTTTTCCAACTCCTCCTTACTCATGGAGTCAGTTACGTAGACCACAACTAACCGTCCGTTAGGCATATACACTTTACCAGTAGGGATTACTCCGTAAATGTATCTCGGATTCTCCCTCCTCTCCTTACGTTGAAAATACGATATAACGTTTCTGATAATGTCCTCAGTGTAAGCTCCCTCAGACTCCAATCGAGCAGTAGCCATAACGTTCCTAAAATTATACGCCGGACTACCGTAAACCTTACCTAAATTAGCATTATCCACTCCCCTAAATTTACCGTAAGATAAAGCCCCAATCAGTGTGGTAGGAGGTGGTAAATAGAACCCTGGCTTTGCCTTAGCAGCTGAGGGCTTAACTACGGAAAACCCCCAATGAAGTTTTAAAAAAACCTTAGAGTAGATCAAAACTACCTTACCTCTCTACTCCTTTAATTTAATTACTAAGTCCTCAACACTTGACAGTACTGTAGCCCCTTCACCAACTTCTATACCCTCGTTGTTAATCACATAGACCTTAGCCACATTTCCGTTCAACACACCTTTAGCCTTCTCTAACCTCATAACAGTGGTCTTAATGTAATTATCGTCATGTCCAGGCTCCGGTATGAATGGGAAATCAGTCTTCGTCACTACTAAAGACATCAACTTCATGGATGGCAAGAACCTAGACCTCTTCCCTCCGAAATTACCCGATAGCAAAGAGTAAAGGGCTTTAATTGCAGCATCAATCCTTCGAGCCTTTTGCCTCTCTAACTCCTCTTCGCCTTCAACCTTTTCCCCCACAGTAGATGGAACTGCTATTAAATCTTCGTCAAGTTCAAACGAAAACGTGTAGAGGGCAGAGGACACTTCTACGTTGAAGATAGCTTGAGAACCTTTAACGGGCTTATTTGAAAACCTAACGTGAAATTGCGCTTCTAATTGTGCGGGTATTTCGTCTCCCCTTAAAGCCGGTATCATATAACCTAGCTTTATCCTTGATGTCCTTCTCACCGGAGCACTTCCAGCGTACATGAAACCTCCCACATCAGCAACAATGTCCTTAAGCATTACTTCTATCTCGAACCTCCTAGCATCGTTGTAATCCTTAGGCTCCTTTATCCCTTCAATCTTTAAGGACTCATCAGTTGAGAACTTTATGAACTCGTATTGAGATGATAAATTACCCACTGGCAATCCCTCCTTTTTAGCTATATCCACTAGGCTTGCCTGATAGGCATGAGCTAAGGCTTCTCCGGAAATCACTGGAACGTACCTAACTAGGTAACCAGTTGAAGTCTTCAACACAACCGGAGCGGTTCTGTGCTTAGTTAAGTTCCCTATGCTCTCAACACCGTTCAGCGACTCTAGGTTTATTAAAAACCTAACTGAACCGCTTATCATTTCTCCTCACCGCCACCTTGTTCCCTCTTAGTACCTAACTTAATCCTATTCGCTATACTCATGGCCAATGCACCTGCCTTCCTAGCGTAGTATACGTCTTCCTCAATCATCCTAAGAAAATCTTCTATATCTTGGTTAGTTGGTAGATAGCCCACTATCGTGTACTTCCCCTCACTTGAAGTTACGTTAACAGCAGGGTATTCCTTTCCTTGAATCGTAGTTGTAGTACTCACTATCTCACTTCTATCAATACCCATCTGTACAATCCTTTGGACATCATATAGAACCTTAGTCACAGCCTCTTTAGATAGGGCGTTAGCGAATCTATCCAGTAGTGTTGGAGACTCGCTATAGAGGAACCCTACAGCCAACAAATTAGCCACCCTCCCTATGATGCCCTCCTTCTCTTCTTTTACTTGTTGTGCCATACTATTCTCTTTATTATCCCAATATATAAACCTTTTTATTTCTTGTGAGCGAAAAGCTTTTTCATAAAGCTGGAAAAATTAGGATCCGTAAATTTTCAACAAAAGCTCACCCTTCATAGTTAGTTTATTGGACTCATCAATAAATTTCTCCTTCCTCAACTCGTTCAACCTCCTCCAAGTGGTAGTTAAGGGAATTTCCGTGCTCTTGCTTATTACATTAGCAGAGGAATAACCATCCTTAATAGCCTTTAATATTGTCAAGTGATCCTTAGTTAAGGATAGGGAAGGAAAAGTAACATCGCTTACCTTAAAATAGTAAACCTTAGTTAAGTCCTCAGTCTCTATCTCAACAATAGCGTCTATTCCGGTCAATAAAAAGGCAGAAAATACTGCTAAAATCATTAGTCTCATACCTCCGCTCAAGTTAACCGTGAAATCTTTCCCTGCATAATTTATAATAACTTTTCCAACTTTCTCCACAATATTTTCAAAGTCTCTAGGGTCAACTTCAACAACCTCATAAGGAACGTTAACCGTTTTCAGGAAATTGGTGAGGGATACCAAAGCTTTTTTAGCCTTCTCTTCCTCAAAACCCCCAACAATAATGACTTTTTCAATACTCTTACCTTGCCTCATTAATGCGCGGTACTGAAACTTCTCATCAAAGCCAAGTGTTAAGACTAGTATCATACCCTAAATACGAAAAATAAAGTATTAAATTTTTCTTGTAAAGGGAAAAAGAGTCTTCTGTATTACGTTTACCAAATTCCCTAAAGATTTTTATCGGGTAATTTACAATTTTTATATAACAAGTGACGGATCATCAGGGAAAAATACAAGTGTAAAAATTACAGGAGGATCTGCCAAGCACAAAACCACAAGATGGGTAAAGAGCAGAAGGAAAGGATCTTGAAGGAGTACTTGAATAGGATAAGCATGAGGGCAATAGGAAAGGTTGAAGGAAAAGCGTTAGCCACAGTGTAATAAAGAGGAAAGAGTAGAGGCATACGTTAATCTACTAGTATTATAAGAGTAACTAAAGGGCTTTACTGCAAAGATCACGGCACTTGATGAGAGTTGGACTTACGTTAGGGTTAGGCACGACCCGAAGAGGGTAGACTTGTGGATATGGAATGCTTTGGCAAATGGTTTCCTCTTCTTCGCTATTGGCAATAGGGGTTATGAGACTTTTAACTTTCTTCAGAATTCCCTACCTAGGAGTGAGGTATATTATACTGATGCTTACAACGTTTATCAAGTCCTTGATAACCACGTTGTAGGTAAGGAGTATACTTATACTGTGGAGAGTTATAATTCTTACTGTAGAGCTCATCTAGCTAGGCTAGCTAGGCATACTAGGGCTGTTAATGGGAGTGGTAGGATGGTTGATTATAATCTTTCCTTGTTGAACGTCATTTACCCCACGTATTTTCAAGGGATAGGAACGATAATCTTTCAATTCTATAGTAGATTAACCCATATATCGGAAATGGTGGTTTGACTTATTCCATATCGTCCTTTCAATTCTATAGTAGATTAACTTGGGTTGTGACGTAATTCTCCAGCTCGGTGGATATAATCTTTCAATTCTATAGTAGATTAACATTCAACATAGTGCAAATTTAATTGGAGGATTTCTATTTCTTTCAATTCTATAGTAGATTAACCGGGACCAACTACCGTGCCAGTAGCGGCGCTACCTGATGCCTTTCAATTCTATAGTAGATTAACTATACGTTCCTAACTACCACAATACCTGATACTATTTCATCCTTTCAATTCTATAGTAGATTAACTCGGCTTTTCCGGGACTTATAAAAGTTACAGTATAGCTAGCTTTCAATTCTATAGTAGATTAACGAAGTAGAAATAGATGAGGAAAACACTTACGCTATGATTGACTTTCAATTCTATAGTAGATTAACATGAAGTAACTAAGGGCTTAAGGGAAAGGTTCAGGTTTACTTTCAATTCTATAGTAGATTAACTTTCTTAGGGTTTTGGGGTTGGTTTGTGTTAGAACTTTGCTTTCAATTCTATAGTAGATTAACTCTCCAATCCCCATACTTCTCTTAAGTATTTCTCACTCTTTCAATTCTATAGTAGATTAACAGAGGATCAGCTAATGAAGTTGTTTAAGGGAGAGACTGACGCTTTCAATTCTATAGTAGATTAACACCTGAGCCATATCTCGCTACGTAGTAGACGTAAGACGTCTTTCAATTCTATAGTAGATTAACCCATAATATGCCCGTTAAGCAAAAGAAGGCTAAAAAGGAGCTTTCAATTCTATAGTAGATTAACAAGAAAGCAAATGGAGCCTATTGATGAAGCTCAAGCAATCTTTCAATTCTATAGTAGATTAACAGGGAGGAAGCCCTTAGAGTGTACGAGTTGCTGAAGAAGCACTTTCAATTCTATAGTAGATTAACAAGAAATGGAAGAGTTATGGAACGCAGGTGGGAAATGAGAACTTTCAATTCTATAGTAGATTAACCATTATCGCAATCGCAATGCTTGGGATAGGCTGGTGGTTCTTTCAATTCTATAGTAGATTAACAAAGTGGGTGGAATTGCTGTCCGTAATGCCGGTAGTAAGTCTTTCAATTCTATAGTAGATTAACAAAAAGAAGTAATAAAAGTGTTGAAAGACTTAAGGAAAACCTTTCAATTCTATAGTAGATTAACTGCATTATCAGAGCAGAAAGCTATAGAATATGCCCTAATCTTTCAATTCTATAGTAGATTAACGTAGATGCTCATTACTTAATTACGGCTTGGCATGTCGTCTTTCAATTCTATAGTAGATTAACATTCTCAGGTAGTCTATAAGATGCAAAGAGATAACAATCTTTCAATTCTATAGTAGATTAACCCGGAGGCACAGAAAAGAGCGAAGAACGACGTAAAATAGGATCTTTCAATTCTATAGTAGATTAACGATTCACTATTTTGTTAGCGAGACAATCGAAGTCCATTTCTTTCAATTCTATAGTAGATTAACAGGCATCACAAGCATAGGAGGTGAGTTTTTTGTCAGATACTTTCAATTCTATAGTAGATTAACCCGACAGTATAGTTTTACAATTAAATGCAATACCTAATGACTTTCAATTCTATAGTAGATTAACATCACTATGCAATTTGTCATTAGTTATGGATTAAATACCTTCTTTCAATTCTATAGTAGATTAACGGCTCACCAGTCCTTTTATTGTAAAGTACTATTTGCCACAACTTTCAATTCTATAGTAGATTAACCTATATCTACCGCTATCTTCTTTATTATCCTGGCATATTGCTTTCAATTCTATAGTAGATTAACCAACCTTTCCTTTAATAACGCTGCCTCCGCTACAGAAAGTCTTTCAATTCTATAGTAGATTAACATACTTCCTCAAAAATCTCCCTACTAGGAAATGATATAACTTTCAATTCTATAGTAGATTAACTAGAAAATCCTATCATTGATGGTGGTTTCGGAGGTACCGGCTTTCAATTCTATAGTAGATTAACCTTAAGTGAAGTGCATTCGCCACCCCTCTTAAACGTCCCTTCTTTCAATTCTATAGTAGATTAACACAATCAATGAGGAAAGCCTTTATGTTGATGCTCATTTGCTTTCAATTCTATAGTAGATTAACAAGAAATTATATGATCTGTATCAGAGCGTAGAAGTTGACTTTCAATTCTATAGTAGATTAACTTCTTACAACATTATAATACTAGGGCAAGGATAAAGGGACTTTCAATTCTATAGTAGATTAACCACCTAGTGCTTTCACACTTTCTGTTAGTACTGATATTGCCTTTCAATTCTATAGTAGATTAACACGTTATCAGCACCTAATAAATTCGGCAAAAGGAATTTCTTTCAATTCTATAGTAGATTAACCTCAAAGCGTTGCAGGAACATATAAAGCAGTATGATGCTATCATCTTTCAATTCTATAGTAGATTAACTTTGTCAATGAGGCTATTAGAGAAAAATTGAAAGAACTCTTTCAATTCTATAGTAGATTAACGTCTTACGTATTTCCTCAAGTGTCGGCACACGTAAATCCTTTCAATTCTATAGTAGATTAACCCGGTGACCACAAGAAAATAATGAAGTGAAGTGATTTTTTACTTTCAATTCTATAGTAGATTAACATGTTCCGCCTAACATAGATTATGAAACATTTAGCCTTCCTTTCAATTCTATAGTAGATTAACAACGTTAGCGTCTGTTCTTCTCTCCAAAGAGAAAAGAGAACTTTCAATTCTATAGTAGATTAACCCTAATAGATGATATAGTTGATAATCCTTTAACAGTTCCCAACTTTCAATTCTATAGTAGATTAACTAGGTATACTGATTATCTGTGGGGTATTCCGTTGTTTCTTACTTTCAATTCTATAGTAGATTAACACTGGTTCCTCTTCGGAGACCGAGATAGGAATAAACACTTTCAATTCTATAGTAGATTAACTCATGAATTTATTAAAGAGTTTCTTTAGTGGAGAAAAATCTTTCAATTCTATAGTAGATTAACATTCAGCTCCGGATACCTTGTTGGATACACATAAATGTCCTTTCAATTCTATAGTAGATTAACACGGATATGAAGACCCTAGCGAGCTTGCACAAGCATCTTTCAATTCTATAGTAGATTAACGAGGAAACGGGAAGAGGAAGAAGGAAACAAAGTTCCATATCTTTCAATTCTATAGTAGATTAACATTCCCGTTATTCATAGGTTATCCGAAAAGGGAAAGTTTTACTTTCAATTCTATAGTAGATTAACACTACTGTGGAAGAATGTGAGGCACTTATGGCATGGGCTGCTTTCAATTCTATAGTAGATTAACAGAAAATGAGTATACTACTGAGATTATACAGCAATACAGCTTTCAATTCTATAGTAGATTAACTAGAGTAAAATACATAACCGAAAACTACGAATATATAAAAACTTTCAATTCTATAGTAGATTAACCTTATGACGCCCTGAAAGTGATCACACAAGATATACTAACCTTTCAATTCTATAGTAGATTAACTTTCCTGAAAAACTCCCTATTCCCTTGGGGTTTGAATTCTTTCAATTCTATAGTAGATTAACTTTAAACTACTTTTTACAGTCACATTTACAAACACATAACTTTCAATTCTATAGTAGATTAACATAAAAAATCAAGTAAATTGGTCTAGTACAATAACACCTAACTTTCAATTCTATAGTAGATTAACACAAGTTTTAGAGAGAATTATGAAGATAGCAGAAAGTAGCTTTCAATTCTATAGTAGATTAACCGAATCTGCCGTTCGAAGGGTCGTAGAACTTGGTAGTGACTTTCAATTCTATAGTAGATTAACACGGTCTATAAGCTCTTTTATACTCTTTTCAATAGTTTCTTTCAATTCTATAGTAGATTAACTTAGGCTCATACTCTAAGAGCAATGCATTGCCCTCTGATACTCTTTCAATTCTATAGTAGATTAACAAACTAAGTTTCGAGTTCAGAAGAACTGGCATGCGACTTTCAATTCTATAGTAGATTAACTTGATGAAATTTGGTGGAAAAATGAAACGCTTATAGATAGCTTTCAATTCTATAGTAGATTAACTTATATCTTGAAGTAGATATTGATTGACGCCAGTCATTATCTTTCAATTCTATAGTAGATTAACCGTCTATAGGTAATGCAAGTCCAGGGTAAATCTCTACTGTCTTTCAATTCTATAGTAGATTAACAAACTCCCCAGTTTACCATTAGTAGTTCCCTGGGTACTTTCTTTCAATTCTATAGTAGATTAACGCACATTCAAGAGTTTTCAGACAAAATAATGGAGATGTTCTTTCAATTCTATAGTAGATTAACATATACCACTCAAATTTGACGACGTATTAATTTTGACAACTTTCAATTCTATAGTAGATTAACATATTCGAGACGAAAAAATCTTAACAATCGCAAAATTTATCTTTCAATTCTATAGTAGATTAACAATTGAGCGATTTTTTCAACTTCAGTAAAAGACGATTTACTTTCAATTCTATAGTAGATTAACCTCCGGTACACTTCATATAATAGCGTATGAAATATATCAACTTTCAATTCTATAGTAGATTAACCTTATTATATACGACAACGCTGATAAACCCTAAGACAATACTTTCAATTCTATAGTAGATTAACCAAACTACATTTTCAGTGATAGCGAATGCATTAGAAAGCTTTCAATTCTATAGTAGATTAACCGTTCCATCCCACGTTCCACCTGAAACAAATCCAAATTCCTTTCAATTCTATAGTAGATTAACAAAAGTATTTTTGGGCAAGTTTACGATAATATAAAGTCATTCTTTCAATTCTATAGTAGATTAACGTGACGCTATGTCATCTTGCCAATACGGCATAAACATTTTCTTTCAATTCTATAGTAGATTAACATTTGACTTGTACACGCTTATTGCAGATTATGTATCAAGCTTTCAATTCTATAGTAGATTAACCGGGACATTTGGCGTGGATGTTGTAGTAGAAGAATCAGTAGCCTTTCAATTCTATAGTAGATTAACTAATTTTTCGAGTCCCGTCCCAGACCGACGAAGAGAGCTCTTTCAATTCTATAGTAGATTAACACATACTTTTTCACCAATCCCTTTAATTCTTCTATATTGATCTTTCAATTCTATAGTAGATTAACAAGGTGGTGTGTTAGGTGCAATAGGTGAAGCAGGAGGGTCTTTCAATTCTATAGTAGATTAACTTGGTCTATTACCTTCTTAAGATAATGGAAAGTTATTCTTTCAATTCTATAGTAGATTAACCGGGAAACCCGGGTCTGATAGTGGGTGCCCTTTTAGTCTTTCAATTCTATAGTAGATTAACTTTCTTCCGCGGGAACAATAGTATTACAGAGTGAAATCTTTCAATTCTATAGTAGATTAACACAACCAAGGGAGCTCCCGAAAGCCAACATTATCCTTTGCTTTCAATTCTATAGTAGATTAACGGGCTACATTACTTGAGACAATGATGGATGTTTTTGACTTTCAATTCTATAGTAGATTAACAAGGATCATAGCCAGAATTATCAGTTAGTAGTTTACAGACTTTCAATTCTATAGTAGATTAACTGGCGTACACTCCAAACCCAAAAGGTAACCCACAAGGGACTTTCAATTCTATAGTAGATTAACAGGCTGTTAGTGACGTTGGTTGGTTTGTTCAGTTTCAGTGCTTTCAATTCTATAGTAGATTAACCCTCGGAAATGATCTCAAAGAGCTCTAAGTATAAATACTTTCAATTCTATAGTAGATTAACAAGAAACTACTTATATTGTTTCCCAGCCCTTGAAGCGCCTTTCAATTCTATAGTAGATTAACAAGCGTAGGGAACGACCTAAAGAGTTTCTTTTCAACTGTCTTTCAATTCTATAGTAGATTAACACTTGTGGCTTATAGACGTATAAGAAGACTCGTTGATGCCTTTCAATTCTATAGTAGATTAACTTATCATCAATCCACACGAAAATGTTATAGTATCCTTGACCTTTCAATTCTATAGTAGATTAACACGTAAAACACCTAATATATATGGCTGCCGGAGTTTTTGTCTTTCAATTCTATAGTAGATTAACTTGGTTAACATCTTATGCGGTACTGCTTTAAGAGCAAATCTTTCAATTCTATAGTAGATTAACTGTAAGTCTTCCCAAATAGCCCCTATTGCTATACTTAACTCCTTTCAATTCTATAGTAGATTAACGCGTTGTCACTGGCTTTGTTACGGGGATCGTCCTATATAAATTCTTTCAATTCTATAGTAGATTAACCCCCAGTTCTGGTTGAATGGCAATGCCCATTCTGCCCTCTTTCAATTCTATAGTAGATTAACAAAAATCCGAATGCCGCTGCAAAACCTAGGCTAAATATCATCTTTCAATTCTATAGTAGATTAACGTAGCGGGATTAGGCTATGTGGGTACCGGAGACACTTTACCATACTTTCAATTCTATAGTAGATTAACGCAAAAGATTTAAATATCGCTTTCTACTTTAGAAAGTAATCTTTCAATTCTATAGTAGATTAACTAGAAACTATCCAAACAGAATTGTGGTGAGGTAATAATGTCACTTTCAATTCTATAGTAGATTAACTTAGCCCAGTTACTATAGCTATCAGTGTGTTTAGTCTTTCTTTCAATTCTATAGTAGATTAACGTAATTCATCAATTAATGCCACCATTTGATGAATTTACATCACTTTCAATTCTATAGTAGATTAACTTGGAGAAGTTGATGGTGAGGATGATGGAGATTGTGTCTTTCAATTCTATAGTAGATTAACCAGCCTTGTAGGAGAGGTAGTTCATGAACTTAGAAAAGTCTTTCAATTCTATAGTAGATTAACCTCTGGATTTATATACGTATTTATACGATAGGCCCTTTTCTTTCAATTCTATAGTAGATTAACTGAGGATTTATTAATCTCTATTTACACTCTTATTTTCTCTTCTTTACTTATAAACTTTACTTCATTCTCATATCTTCAATTTTTCTAATAGTTTTCACACTCCCTACTAAACCCGGGACAACAAGATATTCTTCATAAAGGTAATCATTTAAGGACAACATCCTACCTCCCCTCCTTAAAACCTAAAAGAAACAACACTTACAAAAACGGGACAAAAAATACAAAACTACAAAATACCTACCTCAACAACTAGCTCTTAAGTTATAGAAAGATTTATGAGGTGGTAATACCAATTCTATGGTATGAAGTCATATTTTGTCACCATGGGATTTAATGAAACTTTTCTGCTGAGACTTCTAAATGAAACTTCGGCACAAAAAGAAGATAATCTTGTAATCATTGTTCCCTCTCCAATTATCTCTGGAACTAGGACTGCAATAGATAGTTTAAGGGCTCAAACTTCAAGGTTAAACTATCCGTTTCCGAGGGTTTACGAAATAGACATAACCGACTTCAATTCAGCTCTCTCCAAGATCTTGGATATCCTCTTGCCTTTATCAGAGCCAATAATAAGCGACCTAACAATGGGAATGAGGATGATAAACACTTTACTTCTCTTAGGGATTATCGTGAGTAGGAAGAAGTTCACGATTTACGTTAGAGATGAGGGTGGGGGTAGTAAGGTTATTTCATTTAGCGATAAAGCAATAACGGCTTTAATGAGGGATTATAGCAGAGAGGAAATGAAGCTACTTAATTTACTCTACGAAACGAAAGGAGCTGGAGTAACGGAGCTCGCTAAAATGTTAGATAAGAGTGAGAAGACTTTGATAAACAAAATAGCTGAGTTAAAGAAATTCGGTATCTTAATACAGAAAGGCAAGGATAGAAAGGTTGAGCTGAATGAGTTGGGATTGAATATTATTAAACTAAATAGGAGTGTTGTAAACAGCGTCAAAAGCAGTGAGCAACTGATTGAGGAAGGAGAGAGAAGCTAAATTACCTTATTATAGCAGTTGTTCTACTTTAACGTAGCTTAAAGATTTTCATCAAACCTAGTTCATCAACTAAATATATCTCAACTAATCTGAGGAGTTTATCCTCATATTTTTAATTAACTAAACACTAAACTAAAAACCTTATCGGTAGTACCGGGAATTTTGTATTACCGAAGGAAAATTAGAACAACTGCTACTTATTAGATTTTTTGAATTGGAGTTATGTGAGTACTGATAGATAGTGTAAGAGATTAGAAGAGTAAGTGAAATATTATGAGGTCATTCACGCATCCTTTGTGAATTCAGTTTATGTATTGAAATGGAATGAATTTAATTGAACACTCTCCTAGGACCGGCAAGGATTCACGCTTAACAATTTCCTTTTTTAATCTATTTTTGCCATAATCACAATTCGCAATGGAAACCTGAATCGCCCTTAATTTCACTACTTGTCCACTACACTTAACTCTCTAATAACAATCTAATCGAGTCTATTCTGAAAAATATCTTGCTATAAGGCTCTACTTGGTCAAACTCACAACAAAACGCTAACTGGGCAGATCCTCCTATACTGACAAGCCTTACATAACAAGGGTGAGGGATTAACAACTGGAGGGCTATCATCTTCTAAGCTATCAATCAACCGGTTAACTAACTTTCCTATATATTCAATATGTTCCCTTCTAATCTCGATGTTAATCTTCTTCTCCTTATTCATCAACAACACCGAACTCCTCACTCTAAATCCATTTCTCTCAGCTAAGTAGGCATAAGCCAACAACTGTATTCTGAAGTGATTGTAGAACCTCCTATGAAAGGCCTTGATCTCTATTACGCTATCCTCAGTTAGAACGTCGACTATCCCGTTAAGTCCACTGCCCTTATCCCTCAAATGAACTTCGTAATATTTAGGTTCGGGGAAATCACTCACCATCTCCTTTAAATTTACGCTCTTAGCTATCTTTTGACTATTCGTTATTGGCTCTCTCCATCCCATCTTCCTCCTTATCCAAGGTATAACCTTACATAAGGTAAAGTCTTTTAAGTCTGTTACACTAACCACTCCTCTAACCCCTCCTTACCTATTACAATTCTCCTCTCCCAATCCCTTATACCTAAAGGGATGATGTGAACTATGTCAGTGTTAATGTCGACGATTAGCCTAATAACTCTAACCAAATCCTTAACCCTTTGACTATCAATATCACCCTCAAAGGCACTTTTCTGAATCCTCTCTAATCCCAGCTTCTTCAAATTGTTGGCCAGTTTACTTCTCTTACTGTCGTCGGAGACGTCGTATACTACTAATAATTTCACTCACATCACCAACTTGAATCCCTTATATTCCTTCCCTTCCCTAATACTTGATGCAAACTTCACTGCATGAGCCCTTATTGCTTGTATCAAGGTTTTCGGATTATGATCACCCTCCTCCTTAACGTTCTCCTCCATCCCCTTTCTTATCAGCTTAGCTAAATCTCCCCTACTGTTCTCTTCAATCAAACCATCCTTGACCTTTAACCTAAAACCGCTTCTGAAAGCCCTAACCAATAAGAGGTCAATATACGGCTTAAACATTTCTGAGAAGTCGTAGACTAGGCTCTCGTTTCCGGGTCTGTCCTTGTGTATAAAACCTAGGTAAGGGTCCAACCCAGCTATAACTAGATATTTGAATATAGTGTTATAAAGTATGGCGTAAGAGTAGTTCAACGCCATGTTAAACTGGTCAACTCCATCTACATCTCTGCCGTCAAATCCAATATCCTTAGGTAACAGTTGAGATATGTTCTGCCAATATATTCTAGCAGCAGTTGGTTCATCCTTACCCAACAGCTCCTTGTAATCGTTCTTAGTCCCAGTGAACCTAGTCCAATACTTTAGGTGCACACTTTGGTTGTAAATCTTGGAACTTATAATCTCCTCTCCGTATTTAATCTCCTTCCTACCCACAATTATCTCGTACTGCGCCTTCTTAGTTCTAACAGTCTCAGTTATAATAGAAGGTAATAGTATTCCCCAAGGGGTATCCCTAGAGTTCAAGAACATAACGCTTATGCCGTGAGTTAATGCTAGTGATAGGGCACTAGTTGAAATAGAACAAGAGGCAGTTATCAATATTTCGTCAACTTCAGAGGGCGAAATCTCAACCTTCTTATCCCCTTTCTTTATCACGAACATGTTCTTCTTGACGTATACGTAAGCGCCGTAGTCTGATATGATGAGAGTCCTCATACTCTTCACCTCTTGTTATTACAGTAGCTTAGGAAGGGACAAGAGGGTGAACATGAGACCGGCATCCCCGGATCTTTCTCTTGGCTTACCATGTCAATAACCTCATCCCTAGCATCCAAGAATTCCTTCCTAAGGTCAGAGGAGACGTAAAAGACCTCAATCTTAAACTCTGGGGAGGTAGTGGTGATTCCGTTAACGTAAATTAAGGCACCGAAGTCAATTGGAAGCTCTAGAGCGCTCTCCAAAGCCATACCGTATCCTGCTAAGGCCAATTTGTGAAACTCTTGTACACTTCCCACTTTCATCTCAACAACTAAAGAGAGTTGCATTATTGCGTCAACTGAAAGCCTGGAAGAAAGCCCCAAGGGAGTCCCATCTACCTTGAACTCGTTTATGACTGGAATGAAGGAGGTAGAGTCGGAGAAGTCGCTCAATAAGTCCAATGCGTAAGCCTTGTAGACTTCCTCGCAGTACTTAATGAATTGTTGGGGGCAAATACTTTTAGCGATCTTGTTGTTCCTAAACAGAATCTCTAATATATTCCAAGGTTTGTAACCAGAGGAGAGGAGTTTCACGATCTCGTTTGACACGCTCTTAACTATCTCGTGGATTGCTTGGCCCAACAGTAGGGGAGTTCTCTGTTCCCCTTGCACCTTCAAGACCTTCCTTAAGTAGACGTCCCTCTTGGTCTCGCAATACCTATAGGCTACGTCAGACATGGATAGACCTAGATAACGCCTAGGCTTTACGGGGGGCATGTGGTAGTTCCACCCCCGTAGCTCCTCCTCAATAGGGTCTGAAGCCCTATATGAGTGGAGCCTCCGTAACTGTCTAACTATCTGCGACCTCATAATATAATAGTGTGTGGTAAATCTAAAAACCGTTTTAATGAGGTAGAGGAAAAAGTTCCCAGGTTTACTAGGGAAAGCCCTTAAAACTATGGTAAAATCTCTACATAAAGATTAATCGTGGAAAAAGGGAAAAAGGGTAATCTATCGTTGAGGAAAGTATATAGTAGTTTTGTATTTTCTGTCCCGTTTTTGTAAGTGAGTTTCCTTGATCGTAGTTCTCTTAGGAGGCAGGGCGTTAGCCTAAATTCATTACCTTCATAAAGGAATCCTCATCTTCCCAGATTTAGTAGGGATTGCAGAATTTGAATGAAAAATTGTAAGCCTAGAGGAAAGTAAAGCTTATAAATAGAGAAGAAAAATAATAGTGTAGTAAAGGATTAATAAAGCGTCAGATAATCTACTATAGAATTGAAAGTGTGCGAATCTTTGCGATCCTAATGTAGCGACACCTTGCTGATAATCTACTATAGAATTGAAAGAGAAGATACCCTAAGATAGAACCCACAAAAACTCCAGCGATAATCTACTATAGAATTGAAAGGAAATACATTCAGTAGAATACGATGAGGACACTGGAGAAGATAATCTACTATAGAATTGAAAGCCTAGCAACAGTCTCCAGTATAATTTCGTTTCTATCTATGATAATCTACTATAGAATTGAAAGCCAATTCTTCTAGCGATGGTAGATTCGAAAGAGAGTCTATGATAATCTACTATAGAATTGAAAGCCCCTAAGGACGGGAAGGAGGTCAGCCCTACTCAAAAGGATAATCTACTATAGAATTGAAAGTTCATTTGGAATAGGTAGCAATGTCCTTTCGTGGAATTGATAATCTACTATAGAATTGAAAGACATCCGTAAATATCGTTGCTTGATGCGTATTTGTTCGTGATAATCTACTATAGAATTGAAAGATGTCACCTAAGTTTAAGAGGAAGGACATTACTATCTATTGATAATCTACTATAGAATTGAAAGACCCATATTTACGATCACCCCGAAACAAACTGAAATTCCACGATAATCTACTATAGAATTGAAAGGCTTTTTCTGTTGGTTGGGGTATTTCTTCTTGCTGCGTCGATAATCTACTATAGAATTGAAAGAAGTGAAGTGGACTAAATGGCAGCAGCTAACGAGATATGTAGATAATCTACTATAGAATTGAAAGTTAGAATATGATATTGACATAATACATGTCAATTGTATGATAATCTACTATAGAATTGAAAGAACAGACTTGGCAAGTTTGACACTTTAATAACTTACAGGATAATCTACTATAGAATTGAAAGGAAACAAACTGAAATTCCATCACACCGGAACAAACAAAGATAATCTACTATAGAATTGAAAGATAATTGAAAATGGAAAATTTCTAGGATGGAGATACTTAAGATAATCTACTATAGAATTGAAAGCTCTATTTTACTTGCAAAGTCCCGATCCACTTTGCTTAAGTTGATAATCTACTATAGAATTGAAAGTACAATCAGTTTATGTTAACAGCACAGAGTACGTGTTAAATGGATAATCTACTATAGAATTGAAAGGAAAAGCGGAAAACCGTTAACGTATAAGTTACACACTTGATAATCTACTATAGAATTGAAAGCGCTGCGTTGGGCGCCAAATTGTTATTCTTTAATATATGATAATCTACTATAGAATTGAAAGAACCAGTACGAACAACAACTTCAACTAGCGCAGTAATGGATAATCTACTATAGAATTGAAAGGCGGAATCCCTAGTCTCTTCACATCTTCCCCTAATCTTACTGATAATCTACTATAGAATTGAAAGTACTACAATCCTTCAAATATTGATGTGTTCAAATTTTTGGATAATCTACTATAGAATTGAAAGATAATCGCCTATTGCCGACCTTTAGCAAAACCTTCTTGATAATCTACTATAGAATTGAAAGTAACTACAACATCAGGTAGTATCACCATGTCCTCCTTAGATAATCTACTATAGAATTGAAAGTTTTTTTAGTTCAGCCTAATTCTTCATGGTAAACGACTTGATAATCTACTATAGAATTGAAAGATAATTCAAGAAATCTTGGTAAGACAATGACCTTTCACCGATAATCTACTATAGAATTGAAAGTCTCCTCGGTCACATTAGTCAACCTTACTTCGCCTTGAGATAATCTACTATAGAATTGAAAGGTAAGAGTATAACTTATTGGATTGCCAGCGTAAATTATCGATAATCTACTATAGAATTGAAAGTTTCAAAATGTTTTCGGTGGCATAAGACTTTTAGTAGAGATAATCTACTATAGAATTGAAAGAAACAAGTAGAAGTTCTAAGTGTGTCAGAAGTCCCAGCGAGATAATCTACTATAGAATTGAAAGTCTTATCAATCATGTCCATCAAATCAGCATTAGATATTTGATAATCTACTATAGAATTGAAAGTCAGCGTCACAATCACAACAACTATCGCAATGTATAACGATAATCTACTATAGAATTGAAAGGATATAATAAACGACATTATCCATTTACCTCCATTGCATCAGATAATCTACTATAGAATTGAAAGTTGGGGTGCAGGGAAGTGATACATTAGCAAATAATGCGATAATCTACTATAGAATTGAAAGATTAAAAAAGGAAACGATTACTTAGAAAGATATATCACCTGATAATCTACTATAGAATTGAAAGCATCATTTCTTACAACCTCCTCGATATTGTATAAATTAGATAATCTACTATAGAATTGAAAGCCTATGGAATTACAAAACAGACAAGAAGTAACAACACCTTGGGATAATCTACTATAGAATTGAAAGATCAAGTTACCGCTTAAGTCGGCAACAGCTAAGATGCTATGATAATCTACTATAGAATTGAAAGATTAGGAACGCAATCAAAGACATACCGCTTAATCTACTGATAATCTACTATAGAATTGAAAGATTCAAGCTGGAGGTACTTCAGGTTCACCGCCATACTAGATAATCTACTATAGAATTGAAAGTATTACGATCCCTCCAGGACCTATACTCACACTAAGAGCTTGATAATCTACTATAGAATTGAAAGATAAGAATTCTCTCGTTCATGCCTTTCGGTGTCAAGAATGATAATCTACTATAGAATTGAAAGGTAAAGCACAAGTTAGTAGTATTCGATGAAGCTCATAACCGATAATCTACTATAGAATTGAAAGTCTTATCAACACTCCTATATACGGTTTCCTTAATTTCAGGATAATCTACTATAGAATTGAAAGATATTGAAAATGCGGTACAAAGCGCACTGAGTAATGCCGCAGATAATCTACTATAGAATTGAAAGTATGTAAGCCAATAAGTGTTGTTACATCATGTATTGTATTGATAATCTACTATAAAATTGAAAGAAAATCAGGCAGAGTACAAAGTACCACCTTATTCACAAGATAATCTACTATAGAATTGAAAGTATGAATCTCGCTTGTAAGCATTGTGGTACGCCCGCTGCTGATAATCTACTATAGAATTGAAAGCTAGAGATCGTCAGGAGTGTTATAGGTAACAGAAAGACGGATAATCTACTATAGAATTGAAAGACCGGTATAATAAGGATTTTTGAGATCTCCTTATCACTGTGATAATCTACTATAGAATTGAAAGCCTTTTATAGTGAAAACTGCTACCTTCATCGCTTCTATGATAATCTACTATAGAATTGAAAGTACCAGTAAGCAGTTAGGGTAGGGTAAAGATCCCTTTCATAGATAATCTACTATAGAATTGAAAGTTCATCATCCAACCCTGGTCACCTTAAAGTGTCTACGTATGATAATCTACTATAGAATTGAAAGCCTCAGTCCGTACTACAGCCGATATTCCCTATAACGAATGATAATCTACTATAGAATTGAAAGCTAACATAAACCCCTCCGCTAGATAAAATTCCCTTAATCTTGATAATCTACTATAGAATTGAAAGTTTAGTAGTAAATATGATGCTAACAACTTAGGCATTTTTGCTGATAATCTACTATAGAATTGAAAGTTGGGGTTACCTTTTGGGTTTTGGGCTTGTGCCAACTTTTGATAATCTACTATAGAATTGAAAGAGAGTATGCTTCGCCATTTATTATCTATTATAAAAAAATGATAATCTACTATAGAATTGAAAGTTGAGGCTGGCACAAATTCGCAATATTTTCAATCAAAGCGATAATCTACTATAGAATTGAAAGAGTTGAGCAAACGCCGTAGCATAATGCGGTACAATATCGGATAATCTACTATAGAATTGAAAGCTCTATAAGATCTTCAGCTTCTTTTAACGCTTGTTGATGATAATCTACTATAGAATTGAAAGTTGGCACTACTTCGGTTGTTATCAACTGACCCGTTCCGCTAGGATAATCTACTATAGAATTGAAAGAAAGCCGCGCCGAAACCTATAGCAAATAGCATAGGATATGGATAATCTACTATAGAATTGAAAGAGGTGCTTCTTGATATGATTTATTGAGCATTATATTCAAAGGATAATCTACTATAGAATTGAAAGAACGCTATATACACATATACACATATTATAAGTTACTCAGATAATCTACTATAGAATTGAAAGTTTTTAGGCGCTTTTTCGGTAGCTGGTGGTATTTCTTCTGATAATCTACTATAGAATTGAAAGTCATCTTACATCACATGAATATAAACATAACTATTTTTGATAATCTACTATAGAATTGAAAGAGCAGTGCTGATTGAAGAGTTTGTCTGCTTTGCAACGCTAGATAATCTACTATAGAATTGAAAGAATGTTGTTAGAATGGACAACTGGGAAAGAAACAAACGAAGATAATCTACTATAGAATTGAAAGTTTGACGCTTGCGATATTAAAGTTGTTACTTTATCCGTGTCGATAATCTACTATAGAATTGAAAGTTATCGAGCTACATAACACAAGTGTACACGTATTATGATAATCTACTATAGAATTGAAAAATATCCCAATTCATTATCCTTGTAGGTATAGCTGATTTCGATGATGATAATTCTTCCAGAATAGGCCAATTTAATAAATCATTCCAATAGTCAGAACATTTATATATCATCCAGACTAATTATATATAATGGAGACTAAAGTAAAGGTAGGAAAGAAGTTAACAATTCACATACCTAAGGGTATTGCTGAAGAACTTAACATTAAAGAGGGCGATATATTAACTCTAAAGGCTAAGGATAATGAGATAATTTTAGAGGTTAATAACCCAGTTTTGCTATCAATAAAAGGTAAGAAGTTTGCTAAAATTTCTCCAGATGAGGTAGAAAAGATAAGTGAGGAGGGGCAAGGAAAGTACGAGGATTCTGATTGATACCAGCTTCATACTACTTGCATTTGGAATAGACTTAGGCGAAGAGGATTGGAAGACATCAAAAAAAAAAAAAAATTCCGAACCACGAAATATACTTTACGGAGTTTTCCCTAATTGAAGCAATGTGGGTTATTAGGAGATTGATTAAGAGGGAAAAGAAAATAGATTATAATTCTGTTAAAGCAGGGTTAAAAAGTCCATTTAGCACTTGTGAGCTACTCCCTCCTGAACGGTAGACCCAAAATCACCTCCCTAAAAATAAATCTATTACATTAATAAGCATATTTATTAGTTTAAATAGAAAATTTTCCAGATTGAATAAATCACCAGGAAACAAAAGGATAAGCAATAATCTGAACTCTTCCCTCCTCACCACACCCTTAAATATGGTGTACAAGGAGTAGAAAACCATGGCCAGCACGAAGATCAACGTGCGGAAGACGAACTTAGTGGAACTGGTGAAGGGAAGGAAAGCCTTGATGTTCCTGTAAGAGGTCTCTATGGGACTCCTTACCTTATTGTACAACCTCAACACCTCCTTCTTCGGTAGGTCAAGATTAGTCGCCCTAGCGAAGTAAACAACCTTCTTCTTCCTCTTGATTTTCTCCCTGCGATACACGATCAGCCTAAACTTAACCTGTTCATCCCTCCTATGCCTCTTACTATTTGTCATGTACTCTCCATCAAACTCCTCATAGACTTTCACGTCCCCAACGGGAACTCCGATTATATAATTGAACTGCGAAATGAAGTTAAGCACATTAACTGTGTAGAAACCCGCATCAAGAGCTATTAACCTTATCTTGAACCCCATTGCAACAACTTGCTCCACGAGGACCTTCACGATATCATCCTTAGTCATCCCGTTCACTTGTGTGACGAAAGCCAGTAGGAGTACTTTCCCATCATGTTTAGTCGTTGCTGTTGCGTAGTTCCACGAGCTTCCCTTTTCCGAGCTTCCGAGTCCTTCCACCGGTTTCCCATACCAGGTTTTGGTGGTCCAGTCTATTGAAATGTCTATTTCCTTTTCTCCCTTTAGCGTCTCCAAGGATATTTTCCTCACTTGTTCCAAGAGTTTCTCAACTACTTCCACACCTTGCTCCTCCGCGTAGTTCCTCACGGTTTGTGGTGATACGTTGTATGCGCTTGACTTGTTTTCTATGGAGTCGTTCCATAAACACGCGGAGACTAGCGTTTTTTCTACGTTCTCTGCCTTTTTCCCTTGGAAGTCTAACATGGAAAGTAATTTATATCCTATTTGTTGAATGTTATTTTGGTGGGGAAGACAAGGTGTTATCACCTTGGTTCACCTCGTGATAATACCGTCTTCCTCACCTTAAGCTTTTCTTCAATTTGTTGAACTCTTAATATAGTTATAAATTCCATTTATTTTCTATAAAATTAATAGTACCTTACCGGAATTATTTTTGTAAAATGATTTTGGGTCTATCGTGAAGGAGGAAGCTTCCTGCTTCATAACTCCACCTTGCCAGTACTGAAGTACTGGTAGAGGGTGAAGCTCCACAGGCACTAAGGGCAGCTCCCACCCCGACCTACGTAAGATATTTAGAGAAGCATTATAGTCACGGTCAGCTATCCAACCGCACTTAGGACAAGTAAAGATACGGTCAGCTAAAGTTAGATCTTCCTTCACATATCCACATCTAGCACACGTCCTTGACGTGTTTGACGGATTAACTAACACCAATTTCTTTCCATACTTCCCTATCTGATATTTGATTATATCCCTTAGCTCACCAAACGATACGTCATGTAACCTCATCCTAAGCTTTCTGAGAGACTTACCAACCAGTTGTTTAACATTAATATCCTCCATTACCACAACATCGTAATTCATCGATAGGTACTTCCCTATCTTCATGTACATATCCCTCTTCAAATTAGCAAGATGTTCATATGCCTTAGCTAACTTAACCTTGGCTTTAAGCCAATTCTTGGAAAGGAACTCCTTCCTAGACAATTCCTTGTGCAAATGCTTGATCTTACGGAGTGCCTTCTCGTAAAACTTGAAGTTGGGTAAATATTCACCATCTGAAGTTGTTAGAAGCTTCTCTACACCAACATCTATTGCCACTACATTGTTAGTCTTCGGAGCTTGCTGGAACACATGGTCTTCTACCACAAATGATATGTATACTCTTTCAGACTTCGTTAGCTTAACTACCACCCTCTTTACCTTGTCCAAGGGAAAGTCCCTATGGACAATGACCTTGAAGGTGCCTAAGTGAGACAAACTTAGCACAAGCAGTTTCTTTTTATTCTTTCTACTTCCAGTCCTTATTTCTCTAACGGATAGTATTTTCCAACCACTTTGAGGATAGACAAGAGAATACCACTTGTGGATTTTCTTTTCCTTAGGAAAACGTGCTAATTCTTGGAAGAACCTCTGTCTTGCTTCATAAAAACGATTTGCTATTTCTTGTACCACTTGTGAATATAGTTGTTTGTACTCCTTGTCTTGTTTTCTCAAGTCTAGGGCTAATTGTCTTAACTCCGTTTGTGTTAGACCTTTTCCATCTCTTTGGTAGAAGTAGATGTCTGCCCATCGTAACGTGTTGTATATCTCACATGCTAACTTCAACCGGGCTTTTAACGCCCTCAAGGTTTGCTCGTCTGTAAAGGCACGAAAACGAAACGTTACGATGGACATTGAAAAAAGTTAACATTTCGCGTTAAAAAACTTAACTACAAAGGGGACTATCCGTCGTCACCTTAAAAGGTGAGGTTTTTCGTCCCCTTTGAACCCCTTATTTTTATAAATTAATTAAAAATCTCAGGTTAGCCTACATTAAAGCTTTAAAAGATGATAGGGATAAAGACTTTATAGACCTGTTGCTTTATTACACTGCGTTAACCTACGGGATGAAGTTCTTAACTCTAGATGAAAAATTAAGAGAGCTAGACGATAAGGGCATAATTACAAGTAGACTGTGAGCATAAGGTCTTTTTTTAATAATAAATGCAAGAAACTTATAACTTCCCTGAAAGTGCCATTATCTAGTTGTTTAGATAAGGAATTCTATATGTAGAGTACAGTATGGCTTAGATTATAAGAGTTACCTTTTTACTATCGAGGAATGAAATGGCACGAATGCGGCGTTAAATCAGCATCAAATGGTGACTTAATGAGAATATCTCCAGTTATACTCCCTAGTTTAAAAGTGGATGAAAATCATCTTGTAGATTCAGTTCTGGATACCATAATTACGCAGAATGATGTGTTAGCAATAGAAACATCAATAGCTTTCGCAGAACTCTTTAGGAATTTGATAACTTTCGTAAATGATGATTTCTTAATGAACCTCCCCAGTAGGATAGTTAAATTCGTAGGGAATAAATACTATAAGGTGAAAATTTCTATGTAAATTTATATGAATTATTAACGGGAGAAATTGATAAGGCTTTAAAGGGAGATGATACTTTAACCTTTTGTGAGAGATTTCGTTCAACGGCATATTTAGGTGAAACTTTGCCGTGTGTTCTCTATATCGTGAAAAAATTTAGGGAAAACCGCAAAGAGTTGTTTTGGAAGCGGTTAATTATACATGGGATGTGATACAATTTCCTCAATAGTGGGGGCAATAATGGGGGCAATTTACGGGAAAAGTGCGTTTAGAAAGGAATGGATTGATGGTTTATCTGGGAGATTGCTTATCAATGGGAAAGATGGTGTTGTATTCGAGAGGAAGTTTAAATCTTGGCTATCTTCTTCATCGTAAGAGAAGGTTACGTATGATAGGAAAAATTTATCTAATTTTTATTTTAATACCACTTAGTTACAAGTTCGTCTTAAATGTAATAAAGGGTCTAAATTAGGTTGTACTCTATGTGGAGAATCCTTAATTAGGTGCACTAGGTTTGATGAAAATCTTTAAGCTGCGTTAAAGTAGAACAACTGCTGTTAATTAATAATTTTATACCTATATGCCTGATGCTGTGGATATTCTTATTAAATGTTATAATTACTGATAATTTTCATAAAATTAGCTTTATACTGTATGTTGTAGCGAAAATATTGTTAACAAGCTACTATTTTATGTAATTCCTAATTTTTATAAGTCCGTCGAATTTTCTTAAAACGTTAGATTAAAAGTAAGTTTAACATTATAAAAATTGAAGTAACCTAAAAAGCATTTATATTGGAAAAAGTTATAGGCTTGTCGTAATGGGACATTCAGGTTTCCATTACAAATTCACTATATTTCAAAAACTATAACGAATTTAATTTGGTAATAATGGTTAATAAAGGGGATACGTGCTTAATCATGTTAACACTTTTATACTTATATTATTCATAAATTACAATTCACAATGGAGCCGTGAATCACCCGTCGTAATGATTATGGAAAAGACTACATCCTTCGAAACACGTATAAAAAAGTATAAATCTTAGCATAGGGTTACTAGTACATATGAAAGTGCATTTAAGTGCTGTGGGTACTTCCGTATTAAGAAACTCATCTAAAGATCCTAAAATTAAAGATAGACTTAGTAGCCTAGGTTTAGAAAATTGGGATAGTCTATCTTTGGATGATAAAAAGCAAAGAATGATTATAGAATACCGTAATGAACTTCTAGAATATCTTAAGAATTATATTAGAGAGAACGGGGAGAAGGCTTCAGCTGAATTATCAGCCCTTTTAAAGGCTTTCAGAAAGTTTAATCATACACTAGAGGATACTAAAATTTTCCTTTACTACACTAATTCGCCTAACTCTGAACTTGCAGGAGAGGCAATTAGATATTATTTAAATGAATTAGGTTATAAGGACGTTGTATTAGCAGAAGTAACTAAAATAAATTCTGAATCAAATTTTTATGAGGGGACTGTTGACCTATTCGATAAAGTTATAACAAAACTCATAGACTGGAAAAATAATGGATATGAGATATTCATTAATACCACTTCGGGATTTAAAAGTGAAACAATATTTATTTCAATTGCAGGTCTCATGCTAGAATCAACTCTATACTATTTGCACGAAAGCTTCAATGACATTATAATTTTGCCATCGCCTCCCATATCTATAAAACCTAATTACGTTAAAATTATAAAGAGATTAAAGGAGGAAGGTTACGTAGTTCCATTAAGTCGTGCAGAAAAGATATTCTCCTCAGATATTATGCGCCGTCTTGAAGAGCTAGCGATAATTGAGAGAAAAGAGGGAGCCATTAGATTGAGAGATTGGAGTAGGAAATTTATAGATAATTTCTACAAGGAGACAGATATCAGCAAGGGATATAAAATAGTTACAGAAGATGGAAAAGAGATAGTAGTAGCTAACGGAGAAGAGTTGGACAAGGAACTAAGAAAATTAGAGGGTAAAAAGTATAGGATAGAGCCTATAGGTAGCATAAAGGTGAGATAAGTGGAAATTGAAGGTGAAGTTAGCGGGGTTAGAATAAGATTTCTGATAGATACGGGATTTGAAGGTGAATGCACACTTAGTTTTGAAACATTTAAGGAAATTAGAGGTGAGGAGTTTCAAGGAATCCCGTTTGAATCAATAACTGGGGAAATTATACATACCAGAGCTAAATTAGTAGAACTAAGAATAATGAATAGGGTAATTAAGGTGATTTGTTACTCGTTTGAAGGATTAGATGAGAATTTATTAGGAGAGGAAATAGCAAAGAAGTTAAATCTGGTTTTAGATTATAAGCAAGATAAGATAGACGATCCTTAGTTTACTGGGTATAAATGTTTTATTTTGTAATAGTTACACTTTATAGCAGTTGTTCTAATTTTCCTCGGTAATGCATAATCCCCAGTATTGCCAAGAGAGTTTTTCGGTTAGTATCTAACTGAGTGAAAAAGCATGGAGAAATTCCCTAGGTTTATTGAAATCAGTTTAAGAAAAACCTCAAGTCGATAAAGATGTTTAGCCACGTAAAAGTAGAACAACTGCTAACTTTAATAAACAAATGATTGAGTGAGTATAGAATGTGATAATTATATCGTAAATTAGATAAATTGAGGATTAATTTTCTCTTTCAAAAGACTAATTCTAAAGAATAATTGATTACTTTTAAAAACTTATATTTATAGCTTGTTTTTTGATTCGTTCAGTGTATTTCATTAAAACGATATAGTGAGAATTTTGATAGTGTTAGCACTAAGCTATAAATTTTATTAAAAAGGGGAATTCTCTATAGAAAGTATAGTCTAGCTCAGATTCTCAGAGACACCTTTTTACGTTGAAGTATAAATTTATAACTTAATAACGACACTATGTTTTTCCTTAGGTCTTAAGTTAGGCTAATTAGGATAAATTCTAAACTTTAGCGATAGTATCGTGAACTTCATATTACCGAGGAAAAGTAGAGTAACTGCCTTAATGCTTTTAGCTGGTTTAATGTGGAGCATAAGAGGGTCACATTTGGGAAAAGGGATTATGCAGAACAAGGCTTTAGGAGTTTAAAGCATAGCCTCTCCTCAATGGGCTTCCACTTCCCTTGAAATTCTAATAAGTTTACGATAGCCCGTTGGTTCACAACCTTCTTCTTGATCTATAACATTCTCTACACTCTCAAGTATTTTTGTTGGGCAAGGAGGTGACAATAAATATAAATATTTCAGATGAATGAAATTATTCTCCAGACTGTAAAAGTTAGTCATATGTTATCTCTGAGGAAAAAATTGGAGTAACCTAACAAAGCATGAATATACGAAAATTTTATATACGTATATCTCGTATACATATATATGTCAGACGTAATAAGCGTAAGAGTGAAGAAAGAGCTAAAGAAGAAGGCAGAGGAATTGGGAATTAACATTAGGGAAGTTGTAGAAAAGGCTTTAGAGGAAGCCATAAAGGAGAAGGAGAAGGAAGAACTTAAGGATACGGCTAAGAAAATTAAGGAACTAATGAGGGATGTAAGTGAAGATGATTGGGTGAGGACTGTTAGGGAGAGTAGAGATGAAAGATAAGGAATTCTTGCTCGATGCCTCAGCTTTATATTCGCTTTTAGATTACGTGGATAAGGTAGATGTTAAGAAAATTCATATACTTACCCTAACTTTTTATGAGGTAGGCAACGTCATATGGAAGGAGTATTATATACATAAAAAGGTTAAAGACCCCATAACCCTTTCGAGACTTTTCTATAAATTAATGCGAAAATTTAACGTAGTAGAGGATCCGCCTCTTGAGGGGGTAATGAGAATTGCCATAGAAAGGGGTTTAACTTACTATGACGCATCTTATGCGTATGTAGCTGAATCTTTAGGGCTTATCCTAGTGTCTAACGATAAAGAGTTGATAAGAAAGGCTAATGCTATTTCGTTAAAGGATTTGATAAAAAGTATGTAAAAAAAGTAAATTATTGGTATGTTGATATTTTTGCAGTTTTTAGGTTCTCTTTAGTAAGGTGTACATATTAACCACGTTTCTAAATTTCAATAACCTCGTTGTTATTATTATTTCTCTCTCCTCTTCTCCTGGATAATCTACTAAATCAGTTTTCTCTTTAACTTCTTTAGACACTCTCTAACACTATTATTAGTACTCTTCCGGTCTTTGACGGTGTGACTTTAACTTCTTTAGACACTCTCTCATTCCTAGCGTTTAAATAGGCGTAAGTGACTAAAGCTTTAGGGATTTCACAATCCTCTATCATTTGCCCTATGTTGTAAACTTTATATAAATACCCACTCGGTACATTACTTTCAATTAATTTCTTGACGTATTCCAGAAATTTAACAGCCTCACTCCAGCTTAAAGATCTCTTATCTAAGCCATCACATAGTTTTTTCTCATCTTCAGTATACTTCTCGAATATATTACTTGATACCCTGCCTTCTTTTCCGTTTAGTTCTTTCTTAGCGATCCCCTCCTGTTCTTTAGCAAATGAGTACGTGAAGCTATGGGATACTTTTTCTTAAATATAAATATTCCTCCAGAGACAGAAATCGATGGTAAGATTTCAACTATTAAATTAGAGAGTTCACTGAGAAGTATAAGAACATCGTCCCACGCGTAAATTTCCAGCAACTTCAATGTTCTTACATTTTTCAATACAGTAATATAATCCAATTAAATCAATATAAACACGAACCATATTATCCTAACACCGCAGAAACACTGAAACCTGGGATATACCAACTGTCTTCTCTAGGGCCGATCTCTAGCTTCTTTCCATCTCTGTTTATCACATATACCTTAACATTTGAGGAATTACGGTATAAGAGTCCTCTATAAAAGTCCCAACTATGGGTTATGGCAATTACGTGTAAATATTCTGAGTTTTCCGTTAAGTGTCTAATTATTCTCCCTAATGTATAAGCGAAACTGGGATATGTAAAGGCTTCAGGTTCATCAAGTAAGAGCAAAACATTTTCCCTTTTTTTACTTAAGGCATAAGAATACATTGTAGCAGTTAAAACAAAAGAGGGATAAAAAGAGGGAGGAAGCTCAGTGATTTTAGTACCTTCATTTCCAAAAATGTCTCTCCATTCTAAGCCGTTTTTAGTTAAGGAAATCCATAACGGTACTAGATACTTAGCTTCTTCCTCATGCTTTGCTTCTTTCAATTCTTCAGTTATTTCCCGAATGACATTGTTAACTTGTTGTTTAGCCTCGAATAAATCATCGTCTCTAGATAATGAACGTATTTCAAGTAATCTAGAAATACCGCTAAACTTCTTTCTCTATTTCTGATAATTCAGTCAGCTTCTCATTACCCTCATATCTTTCAAAGAATTCTCTATATTTATCATAAATATAATAGGTTATTACATAGGGGTCTATATATATTACGTAATTAAAATCCTTATCTATCGAACATTCTCCTATAGGTGGATAATTTACGCTTAAATTGTATTTTAATCCTTTTACAGAATTATAAATACACCTCAATAATATTGACTTACCGTTTAAATTTGGTCCTATTAGTAACGTTAATCTAGTTAGCTCTAACGTTACGTTAGCTTCTACGAGATCCGTGACGTTTACGTTTACCTTCATAATTAATATTTAGGATAAAAAGATAATATTTCTTTTCTCTCACTAAGTACTTCATTGCGATACCCCTTTATAATGATCACTTATAAAAAGGTTTGGCATTAAATTTGAAGAAGAAAATGGCACATATCTAAAAAGTTGATGAAGAAATATAAAACAGCCTAACAACTATAAATTAATGAAACTCATTGTCATTAGGTTCACATCTCCTTTCAAAATAGCAGAAAGGGAGAACTATATAGATTCAATAACTCTTTACAGAGCGTTCATTAAGGCTTTATCACTCTTAGGTGAATCTTTTGACGAGATAAAAAACAGTGAGGTAAAATTCTCATCTATGTTCCCGATAGTTAATAATAAACTTTACCTAAAAATACCCTTTAAAACAATACAATGCGATAGCAGGGATATGGAAAAAGAGCTCAAGAAAATAGAGTATATAGATGTTGGTATATTGGAAGAAGTTGAACCCGCCTTATAGACTTGAATGTAGAGGGAATGAAAAATACGCTAAGGGGATTAATGGAAAAGAGATAAAGTTGGAATCAAATTACCTTTCATCATACGGAGATACAATAGTTGAGTACAAGAATAGAATGGACAGACTTGTAAATTCAGCCGATATATACGCTACTCCTTCCTTCATGCCTAAACCCGAGATGGGATTTCTAAGTACTAATTGGAATGATAAGCTAGATAAGGCCTTAAGGCTTTTAGAGAAACTCGGTATCGGAAAGGACAGAAATCTAGGATATGGTAGATTTACAGTTAAGGAAATTAAGGACTATAATTTGAGCTTTCCAGAAAAAAGACAGTATAAATATGTTACCGGAAGGGCCTATACGGAACATGAGTTCTTAGCGGAAAGACTAGATAAAGTCCAGATATTAGGAGGTGATATAAGTCCAATATTGTTTAATACTCT
Source organism: Saccharolobus shibatae B12 (assembly GCF_019175345.1). Lineage (NCBI taxonomy): Archaea > Thermoproteati > Thermoproteota > Thermoprotei > Sulfolobales > Sulfolobaceae > Saccharolobus > Saccharolobus shibatae. Next base: position 1,550,930 of record NZ_CP077717.1, on the reverse strand, counting down.
GATACTCCTCCCTATCGGTTCTCTTGCGAAGAACGTAAAGAGACTATTGTTAGAAAAAGAAAATAACATCGTAATAATAGATCCCATACTCTTATAAATTAACTAAAAAGTAGCAATAAGCTATAAAAATGATTCTACTCCCTCAACTCTAAAGGAAAAGGAAATTAGAAGTTTCTTAAATTAAATATATTCTATAGATTTTGAGAAAATTTTTGACTTATATAAAAAAAGTAGGTTATTAAGACAAAGCAATATCATTAGCAAGAGAACTTCCCATAGCCTTTTACTTTAACTCCAGAGGAGGTGGCGTATATAGTGACTGTGACAAGAATTATAAAGAATTATGATGAAATTATTAGGGATTACCTTAAGGAAAGTAGCATACTTCAGTTAGGAAATATATTAATACATGGAAGCCTTTCTGAGGATGTGGGGACAGAGGTAAAAGAAGATAGAATAGAACTATGAAATGAAATTGAATTATCAGTAATAGAGAATTACGAGTGTCGTAGAGGGTTACTTCGTCAATAGTTATGACTTCCATGATATTACCTCAAGCTCGTCCCCTATTAGTGTTACCGAAAATTTAGAATCAATTATTCTTATCTAGTTTTAGAGAAACAAATTGAATTCGCAAAGTAGACTTGAATCGCCCAGAATTACATTATACAGAAAATGGAGAAGGACTGCCGGAATATTAAAAGTAAAGTAATACAAACAAACACTCAACGATAAGTAGTTAAATGACTGTCTATCTATAAAATTTATTTATAATTTGTATTGTTTTAAATATTTATCTTTATTTATATATTTACTATTTAAATATAGTAAATCGAATTATCTACGTAAAGCTTCTAACAGTAATTTTGCATAATTTATTGAAAATTTGGGTTAGGGATTATCATAAAATCGGTTTTAATCTCTTCTTATCTCTAAATTTTTACGTACTTTTATGGAAAGACTCAACGTTTTATTACATTTCTATATTAAAAGTATTACTCACGTAAAATCGGTTCTGATTAAGAAAATATTACTGTTAATTTTCGTACTTAATAAACGTGACTAAACACAACACTTCAAAACTATATAACTATCATAAATATCGCTAGATGTGAGGTAAATTAACAATTGTAGGATTTTCTATTAATTTTAGACTTAGCAAATAACTATCATAGCTCTTTAACTTTTTCTATGTTAGACCTTGTTATGCAGAATGTTTTGCGCATTAGTTAATTTTCTCAGTTCTTAAGCTGCTCTGGATAAATCGTCAATAAATTTTAAACCAATTCTAGATTAAAAGCTAGTCATCGTTCTCTCTATAAAAATTAAAGAATTCCGTAAAATATATATAAAATAGATTCAAATATTATCCGTTTTAGGAATTGATTGGATACAACGATTAAAATAACCTAGGCAATTCTACCGGCTTTATGATTCTAACTCCTAATTTTAATACCTCTTCAGCATTCATTTTATTTTTCAGCTTTACCTTTACCTTTTTACGATTTCCGTTTATCTCTCTAGATATTTTAATTAAAGGAAGTAATTGCGATAAATTGTATATTATTCCCTCAAACTCCTCCAATTCCTCCTTAACCTTAAACACCTCTGGATCATTAGGAATATATACCTTTTTTCCGTAGACGTTATAAATTCTAAAATTTTTATCATATTTAAGTAAATTTATAAACGAAGAGAACAAATAGTCTTCACTTTCGCAATAATACCATTTCATCACCTTTCCTTCATATACCTTAAGACAAGGTCTTCCATCTCCCTTAGCATCAGTTATGTAAATCAATTGTATCTCCTATAGATTAAGACTAACAAAATTATAAAAACTAATTGTTCCAATAAATATAGATCGGAAATCTATAAATAACTATGTTATAATATGAATACATTTGATAAAAAATTCTTTATAATTTTTTTCCGATTAAACTTTTTATATTCGTGTTAATAGAGATAGTGTCGTCATTAGAGTATAAATTCTTGTATTATGAGTATTACTTATGGGTAGGAAGCCTGTAATTAGGCAAGATTTAGCTTGTCCTTCTTGTGGTAGTCATCATGTTGTTAAGTGTGGTTGGGTAGGCAGAAGTTTTTGTGTAGTGTGGTAAGCGTTTTTTGGGTGATGCTTCTAGGCATCATTATCATAAGAGGGTTAGGGAGGAGGCTTTGAGGATGTATGCTAATGGTATGAGGGCTATTTCTAGGGTTCCTAATGTGCCTTTGGGTACTGTTTTTACTTGGGTTAAGCGTTATGGTGGGAAGTACGAGAAGCTAGTGGACTTGTGGGATAAAGGGTTTGTTAAGGGTAAAGTTGTTACTAAGGTTGTTGATGAGATGTGGACGTACTTGTACAGAAACACTAGGGCTTTCTACAAGTGGGTGTTTACTTGTTATGTGTACACTAGGCTAGGGTTATACATAATTTACTCTGTGGGTGATAGGGATGAGAATACTTTAAGTGAGGTTAAAATTTACTTGCCGGATGATGGTAGGTGAGTGATGATTACAAAGTTTACTTCTGGTTAAAGGATCACACGGTAGTCTCACTGGTTAACCCTAACGAGGGGCTTCATTCCTCACTAAGGGATAGGCTTTTCAAGAGAGCAACGAAGGCAGTAAATAGGAGCATAAGCATGATTAGCAGTGTTCTACTTTAACGTAGCTTAAAGATTTTCATCAAATCCAGTGCATTAACTAAACACATCTCAACTAACCTGAGGAGTTTATCCTCATATTTTTAATTAACTAAACACTAAACTAAAAACTTTATCGGTAGTGCCGGGAATTTTGTATTACCGAGGAAAATTAGAACAACTGCTAGCATGATAAAGTACTCCATGGCACTAGTCTTATGGGAGAGAAGACTAATCCCAGAATTTATACCCTAACGACAACACTATCAATGTTTACGTCAAAGTATTGAGCTTTCAAGAAAAATATATAAAAATTATTTAATTTGTAATTGTTTCTATATATTATTAGTTATCATTTTCAGCGGTAAACTTAATTAGTCGCTTATCAATATTTAACATATGGTTTACATCGCAACATGGGGCGATCCTCTAGGGTGGAGTATGGCTGAATATAACTCAGACAATGGGAAAATTAAATGTTGGACCACATTATCCATATCAGAAGGTAGATCGATTATAATAGTCTTTTATTCAGCTATCTTTGCAAAACCGAGAGAAGGTAATGTATTATATTCCTTTTGTGATGAAGCGAAAAAGGCTTTAATTAAAGCTAATGAAAGGGTCAATAAAGGGGATGACATAAGGGATGTGGTAAGAGACTACATCTATGATTTGCTTAAGTGTTTAGATAAATGCAATAAATCGGTAAGCGACGTGGAAATTATTCCGATACCGAATTTGGGTAAAGTAAGTGGCGTAAGTTTTAATAAGATAACTTCTGAGGCTATGCGCGGGCTACTTTACGCTGAGCTCTATAAAAGACTTAAGGGAGAAAATGAAATAGTTTTAGATATAACTCACGGAATAAATTACCTCACTGCGATAACGTTAAATGTACTTCAGCAGTTATCTGCACTTTTAGGGGCTAAGCTTAGGGTAATTAACGCAGTACCGATTTCCCAAACTGAGTTCGAAATAGAGACCGTGGCGAAATTCAATAAAGACTCTTTTAATCTTCAAGACCTAGAGAATACAGATGTTATTAATTCGATAAAGCTTAATGCTCCTCTACCATTAATTTACTTGTGCAGAAGGAATAGAAAGAATTTCGAAATACCTGAAATTAAGTTTATTAAGGAAGATATCAAATCGCAAGGGATACTATTCTCTCTAAAAGACAAAAGAGTTTTAGGAGAGCTTAAGGAGAGCGTGATACTATCGAGGATAGTTGAGGATTACATATGCGATAAAATAAATACCTACGATGATCCCTTTAAGGTCGAGAGTCTTCACGAAATTACGGAGCTTTTCGAAAGATTTTACAGTATTTCGAAACCCTTAATAATTAATGAACTTAATAATATTACGAATAAGAAAAAGAGCGGAATGGTTTATGAAATATTAGAACAGCCAAAAGAAGATTGTAATAGTATGATGAAAAGTATAGATCAGACCAGAAGGAACTTTATAGCTCATGGAGGACTTTTAAAGGAGTTCACATACTACGATCATAAAATGAACAGGATATACTATAAGATTGACGATGAATGCTATGGAAATGTTTTAAATAAAATATTAGGCTTTGATATTTACGGGCTCATAGAAAGAGGATAAAAAGCCCACACTTACCAATCTACCAAACAACATTACCTTCCTCTTCTCTATATTCCCCTCCTATCACTATCCTCTGCTTAAATAGTGTATCTGTAACGGGCAATATTAATATCATAAACCTACCCCCTGGATTACTCTTTCTATAAATGAGCCTTAAACCAGCCTCCATATCCTTAAGCCTTGAGGAATTTAACTCCTTAACGAAAACGCTTAATTGAACTCTTCTCATTCCCTTTTTCTTTAAAAAATCTGCAACCTTATTCCTTAACTCATTATCGGTTATATCGTAAAATACAACGTACAACATTTACTTCGCCATATAAGGCTTATATTCCTCATTATGAAGTATAGCGTTAGCCAATCTCCTAGCTTGAGTATATATTTCCTCCTCAAATACCATGTTAGTATATATAACCTTAATGTCCTTCACGTCTTCAGGCTTCTGTCTAGCAATCTCTATTAACTTCCTATCTGCAAATGGAGAGCGGAAATCTTCCATTAAGTCTAGAACCAACGAAGGTCTTCCAGCCCTATACTTATGCAAAAAGCCCAGATATGAGTTCAATCCAACAGAAATTACCGCTCCTCACGCGGACTTCCTCAGCATCCCGTAACCTATATTTAAAGCTACGTTAAATGGATCCTTTGCCTCACCCCTCTTTTTCCTCCCTTTAAATCCCAACTCCTTAGGTATTAATTGCCTCACGCCACTCCAATACCATTTAGCTACTTCAGCCTCCTTCTGCATAGCCCCTTCTACAGTGTTTTCAACTAATACCTCTCTTTCAAGCTGTAATAATTTGCCGGAATTTAAATTAATATTATATTTCTTCTCGTAGTATCTTAACGTAACCCATTGATTGTGAAGTTTACCGTATATGAATTCCCTAGCTAAATTAACCTTCTTGCTCTTCCACGCCCTTATTTGCCTTAACCATAACTTAAAAGACCCAGCATAAGATGCGGGTATTATTTTAGGAATAGGCTCATTACCTTTAAAGAACACTATTTCTATACCGTACTGATTAGCCAAATTTATGACCTCTGAATATATTGAGGAATTAGTCAAAATTATAATTGATGATATTTCAGTTGGAGATAAAGACCATTTAACCATCCTTTACCACACAAGTTATCATATCTTTACTAACTCTAACATAAGCCCCCAATCCTTAACGAAAACAATCTTCTTATCTAACATTATCTTATCAACCCTTTAACTAAAAATATAACTCATGTAGGCAAATTTAAGTTAACGTTCTTTCAATTCCTTCTAGGATTAATCCTCAAGCAGTTCCAATCGGCAATTATAGCGGTTTTGCTCTTTCAAATCCTTCTAGGATTAATCACTGAGGAAGAGGAAGAAGATGACGATATTTTTGAGTGGCTTTCAATTCCTTCTAGGATTAATCCTAATTTACCATTCTCTAATTTTGCTCTGACAGTAACTTTCAATTCCTTCTAGGATTAATCGATTTAGCACGTGGAGAGGATTCCTATGGAGACTAGTACAACTTTCAATTCCTTCTAGGATTAATCAAGTGTATTAGTAAAAATCTATGATGATTATGATAAATCTTTCAATTCCTTCTAGGATTAATCTTGGTATAACATTTGGAAAATCGTATAATGATAAAATTCTCTTTCAATTCCTTCTAGGATTAATCTAAGTCCTTCAAGTATCTTCTTACTAAATACACTGATTATTCCTTTCAATTCCTTCTAGGATTACTCAGTAAATCCTGAACGAAATTATTCCACTCTTGTAACGATCTTTCAATTCCTTCTAGGATTAATCAAAATTAATGATTTCGCATTCGAGGAGGGGGAAAACTTTCAATTCCTTCTAGGATTATTCGATAAGGTGAACGATTCGCTTAGACAACTGGAAGATCTCTTTCAATTCCTTCTAGGATTATTCCTAATTTGCCTGCAGATAAGGCACCTCGTATAATAAACTTTCAATTCCTTCTAGGATTAATCCTGAGCAAGGACAAAATCATACCACCGAAGGAATTTGCTTTCAATTCCTTCTAGGATTATTCAGAGGGCACATGGTTTTTAGTGCTCTCTGCTACAATTTCTTTCAATTCCTTCTAGGATTATTCCAGAGCGTTGGTGATAAAGAGAAATATGGTGTTTAACTTTCAATTCCTTCTAGGATTATTCGCATAAATTTGAATACATTAACATTAAAATGTATTATGACTTTCAATTCCTTCTAGGATTATTCATAATCCACAAAGAGTAAGGGAAATGTATAAGAGATTATCTTTCAATTCCTTCTAGGATTATTCTTATGTTTTTTAAGAAAAAAGATAAAAACTATACATTTGCTTTCAATTCCTTCTAGGATTATTCGATGATACAATTCGCGAAAATGGCGTAGATCTACGTATACTTTCAATTCCTTCTAGGATTATTCAAAGATACAATGTCAAAGAACAAAATGATTGAGAGGTTGACTTTCAATTCCTTCTAGGATTATTCCAACAACAAGAGGAAACTACGACTAACAATACTAACTATACTTTCAATTCCTTCTAGGATTATTCGACAACACATTTGACTACGTTTTTCTGTTTGAGATTTTCTTTCAATTCCTTCTAGGATTATTCTTCCGATTTCTGCATTGTAATAGTTGAGATAATGTAATCTTTCAATTCCTTCTAGGATTATTCATTGTACATGGATTACCCAAAGGCATATCAATATTACGCATCTTTCAATTCCTTCTAGGATTATTCCTTTTCAAGCTTAGGAAACGATATTATAAACGGTATTACTTTCAATTCCTTCTAGGATTATTCAAGTATGAAGTTGCACTAAGTAAAGGAGCTGAGGAGATATGCTTTCAATTCCTTCTAGGATTATTCTACTTTGACGTTGATTAAGGTGTAATTTATGTATCATTGCTTTCAATTCCTTCTAGGATTATTCATTATATCCCGAGGATTTCAAAAAATTATATGAATTTCTAACTCTTTCAATTCCTTCTAGGATTATTCATTCTGTTTAACGATAGCTTTACGGGCATGCTATCTTTCCCTTTCAATTCCTTCTAGGATTATTCTGCTACTGCTATGCAAGCCGCAATAGCAAACAAAAGCCTTTCAATTCCTTCTAGGATTATTCGGAAGCACTAGCATAGGAAGTTCAATTGGTTCTTTCAATCTTTCAATTCCTTCTAGGATTATTCATTATTATTGCACGACCTACGACGTTCGAGAATATAATACACTTTCAATTCCTTCTAGGATTATTCTGAGTATAGCTGATGCTAGGTCAATGGATGTAACTGCACCTTTCAATTCCTTCTAGGATTATTCCATAGAACGACATAACGGGAAGTATGACGTATATATCGCTTTCAATTCCTTCTAGGATTATTCCTGCAACTGCAGCTAATAGTGCAATCCAACAGGAACAGCTTTCAATTCCTTCTAGGATTATTCTTTTCCTTGTATAATGTCCCTGACAGTGCCACCTACTCTTTCAATTCCTTCTAGGATTATTCATTGTTTGCTGATTTCCGGTATTATCAGTATACGTTCTTTCAATTCCTTCTAGGATTATTCTGATAAAATATCAATCAACGCAAATTGAAAACTTGATAACTTTCAATTCCTTCTAGGATTATTCACTTAATAATGTTGAAGATTGTGCATATAAGTCAAGTTGCTTTCAATTCCTTCTAGGATTATTCGAAACGGTGAAATTAGACAATACTGAAATAGAATATCTCTTTCAATTCCTTCTAGGATTATTCAATTATAAAAGATGGATGGTATGGAACTGGAGTATCGGACTTTCAATTCCTTCTAGGATTATTCGATTAAATGGGTCATTTCTAGTAGAGTTAAGGAAAATCTTTCAATTCCTTCTAGGATTATTCAATCCGATCCGATCGTAGATCCCATCATAAATGGGGTTATCTTTCAATTCCTTCTAGGATTATTCTTTCTTTATCAATAAATTAGGCAATCTAACAATCTTACACTTTCAATTCCTTCTAGGATTATTCTATTTCTTCTTGTTGGGCTGGTAGGTACTCGTAAAATACTTTCAATTCCTTCTAGGATTATTCTAGTAGTGTAGAACAAAGTAATGTTGTCAAAGTAGATTTGTTTCTTTCAATTCCTTCTAGGATTATTCTACTTTGACGTTGATTAAGGTGTAATTTATGTATCATTGCTTTCAATTCCTTCTAGGATTATTCATTATATCCCGAGGATTTCAAAAAATTATATGAATTTCTAACTCTTTCAATTCCTTCTAGGATTATTCTATTTTTCATATCTTTTAATAAATCAAACAATTGTTAGTCTTTCAATTCCTTCTAGGATTATTCAGAGTAGGCGCAATACCGCTTATAAACGTCTGCAAAATCTTTCAATTCCTTCTAGGATTATTTCCGATAATTTAACAATATTTAATCATGCAATTAAAGCCTTTCAATTCCTTCTAGGATTATTCGATATAATAATATTATCTTTTTTTATAGAATAGAAGAATTCTTTCAATTCCTTCTAGGATTATTCTACGAGTTAGCCATCCAAATAGCTCAGCTCGCAGGGTTCCTTTCAATTCCTTCTAGGATTATTCTCGATACTTCTATACATTTCAGTATGATTCGATATAACTTTCAATTCCTTCTAGGATTATTCAATTACTTAGAATATGGGGTGGAGCGGAATGGTGAAGTTCTTTCAATTCCTTCTAGGATTATTCGGTTCTAAAAATATCTCTATCTCTTTTTCGCTAGCAACTTTCAATTCCTTCTAGGATTATTCTATGAAAGTATATCACGGAAGTTTAAAATACTGCGTTAAACTTTCAATTCCTTCTAGGATTATTCGGAGAAAAGATTTTGGGTGGCTTGAAAAAACTATTTGGCCTTTCAATTCCTTCTAGGATTATTCCATACTGATATTGTCTATAGCGAGATAGAAACTATTTACCTTTCAATTCCTTCTAGGATTATTCCCTAACATCTGGGATGTGGAATACCGCAGTTTTACTACTCTTTCAATTCCTTCTAGGATTATTCGATTTTTACAAGAAGAATTAAAAAATGAGACTATACCGCTTTCAATTCCTTCTAGGATTATTCATTGTAAATGTTTCATTTATGCTTAAAAATATAAATATACTTTCAATTCCTTCTAGGATTATTCGGTGATTCAACATGAGTGTGTCCAAGTCCAATATTTGTCCCTTTCAATTCCTTCTAGGATTATTCTTAGAAATTATACTAAAAGCCAGTAGATAAATCATACTTTCAATTCCTTCTAGGATTATTCGATAAATTAATGTTCACGGTAAAGATGTCGTTTAATGGCTTTCAATTCCTTCTAGGATTATTCATTTGTTGTATAACTTGTTTGTGCAGGATTTAGCCAATACTTTCAATTCCTTCTAGGATTATTCATGGGTCATTCAAAAAATAATTACTGTTACTCATGACGTCTTTCAATTCCTTCTAGGATTATTCTAATTTACAACCTATAGAGTTGGATTAGAAATCTTAAAACTTTCAATTCCTTCTAGGATTATTCAGAGCTTAACAGTCTGCCGGATGGTGCTGTAATCCTTGCACTTTCAATTCCTTCTAGGATTATTCCTTCTGGTAGATACAATTGTACTTATTTTCATAATTTCTATAACTTTCAATTCCTTCTAGGATTATTCTTGATATACTGCCCGGTTTGTGTAATATATGTTGGGTCAACTTTCAATTCCTTCTAGGATTATTCGTCAACTAGAATAAATAAAGAAATTTTCATAAAATTTACTTTCAATTCCTTCTAGGATTATTCCTAGCGTCGTTAACAAGACATGTTCATGTGGATTAATTCTTTCAATTCCTTCTAGGATTATCCTACATTGAACCATGGTGTTTTGGCACAAATTTCATTTTCTTTCAATTCCTTCTAGGATTATTCAAGATGCCGAAAGAAGTTTTAATTGGTATTTGGATATACTTTCAATTCCTTCTAGGATTATTCGTCTAGATACTGGTTCATCAGTTTTAGCGAAAACTAAACTTTCAATTCCTTCTAGGATTATTCTAAGTAATTCTTAACCGCGCTTTTTTCCTTCATAAACTTTCAATTCCTTCTAGGATTATTCAAGCCCTATTGGAAGTTTTTTGAAGGCTTGACACCAGCTTTCAATTCCTTCTAGGATTATTCTTAGCTTTTGCGCTTGCCTTGGAAGAAGATGAGAAAATTCTTTCAATTCCTTCTAGGATTATTCATTTCTGAGTCAATGTATGAAAGTATATCATGGCAGTTCTTTCAATTCCTTCTAGGATTATTCTTTGAGCTAAACCATCCCAATCAATTTTGCCATCCTTTACTTTCAATTCCTTCTAGGATTATTCGTTATGAAGAAGCGTTTGCTATCTTAACTGCAAGTTACTTTCAATTCCTTCTAGGATTATTCCCTATGTCCGTAAACCAACCAAATTCAACCCAAACTCACTTTCAATTCCTTCTAGGATTATTCACAACAAAAGAGTTAACTCAAACGTGTTATCTCTTTTAGTCTTTCAATTCCTTCTAGGATTATTCTTTGAAAATTATAAGATAAAAATGATAATGTATAACTTTCAATTCCTTCTAGGATTATTCTTTTTATGCTTATTTTTTTATGCCTAACTTTTTCTCTAGCTTTCAATTCCTTCTAGGATTATTCAAAAATTACAGTAGAATTAGCACGTGGAAGCGATTTTATACTTTCAATTCCTTCTAGGATTATTCGCTACAACTAAAAGAGTTGACGCAATAAAGAGATTACTATACTTTCAATTCCTTCTAGGATTATTCACAGTGCTGGTAATGTTACGTTAACTGCCGAATATATAAACGCTTTCAATTCCTTCTAGGATTATTCTCCATTTACTGAAAATATTGATAACATTGTACCTACTTGCTTTCAATTCCTTCTAGGATTATTCTGAAGATCTGCGCCATCTTTTTGTTCCTCAAAATTGCTTTCAATTCCTTCTAGGATTATTCAGAGTTTTATATGCGATTTTCAAATTTAGAAGGTGGTGCTTTCAATTCCTTCTAGGATTATTCAGGCACATCTACACACAAGTAAGAGCGGTCGTCATGGTGCTTTCAATTCCTTCTAGGATTATTCCCCCTCCTCCCTGTGATTGTTGTTGGCTCGCCTGATTTACTTTCAATTCCTTCTAGGATTATTCAAAATCATAATCGTTTGTTGTTGGATCCATTAAACATATCTTTCAATTCCTTCTAGGATTATTCACACTTTAAGGTGGCTAACATGGTTTTGCTCTAAAACTGCTTTCAATTCCTTCTAGGATTATTCATGTTTGGGGCGTAAAGCAGAAAGTGCCATATAGAATCTTTCAATTCCTTCTAGGATTATTCTCAGAATAAACCTACCTCCGAGTTCTTTCATTGCTTTATCTTTCAATTCCTTCTAGGATTATTCATTATAACTAAGGCAATGATAAGGGCGTCATATGAGAAACTTTCAATTCCTTCTAGGATTATTCATTGTAATCCTCCTTTTTCCGAAAAAGCTGCATTTATAAGCCTTTCAATTCCTTCTAGGATTATTCGGTAAAAAGTGAAAAAGATGAGCAAATAAAAGCTAGGGTCTTTCAATTCCTTCTAGGATTATTCGTCAGTGTAGAAAATACTCCTAATGTAAATGTATCTTTCAATTCCTTCTAGGATTATTCCTTCTCGGTGTTAGGCCTTCCCTTTCATCTTCTTCCGTGCATCTTTCAATTCCTTCTAGGATTATTCAAAGATGGCACATAATATTAGATACAAACCCTCCCTTTCAATTCCTTCTAGGATTATTCGAATTAGAGAAAGCAATCAAAAACATAAAAACGATAAACTTTCAATTCCTTCTAGGATTATTCAGGACGGGGAGTAACAATATAGTGAGTATAAGGGTGGTGTCTTTCAATTCCTTCTAGGATTATTCCATCTTTTACTTCAGCTATTTCAATTGCAATATCAGGAACTTTCAATTCCTTCTAGGATTATTCGTTCTAGATTTATTAAGTTGTTAATGTTGTAATGTTTTTTCTTTCAATTCCTTCTAGGATTATTCAATAAACTCAGGCTTCTCGCTCGATACCGGATGGCTAGATCTTTCAATTCCTTCTAGGATTATTCCAAAGAATGCAAATAAGCCAATCTCAAAAATAATTACTTTCAATTCCTTCTAGGATTATTCTCGACATCTAGTTCACTAAAATTTCAGACTTACTATCTCTTTCAATTCCTTCTAGGATTATTCATAATTGCGAAAGATCCTTCTCTCTTTGAAAAAACTTTCAATTCCTTCTAGGATTATTCCTTTTGAAGCTCCTCCACCTAACTTTAATCCCTGTTGACTTTCAATTCCTTCTAGGATTATTCCTGTGCCGTAATCCATTACGTTGACGTAAAACGTGAGGAACTTTCAATTCCTTCTAGGATTATTCGTCCTTCCTCATTAAGACCCTCCAATTCGCTATATCACCTTTCAATTCCTTCTAGGATTATTCGGTGTTTAGTATACAATATTATATTAAGCTCGCCACTGTCCTTCTTTCAATTCCTTCTAGGATTATTCTACTTAATTAAAATAGAGCAAGCGGGGAGTATAATAGGCTTTCAATTCCTTCTAGGATTATTCATCTGAGAAGGAAATTACGAACGAAAAAATTGTCAACTTTCAATTCCTTCTAGGATTATTCGTTCTAAAGCAGTTGTGAGGTCTATCATATCTTTCCCAATCTTTCAATTCCTTCTAGGATTATTCATAAATAGCGCGTTATTACTTTACATTGTGCTACAAAACTTTCAATTCCTTCTAGGATTATTCCAGGTGTATAATTACTCCAACGATCGCAACTATCGCTCCCTTTCAATTCCTTCTAGGATTATTCGGAAAAGGGTTGAGCTACGCTACCGTGCTGATTGACTACCTTTCAATTCCTTCTAGGATTATTCTTGGTGGAGATTAAGGGAAAAAATATTTTTTATCTTTTCACTTTCAATTCCTTCTAGGATTATTCTTATGATAATCCCAGATTTCCTAGGTTCTGTAATGCTTCTCTTTCAATTCCTTCTAGGATTATTCTTCTAATGAGCCGAATGGCGAACAATATTGAAGTTTAGCTTTCAATTCCTTCTAGGATTATTCGCTACCAGTTATGATATTTGTAACTGCATCCAATATTTGCCTTTCAATTCCTTCTAGGATTATTCATAGAGTCATAAATATAAAATTGTAAGATTTCATAAAACTTTCAATTCCTTCTAGGATTATTCAGGAGATTTAAAGTAAAAATTGATAGAAAGCTTTATATACTCTTTCAATTCCTTCTAGGATTATTCAATTGACGCATTTAAATATGTAAGATTTCTAATTTTTTTACTTTCAATTCCTTCTAGGATTATTCATTCATTTAAACGCATTGGGTAAAGTAGGGAAATTTACTTTCAATTCCTTCTAGGATTATTCCAGTGTATAAAATGCAACATTATTTTGAGGACGAAAAACTTTCAATTCCTTCTAGGATTATTCAATTTATTATATCAGCACGTGTATTTTTGGACAGAGAGACTTTCAATTCCTTCTAGGATTATTCTTCAAGTTGTAGATCCTCAAGTAATGCTGACGCTATCGCCTTTCAATTCCTTCTAGGATTATTCCCAGTATTGGGCGTGGAGATAAGTATTCCAGCATCAGAATTCTTTCAATTCCTTCTAGGATTATTCACGTATAATTGCCAAACATGAAAACAAGGAATATGTCTTTCAATTCCTTCTAGGATTATTCTGTTGTGTTTTTATACTTCTTATCTTTCTTTTCTCCTTTCTCACTTATAAATTTTCATGACTATCCTTTACTCTTCATGCGACCAATTTTAGTTGTAATTAATTTAACAATTTCTGGTCGCAAGGATTTTATGTTAAATTGAAATATACCCCATCATTTATAAGCGTTCAATTATTATAGAAAGATTCGTTTTGGTCGCATTGAGACTCGAACCTTCACACTTTTAAATTACTTAATGAAAACGAACTTTTAGGTAACATCTTAGTTATTCTACATCTCTAAAATCGTTACGGATGATAAGCAATAATTTAGTAAATGCGCTTCTTAGTATAATTGTTTTTCATTCTATCGTATAGTTATCCTTTTAAAAAGACTTATAATCACGTTAATTCCACGACTAATCCAGAAATGTATTGGTGAAAACTTTTTAAACAAATATAATATTAATACTGATTAAAAAATAAGGAATCCTCTTGTGGTTATTTTTTTAATCTACACATAGAAATATAAATTTTCTTGTAGGGATGGTTTATTCATGAATTTTAAAAGTTGAATTTCCTTAAGCAGGATTTACTAAACTCTCGTACGATAAAATTTATACTTTCTGAGACTTTAAAGGGCAAGACTTTCTCCCCAATATAAGGTTTTTGTGTAATTTTAGAAATGTCGTTGCCCTTTAGACTATAAGCAAGTATAATGAGATTTAGCCTATCGATAAAGGAGATGGTTGAGATTTAAGGATAGTAGTCTCCCTAGAACGAAGGATATTTGTAAATGTTCAAGTGCTTCACGTCGAGAATCAGCAACTTACTAGTTCCCTAACGACTAAGTATATTTTACACTTCTTCAAACTAATTACTTACCATTGTTTGATAATGGGGATATCAACTTATGATTAATCTTACAAAGAAAATTCCATCAAATTAAAACAAGGGAATTTTAGGGAGATATGGAAACAGTAGGTAGCCTTTTTGTGGTACGTTACGATAAAAGTTACTTAGGATAAAAGAGTTATTAGTTTGCATTGTCTATCTATATATGTGTTCTTTACTCATTCAGATATACTGTTGCTTTCAAAGAGGATAAAGAAGTTACCTAAAAACGTGGATGAGGAGCTGAGGGGATGGAATTGGAGCGAACCACCAGTTTACACTAGATCCCTTTCCCAAGTATCAATTTCCGAAATGGTTTACTGTAGTACTCTGAGAAACGTTTACCTTAAGGTAAAGGGCTTTAGGGGAGAAATAGGTAGGCAAATACTTCAAGGTTCACTTATCCACACGGTTTACGCTATTGGCATAGAAGCAGTTAAGCGCTTTATTTATTCAAGGGAAAACGTTGATGGGAGTACTCTGAGAACGCTAATGGGAGATGAGTTTTACTCTCTACTTAAGGACTTAAAGGAGGAAGAAGGGATTTACGCAAAGATCTTATGGGATCACATTATAAGCATTTACTCGGCTGAACTGGATAGGGTTAGGAGTAAGTTCACTAACTTGACTAGGGATTCCTTGGTCTCCCAAGTTGTACCGTTTTACGTTGAGTTTCCGGTTGATGGTTCCCTTCTGGGCCTAACCAATTTAAGGGTTGACGCTTTTATTCCTCACCTTCCCCTAATAGCGGAAATGAAGACTGGGAAATACAAATACACCCACGAGTTGTCCCTTGCAGGATACGCTTTGGCAATTGAAAGCCAGTACGAGATACCCATTGATTTTGGTTACTTGTGTTACGTTACTGTGACTGAAAAGGAGGTTAGGAATAACTGTAAGCTGATTCCCATTTCAGACTCCTTGAGGAGTGAGTTCTTGGACATGAGGGATAAGGCTCAAGACATAATGGATAAGGGTGTGGATCCGGGGATAGCTAAGGATTGTGAGAGGGATTGCATGTTTTATAAGGTTTGCCACCCTTAATGTATTAATGACAATAAGTGGCATTACGATAAAGCACTTCGCCTACTGCCCTCAAATAGTTAGGATAGAGAGCATGGGATTTACTGAGAGGGTGAGTGAGGCTATGATTGAGGGGGAGCAAGTAGAGAAGGAAAAGGTTATGAACTTCCTTTACGCCACATTAAAACCGTTGAATGTTGTGGGAAAACCGATCTTTAGGTATGGGGACTTGATCGGTTCACCGGACTACGTTTTGACTTACCCAAATCACTGGGTTCCACTCGACGTTAAGAGCGGGAGGAAGAGGTATGATCACAAGTTGCAAATGAAGTATTACCTTTACCTAATGGACATGAATGGGATTAACGTGAAAGAGGGGTTGTTATATTACGTTAGCCTTAAGGAAATGGTTAGGTTAGAGTACAATTACGCTGAGAAGAGGTATGTGGAGAAGGTTTTGAGTAAGATAAGGGATGCCATAAACGGTAAGGTGAGGGTTGTTCAAGACGCGAGGAAGTGCCATAATTGCGGATTTTTCATCTATTGTAAACCTAAAATAAAGGGAAATTTAGCTTATGTTGATTGAGAGAAAAAAGGGTTTCATTAACGCATCCTTTGCGAATCCAGTTTATTTAAAGAATTGTAATGAATTTAATTAAATACCACTACACAGACTAGATTGTGATCAACGCTAAGTAGTTTACTTTATCGTATCCACCTTATTTTTATGAATTACAATCCGCAAAAGAGACCTTAATTGCCCAACGCGATTGGCGTTTGTAATTAGAGTTTACGTTGATTAAGAAAAAGTATACCAAAACGGATCGATATTTGAAGATATATACACACAATCGAATTATTGATAGGAAAAAGAATATTATTGGGTAAAACTGGCTTTTCCTTAATATACAAAAGCCTTCTTCTCTTTATTATCCTATTTAAGTATTGTGATAAGCATTCCACCAATGAGGTAGCTAATACAAAAAGGGGATAACGTTAATTTCCCTAGGTAAAAGTTGAGACAGAGTGAAACATTTTAGGGAACAGGCAATGATTCAGCTGATTTGTGAAATTAATTAAATTTCAGCAAAGCCCATTTTTGGTAATTTCATTAAAAGATACGTGAAGAAGTTGAGTGAATTCCGACGTAGTTGGGAGAGGAAGCGTACTAGTTTATAAGTCACTTCTTATTCATTTCAACTATGGTAAAGCTAGTCGCAACTCTAGGTAAGTCTCCTGGAGGAATAGCTGAGACTTTGGATAACTTGACCTCTGGAAATTACGTAGCTCCCTTTGAGGCTAAGGAAATCAAGGTTAATGAGCTTGTCGTAATAAGGACTGAAGAGGTGACTGAGAGCTATTACTTCTTGAAAACCATTCTTCTATGTTGTTTGGATTTCACTAACGTTAGGGAAATAGCGTTACCGTTTGACGATATTTCATCCCCCCAGGATTTCATAACTGTTAGGGAAAGTGTTAGGAAGGTTTTGAGTACTGGAGATTATTTGGACTTCTCTGGAGGAAGAAAGGCAATTACTGCAGCTGCAGTATTGACAGCAAGGGATGTTGGGGCGCACCTGGTTACAACTGTTATTGATCAAGACGATTACATTAGAATGAATAGGAGGTATGAGGAACTGAAGGGTAAGGCATTGTCAGTTTATAACAAGGGGCAGTGTGTAAGTTACTTCTGCGATTTGATGTCATCTAAGGCTAAGACTATAATATTTTTCTAAAAATAGAAATATTAGGTATATAATCGCGGCAAGAAAGGATGGCCTATTGTTAGATTTTAGTACGTTCTTGGATCCATGTAGGGAGAAATACAGCGTATATTCATAAACGTTAATTCCTTGAAAGCTCTGTTTGAGACTTCACGTAATATTTGAAAAAGGGCTACTATTATAGCCGATAATTATATCGTTAGATGTGTAAAGGAAAAATTGGCGTAATACAATTTGAAAAGAATTTGGTAAAAAAGAGGTTTAAGTGGTTTTCTAAGTGTTGGAAAAATAACGCTAGGACAGAGCGTACCACGGTTGTACTTTTTTAGTGTACCGGAGTTTTGAGTTGAGCTGTTAATTTAATTGTAGCCTTTGGCAATGGAAGTAAATGACGTATAGTGTTGAAGTACAGAGTAACTAAAGAATGATTTAAGTAACTTTAAGTTTAGGCTGATATACTCCCCAGTTAATTTGCCTAGAGAGTATTAAATTGTTACAATGTTTTAACTTTTCTCATGATATTATTATTATACATAAAAGTCTAGAATTTTCTATCTTACAATTTATATGATTTCTCGCTATCAATACCAGTTGTTCTAATTTTCCTCGGTAATATAAGATTTTCAGTACTGCCGATAAAGTTTTTAGTCTAGCGTTTGGTTAATTAAAAATATGAGGAGAAACTCCTCAGGTTAGTTGAGATATGTTTGGTTGATGCACTAGGTTCAATGAAAATCTTTAAGCTACGTTAAAGTAGAACAACAACTGCTATCTAGTTTACTTCTCCGGAATATTTGTCGGTTATAAGTGCTTTAAGGGAGACGAAATTTCTTTAGCACTTGGATTGATATCACCTATCTTGTGGCACTTACATTTTTTCGCATTAGGATTGAGAAAAATCCTTTTTACTTTAATTCCTTCTATCCTTTAATCAAGTTTATTTTACTACTTGATGTTCTGCATGTTATTTAATGAGCTTATGAGATTTGCGTAAATATATTTATCTATACTTTTTCGCGCATAGGAAAAAATAACGTAACATATTTATCGTAAAATGTGAAGTTTCTTTTCGTAATACAAAACGTTTAAATAATGGGCAATATTTAAATACTGGAAAATACAAGTGATTTCCTATGGAAGTGTCAGAACCAGTTGCGGAAACTATCTCGAAAAGGTTTTGGGCATTAATAAAGATGTTGAGGTTCTACGTTGTGCTTAGGAGGTTTGGCTACATAGACCCCTTAATATATTCCATTGATCCGAAGCAAATAAAGGATGTGTTGTCAGAAGCATTGAGGGAATTCGTTTCTTATACTTCCTCTTCATCTAGTAGAAGCATTGTTATTAATGATGATCCGAAAAATCCGGTAACCACTCAAGCCCCTTGTCTAGTTGTAGCTAAGAGGGAGGAGATCCCCCAAAACTTCCCCAATATTTATCGATATACAATTTACAAGATTGATAAATCTAGTGAGTACTGTATTTCCCCTCTTGTTGTAAATGATAAGTACGCTACACTTATTACACCTAATGAGTCAATTATAAAGGAATTTTTTGATAAATTAGATTCAAATATTCAATACGCTCGAGTTTTAGCCTCACTTGCAGTTGGAGGTGAATAATTATGTGGATATCCTTTTCCGTTAGGTATTTGGTAAACGTGGAAGATCTAAATAACGTAGAGTCTGCAGGGAACTACGTAAGGCATAGGAGGGCTCCATTAGTCTTTAAGGAAAAGGACTCCTACACGGTAACATATGTGCCAGCGGTTAGTGGAGAAATGATAGCACATGGGTATCAAATGAATCTAGTCGAATTAGCACTTCAAAGAAATCTACCAGTAGATAATTTAGCTAAGCAGGGAATATTGATAAAGAGGGGTTCTGACGATAAGGTTCATGAAGGTACTAAATGTGATGATAAAAAAGGGTCGGATTACGAACTCTGCGTTATTGATGAGGATGTAGTCGAGGACGTTGCAGGATTCATGAATCCAAACAAGCTAGTTAAGAGAACTTCAAATATAGCCTTTAGTTACATGGTTCCTGCAATAGATGCAGTTAAAGCTTCAACAATATCTTCCCAATTTCACGTTAGGTATGCTAATAAGGAACTAATGGATAAATACAAGAACGAGAATATTCAATCCCTATATAATATCGAAACCGCGAGCGCATCTTATGTGCTTACAGGTTATTTGAACGTTAACAGTATAGGAAAGACACAAAATTATCCCGTAAAGGAAGTTGATAAGAAAAAGGATAGGGAAAAGGTTGCATTGGATGCCTTAATGATAACTTTAACGCAATTCCTATTTGGCGCAAAGTTGACTAGATTTAAGCCCATAGTGGAGATAGAGGCCTTATTTGTTAGCGCTTCAGAGAAGCCTTTCAATCTACCGCCCGTAACTGGAGACATTAAGAAATACATAGACCTTGTTAACTCCACAACTGATTCCTTCGCTAAAGTGTTGAATATTAAACGACCCGTAGTAAAGTACTATCTAAAGGAGGAGAAAGGTAACGTCAACACGCCGATAGATGCGTTTACGGTAATGTAGATGAAAGGTGTTGTTATTTTCGGTATTCACCATTGGGGTTTTTCAGTTAGAGTTCCCAGAACTTCCGCAGGTGGAAGTTCTTATATCGTTCCTCCCATAACTACTATTTTGGGTGCGTTAAGTAGAGGTTACTGTACTGATTACGCTGTTAAGAACAACGTTTCTTGTACTAAGGAGTTCATAGATAAATTCTCATCTGATCTCTTCTGGGTTACTTACGGTACTGAGGAACATATGCTAATGCCCTATTCAGATCTCTTGAGGGAGGAGAGAGTACCATATAGACAGTCAAAGAATAGAAGTTTGGACCACGTAAGTGATTGGTTTGGAGTTTCAGCTTTTGGAAAAGTTTACTGTGAAAGCGTAAATTTTAGCATATTATTACTACTGAATAAGGAAAATTCCGAATTCTGGAGTAAATTGGGTTGGCAAATAATATCATTAGGTACAAAGGAGTCGTTAGTTACAATAACTGATGTAAAGGTAGTTGACGTAGAGGAAAGCAGCGATGAGGACATTTATACAATATACTATATACCGGCAGAATGTCTAACAAATACAGAAGAGTTTGAAGTAGTGAACATGCCCGTAAAGAACGTGTATGAGCTTTCCAGTAAGCCGAGTATTGGAGCTTTCTCAAATTTCTTAGTCCCAAGGAAGACTCCATTTATAGGAGGAAAAGTAAAGGTTAAGAAGAGTGATGTGAGAGGGGACATATGCAAAGTTTATAAAATGGCTGATAAATACGTGATAACCCTTAAGGAGGGATTAGGGAGATGGTATTCAAAATAAATCTCCCATCTGAGGGATTATTTGCTAGAAGTCTAGTGGTAAGTGAACTATTAGGTTTACAAAACGTTGGGATTAATATAGATGACGATGTAGCAAATATAGAAAGGGAAGAAGAGTTTAAGGACAATTTGAAGAACGAATTAAGCCAATTTAAAGTCGTATTCAACAAGCTAAAGACGTATAAAAAGAACTACACAAACGAAGTAAACCTTGCAGAGAAGATCTTTAACGGTGACGTTGAGGAGTTCTTTAAAGAGGATAATGAAGAATACTTTTTACCTTTAATCTTCCCGGAAATCATGGAGGCTGAAAAGTGGTTCGGTGGCTGGAGCGGGAGTGGAAAGGGGTCTAAAAGAACTATTGGAGTTAATAGACAGTCCTTTATTCTGTCATTGTTGAGTTTAGGAAAATATCAACTAGTTAGCTATAGGGCAGCTAAAGAACAAGTCACGGTTTTAGCTTTAGTGGATACCACAGTGATGTCAGATATGTGTAAACCCTCCAAGAAAAAAGAGCTCAGAGTCCAATCAAATTTAATAGGTCAACTATCTCACATTAGTAGATTGCTTATATTCTCAACTGTGTTGGATGAGCAAGGTTGTCAAGAAGTACTCTTATTAAAAGAGGGAACACATAGAGCGGAAATATACGAGAGAAATCCACACACATCTTTAAGGCCATTAATTCGCTTCTGGACTTTAGTGGATGACGATAGTGTGGAAAGGAGGATCACCAGTCTAGCTAACCAATCTCCGGACTCACTTAACAAGGTGTCAAATTACATCTTTGAGGGAATTAAGGGTACGTTATCACCGGTAGAAGTAACATACATGATTGCTAGGGATACGTATTTGAAGGATGAGCAATCGCCTCTCACCTCATGGGATATTAAGAAAATAAGAGAAGCATTGGAAAAGATGAGAGTCGAGATGGAGGAGGTATACTCATCCACATGAGGAAGGGAATACAGAAAGTCTTGGACATTCTCAACTGTCGTGATAATTCAATTTATTATGAATGTGAAGACGTAAACTTCATCCTAACGTTCCCAACTGGTTACGGAAAGACCACGCTTTCTTTGGAAATTGCACAAATGATTGACTTAAAGCCCACTCAAAACTTCAGTAGGTTAATCCACGTTGTTCCTACTAGGTCTTTGGCAAGGGATATTCAGAATTCCGCTTTTGAAAGAGGACTAAGATTCGCAGTTCAATACTCCTTCACTCCCTCTCACATAAAATCCCCACTTTTCTTAGCGAAGTTCATCATAACGACTTACGATTCGTTCTTGCTAAACTTGTACAAGGCGTCAATAGGAGAGCCTTTCTCACATCACGGTCATTACGATTTGCCCAGATTTGGAATATACACTTCTCTAGTACACTTCGATGAGTTCCACTTAATGAATGAGGGAAATTCATGGACCTCTCTGTTAGGGGCAGTTAGGCACTTATCTAAAGTTGGAGTGAATATGATACTCTCATCAGCTACACCTAGTAGGAGCGTGGAGGAGGAACTAATCAGAATGATGGAGAACCGAAAAGTAGTTAGGTTGGCGGTTGTAAACGAATACGGCGAATCCGTGAAAAATAGAAATTGCGTGAAAGTTAGTGAAGGTTACTACGAGTGTAAAGTGGGAAGCGTGAAGTACACTAGCGTAGAGGTGGAGGATAAGATGAAGGTCCCTAATATAAACATTAATTTTCTTGATGAAGAGGATGAGGTATTAGGAGTAGTTAGGAGAAATAAGGATAAGAAAATTATGGTCATAGTGAACACTGTTGATAAGGCAATAATGCTTTACGAAAAGTTAAGGGATTTATCTCCTTGCTTAGTACACTCGAGGTTTAAGATAGGTGATAGGGATGAGAAGTTGAGAAAGGAGTGCAATATTATAATTGCAACTCAAGTCATTGAGGTTGGCGTTAACATTTCCTCTGAGATGATGATAACTGAACAAGCTCCAATAACCTCTATTGTACAGAGAGTTGGTAGGTTATTAAGAGATAAAGAAAAGGATAAGGGGGAACTTTACATATGGAAGAGCGGGAATTATTATCCCTATGACAAAGACGAAGTTGAAAACACTGTTAAGGAGTTAGAAGGTACGAAAAACGACATATCCTTAAAGTTACCTTCAAGTTACGGAGAAATTGTAGATAGAGTTGTAAAGCCTCCAAGAGGGGACCTTAATTTATTAAAAGAGCTAGATAATATAGCGGAAAACTTATTCGCAACTAAAGGGGACTTAGAAAAATTACTTGATAGGTATTGTAGTCTAACTAACTCGTATGTTATAAACGTAGCGTATGATACTCCAGCTTCAGAGAGGGATCTAATTCCACTTGACGGGGATTTGGCACTTAAAATAGCTGTTAAGGGTAATGATTGTGTCTACGCTTACGTAGAGGAATACATGCCAGAGAAAAAGGTAGAGCTTGATAAGGTAAATGTAAGGGAAACTTGCGTTGAAATAACAAAACCTTGTAGAGATTATAGGAAAGTCTTTCATGATGAAGATAAACGCTATATAATATACGCACTGAAGATAGATAAAGAACTTTACAATGAAGAAACTGGGTTGAGGTTGAAGAAATGACTTGTTGGGCATTTTACGGAATGGAAACGATTAAACAACATAGTTTAGGTATACTCAATTTCTTTAGGGATAACTTCTCCTATATCATTCCAATTATATCATATAGGACTGGGATTGATAAGGAAACGGTGAGGAAGAGTGTTGAGATAGGCGTTTCCCTTCACGACATAGGTAAAACGTCTAAACAATACGATAGGAGCTATTTCGGCCATGAATTTTATAGTGGGTATCTCGTTTACAAGATCCTACGAGAGTGTTGCGATTCAGAACTAAAACCGTTAGTTGCCCTGGCTGCAATGAGTCATCACCAAGGGATGGGGGGTAGAACGTTAAACGAGATGATATTGAAGGGGAATTACACGAGGATTCCTTCACCTTACGAGTTGAGGGAAGAATGCAGGGATGATATTGTAGAAATACTAAGAAAAATTGGTGTGGAAATAAAGGATTTCCCTCAAAAGGTTACTATAAGTGACGTTAAGAGTTGGTTTCAAAAGTTGAACATTAAGTGGAAAAACTTATACGTTATAATCCTCGGACCGTTAATGGTATCTGACACAGTTGTGGCTAACAAGAATAGGGGAGGGGATCAGTACAACAGAATAATAGAGGAATACGAGAAGTGGATAAAAGTTAAGTAATTGATTAGTTTTTAAAATCTACTAACCATGAAACCGAATCCCTCTACCACACAACGTTACTTTTCTCCTCTCTTTCACTTCCAGAGTAACCTATCACAATCCTCTCTCTGAATTGGTTTTCAGTTATTGGAACAATAAGTATGAAAAATCTCTCATCCTCTTGAAGCTTCTTTCTATTGCCTATCATTTTCAACCCAGCCTCGACGTCCTTAAGCCTAGACGAGTTTAAATCCCCCATAAACACACTATATTGTATTCTATCCAATCCCTTCTTCTTCAAGAACTCGGCAACCCTATTCCTAAGATTATCATCAGTAATATCGTAAAATATTAGGTAAAGCATTACGATTTCACTTCGCTAGGTATGGTCTGTATTCCTCATCATTCAGTATAGCGTTAACTAACCTCCTAGCTTGAGTGTAAATCTCGTCCTCCTTCATGTCAGAGAATAAAGAGTAGAGTGTTTTCAAGTCAGTTACCTTATCCGCACTCTCCCTCGCCAATCCAATTAGCTTCCTATCAACAAAGGGACTCCTAAACTCCTCCATTAAGTCAAACACTAACGATATTCTACCACTTCTGAACTTGTGTAAAAACCCTATGTACGGGTTTAATCCAACTGATATCACCGCACCCCAAACGACTTTCCTCAGCATTCCATAACCTATATTCAAAGCCCTATTAAAGGGATCTAAGTTATCGCTAACCCTCTTCCTCCTCCCCTTAAATCCCAAGGACTTAGGCAGTAAAGACTTAACTCCCCTCCAATAAACCTTAGCAGCCTCAGCCTCTTTTTGCATCACATCCTCAGCGGTGTTAACGAGCGTGATTTCCCTAGCCAATCTATCCATCTCTTGACTCATTAGATCATACCCGTATTTCCTCTCATAATACCTTAACGTAACCCATTGGTTGTGAACTTTACCGTAGATAAACGCCTTTGCGAATTGGACTTTTCTCCTCTTCCAAGCAGTTAACTGTTTCAGCCAAACCTTAAATGAACCGGCGTATTTCGCAGGGATTAGCTTTGCATAAGGTTCATGGTTGTTGAAGAACACTATTTCTATTCCGTACTCGTTTGCGACCTTTACCACTTCAGATGAAATGGAGGAGTTCGTTAGAACGACTATGGAGTGGAGTTCTGTAGGGGCAATAGACCACTTCACTTGATCCTTTATCTTACAAGTTATTAACCCCTTCTCGACCTTTAAATAGGCACCGTAATCCTTAACGAACGCTATTTTCTTATCCATAGGTAAATTTGGTATTACCTCTTTAAAAATAATTATGTAAAGTTCTAGACTATAATTTAGGTACTCATTTCTCCTTCGTTTAGGTTTTCGGCAGATATAGTCACAGTTCCGTTTATGATGCGTTTAAAACTCTTCTCCGTGGATACTTATGAGCCATTATTTCGAGTTAAGTTTAAAGTTACGTTAATCCATTTAATATACTGTGATTTACACACTTACATTCCGATTAAAACCCTCAAACGACGTAATTGTCCCACCTTTCACTTCTAAGCTCAGTAGGACGTTATTCTTACCTTTTTCCCCCACGTACTCGAAGATTATAGAGAGTAAGGAGCCGAACAAACCCTTGAGGATAACTGTTGTAAAGGATCAAGGCAGACCCTTGTACTCAAACGGGAGGAGTAAAGTGGTACTAAAGGCAGAGAACACCTACACCTTTATCGTAAATACTCTGTTGGAGGATGTGGTAAAGGAGGTAATAAGGGCTGAGAGCGTCAATAGGGAAATTTACAACACTAATTTTCACGTGGAGTTGGAAAACGTTTCAGTAAAGGAAAACATCATGGTTGAGGAGGCCAGGTTTTACGTAGTTCACTTCAAGACGCCTACGCTTTTACAACCCCCTAGGCCTAGGATGAAAAGAAAGGAGAACAGGTATGTGTTATTCCCTTACGTCCCACTTCTCTTCTACTCCATAGCCTCCCACTGGAATAGATATATGGATAAGAAGATTGTGGGAGTTACCGGTAGTAAGACGTTATACTACTTTAGAGAGGTGAACTATAGGATAAGACCGATGACTACTTATTACGGAAACATACCCAATAAGGGATTTGTAGGATGGGCTGTGTTTGAGTTGAGTGCTAGAAAAGGCAGTAAGATAAGGGAGAACGTTAGAAAGCTATTGGATTACGTAAATTACTTCGGCGTGGGAAAGAGTAGGAACATTGGCTTTGGAGAGGTAGAAGTAAAACCACTTAATGGTTAACGAAACGCTATTTTCTCACTCTAATAGAGGATTATTTTACTTAGGCTCTATTGCGTACCTTCAATTCCTTCTAGGATTAATCCTACATCAACTACTGCAATACAGAGTATAAACAGTACTGCTGAAACTCTTTCAATTCCTTTTAGGATTAATCAACGTAAACGTAACTACTCCTCAACCACAAAACGACAAACTTTCAATTCCTTCTAGGATTAATCTTGAATCATTCATTTTTTTATACTCCAAACGTTTATTCTTTCAATTCCTTCTAGGATTAATCTTTCTATAATTAAACCGGCACAAAGGTACTTGAAGTAATCTTTCAATTCCTTCTAGGATTATTCACCGTAGTAATAAAAGTCAATCCGCTCCAACTCGATGACCTTTCAATTCCTTCTAGGATTATTCTTGATGATAATTATCAATAATATCGCTAAACTTCAATACTTTCAATTCCTTCTAGGATTATTCCAGAGGAAAGAATGAAATATATTTAACAATTTATTTCTTTCAATTCCTTCTAGGATTATTCGCAAGAGTTGAAAAAATAAAATTTTAATTAAAAGGGCTTTCAATTCCTTCTAGGATTATTCCCTAGTGAATTAAAAGGGTACTATTATTACCTACAAAACTTTCAATTCCTTCTAGGATTATTCAATAGCGTGTAATAGAATTGATAGCGTAGAGGCATTGTACTTTCAATTCCTTCTAGGATTATTCAGAGTTCTGGAAAGAGGAAGAGGCCCGAAATGCTATGCACTTTCAATTCCTTCTAGGATTATTCGGATGTGAGTGAATTGAAGTACAAAGCTAACACGGTCGTCTTTCAATTCCTTCTAGGATTATTCTTGACGGGTTTGGATTGTCCCTCGGAAGCGGGGTTTTGCTTTCAATTCCTTCTAGGATTATTCAGGAAGAGAAGCAAAACAATAAAATAACAAATAAAGAAGTCTTTCAATTCCTTCTAGGATTATTCACGATGATTTGATATGGGATTTCCTTAAAAACGAGCTAATCTTTCAATTCCTTCTAGGATTATTCAAAGAATATGACTTTGGCGACGGCTTAATATTATCTTCCTTTCAATTCCTTCTAGGATTATTCTGTTTCCCAACTTCTTCCAAACGATATCAGTATGAACTTTCAATTCCTTCTAGGATTAATCTCTGCGGTATATGAATTTGAGGTTGTACAATAGGTTGTCTTTCAATTCCTTCTAGGATTATTCTTAGATTTTTTAGATGCTACGCCAAAAATAGTTAAAATTCTTTCAATTCCTTCTAGGATTATTCTTGGTATTGGTTTTGTGTGTTAATAGATAGTTAATAATCTTTCAATTCCTTCTAGGATTATTCGGAAACTTCAAATTTACAGCGACATCCCTCACTGGGCAGGCTTTCAATTCCTTCTAGGATTATTCAAATTAACATGATGAAAAATGAATCTTGAAAAAGCAGACTTTCAATTCCTTCTAGGATTATTCCGGGAAGTTTAAATATTTCACAATCTCAATATGCCTTTCAATTCCTTCTAGGATTATTCGAATGACAAAATGGCTTATTACACTTATAAATTTTACTTTCAATTCCTTCTAGGATTATTCGTACCAGTATTATGCATGGAGGAGAATTATGAAATTCGTCTTTCAATTCCTTCTAGGATTATTCCATATACTCTTACTATGTTTATTACCAACGGTAATGCTTTCAATTCCTTCTAGGATTAATCTTCACAAACTTAGGAAGTAGTTCTGGTACTTTCGGCATCTTTCAATTCCTTCTAGGATTAATCAAAATACAATATTTCCCAGTGAAATTGGGATATGTGTACTTTCAATTCCTTCTAGGATTAATCTATAAACATTTCAGGCTTTTCACTTATAATTTTCACCGCTTTCAATTCCTTCTAGGATTAATCCGCATTTTTATTTAGTTATAAAGGAGGCAGAGAAAAACTTTCAATTCCTTCTAGGATTAATCCACAAATTCGCAGTATTTTCAATCAAAGCTAGCTTTTGACTTTCAATTCCTTCTAGGATTAATCGTCATCTCATCGCTCATCTTCATCTTCTCGGCTATTTCCTTTCAATTCCTTCTAGGATTAATCCACAAAAAGAACGTCAAGATGTTTATTTTCTAGTAAAAAGTCTTTCAATTCCTTCTAGGATTAATCATCGTAAGGTATCTGTGTTAAAATATCATAAAGTTGTTCATTCTTTCAATTCCTTCTAGGATTAATCTAAACTTAGTGGTTGAACGGGTGATGGTGTGCCGTTTGTTCTTTCAATTCCTTCTAGGATTAATCCACGCAAGCAATTAATCGGATTTATGGGTATCGTTACCTTTCAATTCCTTCTAGGATTAATCAGGGAATTACAGTGGTGGAAGCCGGGAGAGGGATGGATCGGCTTTCAATTCCTTCTAGGATTAATCGGTATATAAATTTAAAGTAGAAGATGAGGAGGCAATGAGCTTTCAATTCCTTCTAGGATTAATCTTGCATCTTATAGGATTCAGAAGTCATGAAGCTGAGAAATCTTTCAATTCCTTCTAGGATTAATCTAATATTTCCGTCAGGGCTGATGATCTCAACTATTCTATCACCTTTCAATTCCTTCTAGGATTAATCCCATTTCGGTGTAGATAAATCTGGGGCATCCAGTGATGTCTTTCAATTCCTTCTAGGATTAATCAGTACAATAAGTTGCCTGAGTTGCCGACTGACATTGACTTTCAATTCCTTCTAGGATTAATCATAAAGATCAAAGCGATATAGGTAACGAATTTCATGATCTTTCAATTCCTTCTAGGATTAATCAATCGATTGGTATGTTGTAACACTTTTTGATAGTAATTCCTTTCAATTCCTTCTAGGATTAATCAACGAGATAGTGTATTTTGACGACATTGATGAGGACCTTTCAATTCCTTCTAGGATTAATCACATATAGTAAATTAGAGGTGAAAGGTGTGGGACAAGACTTTCAATTCCTTCTAGGATTAATCTCAATGCAGAACTTTGCTAATATCGTGTCCTATCTGACTTTCAATTCCTTCTAGGATTAATCATAGATTAACATTATATTTAGGACTAGATATAATAAACTTTCAATTCCTTCTAGGATTAATCTTGTGATTGCTGCTGACGATACCAATTTTACTTTAAGTTCTCACTTTCAATTCCTTCTAGGATTAATCACTACCCACACTAAACCCACCACTGCTATTAATAAAATACTTTCAATTCCTTCTAGGATTAATCAATTAGAATGCAAGAACGATACAGAATTAAAAATGTATTCTTTCAATTCCTTCTAGGATTAATCCTGGACTTGCCATTTACTCACCTTATTCATCTATATGAATTCTTTCAATTCCTTCTAGGATTAATCAAACCAATGTTAGTCCCCGACTTCTCTTCAGCTATACCATTCTTCTTTCAATTCCTTCTAGGATTAATCAAAAGTCTGCTAGACCATCCGAAGTTTAAGATAATAAACTTTCAATTCCTTCTAGGATTAATCATATCAAGTAGGTGTGGTTGGAGCGAAGAGTGATAAACAACTTTCAATTCCTTCTAGGATTAATCGACAGTTGGGGATGCGATATTAATTGATGATAATCCCTTTCAATTCCTTCTAGGATTAATCTCCAATAGTTTTCTTATTGTAAACCGCAAGAGTATATAATCTTTCAATTCCTTCTAGGATTAATCGAGGTGTACCGAATAAATATTGTGATTGAAAAAAGCTCTTTCAATTCCTTCTAGGATTAATCAAAATTTCTTCAGTTGAGCGATTTTTTCAACTTCAGAAAACTTTCAATTCCTTCTAGGATTAATCCAATTACTAAATTCAAAATTTCAAGACTTGAGAGTTTAGCACTTTCAATTCCTTCTAGGATTAATCACAGTAAATTTGCATATCCGATTATCGTTGAACTAAGAACTTTCAATTCCTTCTAGGATTAATCCATTCAGGGCATTCCTGAATATGTTTCCACACCTGATCTACTTTCAATTCCTTCTAGGATTAATCATTCACATGAGAAAGATGAGGGTTCTCAAAGTGCCAAGCTTTCAATTCCTTCTAGGATTAATCGGCACTTTCATAGTCCCATCTTCTTCTATAATGTCATATCTTTCAATTCCTTCTAGGATTAATCAAAATTTTTTTAATGAACGCATTTTTATCTAGTTATAAACTTTCAATTCCTTCTAGGATTAATCAAGACTGAGCGTTTTATAGTCCTTTACCTATGGAGCTTTCAATTCCTTCTAGGATTAATCAGGCATTAACATTAGCTGCGAACGGTACTAGCGCTGTAACCTTTCAATTCCTTCTAGGATTAATCGAGCTAACAAAACTTAGAGATGATATAAAATACTTATCTTTCAATTCCTTCTAGGATTAATCTCTGCCTTTATAGTATATGTGTGTTTCGTAGTACTTCTCTTTCAATTCCTTCTAGGATTAATCAAGAAAGGAAACAGAAATAATATTTGGGGAATATCATTCTTTCAATTCCTTCTAGGATTAATCGACTATGATATAATAGATATTCTTGCCACCCTTTATCACTTTCAATTCCTTCTAGGATTAATCTCCCAAGTCATCATTAAGTATCCAGAATGCAGTGCCTTTCAATTCCTTCTAGGATTAATCTAGGAGAAATATGGGACAGCTTTACGCCGAAATGAATCTTTCAATTCCTTCTAGGATTAATCATCTAAGGTTCAGCGTGTACAAAAGCAATTTAGGAAACCTTTCAATTCCTTCTAGGATTAATCAGGATTTTTATTTGGACTTTATATAGATGAAGTAAGAAAAACTTTCAATTCCTTCTAGGATTAATCAATTCTTATACTGCAAGATAAAGGATGTTGTAGTCTGGACTTTCAATTCCTTCTAGGATTAATCGGATCTGGTTTTAGTTAAGCGTTTTGCCAACTTAATCTTTCAATTCCTTCTAGGATTAATCCTTAAAATGTCATTTCTTGTCTCGCTTCTTGAACATGGACTTTCAATTCCTTCTAGGATTAATCCAAATCGAGGAAAAAAAGGAAGGAGGTGAGGAGTACTTTCAATTCCTTCTAGGATTAATCAACGACATTCTGAACGGCATTTCAAGCGTAGGGAACTTTCAATTCCTTCTAGGATTAATCTACCTTTTGGGTTTTGAGCTTGTGCCAACTTTTTGCACCTCCTTTCAATTCCTTCTAGGATTAATCTAAGTTATGTTGTTTTAACAATTTTTTAATCTCTATCTCCT
Source organism: Saccharolobus shibatae B12 (assembly GCF_019175345.1). Classification (NCBI taxonomy): domain Archaea; kingdom Thermoproteati; phylum Thermoproteota; class Thermoprotei; order Sulfolobales; family Sulfolobaceae; genus Saccharolobus; species Saccharolobus shibatae. The sequence goes on along the minus strand of NZ_CP077717.1, from coordinate 1,519,127 downwards.
TTCAATTCCTTCTAGGATTAATCAGATTGCATAATCTTTTTTGATGACAAATGAGTGAGAAACTTTCAATTCCTTCTAGGATTAATCTTCAGGATGAAGGATGAGAAATCAAATACATTACTTTACTTTCAATTCCTTCTAGGATTAATCTTAGTTATATATGACTGTATTTGTGGTGGTACTATACCTCTTTCAATTCCTTCTAGGATTAATCGATAATGCAAGTGGCTGCTATATTTGTTTACAATCAATACTTTCAATTCCTTCTAGGATTAATCTCCGAAGATAAGCCACTTACTTGTTTCCACACAATAACTTTCAATTCCTTCTAGGATTAATCTGAACTATGGCGTGGAAAAATTGATTTTAATAAATATCTCTTTCAATTCCTTCTAGGATTAATCGAAAGGGTTTTTGATGTATCTTCCTGCTTCTTATCGTTAACTTTCAATTCCTTCTAGGATTAATCTGATGTGTTTTTATACTTCTTATCTTTCTTTTCTCCTTTCTCACTTATAAATTTTCATGACTATCCTTTACTCTTCATGCGACCAATTTTAGTTGTAATTAATTTAACAATTTCTGGTCGCAAGGATTTTATGTTAAATTGAAATACACCCTATCATTTATAAACGTTCAATTATTATAGAAAGATTCGTTTTGGTCGCATTGAGACTCGAACCTTCACACTTTTAAATTACTTAATGAAAACGAAATTTAAAGTTCTTTTCATGATAATAATATTTCACTAATTTCGTAACATATCGATATATACTTTTTATCTTCTATCGTTCTCCTTTTATCTTTCTTTCACTGTAACGTATAATTATCTTTTTAAACTTACTTTTAAATACGCAATATTTCCTAATTTCACTAAGGCTGATAAAGTAAAATTTTTTTAACGTGAGAATTACTTTTTATTATACTCCTTGAGACTTTAAAGGGCAAGACTTTCTCCCTAATATAAGGAAAGGTTTTTGTGTAATTTTAGAAATGTCGTTGTCCTTTAGACTATAAGCAAGTATAACGTGCAGTATATAGATAATTATGAGGATAGATTATATATAAAAAAGAGTTTAATGCCAGAAATCTATGAGTAAAACTTATAATCATTTTTGTAGAAGGTTTATTATGTCATCACGAAATAGGTTGTTATTTTACATTGCTGGGGACGTATCGGGATATAACGTCGTTAAATACATTGGATATTTGTTAGTTAGAAAGGTAATTGTTAATCCTTGCGTTGAACCACAAGATACAAATACCTATAAAAGTAAAGTATAATATAATGGCGTACATAACTGATGACTTTGAGTTCTGGGCTTGGGTGAGTAATGAGCCAAAAGTGATGAGGATGTTTAATGAATTGGAAAAAGCTTTCAAAAGATTTGAAGGTTCATTAATGTCTTTAGGTTATAATTACATATATCTAGATGTTTTTCCCTTTGATCAGAGAAGGATAACTGTTGTATTTGGTGAATACGAACCACTACACGTTGATGAGCTTGAGGGTAAGGAGGAAGAACGTGTCATGAAGGAACGTGAAAATTACTTTTCAATTACTTTTGATAATATTACTCCATCTCCGATAGAACAACCTACTTCGCTATCATATGAAGTGTATGCAATGTGGTGGCTCCATCATGAGGTTCCTGAGGAAAGCGATTTCGTTAATTTGGAAGGAATTGTTGAGAAGGGTCTATTCCATTGCGTGAATGGAGACAAGCGAGAGGGTAAGTCTCAAGCGAAATACCTCTGGGACTTAGAGGAATGCTATAATAATTTAATAAAAGCAGTGAATAAAAGGGACTTTAAATTCCCCTTAATGTAAAAGGGATATAATTTTCCAATAGATTTAAAATATGTTTCTCTTTAATCTTTAATGATGTCTTCTAGCCGTTTTTATCAACGATCTAGGAGGGCTATAGTTTATGAAACTGATGCTCTCTTCAGATATACGAGTGAGGCTGAGTTAAAATTCGTAATCGAGAAAGGAGTAATTATGTCTTACAATCCAAAGGGTACGTATTTGACAAATTTGTTTACTGATGACCCAGATGTTGCTGTAAAAATGTTAGCCCTATCTAAGCTTCCTCGATATAGAATTGGTCCTATTCCCATTAGTAAAAAGTTATTTTCTAAAGTTAAGTATGTAGGCATTGTGACGCCAAAAGGAAGAAGTAGGGGAGGAGCAAAGGAATACGTTTTTATTGATCCCATAATTATTGATGTAGAGAACCTTTACGTTTACGACTTTAAAGATAGAAGAACATATAGAATTCGTTTACCCTCTATTCGTTAAGACACTATTTGAAACAGTAAGAGGTTAAATAGCTAAAATACGTAAGTTAATGGTTTACTTGAAATTGAACTAGCTTCAATTATTATCAGTAAACTCTTACATAGATGTGCTTACTCGCTTCCTTTTCGATAAAGAAAAATTTAAAGTGTAAATGACGATAAGGGAATATAAATTTTCCCATTTACGCATGTTAATTCCTAGATTTTTCATAAAAACCTCAAAGAAAGATAATGGAAGATAGGCTAGTAAAACTTATATATCATGAAATAGCAGAAGATCTTGTCCTAAAATGAATTGATATAAAATATCCGTCATCCAATATCTAATAGCTATTTTCGGTCTACTGTTTTTCCTACAATGATGTTTTTTAATATTTTTTAGGGAGCGATTATATGAGAGGATGCAGTACAGAAAATTTTTTAAGCTAGCTATGAAAAAGTTAATCACGACCTAAAATGGTAAAAAGATATTGCATAACTAAGGCATATAATAAACTAAATAAAGATTTTTTACAAATTAAGGAAGAAGATAGTGTAGATTAGGGAACTGAGGGGTGAGCCTGATGAGGTTCCCATCTAACACTATAGAGTATCAACTATACAAAATAGCATCGTTTAGAGTAAACTATAAAGCTAAATTTGAGAACATTAATTACACCAAACACAACGACTTTTACTATTCTATTAGTGAGATTGTTAATGACATCCTCGGTATAAAGGAAATTAACATAGGAGTAACACTAGAAAATAGCATAAGGGAGTTCATTAATGCAGAACCAGCTTATAGAGTTTGTAAAGATAACATTTGCGGTCGGCCTGATTTCATTAAAGACTATATTCCAGGAGAAATTAAGAGCTTTGCAAGAGAAGTAGACCCCACTTTCGAGAAGAAGGGAATACTGCAAGCTGCGCTCTACGCTTGGCTTTACGGAACTAGAAGGGCAAGCTTCGTTTCAGCGATTTACGATATTGACTCCAATGATGCAGATTACGCCATAGTTAAGAGGATTGACTTCTACAATGTTATAATTACGAAGATTTCAATAAAGAAGTATTTACGCATGGTGGTTGCATGATCAAGGTTACCTTCAGTAACGTTTACGTGATACCATCTGATAGACCAATAGCTGACGGAGGGAACTTAGTGATTAGCTTGACGAATGATAACATTCAAATTCACTTCAACGTATTTCCATATTCTCCAAGTAGGGAAGCGATAACGATAAATGTAGAAGATTTGAGTAAGTTGATTAAGGGTCTTGAGCACTCATTAAATACAACAGCTAGAATTAAGGATTACGGGCAGAACTCATTGTTACATTCAGTCTTAGAGAGGTTGATATAATGATAGTTGCTGAAGTTTTCGTTAAGCCTGAAAACGACGCAATTATACCCTTTAGCAGTAAGATTGGGAAGAGCCTTTTATTAGACCCAAAAAACGTTTCAATATCACCGCTAAAGTACAAGGGAAAATATCTACTAAAATATGTATCAGTCCCAACATATCTGGAAGTCATTGGCAGTAACGTTTATTCCTTTGAAATTGGAGGTGATGAAAAGAACGTATATTCAGCCTTAATTAATCTAGATAGCAGGCATTTATTCAATACTTTTTGGAAAGTTATTGACGTTGAGGTTCACGAGGTCGAGGTTAGTTCGATCCCGAAAAACTTCGAGGTCGAAATTATGACACCGGCATTGATAGTGTCTCCTTACGTAAAGGAAAAGAAAAAGGTGTTCACTAACAAGTCCGAGTACGTTTTCTTCAATAACGTTATTGACGCTACGGGGTTAAATAGGGGTGACAAAAAACTTAATGAGGTGATCTCTCGTTTTGCTCAAATGCTTTGGGAAGAGCCCTCAATTATGAAGTACGCAAGTGTGAGGTATGATGATAAGTTGGTTATAGGACTCACTGGAAAGTTAAGGTACTCCGTTAAGGGAGAGAATGAAATTTTAGTTAAGGTTTTGGAAAACGCAATTGCAAGAGGCATTGGTTCATCAAGGAGGAATGGGTTTGGTGTTGTTAGAGTGAAAGGGGTTGATGTGAGTTGGTCACGATAATTGCATCAGATTTGGTTTACCTCAACTACGAGTTAGAGAACTATACGAAGAACGTTAATAAGGCTATAATTTGCGGGGATGTTAAAGGAACTAGGTTAAAGGTTGACAACGTTCAAGTTATTGACAATTGTAGTTCTCTAAGTTTTGAGGGAATAGCTGAAAAAGTTGCTGAGAAAATCAGTAATAGTAAGGACAGCTACGTAGTTTTGATTACTGCTAATTCCATTAGGTTCAATATTGCAATGCTTTACCTATTTTCCACTATTAACAGAAAGGTGAGGTTTGTAATTTACGATAAAGAAAGGATTGAAGTAGATGGAGAGATTTTCAAAAAGGTTGAGATTGATCATAAAACGTTTGTCGTATTAATGGAGATGATGAACGGGCATTATAAGATAGAGGAAATTGAGAGGATTACGGGCATAAGTAAGGCTACTGTCTCAAGGATTAGGAGGAAATTGGAGGAAATGGGTTTAGTTAAAAAAGTTGATAGTGGGAATTACTATGTTACTGAGAGGGGGAAGATTGTAGTTTTTGGAACTGGATTTTTCAGAAATGTGAAAAAGAAAGGGAGGTATTATGATGACCAAATCTTATATATGTAAAGACGTAAATAGATATGTGTCTTCCCAAAATTTACTTGATACTGCTACTAGAATAGCTATTTCTGCAATAAAGCCAAAACCTAATCGCCAAAAGTATGAACCAGTTGTCAATTCAAGTACCATAAACAGTTTGTTGAGTTTTCTACAAAGTAGAAGGGATATGAATGAGTTATTGCTTTACATTATGCGTCAAGCAGGAAGAGAGGAGATTGACGAGGAGACAGGGAAGTTATTGTTAGCTAGTTTAAAGGATAAGGAGATGAAGGAAGCTGTGAATCTGTTGGGATATGTAAAGTGGGTTTATGATGCTTTAACGGGGTTAGGTGTCAATTACAATAATGTGAGAAATGTTAAGACTTTCAAGGAACTTGTTAGTATCTTGAGTAAGGTGTGAAAATGTCTTGTATGGATCTTGACGCCATAACCAGCATTGTGAAGATTGAGGGTAAGCTACGTAATGAGACCCCCTTAAGGGTAGGTAAGGGTAAGACTCAGGATTTCACTGAAGCTACAGATAACCCTATAATTAAATATGGGGATAAACCTCTCATACCGGGGTCAAGTTTAAAGGGGGCGTTCAGGAGTTTAATAGAATCCTTTACAAATTCGCTAAACGATAGTAAGTATTATGTATGTGATTTAGACGATAATGAATGCGTTAGTTGTGAGGAGAAAAAGAAGGACAACGAGGTTATAGAGAGAAGGTATTGTATTCCTTGCATATTGTTTGGTTTTAAGGATTTGGCTTCAAGGATTTATATTTTGGACTCCTTAGCTGAAAAGTATTCGATTTCACAGAGGACAATGGTTGCAATTAACAGGGTTTTCGGTGGTCAATCGCCCGGCCATTTATATAATTTGGATTACGTAGATCCCGGTGCTGAGTTTACTCTTACCATGATGATTTACAATCTTAACTTAATTGAGGGGGAGAAGGAGGATTGGAAGGTGAAGTCTATTGATGCCCTAAAGTTCCTTTTAGCGACCTTGGTTAAAGAGGGAATTTTCATAGGTGCTAGGAAGAGTGTTGGTTATGGTCTAATTAAGTTAGTTGAAGGTAAGGTGACCTTATATAAGGCGCCTAACCTAATTTCCCCCGTCACTGTGAAGAAGTTAGAAGAGGTGATTGGAGGCAATGGTTAACTATTCCTTTATTAATAAAAGTGTGATAAAGAGGACTACAATTATTGAAGGTATAGTGGAAACCCAATCTCCTTTGAGGATTGGGGGAGGTAGGGAGAGTTTTGATCCAGCTTCCATAGCAAGGGATTCCATTCTAAAGGATGCGGAAGGTAAACCGCTAATTCCAGGATCATCGTGGAAGGGGATATTCAGATCTACTGGAGAAAGGATTTTAAGGTTAAGAAATATGGTGGTTTGTAGCGGTATAGGAAAGGATTACTGTCTGAACAATAATGAAATGGAGAGGGAATTCGAAAGGGGATTGAGGGGAAATATCAATGAAGCGTTAAGGGTGTTTTGGGACTATACTTGCTTGAACTGTAAAGTTTTTGGGACAATGAGCGTCATAGGTGCCGTGAGATTTCTGGATTCGCTTCCCATTAGCTACTCATTGAATACCAGGTCAATGATAGCGATTAGTAGAAGCGAGGGTGCTGTAGCTAGAAGGGCTTTAGTTACTGTGGAATACGTTGAGACGGGATCGAAGTTCAGTTTCAAGATGATTGGCTATAATTTACCTAATTACGCTATTGGTTACTTGGTTACGATAATGAAGAATGTTCACGACGGATTTACGCAAGTCGGAGGACATAAGAGTAGAGGTTTCGGTTTTGTGAGGTTTGGTAAGGTTAAGTTCACTGACGTAGGAGAAAAGAAGATTGGGGATGAGGATATTGCAGTAAAGGATATGAGTGGGTTAGAAGAGGAAGATGGAAATAAGTTTTTCGAAAAAATGAAACCCTTCATGGAGGTTTTCAATAGTGCAAAGATCCCCTATCCGAAGAAGTGATTACACTCCCAGAGATAAAAAGGGTTTAGAGGGAGTGATTGAGTTACAGTTTGCTGTAGTTTCCGACTACTTACACGTGGGTTCCGGAAAGTATGATGTGGAGATAATGAAGAGTGTTAGTGACGTTAGACAATTGGTTGACGAGTACTTAAAGGGAAATAAAATACCTAATGTTGCTCAGTACTTCTCAAGAGTAGCTTTTCTGATGGTTAAAGAAAAGGATAGAGTTGTTATCCCGGGATCAACCATTAAGGGAATGGTTAGGAGTAGGCTGGAATTATCTGTACCGGGTTCATGTTACATAGTTACTGGTCAAGCTACTTCATCCTCCGCAACATACAAGAGGATTTTCAACCCTGATCCCAATAGGGGTAGTGATAAGTTTGACGTTGATAAATTTCCGCAAGTTTGTCCAGTGTGCGATTTGTTAGGCAATACGGGGTTAGCCAGTAGGGTATCGTTTAGCGATTTCGTGATGACCTCTGGTAAAGTGGATTACTTTAACGTAATGGGTAGGGATTACGAAGTCGCCACTAAGGGTTCAATTTTCACTGGAAGAGTTGTATATAAATCTCTAAATTCCGTTGAGCTTGGAATGTTGCTATATGGTTTTGGCTTCATTAGAGATTGTAGTAGCTCTAAGGTTATGTTGTTGGGTAGGTTCAAGTTCGCTGATAGGAAGTTTGGAAGGGTTAGATTCAGTTTGAAAACTTCTCCAACGGAATGTAATAAATATATTTCTGATTTTGTTAAACAATTCAATCCGAGAAATATTAATGAGGAGTGGTAAAATGAAGAAGTGTATTAGATATGATTTATACATAGAGGAATGTAAACCCGGCAAGGATTACCTATATGAGTTGAATTGTAATGAAAGCGAGGAAGGTAATATGAAGAGAATTGAATGTAATGGGGTAAGGTATATTGAGATGGAGGTGAGGTACAATAAGGGGTAAGTTGCTATTGCCAGATGAGAGAGTTGAGTTCGTAGACGAAAGTGAAGTGCAGAGTTTAAGGAAGGACGTTGTAGATACTTTGAAAGCATTTTCGGCTTTAGCCTGTGAGTTGGCAAATAATAACGAGACCATAGCTACAGATATTTTCGCTGATCTAATTTCCATAATTTATAAGCTCCCAATGGTGATTTCCTACGTCCCTGGTAATAGGCTCTCAACCCCGCATGAGTACTTCTTCACTTACATTGTTTATAGGCATATGGCTGATTCCATACCAGTTAACGATATTGTGAGTTTATTGAAGAAACTGGAAGAGCAGAGAAAGGCCATGGAAGAAGTTTTAGGATATGTGAAGACTTTGAGGAGAATTTATGAGAAATTGCTTCACGTTCCAGCTGATACTAGGCCGGGATATAATTTCACGTCTTTAGCCTCTCACCTTCAATTATCATCAATCCTAGTATGGTTATTGCAAAAGGGATCAGTGGATTTAAACTACTTGAGGATTGCAGCTCTACTTCATGACCTAGGTAAGTTGTTCAACCCAACTCAACACGTTAGTGAGTCAATTAAGATTTTGGATGAGGTCATTGAGGGAGCTGAGTGTCTAAAGCCCAATTTAACTAGGGTTAAGAGTTTAGTTGAACAACACCACGCTCCTTTGGAGACCATTTTGAATGATGCTGATAGGTTAGCTGCAGCTACTGATAGGTTTAGTGAAATAGTGAAAGGTGCTATAAATAACACGAAGATAAGAGAGTGCTACAATTGGTGTTATGGCAAAGATGCGAAGGCAAAGGAATGTATGGAGTGTCTTGAAAAGTACGGGAAAGAGACCTATAGTGAGGAAAGTAAGGGATTATATAGAGTAATATATAATGAAATTAATAAAGCCTTTAATACCCAGAAGACTGAGGGAAATCCAATAGGTTACTTGGTTTACGTTGATTTCCCTGGAATACAGAGATTCATAACTAGTTTTCCCAAGTTAAGGGAAATGAGCTTCGCTAGTTTTCTAGTTGACTTTGTAACTTCGGTTTACTCCTTTATAGCCTTAGATCAAGCGTATTACGAAAAGACTAGTAAGAAGTCTAGAATTCCGGCGGAGGCGTTGTTAAGTGGTTATGGTGGTCATTCATATATTATAGTTAGGAGTGACTTCGGCTCTAAAGATGACGTTAAAACAACATTGGGAAGTGCTTCTTCCTCTGCCCTTAGTAAGTTAGATCTTAGATTGGACGTTAAGGTTGTTGATTTCGCCTATGAGAAATACATTAGGAATTACAGGGAGATTTACGATGAAATGAAGTCAAAGAGTTATGAGAGGTATCTGATTTCTGGAGACGGTAAAATTTACTCTTATGGTTTACATAGAGTTTGTGATAATTGTGGAGTGAGGCCAGCTGTTGATGTAGTCGAGGATGAGTATTTATGCGAGACTTGTAAATTAGTTAGAGAGCTATCTAGGGATAGAGGTTTTATGGCAAAACTTAAGTCAATGTATTATTTGGTTGAGGAAGGTAAAGAAAGCAATTCTCCCATTTCTCCTCAAGAACACATAAAGTTTGATCCTAAGGATAATGAGACGTTTAGCAAGTACGCCATGGAGATTATTGCGGGATATAGGAACATTTCTGACACTAAGTATGTCGCCTTTATCAAGGCTGATGGAAATAACGCTGGTAAAATCTTTGGGAATACCATTACTTTTTCAGAGTACGTCGATAAGAGTTTTAGGTTAGATTACGGGGTAAAGAAAATGTTCTATGACACGTTACTGGACATTTTAAGGGCCTCTGGAGATGAGTCGGTTAAGAAGGATTTGGTTTCAAGGATTTTACTAGGTGTACTTTACTTGGGAGGTGACGATATTACGATATTACAGCCCTCGGCAATAGCCGTGCCTTTTGCTACTAAAATGTTTAAGAGGAGCTTGGAGTATACGGGATTTACGTTCAAAGTGGGTATTATATCAGTTAAACCAGATCACCCAGTGCAATTCGCCTATGGGGCTGTAAACACGCTCATGGAAGAGAGTAAGATTCAGACAACTGCACCAGGTGGGAAGTCCTCAATAGGGGTTTTGGTGTTTTCCTCAACTTTAGCCAGTGAGGGTGTTGTTAAGAGTGATCTAGAAAATTATAGGAAAAAGGAAGAGAGCTTATTGGTGGTTTCTAATGACGTTGATGATATAGAGAAATTTTTGAAAATAATGGAATTGGACGACTTTGGAAAGTTGATTGAGTTATACGGTAATCCAGAAGAGGGTAGAAAGGTAATTAGGGATAAGATAAGGCCTTTAGAGAATTTCGTCAATTACGCAGATACTCATGAGTTTTACAATACTTTAGCTTACATATTAAGAGCTAAGGCTAGAAGCGATGAAGGTAGTTTGATTAGGAACATTACTGATTTGATTTTAAAAGGTAGAGATAATAATTTCGTGTTTCCACTTTACGATTATTACTTCATATTAAAAACGATCAGGGTGGGAATATGATAGCGGTTAAGGTGAGCATGAGGAACTTGACTTCACTTACAATAGCTGGAGGCAGTACTATAAGCTCTATAGATATACCTTTAAACCCACTTAGAATCCCGCCGTCTAGCATAAAAGGTGCCATGAGGACTGCAGTACACAATTTATTACCTAAAGGGTACACGTCATGCGGAGAGGTTGAACCTGAAAGTATTAAGGAAGCCCATGAAAAAGGGGTTTGTGATGTGTGCAAACTTTTCGGTTATCCAGATTCACTTACGGGGTGTTTCACTATAGAGGTTTCTCATGCTGATTACCGTATCTCCTATATAACTAGAGTTTCAATTGATGATAAGACACAAAAGGCGAGGGAGGGGTCACTTTTTACTCAAGAAGTTATATTGCCGAATAATGATATCTCCTTCACAATTTACTATACTTGTAATGACGAAAGGTTGTTTAAACTTCTACTTTACTCTATCTTAGATTTAAGGTATTGGAGATTAGGAAGGAATACGATGGTTGACGTAAAGGTGAATAATATTGAGGAAATTTGTAAGGGAATTAAGTGTGATGATGAAATTAAGGGAATACTAAATCAACTTTCCAGTTATTTGTGGGGTGAGAATAAATGATGTTAATAAAGTTAAAGGTTAACGGTTATATAACAACCCAAATGAGGAAAATTAGGAATTACTATTTCTCCATTACAAACTACATTCCTTCAACAACTCTTAGAGGGGCTATTCTAGCTGAATATTTTAATCAAACGGGGAAGATCGACGAGAACTTTTACGTCTCTCCAGCTTATCCAATTAGGACTGCACCAACTCATTATTTCAGTCCAGCTACTGAGAGGAAGGGTGATGAATTCATTGAGGTTAAAAAGGTACTTGAGAAGAAGGAAAAGGAGTTTGAGGCCAATAGACCAATTGAGGAAATTATGAAATTAGAAATAGAAGGTAAAAATCCTAAACCGAAAATCGGATCTTTAATAACTTACGAGGGGGAAAGTGAGAAGGAGAATAAATACAAGGGATTTTCGAGTAAATCCACCATTCAAATGCATGTTGCCATCGATAAGACATCAATATCGTCATACAAGGGAATGTTGTTCGCTTATGAGTACAAACACTTCGATGAAATGTGGGCCATTGCTTCAGACTCTGAAGTTATTGATACTGTTAAGATAATAAAGATTGGTAGAGGGAAAAATAGGGGCAATAAGATTGTAAATATTGAAAAGGTTAAGGAAGTGTCATTGGATCAGTCGAAGGGGTTATTATATTGTCTATCGCCTTGTGTGATATCACTATTTGGAAAAACGTTCTTTAAGGCTAAGCACATTATAGGGGACAAGTCCATGTATTCTGGCTGGTTTACGGCGGACAGTTTTAGTGGTCAAAAACCCGTTTTTGAGACCTTGAGGGAGGGTTCCCTAATTTACGTTGAAAGCTTTAATAACGAGAAGAGCATAATGCCGGCGGGTCTAAATTTCATGTTTAGAATATCGGACTTGAAGTCATTACTTGATAAGGTGAGCTAGAATGGCTATTCAATTATTTAAATTGAATTTCAAGTTAACTACGGGATTCAGAGTAGGGGGAAGTCAAGAGATAGGCGACAACGTATTACGTCAATTAAGAATAGGACCAGAAGGTGTAATGATTCCTGCAAGTAGTTGGAAGGGAATGTTTAGAAGAGTAAGTGAGGTCATTTTAAATAATAATGATCATTTTGAAGGGCATAGTAAAAAGGAAATAGACATTAAGACGATAGGAGCTCTGTTGAAGAGTGATGAGCGGTTTAGAAGGATAGCCGTTAGTAATGTTGGTAAGGATGTTATTACACAAAATGGTATAAACGTTAGTAAGCTAACTAGTGAAAGCTTGAATGAACTAAGGGAAATCTACAACGAATATAATTGCCCAATAGAGAGATTGTATGGAAGTAATTATTTTGCTGGTGGTATAACTATTTCAGATAGTCTAATTACTAGTGCGAGTATCACGGAAAGAACACACGTCACTATTGATAGGAAAAGTAAAAAGTCCTCTGAAGGGCATTTGTTCATCGAGGAGGTGGTTAATACTGAAAAGATTGTAGTTAAGGTAATAGTTAGAAATGAGTTCGAATTATGGAGGAATACTTTAAAGTTCTTAAAGGAAGTTGGCTATTTCATAGGAGGAAGTAAGTCTAGGGGTATTGGTTATATTGTACTAGACGATAGTGAGAGTACATTTGCAGTCGTAAGTAACATCAGCGAGATTCCGAAATTTACAGAAATAAAGGGATATCTTAGTTAAGTATTAGTCTTTTCATTTTTAATGAATTTGTAAAAGTTATCTCTCAGTGCGAAAGTCATATGTTAATCTCAGCTATTAATTACATTCTCAATTGTTTTTCGTTAGAACATACACGAATTGACCTATTATCTAAAAAAGTTAATAGCTGGCTTATCCAGTGTCTTAAGAGGTAGGAATTTGACTATCTATACTGAGCCTCCTCAAGATAGTCTAACCGCATGAAAAGCCTAGTCAATTTGTTGAGAAGTGAATTAGAAGAAGGAAGTTTTGATAATTGAGAACTTAAAAGCCTTTCTCAAGAACTACCTCCGGAATAAGTAGTGCTGAAAAATACGCCATATCTGTCTTAGCCGATAGTGTCGTCATATTGAGGTATAAAGAGGAGAATAGTGGTGAAGACGATTTGCTAGTAGGTCGCACTCATATGACATAAACGAAGAGTAAGTACTACAATTACAACGATAAGGTCTGGAAAGAATACGATTAGTTGTTAACGTTAGACCTCTTAAAGGATTCCAATTAATCCTTTTCTTTATTACGAGTGCAACATTGGGTACCGCAGTTTACGATTCGAAGAGGAAATAAATGAGGTAAGAGGACAGATGTAATAGAAGTAGTAGAGACGGAAATAAAATACGCTAACGCTATCATTGGCTACGTTAAGATATATTATGCTTATATATTACGTGAAAATGAGATAGAGAGAGGTTAGAGAATTCGTTGAAAAGCCTGTTGATATGGACATAAACGAATTATTAGCCTATATGGCTAATAAGCCAAAATACGAAAAAATGTTATAGCTCTTTAACCTTGGATAATGAGTCAAAGAGTAAGGCAATCAATTTTGTTAATTCGGTATAAATCATATAAAATATAAATCTAGTTTCAATTCACCAAAAGATTTAACAGCTAATAAAGTGATTATATTGTGATTTTAATCATGTTCAAAAATCTTTATTGTTAATCGGAGATTTTAAAAGAGAAGACTCTAAGGGAATTTTAACCAAATTTCAAATAAATGAAATTATCGACCACCCTCGAGTCAAAATATTTAAGGCTTAAATGATAAGTTAAAATTGTGAATTCCCCAGAAGTAGTTAAGCTCTACGATAAGTTAAATAAAAAGGAAAAGCTTAGTGACTACGACCTCTCTCTAATTAAAAGTCTATCATACGAAACGGGATGGAGCAGGGATGACATTATGGACGAGATTAAAAATTTAGATAAGGACCCTAGACAACGTATTGAAATTTACAAAAAGATTTTTGAAGAATATTATGAGGAAGCTATAAAATTAAGGGATAGACAAGGTGGAGAGAAATTGTGGGGAGCAGTTACAGCGTTGATAAAAGTATATGCTGCTAATAAGGGAATAATGTTATCTCATTGGAGTCATTACGATTTATATAATTTCATCGCAAGTAATGTCGAAAAGAAAAAGCAAATTAGACTATCAGATGGCACTTTAATAAAACCTTACCAGCTATTTGTTGACCTATTAGCCTTTGCCGATCAACTACATAAGAACTTTTACGAATCGCATTTACCTAAGGAGGTATTTGAAGATATTTTCAATGAGGTTGTCGAACTTGTAAAGAAGGCTAAGGAGATAATATTTTAGTTAAAAAAGAAAGAATGAAGAAGATTTACTTATCTCTTCTTCTTGTTGATAATAAGAGGATGGAAAAGAACAAAAGCAGTGGGCTTAAGCATAGGATTCATCAATGGAGTGTTATTAATTTCGTGGAGATGCTTAATGCACAGCCAATAGACGTTGAGGAGGTCTCTGAGGCTTACACTTCGTCAATTAACCAATTTAACGGTGAGAGGCTGAAGAAGGGTAGGCAAGTTGTCGAGAAGATTATTAAGGTTTTTAACCCCTACATGATGACGGGCACTGCTCACGAGGGTAGGGGTATTAAAGTGGTTAAAGTGAATGCTAGATATTTAGACGGTGGGAATGTTTTATTGGAGAGGGACTCAATTGCACCTCTAAACATTGTGAGAAAGGTGGATGGGAGGGTAGTGGTGTTTCCCTCGACTAGCTCCAATGAGTTAAGGGTAAAGGTGTATGATCCCTTAAGAGGTGTGCCCGTGACGGAATTAGAAGTAATAAAAAGTAAGCATAAGTTACGCCACGGGTAAACACTTGCTAAGATACTAGGTTAATAGGAGTGAGAGGACGGTTGAGTATAGTCTTGCCTTGTTGAACGTCATGTACCTTGTAATCTATTCAAGGGAGATTACTCCCTTGGATGAGGCTTACCGGAAGGGAGTAGAGAATATTAGTGAAAATCTGATATAATTTTACTAATAGATATCGAATAAGATGATTGCATGAGAACATCCCGTTTGCTCATTCTCTAGTTTTGCGTGAATTCCCAGAGGAAAGTGTACCGTCTAAGGTAAGGAGTTTGCTTCAATGGATTCAATACTGACAATGTTTGCAAAAAACATAATATCTGGGTAAGTTAGGTAATTTGTGATGAGGTTAGGGGTAAGGACTCTTTGGCTTATTATAATTATTTGTAATATTATCGATTTGCTCTGCAGTTACGGTTTGTATACTGGATATATCGCAATAACCGGCGGTTTCGTTGAAGTGGCTCCTATAGCGAAGATAGTTGAAGATAATGGAGTTCTTGTGCTACCTGATCTTATTAGTCTTAAAATAATAGGATTAAGCCTTACCTACTGGGATACGAAGTTCTTCCCCCGCTCAAAAACCTTAATACTTAAAATTCTGGCATCTGTCTCATTACTCCTTGTAATTTACGAAATATTTATTTTGCCACGTTTGTCTACTATTCTTTAAGGCTTTTTTAATTCCATAAATGGCTTTGAACTATGCCTTTTCAAATGCTACTCTTTGGATAAGATTTTTTATTTTTTATTTGAAGTTTGTTTTCGATGCAAACTATCACTATATCATACGGAAATCTTTCAACTAACGGTACACCGTTTGGAACTTTTTTCACTACGCCTCAACAACCCACCAGTTTCCCACAAGAAGGTTTTCTTATTTCCATTGTTCTCATATCAATGGCATTGATTTTGATTTCCCTTACCTTATTCGATGTATTTCGTGAGGTGAAGAAGAAGAGAGGAAGATGACGGTTTTAATAGTCACCTAATCTCGTGCTGAGTCGTGTTTGCAAAAAACATAATATCTGCGTTAGTTAGGTGAAAGTTGATGAGAATCCTTAAAATAGTATGGATTCTCTTCATCCTACTTAACGTCTATGACGTCATATTATCTGTATTATATTGGTGGAAAGGAAATATGACGTTTGAAGAGAACTACTTTATATGGTACTATTATTATTACGAAGGTCATATCTCGCTTATTTTAGCGTTAATGATGGTAATATCCATAAAACTTCTGTTTTTCACCGGAGTCTATTGGTATACAAGGCTCTTCGACCTATTTAAGGTAGGTAAGTATAAGTGGCTTTCATTACTACCATTTATCGCAATATCAATAATAATAGATGCAAATAACACATTTATCCTTCTCTTTAACTACGCCCCACCCATTTAACTAAGCCCTTTTTAAAGTCTACCTTCTTTTTCCCTGACAATGAGGAAGTCCTATCTAGCCCTACTAGGAATACGTTACAAACTATCCGATCCAAATAATTGGATTAATAGTAATGTATCATGGGCTTTTGCTTGGTTATCTAGTAACCCTTCATTTTCTGCAAACGCTTACACATCGAGTAGTAGTGCTCAAATCTCGGGAACCTTACAACTTAGTTACACAGAAACACCATTAGTTCTAGCACATATCGACTAACGAAAAAGTATATTATAAAGAATCTTTTTTTCTTATATGGCGTCCTCGGGTATTAATTTTGGCCCAATGAACCAAACTATTAAGCTTGTTCCTTATTCGCCACCTCCGTGGTATGTTCAGTATGCCCCGGAAATTGCCTTAGCGATCGTTTTAGCCTCTTTAGGAATTTTGGTACTTGTGAGTCCCAGATTCCGCTGGATGATAAAGAGGTATCTGAGATTTTAGGTCTCTTTTAATGTCATTTTCTTTTTTCCCACTCTTAATGAATAATGACGTTATAATAGTTAGATCACTAGTTCCCAACGGAACTATTTCTACTACCCAATAGGCAACATGTTACCGAATGCATCGGTAAACTTCTCATATACAATCTCAAGTTTCACAATAGAAGGAAAACCGGCTACATCCGTCGATGTGTTTTCAGTGGGCCCACAATACTCGAGTCCAATATATACATCAAGAAGTAATTGGTTTAAATGGATATCCGGTAGTGTGACTTTCTCAAATCTTGGTGCCTACACCTATACCGATTTGGCTAGAATAGGAGGAAGTGCACAAATAAGCTACACGACGTCACAACTATATTAAGCAAAATCTTTTTTACCTCTTTTTAAATCTGTCTTATATGAAAAAACTGTTTACAGTTGTAGGTTCTATTTTCTCTGGTTCGGGGATTTGGCTTAAGTTAGTAGATAAACCAATTCCAGCAGTAAAAATAATAACAGATAACGGAACGTTAATCAAAATGTGTCCACTTCAGCCAGTAACTACTCAGTTAGTACATGGAATCCTTAATAGTTCACAACCAATACCAATTGAAGTTTATAATAGTTCAACTGGTATACCTGTTTCGTCATCTTTGACCATATACTACATACAAATCCCACCACCTTGGTATGCTAACTTATGGCCGGAAGTCTTAACAATAGGTATAATAATGTTAGGAATTGCGATATTCAGCTGGATTAAACTTAAATTTAGAAAATAGCCCTTTTTAAAGTCTACAATGGTGGATGGGACTACCTATACCAATTCACCTATCCAATTGGTACTACATGTGGGTTATAAGGAATAGCAGTTGTTCTAATTTTCCTCGGTAATACAAAATTCCCGGCACTACCGATAAAGTTTTTAGTTTAGTGTTTAGTTAATTAAAAATATGAGGATAAACTCCTCAGGTTAGTTGAGATGTGTTTAGTTGATGCACTAGGTTTGATGAAAATCTTTAAGTTACGTTAAAGTAGAACAACAACTGCTAAAGGAAAATGTTTTCTATTCTGTTCTTTCTTTTTTAATCATGGCTTTCTTTGTTAATAGCACGCCGGCGAATATAACTAATATATCTATTTTCCCTGGTGAACCACCTAGATTTGCCCAACCGCTTCCTCCACCTCCTTGGTATGCACAATATTTACCGGAGTTTATTATAGTAGCGGGTATTGTAGCTACCGTATTAACTTTTTACTTTTCACCGGAGTTGAGGAGCATTATTAAGAGATTAAGGGGCTATCCTTAAAACTCCCTACTCTTATGAAAGGTTTTATAAACTGTAGTTAATGTTTTTAGCACATGAGGAAAGCAATTTTAATATTAATGGCAGCTCTAGTCCTTCTCGGTGTGACATTTTATCTGCACTCAATAGATCATACGATAAAAACAGTAACAACTACAACTGTTCATCTACCGTTAATAATATTCTTCTCTGAAAAGGTTCAACTACCGGCTACAGTTACAGTCCAAACACCGCAAGGGCCTGAAACAGTTACTGTTGAGCCCTCGGGACAAACAGTAACAGCAGAGACAACATACATTCACCCACCCTATGCCAATCTCTGGCCCGAAATATTAGCAGTCAGTATAGCGTTCTTAGCCTTAGCGATTTTCCTTGTCATTAGACCCAAAAAAGACCCCTTATGAAAACCCCTTATAAATGCAAACTTTTTTTGCTTTATATTAGGTTAAAAATATTCAACATATACTTAACACTTATTTCTGCAGTATTCATAGAACTTTCCTTTTGTTTCCACTCAGTAGATCACGCAAAAAACGATGTTTATAGAAGCAATAAACGGTCAATATTATCTATATCCCAACAATAGCCCTATATACAGATCAATATTTTGCGGGAATTTCTAGAACTAGTTAGCTCTGAATTACAAAGTTTCCATTCTAAATTAATTGCTGAAAAGGGATTTACAGAGTAAGAGGTTAAGGGGGCATACAGCTTCACCATTTATGGAGATGGAGAGCTTCTTATATTTAAATACTTCTTTATCGAGATATCTTTTAGTGATGCTGACGACGCTCCTTTTCAGATCGATTGAGGGTTTAATGGGACTGAATGAGGGCAACTATCATCTCTATTTAAGGGGCTAGACGTTATGGATGAAAGTTCCCTTCTCTTTTCATATGGGGGAGTTTCGGCATCCCCTACTCTCCCTCAAATTAGAGATGTAAACCCGAATCAATGAGGGGAACGATGAGCCCTCTGGGTATTATCCTCTCGTTTGAGGTCAGTTCTATCTCCTCTTCCCTCTGCTCCTTCAGTACCGCTTTAATTTCCTCAACATTCATTGGAATATACTCCAGAAAATAGTTAATAAACTTTTGGAGTATGCTCCATAACTAATTTGGTGTAAAAGTCCTATAGCAGTATCAATGATATGATCTTTTAGTAATAGTGGCAAAAGAACAATAAAGACTAGTTTTAATTTAAGATGTTGAAAATGAGAGAGTTACCGGAAACAACAAGATATATGCTGACCATTTTACCTCCGCACTTACTAGGCTCTATATTCTCCGTCTCTAACAAACATAAGTTTGTAAGCGTGGGAAGAAAAAGACTATCTAACTTGCAAATCTTAGTTAATCTACTGTAGAGAAATAGTGTAGTCATTAAGAACAGGAATTGCTGAAATCCAAGTTAAGCTGCTTTGTTGAATGCCTCAATTTCCTTAAATGTTAATCTCCTTGATTTCTCTTAAATTCTAAATATAAGGTTGAATTAAAAGTGAGTTTAATTTCAACTCCGATAAAAATTGAACTAATCCATAAAGTAGTTTCGACCAAAAAGTTTAAATATTAACTTTACTTAAGTAAAGTTGAGTGAAGAAAAAATGGGTGAAGAAAATCCGTTTGATAAGATAATACAAATGCCACTTGATAGACTAAGAGAAATAATGAATAAAACAAATCTAGAAAGTCAAGTATCTAATGAGATTGTTGGAGATGATTGGAGAGTAAAAATCACTGAAACAAAAATAAGAAAAGACAACAACGATGAAGCTATATACAAATTTTATGGTATTTATCTCGGAAATAAGTCAGTAGCGGTGAGTGTTACAAGTGAAGGAAAACTTAGGCATGTAATATTAAATGACGTAAAAATAGTTAGTGAAACTGACCAGACTATAAAGAAGAAGAATACAATGCTGTTACTGGATTATGAAAACCACAGGGTGATGGTTACAGAGGGTGAAATGGAACTATGGAAAGGTAAGACTGGGTTTGATGCAATTAAATCCTTCAATATCTTAAAGAACGAAGTGAGGAGCTTGCAATGAATATAAATAGGCAGAATAGATTTTATATCGTGAAGAGAAATTTAATACTCGAATATTGTAAGACTCCGAGATCCTTCACGGAACTGAGGAAACTAACTGATATGTCCGACGCGGGTCTGTCTAAGGCACTAAACGATCTAGTAAAAGAGGGGTATTTGCAGAAGACATCAGATGGAAAATATGTGATAACTGATAAGGTAATGCAAAGCTATAAGGAGAGAATAGTTAATGGAATCTGGTTTAAATATCAAGGAATTTCTGACGAAAAAATTGAGAAAATGGCTGATCTTTTGAAGGATGAGGGAGAATTTTACATTGTAGCTTCTAAAGGCAATATCAAGACAGACGATTTAATTCTAATGCTGCAGTACCTATTATTATTTGAATAACTTTTTAATTATATTTTTATCAATAAATATTCGATGGTAGTAATGATACAACAATCGGTAATAATGTAATATTTAAACTCATCTTTTTAAAATGATGTCTTGATCGTCCTCATAATACAAGGATTAGATAATAACTATTCTACATTAACTATTTATGTGAAACGATCCAGAAAGATAAAAATTATAACTTATGAAAACATTAAGAAGAAATTGAGTCGAATAGTGTTACGGTAAATAGAATTAAATTTTATAGTGTTACTTGAGTAGTCTTTTAAGTGTATTCCCTTAACCTTAAACAATCGTAATTTTTGCATGTAATAAATAAACCCATGGGAGTTGCAAAGGGGGACTAGAAGGGATTATCAAATTTAGTGGGGAGATGCTGGGAAATGGGCATGTTTAGGGTAATAAAAAGGGGATCAAAAAACTTCTTTAAAAAACCCAAGAACCTAAATGAGACTAATAGAGAAATATTACTATACTTGGAAGGGATGAACAGTAAAAAATACTGCAAGTTCACTTGAACACAATTTACAGATGGATCGACTAATTCAAAAGAGTAAGAGATCATGTTGTTAACTCTTTAGGGCGATGATGAGCAGATTAGAAACTAGCTTTAACCAGATTTATATCTAATAGACTATTAATAATCTAAAAAATTATTTTAAAATTATCTTCTTAGTAGAAGGACCACTGCTATAGCTATAATTGCAATTATTATTATAGCAACTATAACAATAGTAGTTGGGAACGATGTAGGGTGACTCGTTGATGTACTACTGCTAGGAGTTACCGTACTTATTGATGTCGTACTTGTAGTAGATGTACTACTAGTTGTAGTAGACGATACAGTAGACGTGCTTGTCGTCGTACTCGTCGTTGTAGTAGATGTGCTACTAGTTGTAGTAGATGTGCTACTAGTTGTAGTACTTGTAGTAGTACTGCTAGTTGTACTTATTGTGCTTGTTGACGTTGTAGTAGATGTACTACTAGTTGTAGTAGACGATACAGTAGACGTGCTTGTCGTCGTACTCGTCGTTGTAGTGGCTGGAGGTACTAAGTTTTGCATACTCAGCACATCTACTTGAGTGTTAAATGATTCAAAGTTAAATTGAATTGAAAGTTTGTATAGATAAGCTGATGAGTAAACTACCGATATAGGAAATACGAAAGTCTTAGTTGGAGTTGATAAATTACTATACGCAATCGTTCCATTAACGTATAATATATCAAGTCCAACTTCACTAGTTGGTAGCGTACTAAATCCGCTTGTAGTAGTTGAACTTGTATAAAGTCCTGAGACTAATACGTAACTGTTATTTATAAATTGAACTTCTGATGGTGAGGTTATGTTTGGAAGTAAAATTTTGTTGTAACTACCGTTATTTAGATATAATTTAACATATATATTTCCTATAACTCCGTATAATACATTATTAATTATTATTGAAGAGTTATAAATAACATTTCCTCCGAAAGGTAACTCATAAATTATATTTCCGTTTAATAAATTAAGCAGTAATGTTGTAGATTTATTGGAGACTAATAAGTAGTTTCCGACTATTGTAGATCCTTCATAGTTTTTAATAACGATATGCCACTTGTCTACTAACGATATGTTTGTAACATTTGACGATGTTATTAACGGTATAACCTTATTCGATGAGGGTAATTGAATACCCGTTATTACTACATACCCGTATTTCGTAGGATAAACCTCAGATATAGATTCGTTCTTAAATACATAGACTTTTTCGGGAGTTATTACTACAGTCTTATTTACTCCTATAGAAACGTATGTTATCCCATTTTTAGATGGGTAAGCTATAGTAAAGTTATCGAAGAATTTCCATGAAACGACATTTAATCCGTTTAATATCGTTATATTTGAGTGTATCCTTGAGATTAATTGAGCAAATGTCATATTGGTTTGTTTAGGTAATTCTGTGATATTGATATATAGAGTATTTATTACTGCAAATGAATTATTATATACAGTAGCTATGGGAAATGTAGTAGTATTAACTTGATTTGGGGTGTATGAAGCAATTTTTATATAGTAAGAAGAATTAGCGTAATAAACCGCAGAAGGTATGGAAATATTAGAGCTTTGAATGTTACTTAAAGAAAGTGTTTCTAACGATATTAGCACCCCACCACGATAAGGAGTTTCATATAAGCCATAGCCCGAAATACTATACGAGTTAACAGTTTTTAATTGAATTGCCGCGATAGCTACAATGGATGCTAGTATTAAAAACACTGCTATTACCACTATTTTATACCTATTCATATGTTAACTACAATAAGGAAATATTTAAAATTAATCCTAAGCGTAACATAATTGTTAATAAAATACATGCCACGGGATTCTCAAACAGTCATCCTATTTGATAATGAATAGTAAAATTGTATCTAGTTAGAATTTCTTCAAATAGGCATCTCGATCTAGAGATAAATGGAGTTAGGACGCTCAGGACGGTTTCTTGAGAAAATTTATGTGCAAGGGTTACGAGATTTACGTGAGGGTTACCGAGATTAACCTCATATCGCTCGCACAATTAATACTTCTGATTCTAAGAAATTTAAACTTTAAGCCGAGAAAACACAAGCCAGAAGAGCTTGCTTACGTAATATCATACCTACTGGGAGTACAAGTTACGAAACTCGGGATACCACCATCAACACTCTACTACACCAAAAAATTGGGGGTAAAAAGAAGAAAAAAGAAAGAACCACCATGCCCATCATGTAACCCAAACAAGGTAATAAAGAACGGATCGTCCAGAGGAAAAACAAAATACAAGTACAAAACGTGTAAAAGAACGTTTTACCAAACACCTAATCACAAGTTTGGAAGAGAACAAAAGGAAAGAATCTTGAAAGACACAAGCTGCTTTGTTGAATGCCTCAATTTCCTCAAATGTT
Organism: Saccharolobus shibatae B12; assembly: GCF_019175345.1. NCBI lineage: Archaea > Thermoproteati > Thermoproteota > Thermoprotei > Sulfolobales > Sulfolobaceae > Saccharolobus > Saccharolobus shibatae. The sequence continues at coordinate 1,495,768 of NZ_CP077717.1, read as the reverse complement.
AATCTCATTGATTTCTCTTAAATTCTAAATATAAGGTTGAATTAAAAGTGAGTTTAGTGCCAGTCTGATATCAAATTGGACTAACCCACAAAGCAACTCTAAGCATTAAATATATCCTGCCTCTGTCATTTTATTTACTACTTTAAGTATCATTTTATCCCTTAATAAGTATGTTATTGTAATGGCTAACACTGCAATAGCTATTCCAGCGAAAAAGAGTGGGGCATAAATTATTAAGAATAAGGGCATGAGGATAATGACAAATATAAGAGCTATTAAGAAGCTCCTTCCCCTAAACTCTACATTAACTGGATTAAACTCGTCCTTTAGCTGTAGGGGATTAACCATGGCTAATAAATAAGTATATAACATACACGATAACGGTATGTAAAATAACAATGAGATACCGACATTTAGGAAGAGAGGATTCCAGATGGAGAGTATAAGATCAACTATACCGAATGGGAGTATTATAATGAAGCTTTGAACGCCAGAGGCAACTATCATGTACTTGAAGAACTTATAGCCTATTGACGGTATTGTAAGCCAGATTCTCTCACTCATCAAATTACTCATGCCTACGAAAAGAACTGAGAAAACTGCTATGTATGTAGTCGCTATGGATAAGCCAGTGTAGACGAATTCGCTAGATACCATTAATCCGTATCTAAAAACTATGAAGTAAGCAATTCCTATTACGGAAGTTATTATAACAATGCTGCTCATCTGAATCACCCTCATGCTATAACTTCCAGAGGGAGTATAGAACCCTGCTCTGCCTACTAGAGGGAAATAAGTTAACTTTAGCTGTAAAATTGTCCTTAAAGGAGTTGAAGTATTGAAAGATATGGAGTGCTTTACAATTCCGGAAGTCCTCGATATCTTTTTCATCAATATCTGATCATAGTTTCCGACTTTTCTTATTGATGTAAATGTTAGCAGAGCAGTATAAGGCAATGTAACGGAGAGGCTTTCGTAAAAGTGACCGAAAATTGATGAAGTTGGAGAGTATTTAAAGCTTATTAAAGGCGATATGAACCATAGCGCTATTGCTGTCAGTATCAACACTTTATGGCTCGTCCTCATCTCCTGCAGAGTCAAGTTAAGGGAGACTAGGGAAACACTTAATAAAGGTGATATTAACAGTAATCCAGAATTATAGGAAAATATCGATAGATAAATTATAATTATTAAATAAATTATTAAACTGGAAATATATAACGCTATACCTAACTTCTTTCTATCTATGGGTAACGTGAATAAGTAATCGAGGTCTGCTTTCATTAAGGTAAATCCGCCAATGTAAGAGAAAAGGATGCATAATGCGGTAATGTAAGCAATACTGTAATAACTCGGCGTAGTCGAGTGTGCTCCTAAAGTCACTGATCGGATAAAGATTGCCGAGGCTAAGATAGATGCTGCGATCAATGTCGCAAGGCCCCATTTCGAGAATCTACTAAAAATGATCAGTTTCAGTAATTTACCGAACACTTTCCATTAACCTCGCAACTATGGATTCGACGGGTTCGTTCTCCTCACCGAATTTCCTTAAATCCGAAATATTTCCTTGCCATACTACTTGTCCACCAGATAATATTATTACCTTATTGGCTAGCCTACCGGCTATAGACATAATGTGAGTGGAGACTAGTATAGTAGCATTAGTCATGGAGTTAAATAACGATATAATTCTCTCTTGGGTCGGTATATCCAAATAATTTAAAGGCTCGTCCAAGAGTAATATTTCTGGATCGTGAATTAGCGCTAAGGCCAAAGATAATTTCTGCCTATTACCTCTAGATAGAGACATCACCCTATTCCTCTCGTACGGCTTTAGGGCTAGGAGCTCCAGGAATTTGTTAACTCTCTCCTTAACATTATTTACTCCCCTTAATGAAGCTATATACTCCAAATTCTCCCTAACAGTAAGCATTAGGTAGGGGCTTGCATCTTCCGGTAGATAACCAATTATCCTTCTAGCTTGAATTGAGATAGGTTCTAACCCTTTGACAAGAACCTCTCCACTATCGGGCTTGAGTAGGCCAACAATTAGTTTTAGGGTAGTCGACTTACCGGCACCGTTAGGTCCTAAAAGTGCTACTCTCTCCCCGCATTCTATGGCAAACGATACGTTATTTAACGCAGTAACGTTACCATATCTCTTCACTACATTTCTGAGCTCAATACAATTCATAGAGTGAACTTTAAGTTAAAGAATAAAAAGGTTACCTATTCTTTACGTTTACTTAAATAAGTAAAATCCAAAATTATCTTAAGAATCCCATTATTTAGGACTTTCCTTGTTCATCTCAATCGTATTCTTTTTCTCCCCACGGTTACAAATTCAGGTTCGTTAGAGGCGAACTATGAGTGTGTCTTTAATCCCCTAAACACGTTAATTTCAGCATCTCCTCGTTAGATTTGAGATAGTCCCATCTAGCCCTTTTGCAGCTCCTACGGTTGCAAACTCAGGTCTGTTAGAGGCGAAGCATGTGGTGCCTATTATGAAAAAGACTATATAGTTGGAAAAATTTTCTTATTTTCTTTTTCCCTTTCTTGTTAATAATAAGACTACTGCAATCAAAACGGCTGTTATTAATCCAGATACTCCTCCATAGAATACGTAGTTAGGTGATAATACTAACCTTTCATCTATTGGCGAATTAACAGTGATATATGTGCCTGGAGAGACGTTATACGTTCCAACAAATTCGCCTACGTCATATATTGGGACGTTAGCACTTAGCAATACTTTACTTCCCTCGTTGTACCACGTTGATACGTTATTTATCGTCACTAAGTATTGCTTTACTGTTGAAACGTTCACATTTACCTGGCTTTTAACTACAAACGATTGCGGTGAAATGTTGAGTATAACGTATCTTTGTTGAGAATTTACGTAATAGGTGTAGTTCAATATTCCAATGTTAGTGTATTGGTTAATCCATGAGGAGTTTAGATAAGTTAGGGAACCGTTTATGTAAGCTTTAACTGGAATGATTGAGTTCACCGTAATGAAATATTGTTTTATAGCATTTACTTTAACGTTAATTGGAGAGTTTATTGTAAATTGCACAGCCGGCGCTATACTTTTCATAATGTACCTCTCGTGTAATGACGGATAGTATGTAATATTCTCTACTTTTATTTGAGTACCGGTATTGTACCAGTTATTTGTTAACGTTGTGTTCTTTCCGTTAATTATTGCGTAAATTGGCATAGGTGATGAGATATTTAGATAGTACTGTGTGATGGTGTTTATTGCTATCGTAATTGGCGATGTTAAATCTATAGTACTGCTAGGGGATATGCCTATAATGACATCTCTTGTGAGTTGTGATGGATAGTAAGTAATGTTCTCCACGTTAATTGCTATACTACTGTTATACCAATTACTAGTTAGGGAAATGTTCTTACCATTTATTAGTGCGTATATTGGTATTGGTGAGTTAACGGATACGTAATACTGTATGTAATAGTTCGTTGTAATCGAACCGGGGAATATTATAGTTCCTTGATAGTTTGTTGCTATAATTCTTTCGGAATTGCTAGTTATCATTTGTGAGAATTGATAAGGTGAATTATAGTCAGCCCAAACAGTTGTTGGTACTGATGATGTAGTTGGTGTTCCAAAATAATAATATGTTACGCTCGGTTCCGAATAACTCCACTGCCCGTTTATAACCTTATAGTTGAACGTTATTAGAAATTGTTCATAGTAGGTTACACTAATCTTAGTTGGTTTATTTATAATGCCACTAACCTGGTTTTCAGTAGCCCATCGAACATTTGAATTACCTCCTATTATTTGCTGAACAGTGTACGTAGTTCCGGTAGGTACTTGAATTGTGAAGCCACTTGTAAATGGTATAGTTATCACAGTACCGTTGGGGAAGTTAAATGTGACTTCTGGTGATTGTGGTAATGATTGTCCATTTACAGTATACGTTAAGGTAAAGGGGGCAGTAAGTGTTATAACGTTTACCGTAATGGCTTGAGTTATGTAATATCCGGGGAATAGCGTTGCGTTGACAATTAGCGTATAGGTTCCCGTGTTGATCCCATTTATTGTTAGAGTGGCAGTTCCACTTCCATCCACGTAAAATTGAGTTTGTGACAAGGAGTAAGAGATTCCACTTGAAGGACCAATGACGTTAATTGTAACAGTGCCATAGGCGTTAATGTTGATGTTCACTGTCGACGTGGAGTGAACTGTTATGGCAAGTGTTGGATTGTTAACTGAGACTGAAAATTGCGTAGTTGAAGTGACTGCGTTTTCACCAGAATAAGTGTGTATGTTGGCTTCCCCTACTAACTGTCCATTTTGGTTGTAAACTAGGATTGCGTAATTCATAGGATTAAGTGTCAGTGTTACTTGCCCACCGGTAAAGGACACTTCACTTAGAGGTATGCTATTCTCATACTGTATTGCAGTCGAGTAGGGATCGCTTTCATTATAGACATAAACGTATCCGTTATAAGTATTCGTGTATATAGTTAGTTGTGTTGTAGTATCTTGACTCCAAAGTCGAGATAGTGACCCGCTTCCACTTGTTAATCCAGAAGTATATAGTCCGTATAGAGAATAATAGTATGTTAGAACATCTGCGTTATTTACAGTTTCAGCAGTATCTGAGCCGAAGTTATAAGCATTTCTAACCTCTTGATAATTATGTCCATTCCAATAATAGAGTCTAAAGAAAACACTGGCGTTATAAATGTAAGCGCATAATCCTCCACCAGGCCCTCCCATAACTAATTCTGCATCATAAAGATGACCATCTCCCGTTGTGGTATAGCCATCCACTAAAAAGTAAACATTGTTTGCATTGAAAACGTTTGTGACAGTTGCAACGTCATAATTAACCCAACGATTGCCGTCATTATACCAGAAGTAAATTACGGGCTGACCGTTTGAATTAGTAGAAACGCTCACAAAGAGCTGAATAGTTGCTGGAAGTGATAATGTGGTAAAGCCAGGTGCAATGTATGCATAATATGAGACTCCACTATTAGTAGTATAAATTCCCCCATCCCCTTGCACTCCAACGACGCTAGCATTGGGAGAGGTCATATTCCAAATATTATCTACAAAACATATTTCGTTATTGGCAGTATTATAATCTGCGACGTCTTGAACCCATAATGCATAAGTATATCCATTATACTGATAGTTTAACACAACATTGAGCTGGAAACTAACCCACGGGGTGCCATTACTTATTGCGTTTAAGCCATTTATTACAACTATTCCATACCATTCACTAGTATTCCTTATAAATGGACCGTTTGAGGATATACCATAGTCAGCAATACCCATTGGCGCAGGTTCACTACTATAATAAGCATAAGGGTTAATCTGATCTCCTATTTTTAATGGGGAAATATTGTGAGCAGCAGGGGGAAAATAAATGTCATTTAATGAATGAAGTTGGGGATATGACTTTACAGCGACGTTTGTCTGTGAATTGGGTATCACGCTTATCGGTATTATGCTCAACATTACGAAGACGAGGAGGAATAACCTACTCTCTATCTCCATACAATAATAGAGAATCAACACATTTATAAAAATTTTATTCTCAGTGATACGTAAAGTTCCTGAATATTATTCTAAGTTTTCCATGCGTAAGTGATGTATACTTTCTGAGACTTTAAAGGACAAGACTCTCTTCCTAATATACGGAAAGGTCTTTATGTAATTTTGGAAACGTTGTTGCCCTTTAGACTATAAGCAAGTATAAGATAAAATTAATTATTTAGAACACCGTTTTATGTTTATTATTATAATGGCATTGCTACTTATTTTTCGTAATAAAAACTTTAAACTTAATGTCCCTTTTTCCTTATAAGTCAACAATAAAAATCTATTATATCTTTTCTTCAATCTTCACTTTCTCTGGGAAAACCTTCAAGAATTTATTTATTTTCGGACTTATGACAAACCTACAATAGGGATTGTATTTATGTGTATCATAGTAATTGTGGTGGTAGTCTTCAGCTTCATAAAACACTTCAAACGGTTTCAATTCTGTAACGACTTTCTTTCCTATTCTCTTCTCTACTTCCCTTATCATTTCCTCAGCTATTTTCTTCTGCTCTTCGTTATGGTACAATATTATCGACCTGTACTGTGTTCCTATATCATTCCCTTGCCTATTAGGTGTTGTAGGGTCGTGGATTTCGAAGAATATTTCCAGTAGCTCCCTATAGGAAATTATTGAGGGGTCAAATGTTATCTGAACTACCTCAGCGTGACCAGTTGTATCAGTACATACGTCTTCATAAGTGGGGTTAGGTAAGTGGCCTCCAGAATAACCCGGTTTAACACTGATCACTCCCTTAACTCTCTTAAACACTGCCTCTGTACACCAGAAACAGCCTCCTCCTAAAGTTGCAGTTTCCATAAAATATATTAGGGGAAACAAGACTATTAATTTGTGTTTAAAAGAATCTAACGTGGTGTTTTCATTAGGGTTAGAAAAGGTAGGAGAGAGTAATACTAATGAATATTATCTGGCCTTTGAAAATTAATACTCATTTAGTAAATCGTGATCCAAAGGATTTTCCTCATTCAGAAGAACGTGTTAGGCTTTTAACGTGAAGAATAGCTCGTCCTTTGCGTCAAGCGATTAACGAGATATATATTAAGCGGGGTAGAAAATGAAGAAATGGTCTCTAAGATTCTTTAATTCTTCTAAAATTAGATATCAAAAGGAGAAGTTGAATGAGTCTCTACAAAAACCTTACATATTTTATTCCTTTACTTTGAGAAGACCTCTAATATCAATTTGTCTTCCTTACATTGGTAAAACTGTATATTAAAGATTTTTAAAATTCAGTTGGAATAATTTTTTATTCTTAAAGTAGATGACTAAAGCGATGGAAGAACTCCTTACCTCGAATTTGTTCGTTCAACAAGTTAAGAAGTTGTATAAAGTTGGAGAATTGTTGGGTTTAGATCTTGATACCCTAGAAGCCCTTTCACAGCCTGAAAGGGTTATACAAGTTAAGATACAGATTAGGGGTTCCGATGGTAAATTAAAGACATTTATGGGTTGGAGAAGTCAGCACAATTCGGCCTTAGGCCCTTATAAGGGAGGAGTTAGATACAGTCCCAATGTTACACAAGATGAAGTAATAGCACTATCAATGATTATGACGTGGAAGAATTCCCTATTATTACTACCCTATGGGGGAGGAAAGGGTGGGATAAGAGTAGATCCTAAGAAGCTAACATTAAAGGAATTGGAGGATTTATCTAGGAAATACGTTCAATTAATTCACAACTATTTAGGTAGCGATGTGGACATCCCAGCACCCGACATTAACACTAACCCACAAACTATGGCCTGGTTCCTAGACGAGTACATAAAGATAACTGGTGAAGTTGATTTCGCAGTGTTTACCGGTAAGCCTTCTGAGCTAGGAGGGATAGGTGTTAGACTGTACAGCACTGGGTTAGGTGTAGCAACGATTGCTAGAGAGGCTGCCAATAAGTTCATAGGAGGAATTGAAGGATCAAGGGTTATAATTCAAGGATTCGGAAACGTTGGTTCTTTTACAGCTAAATTCTTGAACGAAATGGGGGCTAAAATAATTGGAGTTAGCGATATTGGGGGAGGGGTAATTAGTGATGACGGAATAGATGTTAATAAGGCGTTAGAAGTCGTTCAGAGTACGGGCAGTGTTGTGAATTATCCCGAGGGTAAGAAGGTTACAAATGAGGAGTTGTTAACAAGTGATTGTGATATATTAATTCCGGCCGCAGTGGAAAATGTCATAAATAAGTTTAATGCACCAAAAGTTAAGGCTAAGCTTATTGTTGAAGGTGCAAATGGTCCATTGACTGCAGATGCAGATGAGATAATAAAGCAAAGGGGTATAGTTGTTATACCAGACATTTTAGCTAACGCAGGAGGAGTTGTCGGTAGTTATGTGGAGTGGGCTAACAATAAGTCTGGCGGGATAATTAGTGATGAGGAGGCTAAGAAACTTATTATTGATAGAATGACTAACGCCTTTAACGCTTTATACGAGTTTCATAAGAGGAAGTTTGCTGATCAAGATTTGAGGACTGTGGCAATGGCTTTAGCTGTGGATAGAGTAGTAAGGGCGATGAAGGCCAGAGGTCTATTATAAGAGGAATTACGTTCTTCTTTTTTCTCTCCTCTAAATTTGTTAAGGAAAGTTAATGTTAAACGGCTAATTTTTCGCTTGAGTGTGAATAAAGTGTTATTATTGGGATACATGTTATAGTATTTTTCATAATAATTGCAAAAGGAGTATTAAATGAGGAATGTTGGGAATGAGTGAGTTAAGGGATTTAACTAGCTATATTTTGTATAGATAAAAGCTATTTCTCTTCGCACTTACTAAGAAATTGACTATAATTGAACAATATGTCTTTACAAAGGTATGTATATCAAAAGAAAATTTTATTTCACTTTTGGATTCGCCATTATATTGAAATACCTAAACGCATTTTTAAACCCTTTGATACTCAGACTATCAAGATTTTTTAAACCCTTTGATATTCTAAGTATCAATGGAAGAAAACATTTGGTGGAGAGGGAAGGACTACATAGAGGAAGATGAAGATATTAAGAAGTGGAACTCTGCTAAATTTAAGTGGATTCCGAAGGAAATAAACAAGGTCTCTCTTCAGCCCTTCTCCTTAAACTTTATCGTAGGCCCTAGACAAGTTGGAAAGACCACTCTGATAAAACTTCTAATTAAGAAGCTACTTGAGTCAAATCACAATCCCTTATCAATATTCTACTGTAGTTGCGACCTCGTGTCCAATTACGAAGAACTATTAAAAAAGATAAGGGACTATCTAAAAATTAGGAAACAGGAGGGCATTAGATCCTCCTTCATTTTCCTTGATGAGGTCACTTTTGTTAAGGAATGGTATAGAGCAGTAAAGCACTTAATTGATACCGGTGAACTAACAGGCGATGTAGTTACGGTTTCGGGTTCAAGTTCATTAACGATTCTAAAGCAGAAAGAGAGTTTTCCCGGTAGGAGGGGAAATGGAAAAGACGTAATCTTGTACCCTCTCAGCTTCTCTGGTTATATTAAGGTAATTAATCCGAAAATTGAGGTCAGGCCAGGTTGGTACAGTGAAATTGAAGAGCTCTTTGAGAGTTATCTAAAGGTAGGAGGACTACCTCCGTCGATTAACGGTTTGTCTCCAGTGAAAATATATACAGAGTGGATCATTTATGAGATAAATAGGGTAGGAAGAGATGAGATGCTCGCTAAGCAGATACTTTCTGCAGTCCTCTCAACGACACCTAGTAAGGTGAGCTATAACTCAATTGCCAAGGAGATAGGAGTAAATCACAGAACTGTTGCGGAGTATATTAAGCTCTTTAATGATATGTTTTTGACCTTAACACTTCACTTTATAGACGTTAATACCGGTTACTATAACTACAGAAAGCAGATTAAGATACACTTTGTAGACCCGCTGTTTTATGACGTAATATCTACATGGACCGGAGTCAAGAGACCAGATGATCCAATAATCGTAGAGGGAGTAGTTGCATCACATCTCTCGAGAATTTACAACATAGGTTATACTGAGGTTGGAAAGGAAGAGATAGATGTTGTAACACTGCCAGAGATTATCGGCTACGAAGTAAAATACAGAGAGAGGGCAAAGCAGGTAAAAGTTATTGCTGGAAAGATGAAGAAAGTGATTACATTATCAAAGCATGGAGAAAACGACACATTCCCGGTTCATTTATTCCTCGCCGAGTTAAATATATGAAAACCTTTTAAGAAATTTTCATTTATTTGAGTCTCTTTTTTTAGCAATATTGACTTTGTTCAAATAATCAATTTTCAGAAAATCCATTTTGAACATAGGGAAATCGACTTCAGCAGTGACTACTAATAAACTCCACAGCCTCTTTTATCGAGTCAACATAATTTTCTATTTTTGCAAATCCATGTCCCTCATCTTTGTATATCTTATATTTCACTTCTCTACCCAACTTTCTAAGTTCTTCAACTACTTGCAAAGTTTCCTCAGCTGGACATCTTGGGTCATTTTCACCAGCTAAGAGAAGCAATGGAGTTTTTATCTTAGCAATAAAGAATATAGGTGATCTATCCCTCAATAAGTTTTCATCATTACCAACCTTTATTTCGTCATATTGTTGAAGTATTTCCCTTTCAAGTTTCTTTTCGGTAAACCAATTAACAAAAGGTACTACGGCCACAGCCGAACACCAAAGGTCTGGGAACTTAGTAGTAGCCATCATAGTCAAATAGCCACCATAACTTCCACCAGTTATTGCAATCTTTTTAACTCCTAAGACCTTCACTGAATTTATAACATCTAACAACTCACCTCCCCCTGGGTCTTTATCGTTCAAATGGTTAAACTTCCTTCCATAACCTATAGATCCTCTGTAATTGGGACAAATAACCTTAAATCCTCTCTCCATAAAGAACTGAATTTCTGGGTTGAATGAGTTTACGCATTCCCAATCTGGACCGCCGTGAATATAAACTATACCCTTATCCTCATCACCTTTTTCATAGAGTAAGGCGTAAATCCTTAGCCCATTGGAGTCGTAAGAGACAACCTTAGGTCTTATGAAATCCCCTTTAGCATCGTTCATTGAGTCAGTTAACCTCTCTACCTCCTTCCCATATCTGTATAGGTCTGCTGATCTATCATGCTTAGAGTTTACAAAATAAATATAATCTCCATCAACTTTTAAGGAGTGTGTAAAGCCTTCATTAACTATCTCTTTTTCGTGAATTAAGACTAAGTTGCCGTGCCTATCCTCAACATAAGCGATAGAACCATTATATGGAATAGCCTCGAATATTTCGTAATTGCTTTCCCTTATTTTTCTGATCTCTCCCTTTAAAATATCAAACTCATAAACCTTAGATAAATCCTCGTGATTTGAGAGGAAGATGAATGATGAAGGAGAAGTAAAACAGTTCTCATTTGCAAGCTCTTGCTCCGAGTTTGGGATATTAATTACATGAATTTCATTACCACCGAGATCTATCACGTGAATGTTATTATCATAAATCCCAGTCGAGTAAACTATGTATTTGCCATTAAAACAGTAATTGTTTATCGGGCCTTCACCCTTACTTAGCTTAATATATTTTCCTTCATTGTAGAGGTAAAGATGTAATGTCTTTTTATCATAGTTTGAAATTACTAGAATCCCTTCTTTTGTCTCGCGAGGAGATAAATTATCAAACTCGTTATCAATAATTTTCTCTATCTTCCCGCCATCGTAAAGGTAAATTTTCCTAATTTCACTACCGTTAGGGTCTACTGTGATAAACATTTTATTTCTATTTATCCAGTCTACTCTCTCGGCATATCCTTCTAGCTGGACTTTTTCCTTGTTGACGTAAAGGACGGGTTTTTCATCTCTTATAATTGTTGCTATTTTTCCGTTATATACGTCGTAATCGAGTACAGGTTTTATCTTAAATAAATCTTCATATTTCATAAATAATAAAAGAGGAGTAGAAATAAAAAGTTATTCAGATAGCTGGCCTCATATCACCAATCGTTCCCATTCAAGTTCATCATCAGAATATGATATAAACTCTCCTATATTAAATCATTATTATTTAGCTAATTAGGGTTCCATACATACGGGATTTTGGAATAACAAGTTGATATTACTTATTAAATATAAATCTTGCCTTTTGAGGTCTGGCCGGGCATAATACTTATTGATGATTTTTAGAGCCAAGGGAGACTATCATAATAGGAATTGGAAGTAAATATTTATCCTAAGTTTATAGTTTTTGTAGCTTAAAGGGCGACAATATCTCCGAAATTACTCAGATCGAGAAAACCTAGAAGTCTGCTGTGTTGAATCCTTCAATTTTCTTAGATGTTAACCCCGTTAAGTTTTCTTAAATTAAAATCATGCGTTGATTTAAAAGTAAGTTCCGTGTTAACTCAGATAAAATTGAAGTAATCCACAAAGCAAGAAGTCTGTAAAATCATAAAATCTTTATACTTAAAGTATATCTGTCATTTTCCTTTCGCGTTTACTAGGCACTAAACGCTTCGCTTCTGACAAATCTAAGTTTGCAACCGTGGGAGGAAAAAGACTATTATGAGTACAAATTATATGTCCACTTACACTAGATAGAAAAATCAGCTACTAAACCATATACTTTAACAAACCTCCATCATCATTTACTTTACCGTATAAATCTAACAAATAACTAGGAATTTCAATCTCTCTACTAGTAACGCTTTTTACTATAACGAACTTAAAACCCCTAGCACTCTTCACCAACTTAATCATAGAGTGAGAAGTATGTGAACCGAAAATTGAACCTTCTCTTTCCCTATCCATAAAGCTGAACAAGAACTTCCTACCTCTAACTTTCCTCAATGACGAGACAATCTTAGTGTAATTCTTTCTATGATGATAAGGATCAATAACTATTAAGTCGTTATCTCCCATCGAATCTATAGTAGTTGGCACATCTTCAGCCTTGAAAGCCCTCCTTATATATACTTCAGCGTGATTATCGAAAACGTTTTGAAAACGCCCAATTAGATAAGGATCTAATCCACCTCTTTCGGAAACTACTACAACGTAAACTGGGGCTGAAATGGCTATAACCCTATGATAGAAAATTCTCAACAAATCGTAATCAGTTGAGAAGAACTCCACAATATCATCACTCTTTATTATCTCGTCTAAAAAGGTAAAGCCAGTAGTTAACATCTGGAGATCACCTCTTCGACGTCTTCATAAACCCTCTTCAAGTAATTAATGTAGTAATTCACATCTCTTCCCATATAACCTAGTCTAGCATCATAGAAACCCTTAACTCCCCTCACGTAAGGAATACCCTTAATCCACATAACGTAATCAATTGGCTCGCCGTTTATAGTCCTCTTCTTATAATACTCGAATAAATCCCTAATCCTAACCTTTTTAACATCAGAACAAGTCCTAGTTAATGAAAGCCCTCTTAATACGTCTTCCAAAAACGACTTAATAATGTTTGGCATGTTCTCCCTTATTAAACCCTTTGCGATTATTTCACCATTCATGTTTGCAATATATCTTGTAGGATATGGCGTCTCATTCCTGGTAGTAGTAAAGATAATCCAATTGTAACGTTTATAATCCAGTCTCAACCCCGTTTCTTTCTCAACCTTCTCAATGAATTTATCAATGTTATCCCCCTTAACAACTAGTGAATCTATTATACTGTGTAAAACCTTCAACCCCATCTCCTCGGCAATCTCCATTGTCCTCCTTAAAGTTTTCCTAGCGAAATAGGTTACCATTTCGTAAGCCTCAATCTTCCCAAACAAGGAATTCCTATAACCTAGATAGCCAAAGGATGCAACTAAAATCCACTTTATTGCCTCAGCCCTCTCCTCGTCAATTCTCTTCAACTCTGATTTTCTCTTTATCAACCACTGTAAGGCTTCTGGTACAATTCCCTTTTCCTTTAAGCAAATTGAATGTAGTTCCGTTTTTATATCATCACAAGCGTCAACGGTTTCAGCTGAAATGTTATACTTTACAATCAAGGAGGGGTACATCGAAGAGAAGTCAACTTGATAAACGTTATCGTAACATCCGGGCTGTGGGAATAGGATTAGCCCACCCTTATCCGCCATCATTATATCCTCTAACCTTCTCAACTTCTCAACTCTTGGAACAACTTTAGGTATGATAATTCTTCTCTTAAACGCAACCCAAGCCTCATTTGTAGTTAAAACTTTACCAATCGTTGCGTAGGCTATTTCGTGAATTGGGGTAAGTGAGATTAGGGACCACTCTATTAACCCCTTAGCTGAAACTGGAGACCTCTTCTTCTCAATCCTAATCTTGACGTTTGACTTCACGTAATTACACGCCTCTCCTAGACATTCAACTACATCAGCCTCAACTTCAGGCTTTTCGTAAAATCTCCTAACCTCGTCGTTTATTTCGACTTCAAACACTTTCCCTTTTAACGATTCACCATACCAATCTAAGGGTACAACTCTCGCAATTGTTACCTTTGGGAATTGGTCATCGGAAGAGTGTAATCTCTTAAAGGGCCTTATCCCTAGGCGGTATAGGGTTTGAGACAATATTGTTGGTGTTTCGTTAACTACCTTTAACCTCTTCCTCATGTAATAATAGGCTTCAAAGGACTCAACCTCGAAGCAGTAAACTTTAACCTCTTTTCCGTCAAGGGTTCTCCATTTTTCCTCCTCGTAGTATTTCACTTCTGGGTGTTGTAGTACCATATCCGGGTTATCTGTTATGACGTAAACTGGGAAAGTTGTTCTGATAGTTTTCTCCTTGAAATCGCTTAGGAATAGTTTCACTCCTCCTTTGACCGGGTAAGCGTCAAGTACGTACTCCTCCATTTCTCACACTCCTCCGCTAAAGCCCAAATCAGCGTGAAGTAAACGAGGTTGTAGGGATCAATGAGTTCGTCATAGGACGCACTTTGAGTATACCTCACTTTCTCTTTAACCTTTTCAAGTAGAAGGGATAAGGTGGGTGAATTTAATCGTGAGACAATTCTTTCCAGCTTTTCCAATTCTCTGTTCACTGCCATGGTGTATGAGGGTTGTGTTCTTCCCATGTGTTATATCTCTCCCTTAGCAAATTAAGTCTTTAGAGAGAAAACTGAAAGTGTAGGTTTTAACTTTTGTAGTTAGATATTAGTAAGATAATACTCTAAAGAGAGTATTATCCTTTAATTATAGAAGAAAAAGTTTCGACAAGGTGTGAGAGACTACCCTTGCGAAATGATTTGTGGTTTTGGTTGAGCAACGGGAAAAGATGATATACAGAGTTTACAAATTTCACGATAAAAGTGTTAATATTGACATTGATGAAAAGATAATGAAGTTCATAAAGGGCTGGGCTTCTAAAAGTACGCTAAATATCGTTAATTATGTAATGGAAAAGTATAAGGAATGCAACATTACTGAAATAACCTGGGAAAAATTCCAGGGGTATTAAACGAGATAAGAGAAAAGGAAAAGTTTAAAATGACAAGTAGTTTTTCTGTTACGTGGATAATGAAGAACAAGATAAGGTAATTGAGACTCTCTACTAAGTTTGGAATATAAGGAAGAGAATTTATACCTTAATGACGACACTATGACTGCACTTTATAGTGAACGAAAAGCATTAAATACCATTTAAGACCATATCGATATTTGAGGTGAGTGTCGGTACTTTAAACGTCACGTTCCTCTTCATGACTTACAATATGAAGTGAATACATAAAGATTTAAAATTCGAGATAAATCAACGTGTTAAAAATAGTTTAGTCACAAAGGTACTTATTATTGACAATCTTTATGCAATCCTCATTAATCCTTCTGTTCACCAATTCCTCTCCCATCCACGTTCCGTTCTCAACCCAATACTCGCCTAAAAGGGTTAGCTCTCCATTTTTGTTTAGCTTGAAGTAAGCGTAAACTTCTTGTGCCTTTTTACCCTTTCTGTTGTAAAGGCTATAATTAGCGATAACCCACTTATTAAGCCTTATGAACCAGTTCAGCTTATGTCTGTACTCTTCAGGGTAATATACGTTGCTTTGCAAGTAAGCCATTATTGCATTCTTTATCTTCTCAGCCAATGGGGTCACATGATATTTTATTAACATGAGGTAATAAGTGTAATCTTCCATAACCTATATAACCTATTGTGAGATATTTTTTCCATATGCTTTGTGTAACACTAACGAAAAATCATTAACGTTTATGCAGTTCACTATTATCATCATTATTTATCTTGGGACTGCGAATCATATCTATATTTCCTTACTCTCTCACGTTATGATTTTCACCTTTTCCCTCTAAAGAATAATCAGATCTTCTAGTGCTATTCTCATACGTAAATTGTCTTGTTGAGAGAAACCAACACTATTTTAGTGAGCAGTTAAATTGATAAAAGCAATGGGATGAACGTATAGGTTTTCGTGAACAAGTATGAACGGATAAGAGTTCAACTTTTCTAAACGATAACGCTTCAATTAAACGAAAAAAGAGTTATAATCATAACTGGCACTTTTTCGACGAGATACAATACCATGAGTTATTCTTCACTGTTGTTCTATCATTGAGCTCCAATTACTTGATTATTGTGAAAGAGAACAGAGGAAAGGAAACCTTAAAATAATAGAAATGGAAAAAGGGTGTTGAAAGACCATTTCTTACATAGACCTTAACATACTCTAAATCTATATATTTGACATATTTTTCTCAATGTATTCTGCAGAGGGTCTCTTATATGGATCAGGGTTGACCATCTCCAAAATTAGCCTAGAAAGTTCATTATTAGAAGAAATATCCCTAGCGCTGAATGATGAGTAGAATTGCTTGTGCATATTGTACGCTTCGTCCAACGTCTTAACGTAGTTTCCCTTTCCATATGCGTATTCATCAAAGGCTTGATTCATCAAGTTAATAACTTCTATAGGAGTAATAGCAGTTATTCTACTTTAACGCAACTTAAAAATTTTCATTAAACCTATAGAATTTTCTAAATGAATTTCAACGAACATGAGGAGTTTCTCCTCATACTTTTCAATTAACCAAACGCTATACTAAAAACTTTATCAGTAGTACTGAAAATCTTGTATTACCGAGGAAAAGTAGAACAACTGCTAAGGAGTAACTAACTTGCGTGTAAGCATTCTATAGGCTCTAGCCCCTAAGGCATATATGTCCATGCTAGGTTGTGCACCTACTTGTTCGTAATCGGGGGTCTTCAGCATTGCCTTAACCTGATCTATTGGGCAATGCTCAAACGTGGCTTGGGTAAAATTAGAGCCCTTCTTCCTAGCAGATCCTAAATCTCCCAATTTAACCTTCACTTTTCCACTCTCCAAACTAATTAGAACTTCATAGCCAGTTTTTTCCGGAGGAAGAGAGAAGAAGACATTCCTAGGAGCATTCTTCGGTGCTTTCCTAGTGTTGTTTGGAGCTAGAATGGCAAATGGCCGTGCGTCTGGTCACATACTGTCTGGAAACCTACAGATGGAGATTTCGAGTTTCGCATTCCTAATTGCAGTAATGTTAGGAGCGTGGATAACTTTAAGCTTAGTGCTGAGACTGAGAATTAACAGCAATAGGATATAGGTGAACTATTGTATTAGGTGATAAGGGGATACTTTCTCTTTCTTTTTGGAAAAAATACATATAGAATATCTTTTTTCTTTCACTTTTTCCTATTCTCATGTCCTTTCACTTCCCTCAACGTTTCATACACTAAAATTCCTATAAATAGTGTAACAACACCTATTTCCAAAGAGTTTAAGCCGAGTGAAATCATGAATAGTGCTGAAAGTATTATTGCGAAAACTTGGATTACTGGAAAGGCGGGAGATCTGAAGCTTCCCCTTAGACCTTTTCTCCTGACAATTATGACTTCCAGACCAGTAAGCATATAGGAAAATATGATCCCGAAAGTACTAGCTAACGCTATTGCCTCCACGTTCCCTAATAGTAGTGATGCTAACATTATCCCACCTACAACCAATAGCTCGTGTTTTACTGGTAATTGGAAATCCCTTGATAGTTGCCTTAAAGTCCTTTCACTGGCAACAATGATGGATAAGGTTACACTAATAGTTGCTAGGATTGCTGATATTGAAGTAATTAGGAACAACCACGAGGGAGCGTGAATTTGGGATAGGGCTAAGGAGAGAGGGGCTGAAGTTTGACCGTAATAGTACCAAGGCATTGCGTCAATCATGGAGAACACAACTGAGATGTAGATTATTGAGGTTATTATTAACGACACCACAATTGCCTTAGGAATTACCTTTTCACCGTTTTTAGTTGATGGCGTTAGTGTGGCAATTGTGTTAAAGCCGGAATAGGCGAAAAAGGCCAGATTCGACGCTGTCAATACTCCTTGTATTCCATGGGGAAACAACGGTACGAAATTATGTACCTTTATCCCTACTAGAATGGGGACTGTCAATGAGAAGAGTATTAGACTTGAAATGTTTATTATCACAAATACAGTATCGACTTCAGCAACTGTCCTTATCCCGAAATAGTCCAAAACCAGTAAGATTGCGATGAGTATTACAGCTAAAGGGTAGTAAAGCGTTTTGGGTAGACCAAATAGTAGGAGATAGCCTGAAAAGCCTAGAGCAGTTGCAGCTCCACCAATTGCATATGATATTACCCTAAACCAGCCAACTAGGAATCCGGACATTTCCCCGAGAGTCTTTAAGGTAAAACTGTAAACTCCTCCTTCAACGTCTGTGAAAATTGAGGATAATTCTGCGCTATTTAACCCAACTGTCATTGCGAAAATTGCAGTAAATATAAAGGCTATTATTGATCCAGGCCCAGCGACGCTTATCGTCGAACCCGCCATAACGAATATTCCAGCTCCTATTATGTTTCCTAATCCAATGAATAGTGCTTGCCAAAAGGTCAGTAGTTTCTTTTCACTCATTTGGTTTAACTAGTTTTCTCCAGTTTTAAATATCCATCTTTCACTTTTATATCAGATTTGGGTAAAAGCTTAAAAAAGAAAGTATCTTTCTTTAAATCGATAAAAATGAATAAATATATTTTAGTTTCCGTATTATTAATCTTGGTAATTGTAAGTGGAGTTGTAGGTTACCTAGTGGGAAGTACAAACGACAAAACTACGCAAACTATAGTACAAGAGCAAAAGGTAATAGCGTATCCACAGAGTGATCCTGCGAATTTAGGAAATGGTGAGGACTACCTAATAAACCCAGTATTTCCATATCACACAATAGCTGCACAATACGCCTATGTTACTCCAGGTGAAGGCCTAGTATTTATAGGAAATCCATACATTTCTGGTAATGGTTATTTAGCAGGTGCTAAAGGGGCTGCAGTAGTTTCCTCAATGCTAGCCTACCAACCCTTAACTAGCTATAACTATTATCTGTATATTAATTCTCCTAGCTGCATTAACGTTGGTGGTGCAGTAAAGACTGATTCCGCTACAGTTATGTATTTAGTATCAATGCTAAATGAACAATCTTCTTTAAATAAGTCGTTATACTTCTTAGGGGATGTTGGCTTAGAAGGTTACATGTACTCAACTGGTGTTGTATACCAAAGGATTGTACAATTGTATGAGGGAGGAATTTATTACTTGGTAGTTCCTCAAATGATGGCTCTGGCAGAGGGTCAAAATTACCAAATGGCATTACAATTCGCTAAAGAGCATGGAGAAGTGTTGTATACAGTCTCATCAATACCACAAATTTATCAAATAGTAACACAATTGCAATTACCCCAACCAAAAGGTTACATGGATCTCCCAATTAATTTCAGTGTTGGTTTTAAGTACTTAAGCCAAATTTACAGTACGTTGTATAACGAAAGCACTAATGCTACTGCAAAGGCTATGGCTCAAAAGTATTGGAGTGAAGCTGAGAGTTTAGCAAAGAGTGGAAATTACACCACCTTTTACTTCTTACCAAACCCTGCAGTTAACGCAATTGAGTTACTTTATCAGAACAATTATAACTTATCAGCTGAAGTTGACAAGGCAATTTTAGAAGCAAGTAATTTGAGCAATTTGTGGAAGATCGAAACTGCTGGCGAAGCTGTATATTTATTTACCGGTAATTTATCAGACGAGATATTGGCTAACGCTTGGGCTTCCTTGAGTTTGTCCATAAATGTAGGACCATCCATTACACCCTATGGTTTCTATCAAGGATTGTACAACGCGTTTATAACGGATTTATACGCAGCTGAGTATGTTAATAGTGTTACCAACTCCCAATATGGTAACATTTCGCTACTATTACAAACGTATAGAAATCCTAACGTGATATATGATTTTGGTTTCTTCTCCAACTACTACGCTAAGATGGCTATGGAGTTTAGGGATTACTTCTTAAGGCAGTTGAACAATACGGATCAACAAGTAGTGTTGAATTCAATTTACTCATATATGGCCAATGAGACTCAAATACTTGAGAACGCAGCAGCCTATTACGATGGACCTTCAGTTGTCGGTTATTTAATGATGAGTTATGGCATGCAGACTCACAACTTGGCTCTACTTTACTATTCAATGCCCTTCACGAGGTTTGCTATGAATACAGAGGAGTTAACTTGGCAACTAGGATAAGGTAAGATTCTCTTTTTTATTTGTTAATATAAATTCTATTGATAATCTTATTCCCCTTATCATAGTATCTAAACTCATGGATGGAATAGGTCGTTGTATTCTCGCGGCATATGATTCGTGTAAGGGAACGTGAATGAAACCACCTAAGCTATTATACTTCTTAGATTCCCTAATTATGATGTACATTGCATTATTACACAGATAGCTTCCTGCAGTTAAGCTTAACTCTGCTGGTATTCCATTATTATTAAGGTAATCAACTAAATCCTCCACCGGTATATTCGTAAAGATACCGTCTTGTCCTAAGGGGTCGATTTTCTCTCCCCTATACCTTTTTCCAGAGTTATCGGCTTCTCTTGAGTACCTATAATTTATGGCTATCTTCTCCGGCGTTATTTTCGTCCTACCTGGGGCTACGCCAATTCCTAAAGTTAATATTGGTTTCATCTCCCTAATTTTCGTAACTATCAAATCCTCTATCTTCTCATACTCAACTGGCAATATCACACCTTTGACCTCTTCCTTTAATATGGTACTTCCATTTAAGGCTTCAACAATTAACTGAGATGGATTTTCCTTGTATTCCAAAAAGGGTTCAAAACCAAACAGGAGGACTGTCATACTATCTCTTTAAAGCTCAGACTATTAACTTTATTTTTCCCTTTTCCCTCTCTTCTCTCATGAAGGTTGGGGAGAGTTTGGAAAAGGTCTTTCTCGTTAGGCAAGAACATTCAGCAATTGCAGTTGGAAGTGGTAGCGTTAACGTTTTATCAACTCCCATGATGATTACCTTTATGGAAAACGTGGCCCTTGAGCTAGTTCAAAAGTATTTGGAAAAGGGGAAGACCACTGTGGGATATCACGTAGATGTTAAGCACTTAATACCCATTAGTATTGGTAAGGAAGTTAAAGTTAGGGCAACTCTAATTGAGGTTAATGGTAAAAAGTTGAAATTCAAGGTTGAGGCCTTTTACGAGGATAAGAAAATAGGTGAGGGACTTCACGAGAGGTCAATTGTGGAAGAAAGCGAGTTCATGAAGAGGGTTTTATGACGTCTTTTAGCACCTCTAAAACTTTGGCGTAATTGTATTTAATATCTAACGTTTCAACATTTACTGTTAGTAAATCCTCAGTGTTATAACTGATCTTAGCTACGTCTTTTCCCTCAAGTTCCAAGTATAAGTCTTTCCTAATTCCCTTATTGAAACTATATTGAGGGTAATAGCTTAAGCAATGTAAGAACTCACCCATATCGTATTGTTTATTCGTAACTCTCTTCTCTAACGTTATTGTTTTCACGTTTAACGAAATGTTTGAAGCCAAGTTTTTATCCATTGTAACTAGAACTACGTTATTTGGTAAGGCCGACTTAAGCTTTTTAACTTCATTCATTACCTCAACGTCTCCACTTTTACTCAATCTATCCTCAAGTTGTGGTACTAATGCTAAGTGAACGCTTTTGAAAGCGGCCATACCTAGACGAAATACTACTAGCTTCTCATCCTTTTGAGTACTGTTTAATTTCTCACTCAATTCCTTATAAACTGCGAGAAGCGGGATTAGTCTAAATCCCTTTTCTTGTCCCCAAAATAGTTCCCTTATCCTATTTCCCAGATTAATGTAAACGTTTGTGTCAGCTACGAAGTAGACGTCTTCCTTATTTAGAGAATCCTTTATCCTCTTCTCCTCTTCAAAGGATATCATACCGCTCCTCATTTTGCACAACTCCACAATTTTATCGTCATTCATTTCCTCTACGTAATCCCTCCCTATCTTTATCCTAACTTCACCGTAAAGGGATAAAATGTTGTAAAGGGCTTTTAGGGACTCAATGCCGAGTGTGGAGTTCCTATCGTTAACTGTTGTATGGGGTGGGTTCGAAATTTTTATCTCATTCCCGTTCCTAATGTCAAAGATCTTTATCTCCTCAAAGGGTACGTAGCCGAAAATTCTATACCCTTGAGATTCGTTCCTTAAATAAATATATCTAACTTGATTTGCCTTCCCGTAATTTGCACTTGTTAACGCCATATATTTTCTCCCTGGCGTTATGTCCAAGATATCATATTCGTACTTTTTGATCTCATCCCTCCACTTGTTTACACTCACTCCTATCATAACGTCATTAATTTCAGCGTTAATTCCCATGTAATTTAAAGCCTTCTTAAACCCTTGTCTTATATCCCTTGATGGAGGGGTTTCCCTTAATATTTCGATTTTGGTTGGCTTTACGTCAGTGAATATTTCAGTCATTATTGCATTAACTGTTGTTACTGATTTGTTTGAACCAAGCGTTGCAAGACTCTGCATGTAATATATTAGGTTGATTAAGTAAAAAAGAGTTCGCCCTTGTTGACTAACACCACTAAATGAACCTGAACTTAATCACGGAGAGGATCAGCAGGCTGAAAATTGAGACATGTGCTAATGTGCATAATATACATATGTGCCCCAACAAGAATATTTCAGTGTATATTAAGTAAACTGATATGATAGAGGCTATGATACTCAGAAGGGAAATTAGGTAACCGGTTATATTTATTCTTATTTCCTTTACGACAAGTAAGGAGAGTACTATAATGGCGGAAAAGTAAGCCATTCCGTAATAGTATAGTTTTATACCTAGAAACGTCGAGTATATACTAGTTTCAACTGATGAACAGCTTATTACAGAATTTATGGTACAACTGTTCCTACTTACCACATCTAAGCCAAAGGATAGGTAAGAGTATATCATTGCACCTAGTCCTAGGAGCCCAAAAAGGATAAATAGGTAATCGATTTTGTTAGCTTTCAAGATAATCACAGTAAATAAGCTCTATACAAGTAATTAAAGATGTGTACGAATCAGTTGAAAATAATCTGTTATGGAGAGAATTCTAGAAATACTATTAGGTTTAGTTATAATACAAAACGTCGAAAGCCTAGCCTCATTGAGGTAGCGAGGAATCAGCTTCTTGTCCAAATAGTATTCTTTCCAAATTGCTTTCCCTATCTCATAAAAGGTGAGAACTACGGGAATTTTTTCTAAATCGATTTGTCAATATAATTAAGAAGAGAGGATATAAGGCTAAAGCGTCTAAAAGACACTCATCTCTCAGTTCTATTTAATTTTAGACAGTATTAAAATCTTATTAAACCGTAATGCAATATACTCTCATGAGACCATTACTTTTCGGCCATAGGGGAAGTAGAGGTCTTTCGCCGGAAAACACTATACCTTCCTTCAAGATTGCCAAATGCTTTGGAGTAGACGGTGTTGAATTGGACGTTCATCTTTCAAAGGATAAAAAGTTGGTAGTGATCCACGATGAGACTGTCGATAGGACAACTAATGGTAAAGGAAGAGTATCTGAACTAACTTACGATGAGATAGGAAGACTAGATGCTGGAATTAAGTTAGGTCAACAGTGGAAGGGTACTGGTGTGCCTTTGTTGAAAGATGTCCTTGAGACCTTTGGTGATAGTCTTTTGTACAAGATAGAAATAAAACATAGCTCAAAGGTTTACCCGGATATTGAGAGATTATTACTAGAGGAGATAGAAAGATTTTCGTTGAAGGATAAGGTACAAATAATCTCCTTTGACTTCGACGCCTTAGAGAAGGTTAGGGAATTGGACAAAAACGTGGAGATAGGGTTAATAATAGTTGGGAAACCAAGGTGGTTTATTGACATAGCGAAAAAGTTGAACGCTAAATGGATTCACGCTTCTAGTTGGCTTATAACTAATGATGACCTAAAAATCACTCACGATAATGACCTTAAGATTGGTGTGTGGACAGTTAACGAAGAGGAGGAAATGAAATCGTATTGCGAAATGGGTGTAGATGATATAACTTCCGATTTCCCAAACCAACTTGTAAAAGCATGTAAAAATGATTAAAGGACTTTTCGTTCACCAAGTCAATAGCCTCTGGCTTCCTCACCGTCAGTGAGGCCTTTAGTTATAAAGTTATAAAGATAGGGATTCAAAGGGGGCTATCCGTCCCCGCCTCAGAGAGGCGAGGCTTTCCGCCCCCTTAACCCCCATTTTTTGTAAATCACTTAACACAGTTTAAATACCTTCCTGTACAGTTATGAATATATGATATTGGATGAAATCGTTGAGGCGTCTAAGGATGAGATCGTGGAGTTCTTAAAGCAGTTGATAAGGATTCCAACGGAAAATCCCCCGGGCTTAAATTACGATAAAATTGTTAGCATGCTGAGGGATAAGTTGGAGGAGTTTGGGTATAAAACGGAGATAATTGAGGGCGATAAGGAACTTGTCAGGTTCGGAAGTGGTAATAGACCAAATCTAATAGGTTATCTTGGTAACGGTAACGTAAGGATTGCGTTTAATGGACATTACGATGTCGTTCCTGCAGGTGAAGGATGGAGCGTTAACCCCTATGAGGGTATTGAAAAGGATGGTAAGGTTTACGGTAGGGGAGCCTCTGATATGAAGTCTGGAATAGTTGCCCAAATTTACGCTGTGGAAATGTTAAAGAGGGCTAAACTATTATCCCCTAATGTGAAAATTATACAGACGTTTGTCCCAGATGAAGAGACTGTGGGGAATAAAAATGCTGGTACCTATTGCTTAAGGGAAATTTACAAGAAAAACGCAGATTACGTAATATTCACGGAACCCACTGGACCAGATAACATTTGTAATGGTCATAGGGGTGCAATCTGGGCTGTGGTTAAGGTATATGGGAAGAAGAGCCATGGAGGTTTTCCTCAGTTGGGAATTGACGCAGTCAAGGCTTCAGCAATTATGATTGAAAGGCTTTACGCTTCCTTACCCAACATTACCTCAAAGTACAACATTACACCAGAGGCTGGTAAGAAGCCGTCAATATTGGTAGGTACCGTTAAGTGTGGTACTTGGGTTAACACTGTAGCCGATTACTGTGAGTTCAGCATAGTTAGGAGATTGATCCCAGAAGAGAGAATTGATGAGGTTAGGGAGAGCATTTTACGTGTATTAAGGAATGTGAGTAGTGAGACTGGCGTTAAGTTTGATTACGATGAGTTTTACGCTGTCGATACCGTAGTAAGTGAGGATAAGAGGCTAATAGAAGCTCTGAGGAAGAGTATAAAGGAGGTTAGGGGAGTTGATCCCAATGTTGTTTTATCTGCAGGGACTTTCGATATTAGGTTTACTGTAAGTGAGGGAATAAAGAGTATTAATTACGGTCCAGGAAGAATTGAGTTAGCACATGCTACAGATGAGTTCGTTTACGTTAAAGATTTATTGGATTCAATAAAAGTGTTAGGAAGAGTACTATTGGAGGTGGCTAAAGGAAGTTAGGGAGGAGGTACTGGAGGTGGTGTGGGTATCCTTTTTAATACTTCTATAACTTTGTATCCTGCCTTATGTGTTATTATCAGCAAAACTAGGCTTTACATTGCTAATATTACGGGAAATGATTTTGGGTCTACCGTAAAGGGTGAGGCTTTCAGTTGTAAGCTATAGTGTATAACAACTCCAGTATTATGCCATTCTATAAAGATCTTATAATTCTGAAGAAAATCCATTTTATTTCTAAAATACACTTTACCCTATATTTTTAATCACTATCGGTAAACTGTGTATTATTAAACCCTATAAAATACCATGGAAGAGAGTGAAAAGTACCTATTAGCCTTGCTGAAAGCTAGTTGGGAGGATGAGGCTAAACTTACGCTAAATGAAATACAGTTCATAATGTTCTTACTAGAAAAGGAGCTAGGAGTTGAGTTAAACCTAGACTTCACGCCAAGTATTTTTGGTCCCTATTCCCTAAACCTTAAGGAAACACTGAAGAGGTTAGTTAGTCAAGGCATAGTTGAGGTAATTAAAAGTGTTAGCCTATCAACTTTTGACATTTACGTTTTGAGGAATAACGTTGAGGTTGAGATTGAGGATAACGTTATGAACTTCTTTAGGTATTGGATTAGAAAGGACTATTACGAGATTTTCAAATACCTTCTTGTAAGCTATGGTTCCTACTTTGATACACCCATGACGAGAAGGTAAAGCGTTTTTAACTCGAGTAAAATTTTAATTTCTATTCTTCAACCTTATATTTATGTCATCAGAGGAAAGGGATTTAGAAAACGTTATTGATGAACTAAGGAAAAAGCTCGATGATGCCGAGAATGAGGCAAGTAAATACGGAACAATAATTGGAAGGGTAACTAGGTATGAGACAGTTACCGTTAACGAGAACGAGTTAGTAGGAGTTGACATACTTTTCGATAATTATCAGAACAGCGATATAAAGAGGGGTCAATACCTAGCGATAAGGAGTATCATAAAACCAATCATAATGCTTGGGCAAGTTTACTCCATTAGTAGAGCTGACGCCTTAGCTAGACTGGGAATAAGAGAATTAACTTACCCTAGGGATCCCTCTACCATTGTTACAACCACTTACATAGCCTTGAGACCAATTGCGGAAATGGAGGGAGATAAGATTAGGCCAGCTGTTTCACCCATCGACCCTCAAAGTCCAGTGTTCATCCCAAACCCTAATTTAATTGAGAGAATTTTGAGGATTCCAGAAAACGGTATAGTGATTGGAAAAATATTTTCTGGGGGAGAGGAGATTGAGGCTGAGGTTAGACTTGACCAATACGCCTTAAGACATCACACCTTAATTTTAGGTACAACTGGATCCGGTAAGACCACTTTACTTAAGACGATAATTTCCAGCCAAGACATTGATAAGAGTACTTTGATCTTCGATAGGCAAGGGGACTTCGTTAATTTCCTAAAGGGTAGGAAAGACTTCTCCGTTTTAATGCCAGTCGTTGAAGAACCCAATAGTAAGGTTTCAATTCAAGACCACGTTGAGGATTTCGCCAACTGGTATGGATGTGATCCTAACACCATTAATGTAGTAAACGGTTACGGAGCTTTCGTCAAGTGTAACAATCACGATGTGTTCGTAGTTCCCTATTCCATAAACTTTTACGATAATCTAAGGAACTTCAATAAGATAACCCCTTACTTCACTGCGAGAGCCTCCATGTACTGGGAAGCCATTATTGACGAATTGCTGGATAAGATTAGGTACTCACTAAAGGACAAGATCAATAGGGTATTGACAGATTACGAGATCGCATCCATGTTAAGGGACAATCTAACTCCGGGGAAACTTATAGGTAATATAAGTGTTACTCTAAGTGGCATTAGCATTAGTTCAAATTTTAGTAAAGATGAAGTTGCCTATGATCCTAAGACTAAGACGTTAACTTTCCACATGGGTAAGATGTTACGTAGTGTAATGAAGGAACTTGAGTTAGCCTACTCAACGCAAGACGTTATAGTTAGGACATTGAAGGCTTACGAAAGTTATGGAATATTCACAGTCCCAGGAACAGTTGATTTCAGACCGGATAAGATACCAAATGATGACGTGGTTGTTGACTTGAGCTGGGTTATGGAGAAGTCTGCTTCAATCGAGGCCGTCGCAACTATTGCATATAAGGTATTGGAAGACTTCTTCGCTTGGAAAGATGAACTGTATAAGAAGCATCAAGACACTAAACTATCGTTAATAATCATGGATGAAGCTCACGAATATTTTCCGCAGACTGACTCTGAGAACGTGTCAAAGGACATAGTTGAGGGGTTGATAAATAGGGTAATGAGGTTAGGTAGAGTAAGGAATATGGGTGTTGTGTTAGCTACCCACGTTCCAGAGGATCTGAATCCACTAGTTTTACAGTTAGCCAATACTAAAGTGGTAATGAGGAATGAAAGTCACGTGTTGAGAAGAATAGGATTAGAGGAGTACGAGGATTTCCTAAAACACGCAATTCCGGGGTTGGGTATTGTGTATTCAATTAACTTCAGTGAAATACCAATAAAGACCCTTTTAACTAGTTAAGAGCTGTAGAGGAGTTGAAAGCTAAAACTCTTACTGCAACTTTTAACTAGTTAGGAATTGCTGGAAAACGTTGGCGTAGGTCATCTTATCGTCGTGAATTACGTTCAGGTTATTTGACGCGATTTCATAAGCGTAAATGAAGAGGGAAGCTGATATCCTCTTACTCCTTTTATCCACGATCTCAATGTAAGTTGGTAATAGATTGTTCTCGGTTATTCTTGAGAGAACTGGGGATAAGTCCATTTTATCACTTATACTTTCTATCCTCAAAAAGCTAGGAGGAAAATAGGGTCTCCTCATTATAACGTAATAGGCGTATTTAGGTGGAACCTTTTCAATAACCTTACTTCCGTTCTCGTCCTCAACCTGTATCGCGTATTCTATCTTGAAGGGACCTATGATGCAAATATATGGGTAATTACTCTTTCTACACACTTTTTCATCTATTAATTCCAATACAGTATTATCCTTAACGTTTCTGTTCTCTATTCCCAGCAATTCTGTGATCTTCTTCTCATTTACGAGCTTCTTGGAGTTCTCCAACCTCTTAACCACTCCAATGACTTTGACGTTTAGAGTTTTTATCCTATCGTTCACAAGCTTCGCATACGCGATTTTGTGCTTCCTTCTAGCCTCACTTGTGACTTCCAATTCCTCAGTTAACTCTAGGGGTGTTGGATAAATGGGACCGTCAACTATTACTATATCATGATCGTCAATTACCTCTTTCAAACCTATATTTTCTGCCTCAGTTCTGATCTCATCAGCTATGTCATCTATTTTGTACTCGTTTCTAGGTTCGTTCACGTAATAGTAGCCTATGACGTTCTTAGTCCTAATGTAAATGTCATTGACGTTAATTGCCTTTAAGATGTCCTCATAGCTACTTATCCCCATGTAGGGAGTATTTATTGTGTATGGACCGTCAATGAACCCCTTTTTATTACTATAAATTGACAACCCAACAAGACAGGTGTTGACGGAGTGGTCCCTTAAATACCTAGATGAGGAATCTAAGGAGGCAATTCTCTTATTACTATCATACTTAAAGTAATCCAAGGGGTAGACTTCAGGCTTTACCTTTTCACTAAGTAGTTCTATCGTCATTATTCTCTCCTCAATTTCATGTTCTGGGTTTCCCTCATTATCTACCCTAACCTCTGGCATCCTCCTCTTTGCCGTAGCGATCTTTTCGATTACCTCCTTAATCCTTATCTTCCATTCCATTATATAGAGTGTGGTAGTTGAAAGTAATATTTCTTCTTCTCTTAACTAGATAACTCCTTTGCGATTTGCATTAACTCCTTAGGACCTAAATTCAAGTCACCATAATCATCTGGTTTCTCCTTTAAACTGACAAAACCAACCCTTTCGCTTACCTTACTCATCCTCTTTATACTATTTAATGCTTCACTTTTAGTAATTTCTCCCATCTTAATTTCAAAAGCCCATACTGGCTTCTTTTTCTTAACTATTACAACATCTATGTCCTCTTTAGGAGAATAGTAAAGTTGGCCTCCAAAGTACTTAGCTAACATTTCTCCTATTGAAAACTGGACTTCCCTTCCAATGGGTAGTTCCTCTATCAACGCATCCCTTTCGCTTACCATATACTTACTTTCGGCATACAAAATTAAGGAAAGGGGAGGGGAAGATACCTTGTAATAGTTCTCTTTTCCTAACGTGAGAATCTTACTTACCAGCCCCATTTTAGCCAATTTATTTATCATTGATGCGACTGTTGGTTCTTCCCTTTGTATTATTCCAGCGATTTCCTTACTCCTCCATACACCTTCCCCTAAGGTTAACAATATTTTGTAATATAGATCTGTGAGTTGTCTTTCCTCCTCTTTGAAAACCTCTCCTATTAAACCCTTTGCAACTAGTGAAAACTCCTTTATTCTCTTCTTTAACTCATCGTAACTTTCTATGAAGGGAATTATCCAAGGGTCTCTGTAAAGTACCGATAAGACTGGGTCGTTAAGTTGTGACAACACGTCTTCATATGAGATTAGACCTATTTCTAAAGGTGTGAAAATCCCTAACAAGGGGCTATTTCTATCAAAGATCTTATTGACAATCCCGTAACTTGAGCCAATAGCTACCAATATACCGGAAGGCGCCCAACTGGCAATTAGAGACCAATATATCTCTGGCAATCTTTGGAATTCGTCAATTACCGCTATTCCTCCATTCTTTAGAGTTCTCTTTACCTCTTCCAATGCCTTTTCAATTCTTACTATTTCATCGCTTTGAGTTATTGCGTTATTTACGTCTCCTATTATAATATAAGTGTCGTATTTCAATGCACTCTTAACTAATGTAGTTTTGCCTGTTTTTCTTCTACCGTAAATTAGCGTCCAGTTCTTTATGCCTGCAATTTTATTCTCTTCTTGTCTTCTGAGATATAGTCTCACGGGAATAGTCTCATAAGACTATAATATATAAACTTTTCGTTTAAAGATACTTTGTGGGTTACTTCAATTTTTATCTGATTTAACGCTGAACTTACTTTTAAAACAACGGTTGATTTTAATTTAAGAAAACTTAATGAGCTTAACATCTTCTAAGAAAATTGATAGTCCACAAAGCAGTTTAAAGAGTAAATGGTAAAACCCCTTTATCGAAAAGGACAAATCTTATTCATTTTAAGCTGTTACCATCTTCAGAGGGTGTTCATGAGAATTCTTCTAATTTTCAATATTTCAAGATAATGGTCTCACAGATTCAAAAATATTTAGTTCTAGTACCTCGATCTTTAGATTATCAACTATATGTGATCTTTTAGTAAATTTTTGATATACAATAGAAAATCCATACTGGTGTGCGGTTTTACTTATAAACTGTTATATCATAATATTATTAATGAGAGAGCAATCCACTATTCAACCCGTAATTCTTCCTCAAAAGTCACCTGTAAATGAAATTAAGGGAGGAGTTGGTACGCCATACATTATCTATGACGTTAAAAGAGATAAACATTGGCTATTGTTCACTGGATGGATTGATCCTATGGGGTTAAAGAGGGAAGGGTTCGTAATGCAAATTGATCGAAGTCTAAACGTGGATTACACTACGATTAAGAAGATTCTGCCCTATAACTTTCCAAGTCAAGTCAATTACAGTAATAATGCAGTGAGGGGATTCTATAATGAGGCTAGGGATGAATTTTACGTAACGTCAACACACGGTAATGACGTTTATTTGTTCGTCTTCGACCCGGAATGGAAATTAAAGGGATATAAACTTTTAAATAAGGACTTAAAGAAGGATTCGGGATTTCCAATAAGACCTACCGGTGCATATAGGAACTTACATGACGCATTTGCCGTAAGTCCAAATGATGATTCATCTGGAGTTAAACTATTTCTAATAAGGAACATTGACGACCTGGAGAAAGTGACAGTTGAGGATCTAGGGGAAGTGGGAGTATGGGCTAGGAGTAATGACGTGTTAGACTTGACATTAATTCCAAGGTTTCAAATATTCGTTGAAATAGATACCATTTCTAAATGGGCATTGCAAACCTTTATAGGGCCTAGTATAGATGAACTCTACTTACCTGAAGACATCAAAAATGTTGGTATGCTTCAAGGTTCAATAATGCCCCTTTTAGGTTTAGATGACTCATTCGTTCAAGTAGGACATCCCCATTACACCACAGAGCCAGACGGAAAGCCTAAGCTATTCTTCGCATCATTTAGAGACACCTACACTACTAGGCTGGACACGGGAAGAGAAGGGTATACTCACGAGATTTGGGCGGAATACGTTAATGAGTCCATATTTGATCCTAGGAGTTACGGCGAGCTAAGGGGGAAGTTCAAGGGAAGGGAGAGTAAGTGGTACTACGCTCCTTGTGCAAATAGGTTAATCCTTTCACTTAACGGAGAAGCTGAACTACAGTTAAAAGCTGATATTAATGATGAGGTTAGCGATAGCGTAAAGTTAAAGGCTGGAGTTAACGTTATTGAAAGGCCAACAACGTGGTTTAGGATAGTTTCATCCAATGAGGTAAAAGTTACCATTAAAGTCTTAAATTGAGCTAAGGTGTTATTACTTGTCTTCCCTCTACTCTTCCATCATCTAAATCCTTAAAGGCCTTGTTTATTTCATCTAAAGGTAACTTCACAATATATGGCCTAATTTTCCCACTTTCGCTTAGCCTTACTACGTCTTCTAAATCGTTTAGTGAACCGTAATTGGATCCTAGAAACTTCTTATTCCACACCGCGGTATCAAAGGCCTCTAAACTCACCCTCTTCCCCTCCATTCCCACCAGTATTATTGCACCCTCTTGTGCCAACAATTTACCTAAATTATAAGTAGTTTCCTCAGTGCCAACAAGGTCTATGGCAACACTAGCACCTAAACTGTCTGTGAGTTTGTTTATTAAATTTTCAGCGTCTTTCATTTCAACCGCGTAATCGACTCCCAACTTTAACGCCAAATCCCTATGCTTTTTACTCCTAGAAATTCCAACTATGATTACGCTCTTCATTAATGCCCTTAATATTTGGATAGTGTAAACGGCTAACCCTCCAATACCGTTAACTATCACTACTGGTTCTGCGAATTTGTTGATAAACGGTAAGGCTTGCCTTACAGCTCCCATAGAAGTAGTACCGGCATCTGCCAATGGCGCAGCTTCCACTGGGCTAAGGCTGTTTAATTTCACTAACCATCTGTAACTTTTAACTAACATGTATTCTGAGAAACCGCCATTTGTTGTTTGCCCAGGAATCACTTGATTTTTGCAAATGTTAAACTTTCCCTCTCTGCAATATCTACAAGTCATGTCACCCCATGTTGCGTAAACCACAACGTTATCTCCCTTCTTTACCTTCGCCAATTCCCCAACTTCCACTACTGTCCCAGCGTTTTCGTGACCTAATATTATTGGTAATCTAAAACCTTGTTTCGCTTCAACTCCCTTCCATACTCTCAGATCCGTTCTGCAGACTCCAGCTCCTCCTATCCTTATCAACACCTCTTCCCCCTTGGGTTCTGGAATTTCAACGTCTTCTATTGATAATGGTTCTGAGAACTTCTTTAGAAGGGCTGCTTTTGATTTAACCATGATTATATTTTTCCATGTAACGGAATAAAAGGTGATTCCAAACATGTTAGGGTTGATATTAAATTTTAGATAGATGCTAAGATTAGTTGAATACACTTTCTGTGAGACTATCATTCTTATCCACACAAGTTAGGGTTAATAGATAAAAGTTTAACAGATAAATATTATAGCATGACGGCAAAAATTGATAAGATATATGTAATTAGCACAGAGAGTATTTCGAGGCAGAACTTTCCTTACGTTAAACCAACTGATTATTACAAAGAGTATTTGGGATCTTTATCGCCATTTCAATCAGCTTTCATGGATAAGGTTTGCTTTATAAGAATGGATCTAGACGATAACGCTACTTATTCCATTCTTGAAATCTCTGAGTCAGTGTGTAATTTCGTAATGTCTAATTTAGTTAATCTGGTTAGGGGTTTACCAATCTCTAGAATAAACATGACGTGGGATTTGTTATATAGATACACCTTGCCAATTGGTAGAAGTGGGATAGCAATGCACGCTATAAGTGTTATAAATCTTTTAATGTATGACGCATATGCGAAGTTATTAGGAGTTCCAGTTTACGAACTACTAGGAGGAAAAACAAGGGATAAGATAAGGGCTTACGCCAGTCACTTACATCCCGCAAGTAAGGAGGAGTTGGAAAAGGAGGCCAGGAGTTATGTGGAAGAGGGATATACTGCAATGAAGATGAGGTTCTGCTGTGGTCCCTCTGATCCTTTAGGCGTTGACAGAAATGCCGAATTGGTTAAAGTTATAAGGGATAGTGTTGGTTACTCCGTGGATTTAGCTGGAGATGCGTGGATGTCTTGGAATTTGAATTTCGCATTAAAGATGGCTAGGAGATTGGAGAAATATGAGTTGAGTTGGATTGAGGAACCCTTCTTACCTGATGACTTCGAGTCTTATAGCTACTTGAGCAGAAGAACAGATATTCCAATATCTGCTGGTGAACATCACTATCACGTTTACGATTTCAAGAGACTTTTGGATTCCGGAGTGAGAATATTACAGCCCGATGCCTTATGGGTTGGAGGGATAACTCCAATGAAGAGAATTGCAGGATTGGCTGAAGCTTATGGTGGTGTTGTAATCCCTCATACTTCTAACATATACAATTTGCACTTTATAATATCCGAGCCAGAAAGTATTGCACCAATGGCTGAGTACTTAACTAAATATAAATGGCTAGAGGATAGAGTTTTGAATTCTCCTAAGCCAATAAAGGGATATTTCGAGCTGGGAGAAGAAAAAGGTTTTGGCTTAAAGTATGACCTTTAAACTAAATGATTTATTTGCTGCTAGGAAGTTTTGTATCTAATTCTACTACTTTAGATACTGGAACCTTTCCTCCGTAAAAGTCCTTTATCACCTCTTCTAAAGCTTTTCCTTGACTCTTGGGCCCTACTAGTAACCCCAAGATAATATTTAGTATAAAGAATGAAGTAGCAACTGCTGCTATTGCTGAGTAACCTATTGCGTCAATTATAGAAGGCACGAAGATGCTCCATATTCCTAATGCTATTCTCATCCAGCCCCATACAAAACCTTGAGCTGTATTCCTTATTTCTGTCGGGAAAAGCTCCACTGACCAGACTCTAGTTTGAGGCCATAATCCCATTCCATGGCCAAATCCAAATAGGAATACATTAAATAGAGCAACCCAAAGTATCTTAAATGGTAATCCTATAGGTAATGCGAAACCGATTGCACATATAAGAGAACCTACTACATATAGTAGCTTCCTATTCACTTTGTCTGATAGCTGCATGTATACTCCAACAACTCCAATTATTGCAGTCACGAACCACGCTATTTGAACCAAATCGCCTATTACAGAACTTTTGATGGCCAAATCTTCTATAAGGAAAGGTAAGAAGAATCCAAAGGTTCCAGCTGGTACGCCCCAGAAAATATAGATTGGGATCATGAAGGCTAATCCTTTCCAATATTTGAACATATCACTCCACTTAGCTTTCGTCTCAGTCTTAGGTATTGCACTTACACTTTGTCCTAGTTGCTCTAATGCTTGTTTAACCACTTCTTCTTTTCCTTTTGCTAATCCCCATCTAGCGGATTCAGCAATTCCTCTTCTTAGGACCCATGTTACTATTGCAACTATTGTCAAAAACCCGAATAGGACTCTAAAGGAGTTAACACCCAACGGAACCGTGCCTATGCCTAGGAGCAATATTATTATGGGTCCAATATACCAGAATAAATTAGTGAATGACATTAACCTTCCGCGATTCCTCTTAGGAGCTAGCTCGGCTATTAGTGACCAACTTGTTGGTACGTCAACTCCCACTGCCAACCCTACTATAGTATACCCTATAATAACCATATAGTAATTTATTGCCGATAATATTATAATTGCACCTATTGCATATACGATTAGATCGTATGTATATATAGCCTTTCTTCCATATCTGTCACCGAGTGGTCCAGCTATCCAAGCTCCTATACCAGCGGCAAAGGCATTTGGACTTAACGCAGCTATTATACCTAAGAGAAGGGAATTAAGATGGAAGAGGGAAATCCATATACTTACTGAAGCTCCACCTGCAACTATGGCTCCTGCGTCGAGGAAGTCCGCTAAAGCAGATAAGACTGTCCATCTATAATGCGTGGATGTTAATTTAGCCTCATCAAGTGCTTTTAGAGGATCTGAAGGTTCACTCATTATTGGTATTTATGTTATATATAGTTTATAAGTAAGGATCCATACTTATATGGAGATATGCATTTTGTCCGGTAAATTTTTAAACATAATATGGTTAGAGCTTAATAATCTGGAGAGTGAAAGAGTAGATCTTGTTGGTAAAACTCCCTAAATATTTTAGACATAACCTTCTTCTCGGCTTTCCTTAAATATTCTTCCAATGTGGGTTTTGATATTCCCATAATCTTTCCTAATTCCTCTAGGTTTATTTTTCTAGGATATTCATAATACCCTAATCTTATGGCTTGAAGTACGGCATTCCTTTCTTGCTCAGAAAGATCAAAAAAGGTTGGTATAAAGTCGTTGAAGTCTACACGTTTAGCATTGAAGTAATGGATCTCCCCTAATGTTTCCAAATCCCTCTTAAGCGCTACAACTTCATCTGAAGGCATGATTAATAACAATCTTTCATTACCGTCTTTTATTAGATCTTTCATATATAGCGTCATATAATTTTCTATAATTCCCATTATCATGTTCTCATATCT
This sequence comes from Saccharolobus shibatae B12, assembly GCF_019175345.1. Lineage (NCBI taxonomy): Archaea > Thermoproteati > Thermoproteota > Thermoprotei > Sulfolobales > Sulfolobaceae > Saccharolobus > Saccharolobus shibatae. The sequence continues at coordinate 1,459,476 of NZ_CP077717.1, read as the reverse complement.
TTCTTTAAATAATATCCTATAAATCCCCCTCCTGCTATCCAACTCTATGATTTGTACAATCTCGTAAATGCTCTTATCCCTTCTGAACGACTTTAAAAATCCCTTAAAAGCCCTTCTGTTATGCGTTTTAACTTCATCCATTCCTAAAATGTAGTCTTTTCCCTTACTCGGCTTTGCAAAAATGGTCTTTATTAGTACAGGGTAATCTGACGTAAGCTTACTCCAACAATCCTCATGATCTATTTCAAAAGTTACGAGTGATAAGTTAAATAATGACACGAGTAAAATATATTTTTAAAAATATATAATGCTTTAGGGTGGTGATTACGTTAAGTTTTAGTACAATTTTTCGCAATTTACCATAAAAGACCAAACAATTATCATTTAAATCCCGTTTATAGTTCCCTATATTTTTATCCTATACAATGAGTACCATAAAATATTTATATGTATAGAAGAAGTGATTTCCTTTATCCTTTGACGTAATGAAAATTCTATTGAACGATAATTACTGATATAATCTACCGCTTAATATTCACCATTTATAGGGATAAATCGGAATTAAGCTTTAAATGAGATTTTAAAGTGTTTTACTATTGACGTTGTTATTTCTAATATTTTTCTTCTCAAAATTACTGGACTAATGGTATTTTTATGGCTTACCAATTTCTACTATCATCTCAAGGTGAAGATTAACAGAGGAGTAATCTCCCCTTACTTTTCTACCTATCTTATTGAATTGAGCAAATATTCAGCACCTTTCATCCTTGCGGGAGTGATAAAAATTGTATACGATTTACTGATTTATGTGAATTTTAGGGGTATAAAGCCACCAGAAGAAATAAAGTGAATAATTAGAGCGTATAGGAAGTTCCAGCTAGTATCTTGATGAAATTTAACCTAGAAAGAAAAATAGCTTTATAATTATAAACTTTTGATTGAATAAATGTTCTTATAATTTTATATTCGATGTAGCTAGGTAGGACATGAATTAGGCTAAACAGTTATAGTATAAAACTTTACCATTAAAAGCCTTGTTGTGATATAAAACGCTACTGAACATGTTTTGAGACCCCATTTCAGAGACATACATATTGTTGGACTTTCACTTCTTAACGTTATACTCCTCAAATCTATCCCTCATCAACGATACTAATCTGAAAACTAAGTGTACGAACTTACTATATGGTGCCATTATAAATAGTGAAGCTATTATGGAAGCTCTTAGAAGGAAGAACACAGCGTATAATGGTTGATGATAAAGGGAAAGTACTATAGCTATTATACCAGATATGCTCGCTATGCTTAACATTAGCGTAAAGGCTAAACCCCCATCCTCATGTACTAATCTATCATATTTCCTTTTATAAAGAAGTGATAGGGCTCCCACAGCGATCATAATAGATCCTATAAGGAAAATCGCAGGAGTAACTGTTCCTTTAAATGGGTAAAACAGGATGGAAATCAGATCTATGATGAACCCAATTACAACAGTGGCATGAGCGTGGAGTCTAAATCTACTAGGTTTAGGGTTCTTCCCTTGATCTGGAAAATACTCTAAGGGATAGCTACATCCTGCACCTCCTCCAGTAAAGTCTTTATGGATTAACGCATCCTTAACTCCTTTCAGAACCTCCCCTAGACTGAACCTTATCCCATTACTTATAGACTTCCAATAGCTCCTAGCCTCCATGTACCACATAAACACTACGTAAATATATAACAAATACTCAACGGCTAAGAATATGTAAGGAGGAAGAAGAGATTGATAGGGAATGTAGGTTCTGAAAAGGGAGAACCCATGTAGAAAAAGCGTGAGGGATATTGATATGGCAAATATTATGATAGTGAGAATAACGTAAATGTAATTAATGAATCTATAAATGCTAGAAACATACCTCTGCATGAACTTGGGATAGACAAATCTCCGATAACTCAATTCCCTAACTTTGCTTAGAATTCCCGGTATATCAATGCTAAATGGATGGGGAGGAGTGTATTGACAAGCGTAATAGCAGTCTCTACAATCATGGCAAAGATTAGAAAGATGGAAAACGTCGTTAGGGGGAAAGCTCCTCTTCCTCTCAATAGCATCCCAGAGATCGCAATATCCCTCACAGTAACGGCAAGCATTACATATCATTAACTGTCTCTCGGCCTCTTTTAAAATATCGTCAATGTTTACCGCTTGCATACTCCCCAGCCCTCCATCCAAATACTGTACCTATTGTTAATCCGAATCCACCTAAATAACCTCTCGTCAAGACGTTTCCAGACATGATTTCCCCAGTAGCAAATATGTTCTCGAACTCACCATCACTTGTTAATACCCTTGCCTCCTTATTAACTTTCAATCCCATATAGGTGAATGTGAGACCAGGCTTTAGTGGATATGCGTAAAATGGGGGTGTATCTATTTTTCTAGCCCAATGCGATTTTGGCGGTTGAATTCCAACCGTGTGGCATTCGTCAAGAATTGAAAGGTTGCAATTACCTTTTTCAACTACAGCCTGATTGTAACTATTTATTGTACTAACCGCCTTTTCCTTGTCGATTTCGAGTTGAGACAGTAGAGGGTCCAAACTCATTGCTGTGATAGGGGGATACGCTGTGGGCATGAAGTCGTTCACCATTTTTGAGTCTATTATGGCATAGGCTATCTGATCTGGCTGCTCTGCAATCAATTGTCCCCAGATTGCATATCTCTTAGGCCACATATCCTCTCCCTCATCGTAAAATCTCTCTCCTCTCTTATTGAGAACTATACCTACTGGAATAGCGTCTATTCTAGTGACTATTCCACCATCGAATTTTGGTGCTCTGGCGTCAACAGCTACCATGTGGCCACCCTTCTTTGGACCCACAGTCTCCGCACCGTATTTAATCAGCTGAAATAAGGGAATTCCCCTATTGTGCTTAGTTCCTCTTACTATGAAGTTGTTTGCTCTTTCTCCCCATACCTCCTTGAGCTTATCCACATTAGCCTCAAATCCTCCAGATGCAAGTATTAGGCTTTTAACTGGAATTTCCCTTTCACCTTCTTTAGAGTACACTACAATGGACTCGCATCGATTATCCTTTATATTAAAGTCAACTAGCGTTGAACTGTAGAGGACTTTCACGCCCAATTTTTCAGCCACTCTATAATAAGTGTTAACTAGTGCCTTACCTCCTCCCAAGAAGAACGCGTTAGTTCTAGAGAGACCTAGAGTTCCTCTAATACTCCCCTTAAAAATTATACCGTGTTTTAACATCCAATCTGGTATACTTTCCGATTCGTCAATTACCATATTAACCAATTGCTGATTAAATCCATCTCCTGAAACGCCCTTCAAGTCATTAAAGAGTTCAATTTTGGTGTATTCCCCGGATGTGAATTTATCCTCTGAAGAGTGAGCATACCTTATATCTCTAGTATATTTAGTATTCCCACCTCTCTCGTTAGGTGGAGCTGCCTCAATAAGTAGAACTTTTTTACCTAACTCTGCTGCAGTAATCGATGCCACAAGCCCAGCATTTCCTCCCCCAACAACTATGACGTCATAAGTTTCCATTACCGAACACAGAATTTTAGTCTATTTTAAAATTACCTTTAGTAGTTTATTGTAGAAAGGTTTTTAACTCTTAATTTAGAGAAGAGATTGATGGTATGTGCCTTCCTCTAATTCAAGTCTAGGTTTTATTACGCTAGGCGTATTAATAGGAAGTATAATAGAGCAATACGATTTCCTTGTGACGGGTACTGTTGCTTCACTGATATGGCCACATATTTTCTTTGGTCCAGGAACCACATTAGCTGCTGCAATATTTACCTCGGTATCAATATACGGACTGGGTCTAATTATAAGACCCATTGGTGCGTATATATGGGGACACGTAGGTGATAGAATAGGTCGTAGGGATGCCATGGTATGGGCTATTGTACTTATGGGTTTGGCCATGCTTGGAATTGGTGTCACCCCGGGTTATAGTGTCATAGGTGGTCTAGGACTTATTTTAATTACAATTTTCAGAATAATGCAAGGGATTTCGTTTGGAGGTGAGTTTGGAAGTGCATCAACGTGGATCGTGGAAGCTGCAGCCAATACTAAAAGAAGGGCTTTTTGGGGGAGCTGGGTTGGACAGACTTTACCAATAGGGATAATACTGGGATCTGGAAGTGTAACGTTAATAACGTTCACCATGCCGTTAAATGCGGTCTACAGCTACGGTTGGAGAATATTATTTATAATAGGATTCATTGCGGCAATGTTAGGTTTGGTCATAAGATTGAGATTAGAAGATAGCCCGTTATTTAGGGAAATTCGAGAAAAGAGACAAATAGTTGAATATCCAGCCTCTAAAGTATTAAAGGAAAAAGGAACACTGGTATTACATCTTTCCATGATAAATGCTGGAGTAGGGGCTGCCTTTTGGTTGAGCCAAGTGTTCGGGATATCATATATGACACTTAACGGAATACCCTCTAGACTAGCATCTCTGTCCAATGTCTTTGCTGCATTAGTAGCAATAATATTTATGTTCCTTTCTGGGGCATTAGCGGATAGAATTGGAAGGAAGTGGACTATATTAACGGGCATGCTTTTAATGGTAGTATTGGCCTATCCCTATGTGATCGCAATAGGGACTGGAAATTACGGAACAGCTCTAACTGCACAAATACTCTTCTTCTCACTTACTGTGGGCATAGCCTACGCTGCTCAGCCCGCGTTTTACACTGAGCACTTTCCAACTAAGTATAGGGCTTCTGGGACTAATCTTGCATATCAAATATCTCAAGTCTATGGAGGAGGTTTAGCACCAATATTGGCTACATATATCGTGAGTGCGCTTCATGGAGCAAAATTCGCTTGGCCATACCTAGTTGTGTTGATAATAACTTACGGGATTATAGCAATTGTTGGAGTTTTAACATTAAAGGAAACTAAAGATGTAGACCTTAGAGGAGAACAAGCTAAAGCATGAATTCTTTTTTAATAATATATTATAAGTAAATTATTAGAGTTATACACTCATTAAGGTGATTCTGCTAATCTTACTTTTTTAAATAGGAGATGAGCGAAAGTTGAGTAATTTATAACGAAGCGAAATGGATTAATCTTAGTTCCACTTAAACGATTCCTAATTAAGTTATACAAAAACACCATAAAAAGACCTAATAGTATATAATTTTTGTATAAATATTTTAAAAAGAGCAGTATACTTTTGCCCTATACTAAAGACTCGTCTTTCTGAGATTTAGCTAGATCTTTGGTTGCTATTAAATGATGTTGAATCAAACTTTAAACTTTATATTACTAGAGGGATTATAAGAAAACATGAGAATATCTGTTAACGATCTATACAATCTCGCAATAGGGAGTTCAATATTAGGTTCTGGTGGTGGTGGAAATCCGTTTTTAGGATACAAAATTGTTAAAGCAAAAATGCTTCAGATGAATGTAGATTACGTTGAATATACTGACGAGATTGATGAAGATAGAGATTTCATAATAGGAGTAGGCGGTATGGGGTCACCATTGATAGGTATAGAGAAGATCCCCGCGGGTTATGAGTATTATAGATCACTCATGACCCTAACTAAGTTTTTGAGAAAAGAACCTACTAAAATAACTTCCATTGAAATAGGTGGTATAAACTCAGTCGTCCCATTTATGGCATCGTTAATGAGTAAGAAACCATTAGTAGATGGAGATTATGAGGGTAGAGCCTTTCCAGAATTATATATGACCACTATGCATTTCGCGGGATATAAGGCAACACCTTTGAGTATTTGTGATGAGCGTGAAAATTGCGTTATTATAGACGCTGTTGATAACTTCAAGGCAGAGAGCATTGCAAGGAGTATAACTGTGGGATTCGGTGGAAGGGGTTACATCTCGCTTTACCCTGCATCTGGTAGGGATTACATTAAGGGAGCTATCTTGGGTACAGTAAGCCTAGCTTTCGAATTAGGTAAAACGTTAACAGAACAAGGATTAGATGAAATGATTAGCTTAGCGAGAGGTAAGATAATTTTCGAAGGTAAAATAGTTGATGTAAAGAGATTTAACTTAGGAGGATTTGCAATTGGTATAGCTAAAATTAACGGTCTCGAAGAGTATAGGGGTGAAAATGCCGAAGTAGTATTTAAAAATGAGTATTTGAGCTTCCTTAAAGAAGAGAAGATTCTCTCAATATCACCTGAAATTATCAATTTAATCGATTATAATAATAACGTAGTGACTTCTGACTCCCTCAAGTATGGAGTAAAAGTGAGAATAGTAGAAATTCCCGTAAGTAATAAGTGGAAAGAGGTTGGAGGGTATGACAAGATTAAGGAAATGGTAGTTAAAGAAATTAAGAAAATTCACCAACTACCTTAACTTTAACTTTCACCGAATTTCCGGGTAGATAAGGAATTTGCATTTCTTCTATTTCTCTAACTTCTATTGTTGTGTGTAAGGCTCCAGCTTTTATGGCTAGACTTTTAGCCTCATCAATTAAACTCTTTATAGCATTTTCCCTAGTTATTTGATCATAAGAGAACGTCCTTTCCATTGTAGCGCCAACTTTGGTTAATGTTGCACCTATCGCATTGGCGTATTGTGCATTTTGTGGTCTTATAACTTCCATTGCCCCTTTTAATTTCTCTGGAACCATTATACTTCCACCACCCACAACAATTACCGTTACATCGTCCTTTGAAGTTTTCATTAAGTCTATAGCGTCTTCCCACATTCCTACCATATTAGTGTATATACTAAGCAAGTACTCCGGAGGGAATTTGTTAATTATTAACTGCGGATTTGTACCATCTATTGTTATTCCTTTTACTATCATAGCTACATCTGTTGCAGTTAAAGTATCGCCTCCCCATGCTATTCCCTTATTTATTAACGCATAGCCCACGCTCTCTGGTCCTATTTTCTCTTTATTAACTATCGTACCTCCTCCCAATGCCATCGTGTATATGTCAGGCATTCTGAAATTAGTCCTTATTTTAGCTATCTCTACAACAGATGAGGATTCTCTGGGATATCCCTCATGGAGAACACCCACATTTGTCGTAGTCCCTCCTACGTCCATCACTATGGCATCTTTTATTCCAGTCAGTAAGTGAGCTCCTCTAATACTATTTGAAACTGGCCCTGCTACAGTGAATATTGGATAGTTCTTGATAAAATCTTCAGAAGCTACAGTTCCATCATTCTGTGCAAAGAATAGTTTCACGTTTTCTATGCCCAAAGAAGATAGTAACTGTTTGATTTTATTTATTAAGTTCTCAAAGATTTTAAGTATTAACGCATTTAAGATTGCTGAATTCTCCCTCTCTAACAGTCCTATTCCACCGATTTCATGAGAAAGAACTATGGGGACATTAATTCCTTTCTCTCTTAAAATTTCCTTTGCTCTAATCTCATGTGATGAATTTACCACTGAAAATATTGAACTAATGGCTATGGCATCGACTTTACCGCCTATATCCTCAGCGATCTTCCTTATTTTGTCCTCATCCATCTCTACTATTTCTTCCCCAGTATATTCATGCCCTCCTCTTACCATATATTTATAGGTAACAAAGCTTGCCAGTTGCTCGGGCCAGTCAAATACTGGAGGAACTCCTTCCCCAGCCGGTAAGCCAATTCTAATGATTGCTACTCTATTTAAGCCTTTACCTTGATGTAAAGCGTTTAGACCATGAGTAGTTCCTATCATCAGTGTATCTACTTCGTTTTTTCTTTCTCCAAGTTTTTCCATTACTTTACTTATGGCATTTAAAAGTCCAGTGGTTAAGTCTGGCGTAGTCATTACTTTATCCGCTACTATCAGTTCTTTACCTTCTAATGCTACTGCATCCGTATGAGTACTACCAATATCAATACCTATTCTAATTCTCAACCTTCTTCCACCTTTCTTCGAGTGGTATGAAATCCACATCATATCCAAAGGCTCTGGGTCCTATATATCTTAACGCTTCCTTACTCCTCAGTCTAACACTTGAAGGTATACCGATAACCATGACTTTTTGACCATATTTTATTCTGTCTGTCGTAATGGGTTTTAACGTGAATAAATCTAAAACTGTTATGAGATCTGGTACAGTAGTTACTATGTTATTATTAATCCTAGCTACTAAGAATTCATTTTGAAAATCAATCTTCATAGTTTGTTTACTGATGTTTTCTATGCCATCTATAATTACATTGCCTTTAGAGAATCCCTTCTCTACTCTTCTTTGCACGTCTACTACCTTACCTTTAAACATTATCATTGCCTTTAAAAGGTCTAAGACATCATCAAGACGCATTTGATTTAATAGTTCACCTATTTCTAAGGCTAAACTCAGTGTGCCTAGTACAGCAGTATTTAAGTAAGTTGATAATGACGTACCATATAGGGCGATGTATGCACTTCCTCCGTATCTTACAGTAATAACTCTTGCTATTTTCTCAGACCAATAGCCATCTATACCTTGTACTATACTTACATTGCCTCTTTCATCGAATATTACGATCGGAGAAGGTTGAACGCCATAAAAGTAAAAGGTAGTCATTTGTAATTCTGGAAATGCCCTTCCCATACCATCTCCATCAATTACTGGGATACCAGTCTTAGCTGATGTTATTAATGGGATCGTTGAATTAACTCCACCCATTTCCAATGGTGTGATGTATTCAACCTCATTACCGGTAAATTTGGAATAAACTTCAAGAGCCTTTTTAGCTTCAGAGCTATTGGGTATTTTTTCTATCATCACTATAGGAGCTCCCATCATTGCGCTACCTAAAACGAAGGATTTGCTATTTGAGTACTTCGTTCCAGTTATGACTTCTATCTTTTTTACAAGCTCTAATTCCCTTTTTAACATAAGTCCCCCTATGTAGGGATCCCCTCCACCTCCAGTACCTAAAAAAGACGCTCCAGTAACTAAGTTTTGTAAATCTCTCTCTTCAATGAAATACGTTTCCATTTAGTTACACCTTTATGACAGAGTATCCTTTCCTATATGAAATTGCCAATAATACTGAACCCCACAAAATTTGTATTATTGATAGAATGGACTCAATTACTATTATTTCTAACTTCGTGAATAGAACAGGGGCATAAATTATAGATATGTAACCTAAAGCAAAGGACACTATTAGCCAAGCTGTCTGAACTCCTACTCTTATTTTATCGTCTTCTACATTTTTCAGATAATATCTTCCAATTCCCCATATGGCTATTGCTAATGTAAGAATGCCGTAAACTAAGTTGTAGTATTGTATAAACCCGCTCGTTATGAAATACAGTGCACTAAACACTAATCCCATTATAACGTTGGATATAGTAAATATTTTGTAGTTGTCAAATAAGTTCATCTTAATATCCCTCCTTCGTAATTGAACGGCAGTATTTCCGGACTCTTACCTAAAGCTTTGATAATGTAATATATTATAATGTAGGATAAGAAGCCGGTAACTAAGGAATTTATTGCTGGTATACCGGCATTTACGAAGTAACCTACTATTGAACCTAATGCTAAGGCTAATATTCCTGCAATATTTATATTGTAATAATTATTATTTGGTACGAATTGATATCGTTTATGAGGATCTTGGATCTTATTAATGTATTTCTTGACAATGTAAAAGTCAGCTAGTACAATTCCTCCCATTGCAGGTAAGAAGTCTCCTAATAAAGAGATAAAGTTCTCAAAGGGAGTTATCGACGAACCTGCAGAGAATCCAACATATGCTGCAATTGCAGTACCTATGACACCGTTAATTATGGAGGCGATTTCACGTCTCATTGGAATTAGGTTAACTAATGATAAGGAACCACTATATAGATTGTCAGTATTTATTATGAATTGACCGAAAACTATAATTAATAAAACACCAACTCCCATACCTAACTCTAGCATCGCGTTAGTTATTAAATAGGAACCAGTTGCTAACACTATTGCTACTCCTCCCAATATTAAGAATGGATATAAGAAAATTATGTGAGCGAACCACGCGTAGCCAGCATCTTTCGCTGATTTGGCAAATCTGGAGATATCGGGAGAAATTATAGTCCCAGCGCTATATAATCCAATGGTAGCGGATATACCATCAAGCAAGCTCATATGACTTGTTGGAACTGCTGCCATAACTGTGTGAAATCCACCTTTAAGTGCTAATACTATTGCAATTCCTATTGCTATCAGCCATACGTGGAATGGAATTGTAAAGTAACTTAGGAAAGACAGCATCCTATAACCTACATATGTCATTATTGTCATCAGAATCCCTCCCCAAATCGCAGCTACTCCAACAGAAAAGAATGGATTATTTGGGAATATCTCACTCATTACTATACCAAATAGCCACGTTTCTACTGCATACCACCCTATTCCCGTAGTTATGGTTATCAGCAATAGTCCAGCAATCTTACCTCCCCATCTTCCTAAAGGATGTCTCCACATAACATAAGTGGAAAGACCACTATAAGCTCCAACAGCCGCAGTTAATGAACCTAAAATACCCAACACTACTGTCCCTGACAACACTGCTGCTATAGCTTGAGAAAATGTGAGACCGTAACCTAGTGCTCCTCCGGCCCATATTACAGCTATTGCACCATAAACAGACGAAAATACTAGAAAAACGTTAAAGAAGCCGTATCTGGAATCCTTTGGCACTTCCTTTAGTGAATAATCATCGTATTTTGAGCTAATTTCTTCCTTTCTTGTCATAATTTCTAGTGTTTAAAAATGGAATAAAAGTATTATTATAGTTTAGAAGAAAATGTTTTCACCAAAATTAACTATCCTTAACGCTATAGTTTAGTCGCATGTCCCTCTATGTATATTTCGAAAAACTAATATGTTGTAGTCCAATAGTCTATGAATTTTCGAGTAAGGTTTATATACTTGAAAGAATTGATTTTCCCCATGCCTTATAAGTTTTTACTACATAACTAATTCTGTAATCTTGAACAGCTTTATCACTAATTATTTTTAATGATTCGTCCTTCAATTTAGTGATATTGTTATGAAATAACCTAATAAGAAGATCCCAATCTCCCATATATTCTGTTACTTCATATACTAGATCATCAGCAATGAGTTTGTTTATAAATTGCTCTCTTAGTACTATATCATTCTTTAATTTTACTAAAAGATCTGCATACGGAACACCTAAGTTTTGTAAAACCACTACACCAACTATTTTTAAGATCCCTGAATTTTGTAACTTTACTCTTCTTAATCTTACGGCGGTCTTTGATAGTCCGACTAATTTTCCAAGCCTAGCATCAGAGATATTTGCGTCTTGATTTAAAAGTTTCAAAATCTTTATATCTTTATCATCAAGATAATTTCGAAATACTTCTTCCCAAGACATTTCCTAACTTAATAAACTTATAAAAATAACTCTTATTTATAATTTTCTTTCGACTGATCTATCATTGTCTAATGATAAATATATATGGTAATTTAAGAAGATGTTATTATGTGTTGTTTAGTCTTTTTAAAATATTCAGTTGACACAGAGGATTATTAGACTGCTTAATATCTTCAAAATAATACAACTTAATCAATGATAAGAGTGGGCATAGATATAGGAGGTGCTTTTACTGACGTAGTGGTCTACAATGAAGAAAATGGAGAAATAGGCTGGGTAAAGGTAGAGACTACGCCAGATGATCCATCAAATGGCGTACTTGAGGCGATAGATCAATCTAAAATAAATTTAGGCTATGTAAATACTATAATTCATGGTCAGACACTAGCCATTAATACAATAGTAGAAAGGAAAGGAGCAAAAGTAGGTCTGATCACAACTAAGGGCTTTAGAGATATCCTAGAGATCCAAAGGGCTAATAGAAGGGATATGTACAATTTCAGATATAAGAAACCTACTCCCTTTGTTCCAAGATATTTAAGACTAGAGGTTACTGAAAGGATAAAGAGTGATGGCGATATCTTACTGTCTATAAACGAAAATGAGGTTGTCGAGGCAATTAAAAAATTAAAAGAGGAAAACGTAGAAGCTATTGCTGTAGGTTTTATTAATTCTTACGTTAATCCTATACATGAACTTAAGGCAGGAGAGATTATTAAGAGAATTGATTCTAGTATTATGGTAACGTTATCTCATGAGGTCACTAGAGAGTGGAGAGAATACGAGAGAACTAGTACCGCTGTACTTAACGCATACGTTATGCCAAAAATGAATAGATACTTGAGCAAGTTGGAAAGCGAATTTAAAAGGAGAGGTTTTAAAGGAAATTATTTTGCTATGCTTTCCAATGGAGGTATGGCCACATTTGATTACGCTAAAAGATTTCCAATATTTACTTTAGAATCTGGTCCAGTTGCAGGTGTTATAGGAGCTATTAAGATAAGTGACGCATTAGGAGAGAAAGATATTATAGCAATGGATGGTGGAAGCACTACAACCAAAGCAAGTTTAGTGAGAAACCTAGAACCTAATATAAACACTGATTACTATATTGGAAGAGATAAGTACAACCCAGGATATCCAGTAAAAGTTCCAACATTGGATATAGTTGAAATAGGTAATGGTGGAACAAGCATTGCTTGGATTGATGAAGCAAACAATTTAAAAGTAGGACCTAGAGCCGCTGGTGCTTATCCGGGACCAGTGGCTTATGGAAAAGGAGGTAAAGATGTTACCGTGACTGATGCTTACATAGTCTGCGGATTTCTAAATCAAGAGGAACTACTTGGTGGGAAAATAAAGGTTAATAAAAGACTTGCCGAGGAAGCTATTTCAAATATTGCGAAATATTACAACATGTCTATCGAAGAAGTTTCCTACGGTATAGTTAAAATTGCTAATGATAATGCAGTAAATGCAGTGAGATTAATATCTGTTCAAAGAGGATACGATCCAAGGGAATTTACGTTAGTAGCATACGGTGGCTCTGGTCCAATGTTCGCTCCATTTGTTGCAGAAGAATTAGATATAAAGAAGATAGTAGTGCCATTTCTCCCTGCAGGAGTGTTCTCTGCATGGGGTATGCTTGTTTCAGATATCAGACACGATCTTGTCTTGTCTTATCCTTTGAGGATTGACAAGGAGAATAGTATAGATCTGATAAATGAAAAATTTAATGAATTAGAAAGCAAAATAAGATCTATATTAATATCGGAAGGATTCGAAGAGGAGGATATCGTAATGCTAAGATACGCCGAAATGAGATATTACGGTCAAGAACACACTGTAAAAGTGAATATAATGCCGGGAAAGATTGGAACTGGCGAAATTGAGGAGATAAAAAGAAGGTTTCATGAGGCTCATGAAATCGCTTACGCATTTACTTTAGATAGTCCAATTGAAATAGTAAACTTCCACGTGAGTGGTGTAGTTAAGGCTGAGACTATTCCATTAATGAAGATAGAAAGGAATAATTCAGATGTTAGCAAAGCATTAGTCGGAAAAAGAAAGGTATTCTATGAAGGGAAATACGAGGAGTGGAACGTGTATAATAAAGAATTTTTGCCCACTAATTATCAAATAGATGGTCCAGCAATCATAGAAGATCCAACTTCTACATCGTTAATACTAGAGGGACAAATGGGAATGCTAGATAGTTATGGAAATCTGATTATTGAGAGGGATTGACCATGGTAGATCCATTTACATTAGAAATTATAAAAAATGGTCTTGTAGTGGCGTCTGAGGAGATGTTCTACGCCTTCGGAAGAACTGCTAAAAGTCCAGTTATATATGAGGTGCTAGATTACGCTGTTGGAATAACTGATGCTAAGGGGAGAGGCCTGGTAGCACAAGCTCCAGGAGTTCCGGGGTTTTCCGGGGTTTTAGACTTTACGATAAGAGAGGTGCTAGAAAAATGGAAAAGCGATATAAATCCAGGGGATGTAATAGCTACTAATATTCCATATTCAGGCGGTACGCATCTCAATGATGTTGCATTAATTATGCCTATGTTTGCGAAGGATACGTTAGTCGGATTCATAGTAAATAAAGGACATTGGAGTGAAATTGGGGGAATGCATTTTGGCAGTTGGAGTTCAGATGCCACGGAGATATTCCAAGAGGGACTTCAACTACCAAACATTAAATTATACATTGGAGGAAAACCCAATAGAGATGTAGTTGATATAATATCTGCCAATTCTAGAATGCCTAATGCTACATTAGGGGACATGGAAGCTCAGATTGCTTCCATGAAGATTGCAGCAAGAAGAATAAATACGCTTATTGAAAAATATGGTTTAGATAACGTACTTGAGGCTATGGATAAGCTTATAGAAGATGGGGTTAAATTAAGCAAGTTAAAACTAGCCAAATTACCTAAAGGTAAATTTGAAGCGGAAGATTACATTGATGATGATGGAATTTCGGACAACCCTGTTTATGTCAAGGTAAAGGTGACCATAACTGATGATGAATTCATTGTTGACTTCACTGGAAGTTCTAATCAAGTTAATGGGCCTATAAATTCACCTTTACCAGCGACTGTTTCTGCAGTCAGAGAGACATACATGGCTATAACGGATCCCCGTGCTTTGCCTAATGCAGGATTTTTCTCACCTCTAAAAGTGATAGCACCTGAGGGAAGCATATTCAATCCCAGAAAACCAGCTCCAACGTCAACATACTGGGAGTCGATGTCATACGCAACAGATTTAGTATGGAAAGCATTAGCTCCCTACGTACCGGATAAATTATCCGCTGGACACTTTTTATCAATATTAGCTACAATATTAGGAGGATACGATGAAAAAACTGGTGAACCCTTTGCAATCGTGGAACCTCAACCAGGTGGTTGGGGAGGATGTAATGATCAAGATGGGGAAAGCGCACTAGTAGCTAGCGGTGATGGAGAAACATATATAGCCTCTGCAGAAGTTTATGAAAGAAAAATGCCCATTTTAGTTGAAAGAGAAAGTCTAAATACAGAAGACGGTCCGGGTCACGGAAAATACAGAGGAGGCTTGGGAATTATTAAGGATTATGTAGTGTTGTCTAAAGAAGCATACTTTACAGTCTCAATAGGAAGATCTAAATTTCCACCTTGGGGAATTAATGGAGGATTTAATGGTCCTCCAAACTATGCAATAATTTATAAGAAAGGAGAAAAACCCAGAGTTATCAGAAAGGTAGCAGCGATAAAATTAGAGTATGGAGATAAGGTAAGTCTACGTAGTGCTGGAGGAGGAGGTTGGGGAGATCCTTTAGATAGAGACCCAGAACTAGTTCTACAAGACGTAAGAAATGAATATATTACATCTGAGATAGCACAAAAAGTTTATGGTGTAGTAATTGAAAACAACAAAGTTAACTACGAGAAAACATCTAACTTGAGAAATATTATGCGAAAGTCCAAGAATAAGATCTAAACTATCTTCTTTTTCCCTACTGCCCCTTATTCCGGTTGATTTTCTTGTTGTGCTCTTATCCTCATCTCACTCCTAACTTCCACGAAGAACTTCTCAAGACTACTTCCAACACTATATACGCCATTAAGTAATTGCGTAAAGTAACTTTGCAAGTCAGACCTATTAGAGTCTATTAGGAACTCAAGACTATTCACTTGAACAATAACTTTCTCATCTGCGAAACTCCTAACATCTTCCCTAAAATACTGAAATGATGTCTTAATGTAGTTAATCAATTCACTCTCATTATTTAACCCAAGCTCCTTGGCTATAGTGTTTATGCTTAACCCATTGTTTATTGCTAGCAAGGACATTCTACATACGCTTTCTATCCTCTCCAAATACCTTCCAGCCCAGTAAATCTTATACGCGATACTTTTAGGAAGCATTTCCCTCCACCCTTATCCTTACTTCCTTAAGCCAACCCCTCCCAGAACTGACGAAAAACCCTATCACTGGACTGACGTCATTGAAGTCCCTGCCAACTGCGAACTTTATGTAACCCAGATTGTAGAATCTACCTCTTGTTGGATCAACGTCTAGGTAAGTGCCATCTGGGGTTAGTACTTCAACCCATGCGTGAGTAGCCCTAGGGTTATCGTTAACTACCCCCATGACATATCTGGCTGGAATACTTAATGCTCTGAGTAATCCCAAAGTAACGTGGGTGTAATCTTGACAAACTCCATAACCTAAACTAAACGCCTCATATGCTGTGGTGTTAATGTTAGTAACTCTGGGTTTATACGCTATTTTCTTTCTCACGAAATTAACTACAGCCTCAATGACTTCTCCAAGTGTCCTTAAACCCTTCGTCAACTCCTTAGCTACTTTTTGGAACGGTTCTGGGTCTATTAACCTAGTTGGTAGGAGAAACTCGTTGAAGCCGTAATCATATGGGAACTCGTAGTCGGTCTTTATCACTCTTTTATCAACTCTTACCAAACTTTTGGAGTATATTTCCAATCTCTTATGTACCTCTTGAACCTTTACCTTATACACCATGTTTCCGAAGATGTCCACATAGGAGGTTTTGTAACCATTAGGTATAGTTCCAACCTCATGTGATAATAGCAATTGGTTATCTCCATTATACGGGACAATCTTAAGCGTATTTTCGTTTGATATGACATCTGCCTCGTATTCGTAAATACTTGAGTATTCTACTCTATAATCCATAGAGGCTTCACCATTCCTCCAGAGGAGTTATTGGTTACCCTACTTCCTACTATTCCGACCCTACTTAAAACTGCACTGGCTACCTTATCATAATACGTGAATATTCTCATGTCAGCGTAAGTCTCGTAAAGTGAATCGTTAACTACTGAGACAACAGTATCGAAGTCGAGAACTTCTTGCGCTATAAAGTTTTCATACTCCTTATAAATTTCTTTCAAAACATTTACGTTATCATCCTTAACTATTGCCAAGCCAATACCACCATACCCTTCTCTCTTCTTTATAACATATTTTGTAGGCTGGGTAATAACTTTCTCTAGATTTTCCTTTTCGTATAGGCAAATCGTCAATGGTTGTTTAACGTAATCCAATCTAATACCATATCTCTCAGCCAAATAAGGTACCCAAACAAACGTTGCCTTATCGTCAGCTATCCCAGTTCCCGGGGAATTTGCCAATGTTACCCAACCCCTTAAATAGGCCTTTATCAAACCTGGAGTTAAGTAATCCATGTCCTCAATCCTCCTGTAAATTACATCCACGTGGACTTCCCCCTCATCTACTGTCTTCACTACTACTTCCTTATCCTTAATGTGAATATCGCTAGGTTCAGCTAATATTATTCCTAGCTTATCGGAAATGAACTTGTGTTCGAAATAGGCTGAATTGTAGTTACCGTCAGTTAAGATGACAATGACGGGATCCTTGTTACCGCTCACGTAACGCAAAATGTCGTATAAGTAGTTTAACCCGTTTATTTGAACTATTCTGTTATCATAACCTTCTTTTAACTCTGGTATAAACCTATCAACGTATTCAAATGCCTTATATGAGTAAGATATTCCAGAAGGAATTCTTAGGTTGTCCTCTAAAATAAACGGTACGCCATTAACCCTAACTATGTCTGCACCGTAGACGTGAATGTATATGTCCTTTGGTGGCGAGAATCCGATCATTTCTGGCCTAAAGTATGGAGTTGTTTTCACTATCCAGTCGGGAATTGGATTTGAACCCTCTTGGTATATTTCCCTTATGAACTTGTTAAGAACGTAGCTTCTGGCTATTAGATAATTAGAAATTTTGAAGAAGAGTTCAGAAGTAATTACTCTGGGTATAACGTCAATAGGCGTACTTCTGTAATGCGAAGAAGTGTAGAAAGTGAAACCCTCCATATAGGCTTGTAAGTTAACAATCTTGCTCAAGTGAAATATCCTATCCTTGAGTTTTTCCGCGTTTTCTATGAGCCTTGAATAGATGGGGTCCATTAGGAATTCGTTGTAATTGTTGTCCTTGTTGAGCTTTCTTATTTTCACATTTATAGATATGTAATACAAACATTTTAAGCTTTTAAAAGGGTATTTGCATAGACACTTTTCCTCTTAATTAATATCTTTTTGTGATAGTTTTTAAGTTAAAAGTGGACATTTTAACCATAGTTTGCAAACTTTCTCGAGTTAACACTGAGGTGCTGACTAAGTTTTTATTTAAAGAGGATTGCCAATGAGGCTAGGTTTAAGCTCTTGAAGGGTAATGTAGTAGAACTCTACGTCGTCTTTAAGAAGGATGAGCCTAAACCATACACTCCACAAGGTTTTATTCCAGTGGACTTAAACGAGGACTCAGTGTCAACGCTGGTTCATGGTAAGCCAGTTTTGTTGGAGACTGGGACAAAGAAGACTACCTTGGGCTATGAGTACAAGAGGAGGAAAATTACTACTGGGAGGTCTACTAAGGATAGGGAGACGAGGAGGAAGTTGGCTAAGCTAGTCGTTACTGAGGCGTTTGAGAGTAGGAGTGCCATAGTTTTGGAGGACTTGCCCAGAAATACCCCAGAGCACATGGTCAAGGGTATTAAGGATTCCCAACTTAGGTTGAGGATTTATCGTTCAGCGTTTTCTTCTATGAAGAATGCCGTTATGGAGAAGGTTGGGGAGTTTGGTGTCCCAGTAATTTTGGTCAACCCTTCTTATACTTCTTCAACTTGCCCAGTCCACGGGTCAAGGATTGTTTACCAACCCGATGGGGGCACTGCCCCAAGGGTTGGTGTTTGTGAGGTGGGCAAAGAGAAGTGGCATAGGGACATTGTTGCACTGTATAATCTACTGAAGAAGGCTGGAGATGTGAGCCCCGTGCCGTTGGGCTCTAAGGAGTCCCATGACCCACCTACCGTGAAGCTGGGTAGGTGGTTGAGGGCTAAGTCCCTACACTCAATCATGATTGAAGATAAAATGATTGAAATGAAAGTGTAGGGACAAACGGAATTAAGGCTATACCATTATGGAAGTGGCTGTTATCAACATAGACCTTTAGAAATTTTCACAACCATTTTATCCTCCTCAAATAAATTACCAGAAGAACTGTTAATATTAAAACGGGAGATAAAAAGATCAAGCTCTGCCAGTTTATGAGTGTATTATAAACGTTTGTGAAGTCAACTGCGTAAATGCTTGCAACTGCAGTTATGGGCATAAATATAAAGGATATCGATGTAAGCTTCTTGATTATCTCATTTAAATCGTTTTGGACTTCCGTGAGATAGATGTTGTATAGATCACCAGATCTAGTGACTAGCAATTCAGCCCTTTCGTAATTGAACTTAACGTCCTCCACGGTCTCACTTGTGAGGAATTTGCTTAACCTTCTACTAACGTAGTATATTACCGTTGAATCGGAATAATTCGTTAATATCCTCCTCCTTAACAGTATTATACGTTTTGAGTCCTTCAACTTCCCAGACGTTATGAGATCGAAAAGGTTATCGAATTCTAAGAAGAGTTGAGTTCTCTTAGTACCCAATTGGTATAACATAATATAGAAGATTTCGTCTAAAATTCCCAACGGGGAACAATCATCAATCTCCTCCCTTGAGACCATTTCGTATAATTCCTTGGAGTGCAAAACTATTTCATTGGCACTGAAGGTAAAATAAATTGGTTTACCATCAAGCTCAAGTCTAATATAATATTTACCATCTTCTTCCAACACCCTATAAACATCCACATCAGATTTGGGGAAATTATTAGGTAACTCAATGTAAGGTATTTGGCACTTCATATTTTAATCCTCCATATATACCTATAAATTTAAGTTAATAGGAACTTCCAAAGTGGTATAAAATCTATATCGTTGGATTTTGCCAAGAAAGATGAGAAATGGGTAGTTGATATAGCTACGTACTCAAGTGCAAACATTACTAAACGTAAGAATCTCAAGAACATGGTTGACAATATGGGAAAAATACCTCACTAACTTACCTTCTTCGGTATATCTCTACCTAGGAAGTTTATTATAGATAAAACCAAGGGAACAATTGAGTACACAGCAATTGAAACAATTGCTAACCCCACGTTATTGCTTATGGAAGGTAAAATGTTCAATCCCCTAGCTATTGTCGAGAACGGAGAGTTTTGAAGGAGCATAAACGGTAATTCAGTTGAACCCCAGGTTGGTAAGTACTCAGAAATTCTCTCATAGCTAGTATTTTGCGTTAATACGGACACGAAGACAAGTACGTCAGAGACTATTATTGATGCTATTAATACGAATCCACTAATTGTAAAGGATAAATTGCTCCTCCTCAGTATCTCACCTATTGCGAAGGCAATGTTTAGGAAAACCAGTGTTGAAAACATAACTGAGAAGAAGAGCTCTGGTAACATTGTTAGCTCACTTTGCACTCCAAAGAGAAGAGATGAAAGGATTAAGGCAAGCACTACCATGAAGAGGTAAATAATTAAAAGTAAGGAGAATGAACCAAGCCACTTTTCCATAACGAACCTCAACCTCGTTATTGGTTTTGATATGAAATAATCTACAGTCCCTTGTTCGTATTCCTCCGCCATGGACCCAGAAGCTATTGATATAGCCAAGAAGTGTATTAGAAGCACTTGTGGTAATAGCACTCCAAGAGCCCATAAATAGGGTGAGAGGGGAATTATTAAGGTCTTCAATGACTGTGAAGGCGCTAAGTATATTGCTAAATAAATACCGAGCTCAAATACGAACGTTATTATGGATAGTACTATAACCTTCTTCCTAGCTATTGCCCTCCTCCATTCGTAAAGCATTATCTCAAACATTCCCTAACGCCCTCATGTAAGCCTCTTCCAGGTTTAGGTCAATATAGAAACCCTTTACCTTAACGCCATTAGTAATCAAATCCCTTAACAGTTCCTCCCTTCTATCCTCGTCAAGTTTAACTATTAACCTATTCCCCTCATCGAATACCCCTTTAACGTACTCTATCCCCTTTAGTACTCCCTCAGTTTTTTCTATTTCATCCGTCTCAATTATTACTTGTATACCTAAAAACTTCTTAACCATGTCCTCAACAGTACCGGTAAAAACTATTTTCCCCTTATATATCATGAATATTCTATCAGATAACTTCTTTACATCCTCTAATTCGTGGGATGTCATCAAAATCGATACGTTATCTTTTCTCTTCAACTTATTTAATAGCTCTCTTGTCTTCAAAGAAAAAATAGGGTCGATTCCCATGTTCGGCTCATCCATTATTAGAATAGATGGATTCCCAAGTAAGGATTCGGCTATTGCTATTCTCTGAACCATTCCCTTACTGTATTTAATTATGGGATTGTTAGAGTAGTTCTCCATTTCAACAAATTCTAAAACTCTCTTCACCTCACTTTTATCTACTCCTCTTATCTTAGCTGAAAGTTCTAACACTTGCCTTCCAGTAAGAAATGGTGGATAGTTGGGAATTTCTTGAACGTAACCAATCTCCTTAAAGATTCTCTTGTTTCTAAAGGGATTTTCTCCTAATATTTGCACTTCCCCCTTATCTGGCTTCATCAGAGTTAGTAGGATTCGGATAAGTGTAGTTTTCCCCGCACCGTTAGGGCCTATAAGTGAGACGAATTCCCCTTTCTTAACCTCTAAGGAGGCGTTATCCAATGCTATTTTATTGCCGTATTTCTTAACGATATTGCTTACAATGATCATTTTACTGTATAATAATTTATATCCTTGTTTAAAAGCGTGTATAATAGCGGGTTTGCAAAAAGTTTATTTGTTAACCAAAAGATTATAGTGTATGAATGCAAAAATACCCATTATTTTAACAATTATTGTTGTGATCTCTACGTTTATCATCGTCTTCGCCAGCACGAATTCAACTACTCAAGAGAGTGCTTCTACAACCGATACATTCCACTATACCACATTAGGTCAAATTCATATGTATAATATTTCACCCATAACTAATTTCATCTCATATTATGTTAATAATACTAATGCAACACTGGCGTTATCACTAGCATCTCAAATAATTGGTAATGGTACAATGAATTTCATATCGTTCAATAAAACCTTGGCAACAATAGGCTATTTTAAGGCTTCTAGTCCCTTGTCATCATTTGCCTTCACAATAATAAACAAAACGTTAGTGAAATATGGCTTCGTATACGGTCAATACAACACCTTACTTTACGATTATAAAAACACTAGTGCTTTTGGATTTGATGGGCATTACTTTTATATTGTCAAGGATAACGCAAGTGTTAACGCTACCCTCTTTCTCCTAAAGTACCTTTACACCTCACAGAAAGTCTTTGCACCTCAACCATCTATTAACGTAATAGCCTATGGCAATACATCTTATGGTAGTTTTCAATTACTCTCGTCAAATAGCCAACTAATATTGAAGGGTAATGGTAACTTTAGCAATGTGGCCAAACTTTTGAAGTACTTTAATATAACCATAGGTAACTTTACTGTAGCTGGGAAAGTTGTTTTTAAGAATGCTACTGTTTTAGTCTATTCAATAAATGCAACTTATAACAATAGGAGTCTATTCGTAATGATGGGGATAAATGAACAAGAAAATTATAGTATTGTAATAACGTCTCATCAAGAAATAAGCCTGGCCGAAGTATTTAAAGAATTATAATCTTTTTTACTAAAAACTTTTATAATGATACTTTATAAGTATTTTATGAGATCAATTTTTAATCGAAATTCAATAAGATATTTATAGGCTCTATTTCATGCTTAGTATTAGTTACTGTACCAAAACTATCTCTTTAGCATCCAATCTTCTTCTGTTTAAAAGAGATAAAACGATCCATTGTGTTTAGAGAAATCTTAGTGTTTTTATGAACTGAATATAACATTGTATCGAAATATTATTCCATCAATATCAATTTATTCCAAAGATTTAAAACTGGGGCGTTACTACTAAGAATAATGTTTTAATTATATTTATAAGCATCTGTGGAGTAAGAGTAAACAAAGTTTATAAATACTTGTGGAGTTTCATTACACATGATTGAGGAACAAAATCCTTGGTGGATTTCACCAGAATTAATTAGAGAGAATGAGTACTATAGAAAGTATCAAGAGTCAAAAGTAAAGTGGGATGTTACACTTCCGGTGTCCCTTGAACCTTACTCCTTAAATTTCTTATTTGGACCTAGACAAGTTGGAAAAACAACTGGATTAATTCTATTGATAAAAAGGCTACTAGATAAGGGTTACAACCCTAAATCCATCTTTTATTTCGCATGTGATAAGTTAGCCGATTATAAAGAACTCGATGAAGTTCTAGAGGAG